>JBIPNO010000030.1:0-71181 GCA_044372775.1 Haloferula sp.
TGGGGTCGGCGCGCCGCCGGTCAGGCAGACGATTCCGCTACGCTCCATCGTCTGCCTGACCGGCGGACTCGGCTGCGGGGCTTTTACAGACGAAGATTTACACTACCCTGGACTGGACCGGACTCTCGACGTGGCCTGAGTGGATGAGCTTCTTGTCCTTGCCCACTTGCACCTTTACGGTGGAGCTGCGGTACACGGCATTCGCCACGGCCGTCATGAAGTCATCGTCGATGCCCACGTCCGGCGTCGATTCATACAAGCACATCAAACCCTGCAAGGTGTGCGAGTAGTGGCCGCCATCCTCCGGCCTGTTGTAGATCTTGCTACCGTCGACGATCCTGGGTTTGGCTTCCGGCTTGTAGGGATAAACAAACAGCTTTCCACCTTCCGGCATGACGACGAGGTCGCCGATGCTGAACCAGTGTTTGATGAATTCCCGCACCACCTTGCGGTAATGATCGATCTCTGGCTGGTGCTCTTTCGTTCCCTTGAGAGACTGCGAATCCTCCAGCGCCGCCACCATCATGGAGAGGGTGCCGATGCCGTTCATGGATCGGTTGAAGGCCCGGGTTCTGAAATCGTCTGCCAGTTTTTGAGGTATGCCCATCTTCGAATCGAGGCCGCTGTCGCCCTCGCATGTAGGCTTCAACACGGAAAGCATGGTCGTGAGAAGCGCTTCGGCCTCCTCGATGCTCTTCGGACTCGCCGCACTGGACTGCTTGCGCGCCAATTGCAGCGTGATCCGCGCCCAAGCCGCCATGGAATACATGAACGGCATACCCTCGGGATCGCTTGCCTTCAACCGGGCCACGGAAGGATAATCCAATGCGAGTTGGTTGTAATGCCGGGCGGACTCCAGAAGCTTGTCCCGGAGGCGATTGTCGCCCGTTGCTCGATACGCTTTGTAGAAGTGCAGCCAGTTTTCCACGGGAAAGAAGAATCTCATGGTCACGAAGTTTTCCGCAGTGGCCACCGGATCGGTGAATTGCAGTTCCTGGATTCCGTTAGGCGTGGCCAGTGTTTCCTGGATCAGGATTTCCACCTCTTCCTTGGAAGGCAGTTGATCGAGCGGGAAGGGTTTCGGCACCCATCCTTCTGGTGCGACGAACGGGTTGGGTGAGCCGAGTTTGGCCCACTCCTCATCGGAGAGAGTGGCGGAGGACGGGCCGCGTTCGATGCAGTGGAGGCAAACCGTAAATCCGTCCGGAACCCAGTCCTTCAGGGGGCGTCGCTTGTGGGTCCTGTCTGGCCAATAGCGGTGGCAGCCTGGGACGTGCTTGACTTGGCGCTTGTCATCGTTGCCCGCGAGGATCGTCTCGTCGGTGAACTTCCTCTCCGGATGCTTTCTCTTGTATCCGGCCAGGCAGCAGTTCTCCCGGCCGGATTGTCCCGATTGACCAATCCGGTAACCCGCCTTGTCAGCTTCCTCCAAGGTCAGCATCTTTTTCTTCTCCCTCATGATGAGGCTCGGACAGTCCGCGGCATGAACGCGGAACCACAGTGCGTCCGCAAAAACCTTGGTCTGGGGATCATACTCCACTGCCGCCGCTCCGGGCCTGTCCGCTACCGGGCCGGGCTTGTCCTTGCCCAAGGTGGTGCTGCCAGGGCATCGGGAACAAAGAACGCCACCGCCAGCGATCATTTCGCCATAGGTCTTTACTGGCATCTTGGCCAGTTCCGCGGCGTCCTTCGGCAGGCGCGGGCAACCATCGATGTGCCCGCGCTTGCCGCCGTCCCAATACACCTTGGTGCCGGGATCAGGTTCCGGGGCCTGCCCGGCGGTGGCGCCGGCGACCAGCAGAAGGGCGGAGAGCAGGCGGAAAAATTTCCTCGGATTCAATTCAATGACTTCAATCTTCATACGGATGACGATAGTTCCATCGGAGTTCCGGATCAGGTCCGATCATGAAAGAAATGTCCAAAAAGAGGCAGTGCAAAACGTCCGAACCCGGTGCCGGCCGCTTTTCCATTGCTTTCAAGGATCAGAGGGAGCGCATGTGACATGAACCAAAGGTCTCACCGGCGGATTCCATGGGGATCACTCACGGGAGCGACGCCTCACCAATGCAAGGGCACCGAAGCCGAGACCGATGAGCGAGGCACCGGTGGGCTCGGGAACCGCGGCGAGGGAAAGCGTGTTGGTCGCGTCGTTGAAATCCCAGTAGTAGCCGCCGCCGAGCCCGATCGCGGAGTTGGTGGCATCGGTCCATGACAGGCCGCCCAATGCCGCCTTGGAATCGCCATCGAAAAGCAAATCGCCGGAGTTCCAGTAAGTCTCGGCGAAACTGGCGAAGTTCACGGTATCCGTGAGGGTGAGGGTCATTAGAGACCCCGGTAGCCAGTTCAATGTGGAATTGGCTCCAAAAGTGCCGCCGGTGTTGATGGTTGCCGCAGTCAATGAACCGACCGTGCTGCCTCCGAAATTGAAAAACGTGTTGTCGCCTCGAAGATCGAGGTTTCCAAATGCCGCTGTGCCGCCATTGAAGTTGAGCGAGTGCGTGTTGTCTTGAATGCTGTTACCACCGATCGAGCCCGTGCCGGTGACTGAACCTGCATTGATGGTGAAGATTGCACCGGAAGATCCCTGCATGACCAGGCTGCGCCCGAAATGGAGCGAGCCACCATTGATCGTGAGGGTTGATCCCGCATCCCCGAGAGCCCAGTCCCGCCCGCTTGTGGTATTCACGGTGCCGGTGGTCAGAGTGAAGTCCGAACCACTCCGGACATTGAAGCCACGGAAACTCGTGCTGGTCGATGCGGACGCCCCGTTGATCTGCCACGCCGTGTTGTCGGTGAGGGAGACCGCATTGAGGTTGGTGTGTGAAAAAACACCCCCGGTCTGGACCACATTATAGCCGCTCAGGGCGGTATTCGAATCCGCGGACGCGTTGATGTTGATCGTTCCCTGATTGGCACCTGTGGGAAGCCCGTCGTCCCAGTTGCCCGCGACACTGACCACGCCACCTGCATTGATGAAGTTTGTCGCGGCGGGAGCCGCGGAAAGGAGAGCGGCGATGGCTGCCGTGGAAGTGAGAAAGTGACTCTTCATGGTGACATGCAATGGGATCGTCGAAGTGGTGGAACCGGATGTGGATTGCTGGCGCTTACGGCAGAGCCTTGAGGCGGCCGAAAAGCCTGCCGGAGGCGGCTTCGCTTGAAGAGATCTCGGCGATGACACTATCGAGCGGGTCGCCTGAAGAAACGTCGAAGGTCACACCGTCACCATGGGTTGGAACGATGGCTCCGACGCTCCACGGGTCGCCGATGCCGAGGTCGCTGCTGTGCTGCACGGCGAGCGTGGCCGTGCCTCGATGGCCCGGGTTTCGCATGCTGAAGGTCAGCACGAGTTTCCCGGATTCGTGGCTCACGGTTGGCAGGGTGACGGTGGAAGTCGGAGAATCGGCTCCCAACAGGAAGGCGAGGCCGTTGTCCACACCGTCGTCGTTGGCATCTTCACCGAAGGACGCGCCGTCGGCCCAATCTTCATAGAAGGTCGGCGTGGTGATATCGACCTTGGACGGGCTGGCCTGAAGATTGGCCGCGGCGTCCTGAGCGACGAAATAGACATCATGGGCGGTGCTGTCGGTCAGGCCGGTGACGGCTGCGGTGTTCTCGGTGTTGGCCGTCAGGCTCATGCTGCCGTTGGCGATGGCGGGACCGCCGCCAGCGGCAGTGCCGGCCTTGACTTCGGCAGCGCTCGGTGCGGCGGCAGCATCGGCGAGCACCACGTAGTACGCAGTGCCGTTTTCATCGATCCTTGCCCGCGCGGTGAAGATGGTGGCGCCCACCGTATCGACCCGTGGCCAAGTGGCGGTCCATGCCGGCGGGGAAAGGTCGCTGCCGCTGGAGGCGAGGGAGAGGGTTTCCGTTCCACCGTCGTAAACGAAATAATGACCCCCGCCCACACCGATGGAGGAATTGGTCGCGTCGGCCCAGGACAGGTCGGCCAGATCGGTCTTGGCCTGTCCGTTGTAGAGCAAGCGGCCCGCATCCCATTCAGCCGCCGCCCACTCGTCGGCATTGGCGACACTCATGGTCATGAGCGTGCCGGACAGCCAGTTGATTCGCCGCGCGCCGATCACCTCACTTGAGTCGAGCGGCTTGAAATTCACCGCACTCAAGGTGCCTGCGGTGGTGCCACCCAGCACAAGAGTCAGCCGTGGCGAGGCGGCGTTGTTTCCGAAAGATAGGAAATTGGCAGTGGCGGTGCCGCCGTTCAATGTGAGCGTGTTGGAGCCGGAGGACAGTTGATTGACACCCAACGAGCCAACCGCGGTGGCGGTGGTGTCCATCGAAAGCATGCCGCCCGGATTCACGGTGAGGGAGGAACCGCCCGTAAGCCGGATGCTGCGGGTGGTCCCCCATTGCTGGAATCCTCCGCCGTTGATGATGAGCGAAGATCCGTTCTGGATATTCGTTCCGCCATTCGAGGTGGAGCCGCTGTTGATCTTCCCGGAGGTCAGGGTGGCGATGTTCGCAGCATCGGTACGGAAGCCGCGGCCGGCGCCATTCGTCGCGCCGTAGGTGCCACCGTCGACCGTGAAACTGCCGCCACTGAAGGTAGGATCATTTCCCGAGTTGAACTGGGACATGATGCCCCCGGTGAGGGTGATGTGGTAGTCGGTGTAGGTGAAGACTCCGTTTGCCGCATTGACGCTGGAATTCGTGCCGATCGTGCCGGGATTGCCTGACGATGTGGGCAACAGGGCAGGATCCCAGTTCGCGGCAGTCGCGATATCCAGCGCGGAGCCCGATCCGGTGCCGATGTAGTTGGTCTGGGCTGATAGCCGGCCGGCCAGGCTGGCAGCAAGACCGGAGACGAAAGCAGTGATGATCAGGTTCTTCATGGGTTTCGAAAATGGGCATTCTACCGGCCTGGCTCCGGAGGTTGGGCTCCTCGTGGCGCAGGTGCCTCGCCACTTTTGGTATTTCCCCACGGCCCTGATACGTTGCGGATTAGTTGAGACTCTTTGCGGGCTGCTGACACAGCCGGTTCACAGAACCGCCACGGAACGCGGCCACTCATTGGAAACTACGGCTCAGGGGTCAATTTGAGCCTCATGAACCCGGCGGTCGCGTCGCCGATGGGACTTGGCGAGCGGACGGTGACTGTTTCGGTCCCATTTCCGTTGTCGATCGGGACTCCCACGGCCACGACCGCTCCGCCTGCCCAAGTGTCCACCAAATCGATGTCGTGTTCGACGGTATAGGTGATGCCGCCTGCTGTGTAATTCACACCGGTCCTACCACTGCCGCCCTTCAAACGACGATATGTCAGGGTCAGGTAGCGGTCCCCGCTTACCTCCATCAGTTCGCCCTTTGGCCGGCCAATGGGGCCTGTCGGATCGATTGGCGTGGTCCCGAATGCCCTTTCCATGAGGTTCGTCAAGCCATCCCCATCGAAGTCGAAATCGTCCGCCGCATTGCCCGTGTTCTCCGTCTGGCCAAAATTCTGTTGCCGCCAGGCTTCGGCCGCGGTCAGGGGAGCTTCATTTGCTAGCGACAGTGCCTTGGTGTTGCTGTCATAGGCGAAGGAACAGCCCTCCCCCAAGCCGTCCTGCGCGGTGACCGCCGCCCAATCACCAAGGACGGCATGGCTCAGACCATTGTAGGTCAGGCGTCCCGCGGCCCATTGTGCCGCGGCCCATCCATCGGCACCCGTAATGGCCAGTGTCATGCGTGTTCCGGGCATGAAGTTGAGCTTCGAATTCGTTCCGAATCCCGCGATGGAGCCCGCCGTGAGCGAGCCGGCTGAAGTTCCACCGAAGTTGAACAGCGTGTTATCGCCGCTGAGGCTGATCCGGAACACGCTGGTGGTTCCGCCGTTGAAATTCAGTGTTTTCGCGTTGTCGTCCAGGCTTCCCGCGCCGAGGTCGCCGCTGGTTAGACTACCGGCGATGGTGCCGCCCTTGATGGTGAACGAAGCTCCGGCCGCTCCACCGACCGTCAGGCTGCGACCCAAATTCAGGAGTCCCCCGGTGACGGTGATCGTGGAACCGGAACCCTCGACTCTCCAGTCCCGGCCGCTCGCGGTGTTGATGGTTCCTCGATTGAGCGTGAAAGAAGACCCGCTTCTGACACTGAAGCCTCGAAAGGTTCCGGCGGTGGATGCACCCGCACCATCCACAATCCACCTCGTGCCGTTGATCAGCGGCAAGGCATTCAATCCGGTCTGCCCGATGACACCGCCCGTGTGGAGGACGGAATAGCCGTCCAGTGGGAGATTCGTATCGACCGTGCCGTTGATGTTGATCCGACCGTCCTTGCCCAGCACCGGCAGACCAGCATCCCATGCGGCAGGATTTGTCACCGTTCCGCCTGTGACGATGAGATTCGTGACAATGGACAAGCCCGCAACCGGGGTGGCAGCAGCCTCGCTACTGAACGGCGATTCGCCGGTCGCGTTCGACGCGGTGACCACATAGTAATAGGCGGTTCCATTGACGAGCCCGGTGTCGGTATGCGTGCTGCCGGACAATCCTGCGATCACTTGGGAATAAGGACCTCCCGGAGTGGTGGACCGGTAAACGGCGAACGTGTAACCGGCCGAGCCTTCGGAAGCATGCGACCAGTCGAGGCTGATCCTGGCGTCGCCCGGCAGGATGTCAGTAAATGCCGGTGCATCGGGAGCCTCTGCATTGACCATCAGTTCAACCGTGGCCTCATCGCGACCACCACGGAGCGAGCTGACCTGAACTTGGAATGGGATCAGCCCCGTATCGCCGAGGCGCGGCGTCCCGGAGATCGTGCCGTTAGTAAAGACCGTCAACCAGTCCGGCCCGTTGATTTTCGAATAATACAAGGTATCACCTTCCGGGTCGGTGGCCGTTCCAGCAAGGCTGGCCGTGTAGGGCAGATACTGGGTGGCGGCGGGCAAGACAATCGGGTCGTTCGTGAAAGCCGGGGGCTGAGTCGTGCTGTTTCTCCCGAGCGCGGTGCCCGCGATTTCCAAGCTGCTCTCCGACTCACGGCCATGCGAATCCACCGCCGTCACCCGGTAGAAATGGGGGATGTCGGCGCGGACTTCACCGATGTCCCAGCCGCCCGAATGGCTTTCCTGGATATCGACAAACTCGCTGGTGGTCAGCCCCATCCCGATGGGGAATTCATATTGCGAAAAATCGGCGGAGACGACGGAGCGGTAAACGTTGTAGGAAACCACGTCGCTTTCCGGATTATCCGCCCAATCCAGGCGGATGTTGCCGATCAAACCATACGATCTCACATCCTTCGGAGCCGAGGGCGCACCCGGCACTGCTTCAGGAATCTGCTCGATGATCAGCTCCGGCCCGAAGCCATTCTCCGAGCTGTGGAGGCTCGTCAGGAATCCGTTCCCCGAAACTTTCACGAGGTTCAATGAAACGACCTTGTCACCCGCCCACTCCGCCTGGACAAAACCGGTGACGTCAAACTCCATGATCCGCACCTTGGAGTTGTTGTTGATTTGAACCGAGTCCAGCGAGGTCACGGTGGCGGGCCGGTTGTTGTAGGTCAGAGTTTTCGCCGACCAGGAATCATCCGCAACGGAACGCAGCTCCAATCCGAAAGGAGCATTGGCCACATTGGGCAATGCGATCTTCAGGCGGGCCCGTTGGATCGAACTCAGATTCAGGCCGCTCAGATCGAATTTGTAGTAGGGCAAACTCCCGATTGGCATCACGAAGGCTCCGGGGGGCTGAACGGTGTCCGGATTGGAAACGCTGACCATGTTATCCTCGGCAGGCTCCAGACGAACCACGTTTCCGGTGTGTGGATTCGGGGCCACGAGCAGGGGCGTGGGCGGGATGGGTTTGCCGCGGTAAGCGAGCTGGGCCAGGTAGATGTTCTTTGGCGCGAGCGCCTCCGGTTCGATGGCCTCATACCAGAACTCCGAAGTCACCTTGTCGCCCCGGACGGCGGGATCGATGTCGAACCCGACGAAGACATGATGGTTGCCCTCGGTGTCGGTATTGTAAGGCAGTTCGACACTATCAAGACTCAAGCGGCCGCTGCGACTGCGGACATTCCAATAGGTTTCCTGGTTCTGGTTCAGGCTGTTCCCCATGGCGGTTGCTTGATCCGTTTCCACCTCCAGATCGGTGTAGAGGTTGCCGACGCTCCCCTGCCCGTGATAGGCGACCACGCCGTTCTTGGATCGAATCGCTGAAATCACGTTGCCTGAATTGCTCTTTTCATCGAATTCGTGGGACCAGTCTCCCGTGATGAGAATGTTATGGAAAAGACAATTCGTGGTATCATTCAGGTTGATTGCCATGTGCCCCACCACACTACCCTCGGTCTCGATTGCGACCTTGTTCCGGTTGATCGATTGATCGAAGATGATGTTGGTCACGGAGAGGTTCGTCGAACCACCCGTCGCAATCGCGTGGTCGGCATCCTTGATGTAGAGATTGCGCAGCCAGCTATGGGTGCCGCTGTGGCGGATCGCATCGTTGCCCTTGTGCTCCCAGTGTCCCATTTTGGTTTGCTCACGGAAGATGAAGGACAAGTTCTCGATACTCCGGTGGGTGCCTCCGGGCACAACGAAAAAGGGATCGACACCCGTGTTCCTGACATTCGGATCCGGATCGTAGCCGAACTCATTGATGTAGGCTTCGTTGCTGTTCTTCGGAAGAAACAGCACGGTCCCGAACATGTCCTCGCCGCGGATCACAATGTGGTCGCGGTTCAGCGTCACCCGCTGCAGGATGACATACCTGCCGATCGGCACGAAAACCGCCCTTTCGGCAGGACACGCAGCGATGGCGGCATTGAAGGCCTGGGAATCGTCGATTCCATCATTCGGAACCGCTCCAAAGTCCGTGACGGTGACCCCGACCGGCCAGTCGGGAATCGGGACACTGCCCTGCATGTAGCCGGCGTTGGTGAAATCCTTGAGCCGGCTGGTCTCCGGATCCCACAGTTCGCCGTTCACGCCCCAGAGATCGGAATACACCGGAGCGGGCGGGTCGGACTCGCCGCCTCCGGGGCTGGCGATTACGACGAGGATAGCCGCCAGCAAAATGAGCGGAGCGATGACCTTTTTCACGGGTTTTCAGAGATCGGAGGCTGGCTGGGATGCGAGCGCGTGGGCAGCGCGGCTCGAATGCGCGTGCGGACCACGGTTGACATGTCCCTTGAATCCGGATCGTTGCGGTTTTTCGAACTGAGGCACACGATCGGAGAATTTTGCAACGGATCGGCTGCGGCAGGAAATCACGAGATCGGAACGAACTGCGAACAGCGTTCCGCAACGAAACCCATCTCCGGAAGAGCATGCACCTGAACAATCCCGGGACACCCCTGCCTGTCCGGCGACTGGCGGCCTGTGTGGTCGCTTTGACACTCCAGACGACCCGTGCCGACGTGCCGGGGGATATCACGGTTTACCACTTGCCCGACAAGAACCGCGGCCATGTCGAAGGATGCAGGCGCCTGACCAACGATCCGACCGAGCGGGCTAAGATGACCAGGATGACGCTCGCGGAGGCCAAGGCAAAGGGACTCGAACTCTGTTCCCGCTGCCCGGGCAGCACGCCCCCCGGGAAGGCAAACCCGGAAGAAAGCGACGGCAGCTTGCAGTCGTGGGTCAAGCCGGCGCCGGACACCATCGAAAGGAAGAGCTTCATCCCGAGCCGGATCGCTCCGCTCGTTTCGATGGGAAATAACGGGCGGCTTGTTTACAAACTCTACTCCGAGAAGGGCGACCGCGTGCTGGATTGGTCGCACTGCGGCTACGCCCGGAGCGAAGAGCCGATCCCCGAAGTTCCGGTGGTTGAAGCGCTCGAACCGCTACCCGGCGAAGCCACGCCCATGGGCAACATGGCCTACCCTATGGGGCCGGATGGCCACCAACGCATCCAAGCGGCCCTAGACCGTGTGGGCGCGATGGATGCCGATGACGACGGAGTGCGCGGAGCCGTCCTGCTCAAGCGCGGCACCTATTTCCTGAATGGCGCCTTGCACGTACCTTCCGGGGTCGTTTTGCGCGGCGAGGGCGATGGCGAGGACGGCACGGTCCTGATCCTGCGCTCTGAAACAGGCGAGGAGAGTGCCATCGTCCTCGGAAATCCCGACGCAATCTTCGAACACGTTGGAGAGGATAAAGCCGTGCGCATTGTCGATGGCTACGTCCCTTCGGGCAGCTCGCAAGTGATGCTTGAGGACGCCAGCCGGTTCGCGCCGGGCGACTTCGTCTGCATCCGGAAAACCGTCAGCCAGGCGTGGATCGATCTCCTCGGAATGGGCGAGCGCCTCCGCCACATCCGGGGCGGAAAGGCAGGCGAGACGAAGCGGCCCTGGAAGCCCGAGTCCTATCAATTTTGCCACTATCGCCGGGTCGCACGGGTGGAAGGCAATTTCCTCACGCTGGACGTCATGCTTCCCCAGTCGATCGCGGTGGAGCATGGAGGCGGAGAAGTGTTCAAGGTGGATGCAGGCCGCACCGCCACGCATGCGGGCGTGGAATCGCTGCGGGTCGTTTCCAACTACGACACCACGGTTGAGGATCAAGGCAAGGACTCGGATTTCCGCAACTTCAAGACCGGGATCGAAATCTCCGGGGCCATGGACAGTTGGGTGCGGGGATGCACCGTGCTCCATGTAAGTTTCGCCGCGGTTCGAGTGGCCGGCCACACCCTCCAGGTCACGGTGGGCGACTGCCGCAGCCTCAAGCCGGTGGGGCCGAAAGACAGAGGAAACCGGTATGCGTTCTCCATTTCCGGCGGGTCGCTTCACCTGTTCTACGGATGCTACTCCGAAGACGGGCGGCATGACTTCGCCGGCGGCTCGCGCAACATGGGGCCCTTCGCCTTCGTCCGCTGCACCGCCGTGCGCGGCGGCCAATCCGAACCGCACCACCGCTGGAGCACGGGTTTCCTCTATGATCTCGTCACCACCCGTGACGGAGCCATCGCCGCCATCAACCGTGGCGACTCGGGCACCGGCCACGGGTGGGCCGCCGCCAACACGACGATCTGGAACGGAGACGCCCGGAGTATCGTCGTCTTCGACCCGGAGACCCCGGGAGAGAACAACTTCGCCATCGGCTGCAAGAGTGGGACGAAGGCAGAACATGATGTAGAGGACCTCTGGTATGCCAACGAGCGGGCCGGCTACTGGGGCACGCCCCGCGAGGGCAAATACTTCGGCCACGCGTTGATGGGCAGCGGACACATCGAGAGCCCGGACCAACCCGTCAAACCGGACAGCCTCTTCGAGCAGCAACTCGCCGACCGCATTGGCCGGGCCAAGACCATGGAGGTGCTGGCATCGCTGACCGTCGGAGAAACGGCCGCCGCCGCGAAAGAAAGCACCAACTTGATCTTCGAGGACAGCATGGCCGCCAACTGGCAGGAGAAGTGGTTTCTCGATGGCAAGAAAGCGACCCTGGAGCATCGCGAGGGTGGGCTCTTCTTCGCCGGAGGCACGGTGACCAAGGAACAGGATCCCGAGGGTTACCACGCCCATCATGCCGTGTTGTGGACCAAGCAGGTCTTCGAGGGCGACCTCCGCATCAGTTATCAGATGAAACCGGTGGACCAACCCATCTACGGCAACATCCTGCTCTACATCCATGCCCAGGGAATCGGCAAGGATCCTTACGTCGAGGACATCCACGAATGGCGCGCACTGCGCGAGGTTCCCGACATGTCGCTCTACTTCACCCACATGAACCTGCTCAGCCTGAGCTTCAGGGACGAACTCCGCTGCCGCCGCTATCCATGGAGGAACGAGAAGCTCGAATGGTATCCCAAGCGCGGACTCGTCGAGCCGATGGTGGACTGCCCTCCCATGGTTCCCGGCAAAACTTACGAGGTGCTCGCTGAGTCCGTCGGGGATTCGCTCAGGCTCCGCGTCGTCGATCAGGAAAGCGGCAAGCCCATCGCCGACCACACCTGGGACACCCGCCGGATCGACGCCGCCATCCAACCGCGCCGCCTGCAGAAGGGCCGGATCGGACTCCGCCACATGTCCACCAAACAATCCATCTACTGGAACTTCAAGGTGGAGTCCATCGATCCGGCCGAGGCCGGGTCAAAGCCCTCGTCCGGACCCTAGATCCGGTCCCGGGAGCCCTTTCCCCAAACAACCCATATCCAAACCCAATCATGAACATGAGAACCGGAACCCATGAAGCCCCGACGATCCCGACAAGAACCGGCCGCGCCGCCCTCGTCGGTCTGGCGGCCCTGTCTTCAGTCTCCGTGGGGGACGTGCTCGCACCGGTAAGCTTCGATTTCGGCACGGAGCCCGGCAAGACCACCCACACCGGAGCGGGATTCACCCTGGCCGGCGGCCCGTCCGCCAGTGCGACCGACCAAGCACAGAGCGTCCTGTTGGACCGCATCAACAAGACGGAGACCGGCTTTCAGAACGTGGGGCTCCTGCGAACCTTCACGGGATTGGGCGGCGGTGAAACCAACGACTTCATCATCACGACGAGATTCATCCTGAGTGACCTGGCGACGACACAGAACAACGAACGCTTCGGCATCCACCTGTTCGCGGATACAAGTGACAACACCGGATTGGGTTCGGGCCTGTCACTCAAGTTGCGAGGAACGACCGCAACGGGCAACAGCTCCATCGAAATGGGTGCCGGCATCGAGTCCGGTGCGCTTGCCAACGCCGCCCTCGGCTACGATCTGGCGGCGGGTGACAGTTTCGTTCTGACGGTGGCGGGCACTTTTACCGGAGCCGACTTGAAATTGGACTTTTCGATCGCCCGCAACGGCGAGCCGGCACAGACCATCACCCGCACATTCAACACCGCCACCGATGCCTTGCTGCTCGATGGCACCTTCTGCGGGATCAGCACGCGCATCAAGAACCCGAGCGCCGGTGCGTTCGGCGGCTTCTCTCTCCTCGGCGGGCCTTCGACCCAGCCGCCCGTCCTCACCATCATGCCCAACATGGACACGGCGGGAAGCTACGACTTCTCATGGTCCGGGAAATCCGGCCGTGTGTATGACCTCGTGAGCAGCACCGATTTTTCGGCTGCCATCAGCACCTGGACGATCTGGGATGGAAAGCAGGGACTTTACGGCACACCACCAAACAACGTGCTGGTGAATATCCCCGGCGGAGGGGATCAACGCCGCTTCTTCGCGCTGGTGGAGCAAGTCGCACCGCCCCTGATCGCCGAGAGTTTTGATGCTGCCGCCCAATTGCCCGCCGGCTGGTCCAGCAACGGCCCGGTCGGCGGAACCGACTGGGAAGCCGGAGTCCCATCGGGAGTCGCGAGCGGCCCGGCATCGGCCTTCACCGCTCCCCACTGCGTCGGCACCAACATCGCCGGCTACTACAACGAGAATGCCGATGTTTCGCTGAAGTCTCCGGTCCTTGCCATTCCCGCTGGCAATGGGGCGACCCTGCGCTTCCGGCAGTTCATCGACACCGACGGACTGGCGGACTTCGGAGCCGTCCGCATCCTGGACGCGGACAATGCGAATGCCCCCATCGCCGGGCTCGCGATTTCCGGAATCCAGGGAGTCGGTGGGGCCTGGACACAGAAATCGCTCGAAATGCCCGCCCAGGATGTCGCCGGCAAGAACATCAGGATCGAATTCAACTTCACCAGCAACCCGGGAGCCATTCCGGACTCCGAAGTTTTCAGCGGCTTCTATGTGGACGACGTATTCGTCACCTTGAAGTAAAGCGGCTGGATTTGGAACAGATGATCCGACTTCATCCACCGGGATCGACATCCCATCCGCCAGGGCCGGTCCGGACTTCTCCGATCCGACTCCCGCGTTCCCGCCACCTTTCCGGCTTCCCCGGCGCGGCCGCAATCCGGGATCAGGAAAGGCTCGGCAAGGCTCACCTTGACCCGCCGCTTGCAGCACTGCTCTCCACCACCGTGACCCGGACGTTGTCGATATCGAGATATCCCGGAGCCTCTCCGGACGCCTGGTTCGGCGCGATCTCGATGACGAGCGGGTCGCCGATGGAGACTCCGTCCGGCAGCGACAAGGAGTCCCATGAAAAGCCGACGGCGCTCACGCTGTCAGGCGGACCGGGAGGCGTGTTTTCGGCGAACTCGACCAGCAGCTTGTCCCCGGAAACCAGGCGAATCATGCAACCGTCGAAGACGTCCTTCGATCCCTGGTTCCGGGTGCGCACGCCGATTCCGACGCTGATGGTGTAGCGGCTGTCCGGCGCGACGGTGGCGAACTCACGACGGATCCTGCTGCCGGGAAGGCATGGCCCGAAGGTCGCCATATTCGGCCCTTTCATCGAGCCGATCACGCCACGGCTCTTGCCGCCATCCCTCAGATCATCCAGATCATACCACATGCCTTTTCCGCGGGAATTGAAGATTCCCGGGCCTCGATGGCATTCCCAGCCGCCGATCCGGCCGAGTTGCATCTCGCCGTCCGCCAGCCTCGCGGGAGGGATGATCGTCAGGACCCGGCCATCAACCAAAGTGCCTGGCCCGCCAGCCGCGATGACGGTTTCGGTATAGTCGGTCAGATCGCGCAGGATGATCCTTCCGGTCCCCAGCTTGATGGGTTCATTGAAGGCGATCATCAGAGGGTCGCCGGGCAGCGCGTCGGATGACCCTTCGGCAGGATAACGGTTCACGATCACCGGAGGGTCCTTATCCGGAATCCCGGCAGGTCGGGCGGTTCCGTCAGCGAGCCCTCCGGCATCGGACTTGTATGGATCGGTTCCGTGCTGGAACTCCCGCAGGTTGGAAAACCCGTCTCCGTCGGGATCTTCGTCCGGGGCCATCGCGGTGGCCGAGGGCGGATTGGTGTGGGCGAGTTCGTAGCTGTCGGGAAGACCGTCGCCGTCCGCGAAATGGGACGCATCAAAGGGCAGGCTGTTGAAGTTCACCGGTGCCCCGTCCACCGAGCTCGCTGCCACGCGGACCGCGGAGAGACAGGACTGGTTGACGGGCCCCGAGACCGAAGGATCGATGGTGATGGTCACCCGGCCGTCGGCCCCCGGATCGATGCCGGACCAGCGGACCACATGGCCGGAAGCCGCGTTGCGGCGGGTTTCCAGCTCGGTCACGAAGTCGCTGATGATTCCGATCGAGCTGGTGTTGGAAGCCTCGGCTGCGCCTTTCAGCTTGAAGCGCTCCTGGCCATCGCTCGGAAGCCCGCTGCGGTCGCCGTAAAGCGCGATATCATAACGAAGGCCCGGATTCATGCCGGAAAAGTTCAACTCGGTGGGTCCCGACTCCTTCGGTTCGCGTTCGGTGAGGTAGCCGTCCGAGAGGTCGATCCCGCTTGGCAGAAAGAGGATGGCCGCCGGGGTCCCTTCCGCTGGCGGCAAGGTCTCTCCGGACTTGCCCGAGCGGACGAAGATGGCTCCGGAGATGCCGAGGTCGATGCCGGTATCGGACCCGTCGTCAAACTGGATCAGTCTGGCCGGGAACTGCCGCGTGGTGATGTGGCCCGGCGACGGGTTTCCCCCGAAATCATGAAAGGCAACCGGTTCCACCAGATGGCGGGCGCTACCAAAGGTCCACGGATTGTCGTCGTCGATGCCGGCAAATCGGTTTCCCGTAAGATCACGGATCACGGTCGGGTCGATGACGACATCATACTCGCGGCCGCCGACGAGACCCGACTCGAAGTCTTCCAGGAGCAGGGTTTCGACCTTCTCCGGCAATTCCCGCCGGAATGCGGCGGAAGGTCCGCCAAGTTCCTCGCGCACCCGCGCCCCGGACAAAAGGGACGAGCGGCCGGCGGCATGGACTTCCCCTTCGCCGCCATCCAAAGGATCGACCCTGACACTTCCCTGGAACACGTGCAGCTCCACGTCGTCGCGACCGCGCTGGAGATCGACTCCGAAGGCGGTGCCGAGATCGACGATCCGCTGGTGCGGGGTCACGACGGTGAATCCACGGCCTTCTTCCGAAGTGACTTCGAAAAACGCGCGGCCGTGATCCATTTCCAGGGTGCGCTCGCCGCGCAGCGTCATTGCGGCCGGGCCCTCGACCAACGCGCGCACATCGTGCGGCATTTCAAGTTCCACCGCGCCGTGTTCAATGAAGATGCGTGAATCTTCGACCAGCGCGTTGCCCGACGGAGTATTGTCCTTGCCGACATGGCTCAGGACAAAGACGGAGTTCGGCGCGAGCCGGAAGCCCGCGAGAACCGGAGTCCGTTTCGAGGCCCTCTGCATCCACATCCCGACCGCGGAGACCAGGACCACCGCCGCGGCGGCAAGAAGCGAGAGCTTCACGGTGCGCACGCGCTGCCGCCGAAGCACGAGCTCCACGGGAATGAGGCCGCTGCCGAACTTTCGGTGACCGGAGCCCGCGAGCATCCCCAGATCCTCGTCGAGCAGGACCATCTCGATGAAGTATTTCCGGGATTCGGCATTACCGAGAAGCAGCTCCTCAAGTTCGCCGATCTCATCGGGTCCGCAGCTTCCCTCTTGATAGCGGGCCACCAGTTCTTCAAGGCGTGCGTCCGGGTTCATGAGGCAAGTCGGGTTCGGGCCATCTGTTCGTAAACGCATTTCCTGAGTTTGCCTCTCAGGCGAAGAAGGATGCTGCGGATCGTCACTGCCGGCTGCCCCCGCCTCTCCGCCACGCGCTCGATGGAACCGTGTTCCTCGTGGCAGGCGAGTAGCATGCTTTGGTGCTCAAGCCGCAAGCGACCCAGGCAATCCCGGAGGGCCTCCATTCGTTCGTCCGGTTCCGGCGCCATCTCCTCGAACTGGTCCGCGAGCACCTCGACCAGATCCGAACTGAAAACCAGACGTCCCTCCCGGCGGAAGCGCTTCTGGTTGTTCATGATGACGTAACGCGCCACCGCAAAGGCCCACGCCTTGAAATTCGTACCCAGTTCGAAATTCGACCGCTTCTCCCAGAGCAGGATGTTGACCTCCTGGACGATATCGGCCCGGATATCCACCGCCGGGACCAGACTGGAAACGAAGTTCCGCAGGAAGAGCTGATGCCCGGTAAGCAAGGCCACGAACGCGGTATCCGTGCGCCTTTCGCCCGTGCCATGGTCGGATTCGCTCTCATCTGTGCTCATGATCCCCCGATTTCACTTTCCTTACGTCAACACAATGTCCCTCGGGTTCCGATCCGTTGCGGAAGATTTCGAAGCCACGCCCGCAAAAAAGCCCTGCAAGTGGTGAACTTGCAGGGCCTTGTAAAGTGGTACACCCGAAGAGACTCGAACTCCTAACCTTCTGATCCGTAGTCAGACGCTCTATCCAATTGAGCTACGGGTGCTTTGTCGTGCCCTGCGGCGCGGGCGGGAAGAAAGCCCAAGCGGGCGGCGACTGTCAAGAACTTCGGGCCTCAAAAATCGTGGAATCCGAAGAAATTTCCAATCATCGCGACTGCTCCAGCATCCGCAACAAGGGAAGCTCCGCGCGGCGGCGGATGTCCTCCGGCAACTCGACCCGCGGCTGGAGATTCTCAAGGCAGGCGTGAAGCTTGGCCAAGGTGTTCATTTTCATGTAGCGGCAGTCCGCGCAGGCGCAGCGGTCGGTCGGTCCGGCGATCAGGTTCTTGTCCGGGCACTCCTTGCGCAGGCGGTGGAGCATGCCGCTTTCGGTGACCACGATGATGTCCTTCACCGGCGCGTTGCGGCAGAAGGAGATCATCTTCTCGGTCGAGCAAACCTCGTCGGCGAGCAGCCGGACGGCTTGGGTGCACTCGGGATGAGCGACGACCAGCGCGTCGGGATACTCGTCCTTGATCCGCCGGATGGAGTCGCGGGTGAACTCGACGTGGACGTAGCAGTTGCCCTTCCACAGGTCCATCTTGCGGCCGGTCTGCTCCATCACCCAGGCCCCGAGGTTCTCGTCGGGCACGAACAGGATGGGCCGGTCGGCGGGCGCCTTGTTGACGATCTTCACCGCGTTGCCGGAGGTGCAGATCACATCGCACAGCGCCTTCACGTGGGCGGAGCAGTTGATGTAGGCGATGACGTAGTAGTTCTTCTCCGCGTTGGCCTTGAGGAAGGCTTCCAACTCGGGGCCGGGGCAGGATTGCTCGAGCGAGCAACCGGCGTCCTTGTCGGGAAGCACCACGATCTTGGACGGGTTCACGATCTTCGCCGTCTCGGCCATGAAGTGGACGCCGCAGAAAACGATCACGTCGGCGGTGGTCTCCTTCGCGTGATAGGCCAGCCCGAGCGAATCGCCCACGTAGTCGGCCAGGTCCTGGATGTCGCCGGTCTGGTAGTTGTGGGCGAGGATGACGGCGTTCCGTTCCTTCTTCAGGTCGAGGATCGCTTGCTTGAGATCGAGTGCGGCGGCGGGCATGGCGGAAGGATGGACGCGCCGTGCGGCTTGCTCAATGAGGAAGTCCGGGCGCGGCGGGTGGCGAAAAAAAAGCCCGCCGCGGCACGGGGCCGGGCGGGCTTTGGAAATTACGTCGCTCAGGGATTCACCACGCCGGACAGGTTGCCCTGCTTCGGGGCTTCGGCCGGCTTGGCGGCAGGCGCGGGAGTCGCCGCCTGGACCGGCTTGGAGGCGGCGGCGGGCGTCGATGGCGTGCCAACGTTGGACTTGCCGACGAAGATGGCACCGGGCTCGATCGAAAGGGTCTTGGCCTTGATGTCGCCGACCACTTCCGCGGTGGCCTTCAGTTCGACGCGCTCGCTGGCGACGATGTTGCCATGGACCTTGCCGTAAACGACCACCGTGCCGGTCTTGATCTCGGCCTTGAGGCGGGCGTTCTCGCCGACGGTCAGGTTTCCTTCGGACTGGATCTCGCCTTCGATGCGGCCATCGACCACCAGGTCGTTGGTGAACTTCACGGTGCCCTTGATTTCCACATCGGAACTCAGGACGTTGCGCGAAGGACCGGCGGGACGCTGCGGGGCCGCGGCGGCGGGAACGGACGGCGGAGCTGCCGGTTCCGGGCTGGCGTAGCTGGCTGCCGCAGGAGTGGGAGCCGGGGTGTAGGCAGGAGCCGGGGTGGGAGCGGCGGGCTCATCACCGGGCTTCTGACCACCGATCTTGCGAAATCCAAAACTGTTACTCATGGCGAGGGAATAGGATTAAAGTGAGGTTGAAAGTCAATTGGATTCCCCGTCGGCAGGCGGAGCAGCCGGTTCTTCGGCAGGCGGAGCAGCCGGTTCTTCGGCAGGCGGAGCGACCGGTTCTTCGGCGGGCGGAGCGGCGGGCGGGGCGGCGGGCTCTCCGGACGGAGGAGCTGCCGGTTCATCCGAAGGCGGAGCGGCAGGTTCTCCGGACGGAGGGGCGGGCGGCTCTTCCGCAGGCATCGGAGGAGCCTCGACAGGCGGGGTCCCGACTTCAGGCTCCGGTGCCGGATCCTGGTTGCCGATGATGGCACCGAGCGGGTTTCCTTGGAGTTCCTTCGGCAGGTTGGCACCCTCCAGACCCTCGGGCTTGGCGGTCTCTCCTTCCTTCGGTTCCGGGGCAGGCGGGGCCTTGATCTCCTCCGGCAACTTGAAGCGCAGCATCTTGAGATGGTTGCCAGCGGTCTGGGCGAAGGGGCTCTTCGGAAACTCGTCCTGCACCCGCTTGTAGGATTTCTCCGCGTCGTCGAGGCGTCCGGCCGACTTCGCGATATCACCGAGTGAAATCAACGCGAGCGGAGCGATGAACTTCGCATCGGGAGCGTCGGCCAATTCGCGGAAAAGGCCCTCGGCCTCCTCGGTCTGGCCTTGCTGCCACAGCCGCGACGCCAGACTGGCGCGGGCGCTCGGCAGCGCGGGGTGTCCGGCATTGCCGGCAATGAAGGCACGCAGCGTTTCGACCGCGGCCGCCTGGTCGCCGGCATCCCATTGCTTGGAGGCGATCACCAGTTGGGCGCTGCCGGCCGCCGGCGTGTCGGGGTGATCTTTGACCAGATCCTGCAGCGCGGGGATGTCGTCGGCTTTCGAAAGGACCGCTCCGGCGGTTTTCTCGGCTCCATCCTTGACGCCCCGGAAGATGATCCAGCCAGCGGTGGCCGAGACCAGCGCGATGCCGAGCACGATCATGCCCTTCTGGTTGCGGTCGAGGAAGGCCTCGAAGGCGGAGGGGCCGTGGGAAATTTCGGCGAGCGGACGCGGGGTATCGGAAGGTTCTTCGGCCATGTGGCGGGCTTGGTGCGGAGGGCGATTAAGGGGGGCGGTCGGGCGAAATCAATGACGAATTCCCCGGGGCCGCTACCGATCCTTCCGGACACGGGGATTTTCATGGCCAGCGCGCTCCGCGGCTCCCTAAAGTCCGCGCCAGATGGCCGAGGCGCTGTATGTCATCGCGGGAGAATTGAGCGGGGATGCGCATGGCGCGGGCATGCTGCGCGCCCTTGCGGCGATGCATCCGGAACTCGAAATCCACGGGGCCGGCGGACCGGAAATGCGGGACGTGTCCGGCGGCCGGGTGCGGGATTGGGTCGAGGACGCCGCCGTGATGGGCCTGTGGGAAGTGCTGAAGCGCTATGGATGGTTCAAGCAGCGCTTTGACGAGATGCTCGCCGAGGTCCGCGCGCTGCGGCCGAAGCTGCTGGTGCTCATCGACTACCCGGGCTTCAATCTCCGCTTCGCCGCCGCCGTCCGCGAGGCCTTGCCGGACACCCGCATCATCTACTACATCAGCCCGCAGGTCTGGGCCTGGAACAAGGGCCGGCTGCCTAAGATGGCGCGGCTGCTGGATGAAATGCTCTGCCTGTTTCCCTTCGAGCAGCCGATCTTCGAAGGCGCCGGCCTCAAAACCACCTTCGTCGGCCACCCGCTGGTCGACGAACTTGAGTCGGAACGCGCCGGTGAACCGCGTGAGGAGGACCTCGTCGCCCTCCTCCCCGGCAGCCGGGAACGCGAGGTCGCCCGGCTTTTCCCGATGATGCTGGAATCCGCGCGCCGGCTCGCCCTGAGCCATCCGTCCCTGCGCTTCCAAGCCTCCGGCGCCTCCGCCAGGCTGACGGCCCGGATGCGTGAAATGGTCGCCACCGCCGGCCTTGGCGAACGGGTCACGGTGAACGACGGCGGGGCGCACGACCTGATGCAACGCGCCGCCTGCGGGGTGGTCGCCAGCGGCACCGCCACGCTTGAGGCCGCGTATTTCGGCCTCCCCTACTGCCTCGTCTACAAGGTCGCCTGGCCCACCTATCTGGTCGCCCGGGCGGTGGTGAAAATCGAGTATATCGGCCTGATCAACATCCTTGCCGGCGCTCGCGTGGTGGAAGAGTTCATCCAGTCCGACGCCGAGCCTTTCCAGGTCGAGAAATCCCTCGCCCGCTTTCTCGACGACGCCGCCCATCGCGAGGAAACCCGCCGCCTGCTGCTGGCCACCGCGGCCAAGCTCGGCGGTCCCGGTGCCCACCTGCGGGCGGCTTCCGCGATTTCCCGGTGGCTCTCCCGCTGAGCAACGCGCGGTTTTCGCCACTTGCCATCGGCGGTCGATCCGCTACATCCCGCCGCGGGATGAAAACGACCACGCTCTTCGCCGCCGCCGCCGCCGGACTCTTTCTCTGCTCCGTCTCTTGCGAGCGCCACGAGTGGGAAGAGACCAAGGCCTTGCACGAGCCCCACGGCACCCACGCGGCCCACGGAGCGCACGGCGACGAGAAACACGGCGAAGGCGCGGACCACGGCGACAAGGCTCACTGAGGCTTCCGCCGGTAGCTCAGGAAGCACTCGCCGCTCTCCTGGCGCGGCTCGAATGCCGTGAGTTCGAAAAGACGGGTGGCTGGAAGGAAGTCCCCCGGCACCCCGCTCAAGGTCGGAGATTCTCGTCCTCCGAAAAGAATGTGACCCGCCCACGTGAGGTGGATTTCGTCGATCGCATCCAGTTCCGCCAGGGCAAAGACCAGCTCCCCGCCGCCCTCGCAGTGGACGCGCCCGATCCCCGCGGCGGCCATCGTTTCAAGGAAAGCGGCAAGGCTCCCCGTGTGGACCGTTGCCCCGGTGATCTGCGGAGCGCCGCCTTCCGTGACCAACAGGTGCACCGGCCCGCCGGGCGTGTGGAACAGCGGATGAGCGGGATCAAAGCGCCCGCTGCGGGAAACGACACAGCGCCAGGGATCGCCCGGTGCTTTCATCGTCATCCGGTCCGCCGCCAAGGTCCCGCGGCCAACCAACAGGGCTCCCGCGCCTTTGCGGAGCTCTAACAGCCGAATGTGATCTTCCTTCGACGTCCAGCCCGACGGCCGCATCGACGCCGACGAGATCTTGCCGTCGGCGGACAGGGCGAGGTTGAGGCTGAGAAGAGGTCGTTTCACAAAATCGTCAGTGCCATGATGCTTGCGATGGAAGGATCGCAGGGTATCCTCCGCCCGTGAGCAAGCCCCAACCGAAAATCACCGCCTACCTCAAAACCTTCTGCGGCTGGAGCGAAGGCGTCCGTGCCATCATGCGGAAATACGACCTTCCCTACGAGGAGAAGGACATCATCAAGAACCCCGCCTTCCGCTGGGAAATGGAGCAGCGCAGCGGCCAGTCGCTTTCGCCCTGCGTCGAGATCGACGGCACCATGCTGCCCGACATCTCCGGCGAGGAAGTGGAAAAGTGGATGATCGCCAACGGCTATTTCGAAGCCAACGAACTGCCCGCCGATGCGCCGATCAATTCCGCATGCAGCGACGAGCAGCACGCCGCGATGGCCCAAGGCGACTTCAAGCTTCCGGGCAAGATCAAGTTCCTGGGGTGAGTCTCACGAAAACAGCGCCTTCACCAGCCCGATGCTCTTCGGCCCGGGCATCACGCTGAGTTCCATCTGGTTCATCACGTAGGCGAAGCTGACCCCGCTGTCGGGATCACCCAGCGCATGGCTGCCGCCGGCACCCGGGTGGCCGAAGGCGTGGAGGGAAGGCCCGTAGAGTTCGCGGGATTTCCGGCCGGCGGAGTCCAGCGGATCGAGCTGGCACCCGCAGGAAAACGCGGTCGGCTGGATCAGCACGCGGTCATCGCCCGAGACGCAGACCGTCGCCAGCGCACGCTTCACGTTTTCGTTGAGCGGGCTGTCGATCGCCCCGATCGCCGCCTGGTAGAACTTCGCCAGCGCCGATGCCGTGCCCACGCCGCCCATCGCCGGCAGGCCCGCCGCCCACGCCTTGGAGTCGTTCATTTCCTGCACCGAGTGAAGCCCGCGTGGTGATCCGAAGGCCCGCCGGGTGAGCGTGCCTTCGGTGTTGAACTCCTTGTAAAAGCCGCTCTGCAAGTCCTCCGCAGCCGCCTTGCCCGGATAGAGTCTCGCGACCCGCGACCACTCCCTTTCCGGGAGGCCGATCCAAAAATCGAGGCCGAGCGGTGCGGCGATCTTCTCCCACCACTCCTCGCCCAAAGTCCGGCCGCTCAGCCGCCGGACCGGTTCCTCCAACAGAGCCCCGAAAGTCCGCGGATGATAGCCGTGCCCTTCGCCCGGTCGCCACACCGGAACCTGCAACTCGATCGCCCCGACCACCTCGGCGTGATCCCACAGCGACGCCCGCTGATCGAGCGCCGCGAGGCCGCACTGATGGGAGAGCAGATCGCCGAAAGTGGCCTCCGTTAGAGGAAATCCCGGCCACACCTCGCGTACCGGCGTTTCCGGCCCCAGACCACGGGAATCGAGCGCCATCAGCAAGGTTGCGGCCGACGGTCCCTTGGTGGCGGAATAGACCGGTGCCAAGGTCCCGCTGGTCCACTTCCGCAAGCGCTCCTTTTCACACCAGCCCTCGCCGGCGGAAAGAACCTCCTCGCCGCGCCACCAGACGCTGACCGAGGCACCGAGTTCGCCTCGGGATCGGAAGTTCTCCTCGAAGAGGTCCAGCAGTTCGCCAAGTGAGGACGGGGACACGCCCCTGCCCTGCCTCATGGGAAACCGATGCGCAACCGCGGAGCGAAGGCCGCGCGAATTCAACCGCCCTCCCGCAGCGCCTCGAGATCGGTGTCCTCCTGCGCGGTTTCCCGCAGCGAGGCATCCATCTCAAAAGCCCGCTCGAGATGCGTTTCCGCCCGCTTGCAATCGCCGAGCACCGCGAGATAACACGCGATGTTGTAATGAAACAGCGGGTCCTCGATCAAGGTCGCCGGCCCCCGCAGCAGCCAGTCGCGCGCCGCCAGGGTGTCGCCGGTCTCATGAAGGCAGTAGGCCGCATGGATGAAGAATCGAGGCTCTTTCGGCTCCTTCAGGCACAGCAACCGGCCGGTGTCTGCCGCCGCGTTCCAGCGCCGCGACTCCATCTCCGCCAGCAGCCGCAACTCGAGCGCGTGTCGCCGCATCCGGTCGCGCGCCGGGAGCCCGCCGAGTTCCGACAATGCCTCATCCGGCAAGCCCAGTTCGAGCCAGCCCAAGGCGGATCTCAGGATCCGGAGGTCGTCCATCGCCGAGACGCTAGAAAATCCGCCGCGCCGGCGCAATCCCCCATTTCGGAAGGCATCGCGCGGCACGGAGAATGACCGGACTCAGCGACCGGAACGGACGCGAACCGGAGTCAGGCGTGGCTCGCCCTTGGTGAGGCGCGCGGCTTCGTCGCCGACCTTTTTGAGCACGGCGATCAGGTAGGCGTTCAGGAAATACTCCTTGAGCAGGAGCTGGCGGGTTTCACCCTTCGCGTTCTTTCGGACGACTTTCATGTTGTGATCGTGGTTGCGACCGAAGGAGGAATCCCAACGGTCGCTTTAACCCTGCACCGGCCTTGGCAACGTGCATCCGAAAAGTTCGGCATCTTTCGCGATTCCCGTTTCCCCCGCCCCGCGCTTTACTCCCGCCGTGCCGCAGATTTCGCAGGAGACCAAGGAACAGATCCTCGCCGCGACGGATATCGTGGAGGTGATCCAGTCCTACATCCAGATCAAGCGGGCAGGCTCGCGCTTCCAGGCCCTGTGCCCTTTCCACAACGAGAAGTCGCCCTCGTTCAGCATCGATCCCACCAAGCAGTACTTCCACTGCTTCGGCTGCAAGAAGAGCGGTGACGCCATCACTTTCGTCCGCGAGATCGAGAACCTCACCTACGTCGATACCATCAAGAGGCTCGCCGCACGCGCCGGCATCACGGTGACGGAGGAAGCCTACGATCCGAAGGAAGACAAGGCCCGCCGGCAACGGGGACGACAGCTCGACCTGCACCGCGAGGTCACCGAGTTCCTTCACAAACTCCTCTTCACCCGCGAGGCCACCCATGCCCGCGACTACCTCAAGTCGCGCGGCTTCGGGAAAGAGATGGCCGTGCGCTGGCAGATCGGCTGGATGCCCGACGACGCCCGCGTGTTCATGGATTGGGCGCGGTCGACCAAGTTCACCGGGCGCGAGTTCGTGGACTCCGGCATCTTCGTCCAGAAGGAACGCGGCGGCATCTACGTCCGCTTCCTCGGCCGCCTGATGATCCCCATCCGCAACGAGCACGGGGACGTGATCGCCTTCACCGCCCGCCAGCTCCGCGACGACCCGAAGAGCGGCAAATACATCAACTCGCCGGAGACCGTCGTCTTCAAGAAATCCAACGTCCTGTTCGCCCTCGAACGCGCCCGCAAAGCGGTCCTCAAGGAGAACGCCGTGGTGATCTGCGAAGGCCAGCTCGACGTCATCTCCTGCCACGAGCAGGGCATCGAACACGTGGTCGGCACCCAGGGCACCGCCATCACCCCCAGCCACGCCCGCCTGCTTCGTCGCTACGCGAAGAACGCCATCGTCTGCTTCGACGCCGACACCGCCGGCATCCTCGCCTCGGAGAAAGCCTTCCGCGTCCTTTCCGAGGAAGGCATCCCCGTCCGCATCGCCCGCATGCCCGCCGGTGACGACCCGGACTCCTTCATCAAGAAAAACGGGCCGGAAGCTTTCCGCGAACTGCTCGCGAGTGCCGTCGGCTTCTTCGACTTCAAGATCGACGGAGCCCAGGCCGGCAACCGCCTGGCCGACCTCCAGCAGCGCTCCGCCTTCGCCCGCGAATGCGCCTCGCTGCTCGCCGCCGTCCCGGATCCGGTCAGCCGCGAGGACATGATCAACCACGTGGCCACCCGCCTCCGCACCGGCGCGCCGGAACTGCGCGATGCCGTCCTGCGCGCCGCCCGGGCCGCCAAAAACAAGCCGGCCGAACGCGACCGCAATGCCCCGCCGGAGCCCGAGATCGTCGCTCCCGCCGCGCTCGACCCCGTCGTCGGCTACCTCTGCAGCCTCGCCCTCCATTCGGCGCCCGTCCAGGAGTGGCTCGGCGAGCAGTTCGAAACCCTCCACGAAGCCGCCGACCACGTGGAAGGCATTGCGCTGCTGGAGTCGATCCTCTCCGCCCGGCCCGATCCCGCCTCCCACGTCGCCGTCAACACCTTCATCGGCGACCTCCCGGAAAGCCAGCGGCTCGCCTTGCTCTCGGATCCCACCTTTCACGGCGATCCCCCGGAAGACGCCGTCCTCGCCGCCGAGACCGCCCTTTCCGAGCTCAGCGCCAAGGTCCTCCACCGGCGTGATGAAAGCATCCAGGCCCAGCTCCAGCAGCCCGGCCTCCAGCCGGAAAGGATGATCCAGCTCCTCGAGGAAAAGAAGCGGATCGCCGAACTGCTCAAGGGGGTCAAGCAACGCTTCGTGTTCAACGACCGCTTCGCCCCTTCCCGAAAGCCTGCTCCCAAGCCCTTTTTCCGCAGAAATCCCTCATCCTCAGGGCCTGAAATCAGTCCTTGACGGCCCGGGAACTGCTCCGATTATTCCCGCCCGCTACGGAGCCCGGTCCGCTTGCGCTATATTGGGAGAATTTTGCCTGAATTTCCCGTCCATCCCTTCTTTCCATGTCCACCAAGAAAGCTGCTTCTTCTGCCAAATCGCCGGCCTCCAAGCCGAAGGCC
The DNA here is from genome assembly GCA_044372775.1 of Haloferula sp. Taxonomy (GTDB): domain Bacteria; phylum Verrucomicrobiota; class Verrucomicrobiia; order Verrucomicrobiales; family Akkermansiaceae; genus Haloferula. Next base: position 26,670 of record JBIPNO010000030.1, read on the forward strand.
AAGGCGGGTTCCTCGAAACCCGCCCCCGCGAAAAAGCCCGCGCCTGCCAAACCGGCTGCGAAAGCCGCCAAGCCTGCCGTAAAGCCCAAGCCAGCAGCCGGAGCCAAGAAGCCGGCCGCCAAAGCTCCCGCGAAGCCCGCTCCAAAGGCCGCACCCGCCAAGTCCTCCAAGCCGGCCGCCACCCCGGCACCCGCCAAAGCCGCGAAACCGGCCGCGCCCGCTTCCAAGCCGGCATCCGCCAAGGCACCCGAATCCTCCAAGCCCGCACCGAAAAAAGGCGCGGCCGAAGACAAGGCCAAGAAGCCCGAACTCGCAGCCATCCCCGAAGCTCCGGCCCCGCGCGCCGAGGGCGACAAGCCGCGCATCGACACCCCGGAGATCCAGGAAAAGATCCGCGAACTCATCAAGCTCGCCAAGGAGCAGGAGTATCTCACTTACGACGACATCAACGAGATCCTGCCCAACGACCTCGTCGAGCAGGCCGACGTCGAAGCGATCATGGAGCGGCTCCGCAACATGGAGTTCGACATCATCGACGCCTCCGAGGTCGACCGCTACAAGGACAAGAAGCGCGACGATGACGCCGACGACGTCGACGACACCAAGGACCAGAAGCTCGACATCCTCGACGACCCGGTCCGCATGTATCTCAAGCAGATGGGCCAGGTCCCGCTGCTGACCCGCGAGCAGGAAGTTGAAATCTCCAAGCGCATTGAGGACGCCGAAATCGAAGTCGCCAAGCAGCTCCACCTCTTCGGCTTCACCGCCGAATGCTACCTCGACCTCGCCGACAAGCTGATCAAGGGCAAGGAGCGCTTCGACCGCGTGATCCTCGACAAGAAGATCGAGAGCCGCGAGCGCTACATGAAGATCCTGCCGAAGCAGTGCGAACAGCTCAAGCAGCTCCACGACGAGAACGACGACCTGTTCCGCCAGCTCTCCGCCAAGAACCCGCGCGGCAAGAAGAAGCTCGAGGAAACCTTCGCCAAGAACCTCCAGACCCTCCATCGCCTCTACACCCGCTTCTACTACAAGCAGAAGGTGGTTGAGGACTTCTGCGAACAGGTCGACGACTACCAGCAGAAGTTCTGGAAGTACGGCCGCAAGGTGCAGGCGGACCCCGAGGACAAGGAATTCGTCACCAAGCTGCGCGAGGTCCAGCAGCGCTGCTGGCATGAGGTCGACACCTTCGACGAGACCAACAAGCAGCTCCGCCACTGGCTCAAGGAAGCGCTCAAGGCGAAGACCGAGATGGTCGAGGCCAACCTGCGCCTCGTCATTTCGATCGCCAAGAAGTACACCAACCGCGGCCTCTCGTTCCTCGACCTGATCCAGGAAGGCAACATGGGCCTGATGAAGGCGGTCGAGAAATTCGAATACCGCCGCGGCTACAAGTTCTCGACCTACGCCACGTGGTGGATCCGCCAGGCCATCACCCGCTCGATCGCCGACCAGGCCCGGACCATCCGCATCCCGGTCCATATGATCGAGACGATCAACAAGCTGATGCGGGTCCAGAAGCAGCTCGTCCAGGAATACGGCCGCGAGCCGTCGCCGGAAGAGATCGCCGAGGAAATCCACTTGCCCGTCGAGCGCGTCCGCGCCGTGCTCAAGATGGCACAGCAGCCGATCTCGTTGCAGGCTCCCGTCGGCGACTCCGACGACACTTCGTTCGGCGACTTCATCGAGGACAAGTCCGCCGACAACCCGATGGAGGAAGCCGGCTTCTCGATGCTCAAGGACAAGATCAAGGACGTCCTCGATACCCTCACCGAACGCGAGCGAGAGGTGCTGGAGCAGCGCTTCGGCCTCAAGGACGGCTACAGCCGCACCCTCGAGGAAGTCGGCCGCCAGTTCCAGGTCACCCGCGAGCGCATCCGCCAGATCGAAGCCAAGGCCCTCCGCAAGATGCGCCACCCCACCCGTATCCGGAAGCTGGAAGGCTTCATCGAGCTCCCCGGAGCCTGATCGGATCCCTTCAAGAAAAAGCCGGCCTCGCACGAGGCCGGCTTTTTCTTTGGACTGCGCGCAGCCTGCTGTGGAGTCAGGACCGGACTCGTCCGCAGGCCGCCAAACGAAAAGCGGCAGCCTGCTCTGACCGTTACCCACAACTTCCGAGCGGATCGATGTCCCAACGGGACTCCAATAACAAAGCCCGGGGTTGCGAGGAACGAGCTACCCCGGGTGGACCGGGCAAGTGCATGCTACCTCAAAGAGGTTGTGGATAGGGCGGTCCGGCGATGCCCCGGCTACCATTCATCGGCCACAACACCTTCGGCGTAGGAAAGCCTGATGCCGAAACCCGGGGTAGCTCGTTCCTCGCAACCCCGGGCTTTGATAGGCAGTCCCTTTGGGGCACTGGAGCGAGGCAGCGGTTGGTGACTTGCGGGCAAGTGGCTGGACTCGTCCCCGCTTCCCGCACGAGGCTCGCTCAGTCGGAATCCTCAATGCCCCTTCCCACGCACTTTCCCCACCACCATCATCACCCCCAGCGCCACCGCACCCGCCAGCATCCCGAACACCCCGTCCAGCAACACCGGCACGACCTTCGCCGCAACTCCCCCGAGCGAACCCGCGAAACGCGCGATCCACTCGTGGACCGCATGGATCCCATGGGTCAGGATCCCGCCGCCGACCAGGAACATCGCCGCCGTCCCCAGCACCGACAGCAGCTTCATCAAAAACGGTGCCGCCCAAAGGATCGCCCTGCCCGTCCCCTGCGCCGTGGCCGTGCGACGCTGGCTGAGATACAAGCCGAGATCGTCCAACTTCACGATGCAGGCCACCAGTCCGTAAACCCCGACCGTCATGAGGACGGCGATGGCCGACAGCGTCAAAGCCTGCGTCGTCAGCGGCTTCGCCGCCACCACGCCCAGCGTGATCGCGATGATCTCTGCGGACAGCACGAAATCCGTGCGGATGGCCCCCTTGATCTTCCCGGCTTCATCGACCTCCCCGGCCTTCAAGGCCGCGAGCTCCGCCGCCGCCGCTTCCACCGACTTCTCCTTGGGATGCAGGAAGCGATGCGCCAGCTTCTCCACCCCCTCGTAGCAAAGGTAAATCCCGCCGACCATCAGCAGCGGCGTCACCAGCCACGGCGCGAAGGCGCTGATCACCAGCGCCGACGGCACCAGGATCAGCTTGTTGACGAAGGAACCCTTCGCCACACCCCACACCACCGGCAGCTCGCGCTTCGCCACCACCCCGCTGACCTGCTGGGCGTTCAACGCGAGATCGTCCCCGAGCACCCCCGCCGTCTTCGAAGCGGCCGTCTTGGTCATCACCGCGACATCGTCCAGAATCGAAGCGATGTCATCCAACAGCATCAAAAGACTCCCACCGGCCATGCCGGATGATGGGGTCCGTCCGCCGGGGCAAGGCAAGAAGCGATTTGGACCGTCGCGGCCTCACGTGACAGGACAAAGCCGATTGTTCCGGCAACTTCGCCGCCCCAGATGGAGTATAACGATGCCCCATGATTTCCCGGACCCTCCGCTCTGCCGCATTCCTGCTGCCGATCCTTTCCGCCGCCGCGCGGGCGGACGAGGCCGCCGCCGCGCGAACACCGCACCAGCCACCCAACATCGTCTTCGTCCTCTTCGACGACATGGGCTACGGCGAGCCGGGTTGCTACCTCAAGGAATCGCCCTTCCAGACCCCGAATCTGAACCGGCTCGCCGCGGAAGGCATGCGCTTCACCGACGCCCACACCGCGGCCTCCGTCTGCACGCCGACCCGCTACGGCCTGCTGACCGGACGCTATCCGTCCCGCATCGGCCAGTTCGGCGTCCTCACGACCTACTCGCCGCCAATCATTCCCAAGACGCGCCTCACCGTCCCGTCCCTCTTGAAACAGCATGGCTACGAGACCGCCTGCATCGGCAAATGGCACCTCGGCATGAAGTGGGACGGCAAGCCCGGCACCGAAAAGTCGATCCCCGTCGGCTCGCGCCTCCTCACCAGCCCGAACGCCGCCGGCTTCGATTACTTCTACGGCTTCACCCACGCCCGCAACATCGGAACCATCATCGAGCAGGACCGCGTCGTGGAAAACGTCGCCGAGGTCGACAACCAGCCGCGCATGATCGCCAAGGCGGTCGAATGGATCGGCCAGCGCGACGCCGCCAAGCCCTTCTTCCTCTACTTCCCGATGTGCCCGCCCCACACGCCGGTCGTCCCGGCCCCGGAATTCGTCGGAAAGGGCGGAGTCAAAGGCGCCGAAAGCCGATATGGCGACTGGGTCTATCAGGGCGACCACATGCTCGGCCAGCTTCTCGACGCCCTCGAACGCAAGGGCCTCGCCGCGAACACCCTCGTCATCGCCACCGCCGACAACGGCGCCGCGAACCGCCCCTATCCCCCGCTCCGCGGCTCGAAATCGAGCATCCACGAAGGCGGTCACCGCGTGCCCTTCCTCGCCCGCTGGCCGGGAAAAATCCAACCCGGCTCCGTGTCCGACGCGACCATCTGCCTCAACGACCTGATGGCCACCGGCGCGGAGATCGTCGGCGCGAAACTCCCCGCCAACGCCGGCGAGGACAGCGTGAGCATCCTGCCGGTCCTGCTTGGCACCGCGAAGAACGGCACGCGAGAAGCCACCATCCATCAATCGCCGAAGCGCGATCTCGCCATCCGCGAGGGATCTTGGAAACTCGTGTTCACCGCCAAGGGCGCACGCGAGCTCTACGATCTGAAGTCCGACCTTGGCGAGACCAAGGACCTCGCCGCCACCCATCCGGAAATCGTCGAACGCCTCGCCACCCTCATGCGGAAACAAATCGCCAACGGCCGCAGCACGCCCGGTGCCGCGCAGAAAAACGACTCGCCCCTCTCGGTGGACGCTCCGCCGCCCGGCAAAAAGAAGAAGGTCAACAAGCAGCCCTCCCGATGACACCCGATCCAGCATGAGAACTCTCCTTCCGATTTTCACCCTCGTCCTCGCGCTGGCCGCTCCGGTATGGGCCGCGGACCGGCCCAATGTCGTCGTCATCCTCTCCGACGACCAGGCCTGGACGGACTACGGCTTCATGGGGCACGAACACATCAAGACGCCCCATCTCGACAAGCTGGCGGGGCAAAGCGTCGTCTTCGAGCGCGGCTACGTCGCCGCCCCGCTCTGCCGTCCCTCGCTCGCGTCCATGGTCACCGGCCGCTATCCCTTCGACCACGGGATCACGGGCAACGACGTGGATGGAAGAAACAACCGCGCCGCCCTCGACCGGCCGCTGAGCCTAGCCTTCAACAAGCTGCCGGGCTTCATCCGCGGACTGACCGCCGACGGCTACCTGACCCACCAGTCGGGGAAATGGTGGGAAGGATCCTTCATAGACGGCGGCTTCACCCACGGCATGACCCATGGCGATCCCAGGCTCGGCGGCCGGCACGGCGACGTGGGGCTCGTGATCGGCCGCAAGGGATTGAAGCCGATCTCCGACTTTCTCGACCTGGCGGTGACGGAAAAGAAGCCCTTCCTGCTGTGGTACGCCCCCTTCCTCCCCCACACGCCGCACGATCCGCCCAAACGCCTGCTCGACAAATACAGCGCGCCGGACCGGCCCGCCGATGTCGCCCGCTACTTCGCGATGTGCGAGTGGTTCGACGAGACCTGCGGCGACCTGTTAGGTCAACTGGACCGCCGCGGCCTGAGGGAGAACACCCTCGTCCTCTACATCTGCGACAACGGCTGGGCGGCCACCAGCACCAACGCCGCCGACCCGAACCAGAAGCGGTGGAAAGGCTATGCCCTGCGCTCGAAAAGCTCGCCCTACGAAAACGGCATCCGCACGCCCATCATGCTCTCCTGGCCCGGCCGCATTGAAACCGGGCGAAGCCAGGACCTCGCCCATGCCATCGATCTGTTTCCCACGATCGCCGCCGCAACCGGGATCGCCGCGCCGCCGGATCTTCCCGGGATCAATCTCCTCGATGCGAAAGCCCGCCAGGAGCGCGACACCGTCTTCGGCGTCTGCCACTCCGTTCACAACATGACTCCCGGCAATCCCGACGGCACGCTGCAATACCTCTGGTGCATCTCCGGAGATTGGAAGTTGCTGGTCCGGCACCAGGGAGAGGACACCACCGACTACAAAAACATCCACCTCTGGGACAAGCAACCGGTGAGGCTCTACCATCTCAAGGACGACCCGAACGAAAAGAACGAGCTCTCTTCCGCCCATCCCGAGATCGTGGAGAAGCTGCGCAAGAAGATCGAATCGTGGCACCCCGTCATCGCGAAGTAAGCATCCACCCGGAACCGATTTCCCCATGAAGCCTCTTGATCTCCATCCCCATCCGGACCGCCGGGCGAAGCACCGGACGCCGGGTTCCTCCGCGCCCGTTTCTGTCCTGCGCGCCCTTCTCCTCCTCCTGCTCGGCACCGGCCTCGCGGCGGCGAAGCCGAACATCATCTTCGTCATCGCCGACGACCTCGGTTACGGCGACCTCGGCTGCTACGGCCAGAAGACGATCCAGACCCCGGTGCTCGACAAGCTGGCGGCCGACGGCATCCGCTTCACCCAGCACTACTCGGGCTGCACGGTCTGCGCGCCGTCGCGCAGCGCCCTGATGACCGGCCTCGACACCGGCAGCACCTGGTTGCGCGGCAATGGCCCAAATGAGCTCCGCCCGGACCCCGAGGACCTGACGGTCGCGACCCTGCTGAAACGCGCCGGCTACCGCACCGCCATGGTCGGCAAGTCCTGTGTCTCGGGCAACACCCAGAACCCCGGACGGGTGCTGGAGAAGGGTTTCGACGTGTTCTACGGCACGACCAACCACACCGACGGCCATCACCGCTACCCGCGCTTCCTTTACGATCAGGAAAAGAAGGTGGAACTCGAAGGCAACCAACTCCACCGCGGGAAGTCCTACGACGCCGAACTCTACACCGTGCGCGCCGAGCGTTTCATCCGCGAGACGGACGGCCCCTTCTTCCTGCTGCTTTCCTACCCCATCCCCCACGCCGCCGTCCTCGGACCGGAAGGCTCCGTGCCCGGAGGTGCCGGGATGAAGCCGGGAAAAGCCCATTACACTCCCGTCAAGAACCCAGCCAAACATTACCGCGCGATGGTCGAGGCAATGGACGGCTACATCGGCCGCCTGCTCGCCGCGCTGGAGGCGAAGGGCGTGGCGCGCGACACCCTCATCGTTTTCACCAGCGACAACGGGTCCCACTTCGAGGGCGGTTACGACCCGAAGATGTTAGACTCCTCCGGCCCGCTCCGCGGCGGGAAGCGCGACCTCTACGAAGGCGGCATCCGGGTGCCGATGATCGCCCACTGGCCCGCCGGCATTGCCAAGCCCGGCACCAGCGACCACGCCAGTGCCTTCTGGGACTTCCTGCCGACTGCCTGCGAACTCGCCGGTGTCGACGCGCCCGCCGGCCTCCACGGCATCTCCTACGCGCCGACGCTCGCCGGCAAAGGCGAACAGCGCTCCCATGATTTCCTCTACTGGGAATTTCACGAGCAAGGCACCCGCCGGGCGCTGCGCCAGGGAGACTGGAAACTCGTGCAATACGAGGTGTCCAAAAAAGGAAAACCCGAACTCTTCCACCTCGGGAAGGACCTCGCGGAAACCGAAAACCTCGCCGCCAAGGAACCCGAACGCGTGGCGGCGATGCTCAAGCTGATGGACGGGCACCGAAAAGCTTCGCCGATCTTCCCCAACCCGGCGCTGGACCGCTGAAGCTCCCACCAACCCGAAACCATGAAGCCTTTCCCCACACTCCTGCTGCCGATCCTCTGCGGCACCGCGCTGGCCGCCGCCAAACCCAACGTCGTCGTCATCTTCATGGATGACATGGGCTACGGCGACATCGGAGCCTTCGGTGCCACCAAACAGAAGACCCCGCACCTCGACCGCATGGCGGCGGAGGGGATGAAGCTCACCTCCTTCTACGCCGCACCGGTCTGCTCGGTTTCGCGCGCCCAGCTCCTGACCGGATGCTACGGCCCGCGGATCGATGTACCGGGCGTCTATGGCCCCGGCAGCGCCAACGGACTGAACCCTTCGGAAGTGACCATCGCCGAGCGACTCAAGGACCTCGGCTACGCCACGATGTGCATCGGCAAATGGCATGTCGGCGACCAGCCGGAGTTTCTTCCCACCCGACAAGGCTTCGACGGCTATTTCGGCATCCCCTACTCGAACGACATGCAGCTCAAGTCGAGCGAGACCGGGCAACGAGTGACCCCGCTGCTGCGCGACGACAAGGTGGCGGAGCTGCTCACCGACGAACAGCAAAGCCGCATCGTCGAACGCTACACCGACGAGGCCGTCCGCTTCATCACCGCGAACAAGGACAAGCCCTTCTTCCTCTATCTCCCGCACACCGCGATCCACACGCCGATCTATCCTGGCGAAAAGTTCCGCGGAAAGTCCGGCAACGGCCGCGTCGGCGACTGGATCGAGGAAGTGGACGGGTCCACCGGCCGCGTGCTCGACACGCTGCGCGAACTCAAGCTCGCGGAGAACACCCTGGTCGTCTTCACCAGCGACAACGGTCCCTGGTTGATCAAGCAGGCCGACAGCGGCAGCTCCGGACCCCTGCGCGGCGGCAAAGGCAGCACCTGGGAAGGCGGCGTGCGCGTGCCGACCCTCGCCTGGTGGCCCGGCAAAATCGCGCCCGGCTCGTCGGCGGATGCCATCGCCGGCACCATCGACCTCCTGCCCACCGCCGTCGCCGTCGCGGGCGGCACCGTGCCCGCCGAGCCGGTGATCGACGGCCGCGATCTCTCGCCGCTCCTCTTCGGCAAGTCCAAGGAATCCCCGCGGGGCATCCATTACTACTTCTCCGGCTACCAGCTCCAGGCCATCCGCAAGGGCCCTTGGAAACTCGCGATCATGCCTCAGAACGAAACGATGGGACGACCGGTCGCCCCTGACGCGCAGACCGACACGCCGCGACTCTACCACCTCGACCAGGAGATCGGCGAGAAGACCAACCTCGCCGACCGTCACCCTGAAGTCGTCCAGGAACTCCGCGCCCTCGGCGACAAGGTCATGGCCGAGATCGGGGGCAAGCAACCGGGCGCACGCCGACCCGCCGGAAAGGTCGCGAAGCCCTCCTTTCTCTATCCGGCGGAACGACGACAGAAAGCGGCGGGAGCCAGGCAACCCGACCGCCGGAAAAAATCGGAATGACCTCCCGACGCCCCCCTTTCCGATCCGGACGAGAATCGACCCGAGCATGATGAAGTCCCTTCTCCCCATCCTCGCGGCCCTCTCCCTCTTTCAGCCCGCCGCCGCCGAAACCCCGGGGGACCCGCCGGCTCCAGTCGTCACGCCGGAGGCCGACGGGTTCCGCGGCATCTGGTTCGAGCTCGGACAGAAGAGCGCTCACGGCGACAAATACTCCGGTGGCCTCGGCACTTACACCGCCAACCACGTTCCCATCGCCCACTACGTCAAGGAGGTGGACCGCACCTACTTCACCTGGGGCGGCACACCCGCCGCGGATCAGCGCCGCCTGCAGATCCTCGTTTCCTACTACGACCATAAAACCGGAATGGTCGCCCGCCCGGTCATCGTCATGGACAAGGGCAAGGTGAACGACCCCCACGACAACGGCTCGCTGGCCATCGACGAACAGGGCCATCTCTGGATCTTCGTCAGCGGCCGCGGCAACCAGCGCCCGGGCAGGATTTACCGCAGCAAGCTACCCTACGGGATCCACGAATGGGTCACGTTCGGCGATTCGGAATTCACCTACCCGCAGCCATGGTATTTCAAGGGCAAGGGCTTCCTCCACACCTACACCCGCTACACCCGCGGCCGCGAACTTTACTGTCGCACCAGCCGCGATGGCAGCGCGTGGGGCGACGAGAAAAAACTGGCGGGCATGGAGGGCCATTACCAGACCAGCTCGCAGATCGGTAACCGGCTCGTCACGGCCTTCAACCGTCATCCGGGCGGCAGCGTCGACGCCCGCACCGACCTCTACTACATGGAAACCGCCGACATGGGCGAGACCTGGACCACCGCAGACGGCAAAGCCCTCGCCACTCCCGTCACCGATGCCGCATCCCCCGCGCGCATCCGCAACTACTCCAGCAACCCGGATCCCGCCGACAACGCGCTGGTTTACATCCACGACACCACCGCCGATACCGGCGGCCGTCCGGTCATCCTCTACCTCACCGCCAGGCACCACCAGCCCGGCCCCGGGGGTGATCCCCGGACCTGGAGGATCGCCCGCTGGACCGGATCTGAATGGCGCTTTCACCCCATCACCACCTCGACCCACAACTACGACACCGGCTCCATCCACATCGGGGATGACGGCACTTGGAAAGTCATCGGACCCACCGGCACCGGCCCGCAGAAATGGGGCGCCGGCGGCGAGATCGAGCTATGGACCAGCCGCGACCAGGGCGCCACCTGGGCGAAGCAGCGCGAGATCACCTCGAACAGCCCGCGCAACCACAGCTACGCCCGTCGGCCGCGCAACGCCCACCCCGACTTCCATGCCATCTGGGCCGACGGCGACGCCGACCAATTCTCCGAGTCACACCTCTACTTCACCAACCGGACCGGGGACAAGGTATGGCGCTTGCCTTACGACATGACCGAATCCTTCGCCAAGCCCGTACGGTTTGAACGGCAACCGAACCCATGAAACTCACCCTCCTCCTCGTCCTCTGCGCCATCGCCGCGCCCGCGTTTTCCGCGCAGAAGCCGAACATCATCCTCATCATGGCGGATGACCTCGGCTACGGCGACATCGGCTGCTACGGCAGCGGTCGCAACCCCACGCCGAACCTCGACGCGCTCGCCAAACAGGGCATGAGGTTCACCGACTATCACTCGAACGGCGCCGTGTGCTCGCCCACCCGCGCGGCGCTCATGACCGGGCGCTACCAGCAGCGCGCCGGCATCGGCGGCGTGATCACCGCCAAAAGTCACCGCGACAAAGGCATGGCCGTGGAGGAAGTGACCATCGCCGACCTGCTCTCCACGAACGGCTACGCGACCGCCATCTTCGGCAAATGGCATCTCGGCTACGATCCCAGGTTCAACCCGGTCCACCAGGGCTTCGGCGAGTTCATCGGCTTCGTCAGCGGCAACGTCGATTACTTCTCCCACATCGATCAGGAACAGCACGAGGACTGGTGGCAGGGGGACCGCCTCAAGCCCGAAGCTGGCTACGTCACGCAGCTGATCACCCGCCACGGCCTGCGGTTCATCGAGGCGAACAAGGACAAGCCCTTCTTTCTCTATCTCCCGCATCTCACACCGCACTCCCCGTATCAGGGCCCGGACGACCGGGCGATCCGCGGTAAGGCCGCCCGACAGGCGGGCAAGACGCAAAGCCCGAACCTCCGCCAGACCTACGCCGACATGATCGCGGAAATGGACAAGGGCATCGGCGAAATCATGGCCGCCTTGGAAAAGCACGGACTCACCGAACGCACCCTCGTTCTCTTCTGCTCGGACAACGGCGCCAACCGGGCCGGCAGCAATGGACCACTCCGCGACGGCAAGGGATCGATCCACGAAGGCGGCCACCGCGTGCCGATGATCGCCCGCTGGCCGGGGACGATTCCCGCCGGAAAGGTCTCGGACGCCACCGTGCTCGGCATGGACTTCTTCCCCACCCTGCTCGATCTCGCCGGGATCAAGCCACCCGGCAACCTTGACGGCATCAGCATCCTGCCGGTCCTGCGCGCGGAAGCGGACCTGCCGGAACGCACCGTTTTCTGGAGCATTGGCCAAGGATCCGCCGCCCGCCGCGGCCCGTGGAAGCTGGTGATCGGAGGCAAGGACAACCAGAAAGAGGGCAGCCTCTATCACCTCGGCAACGACCCGGCGGAGCAATCGCCCGTCCACCAACCGGAGACCCAACATCAACTGCGCAAGGAACTCGATGCCTGGCTCGAAAGCTGGGCCGAGGTTCCCCAACATTCCTGAACCGAAATCATGAAACCCGTCGCCCTGCTCCTCGGCCTGCTTCTCACGGCCACCGCCTCCGCACGACAACCCAACATCCTCCTGCTTTACGCCGACGACCTCGGCTACGGCGATCTCGGATGCTACAATCCGCAGTCCAAGATCCCCACGCCGCACCTCGACCAACTCGCCTCGCAGGGCATGCGCTTCACCGATGCCCACAGCTCGTCCGGCATCTGCACTCCTTCCCGCTATGCCATGCTGACGGGCCGGCACCATTGGCGGGATTTTCACGGCATCGTGAACGCCTTCGGCAAGTCGGTGTTCCAACCCGAACGCCTCACCCTGCCGGAAATGCTCAAGGCCAAGGGCTACACCACCGCCGCCATCGGCAAATGGCATCTCGGCTGGAACTGGGACGCGATCCGGAAACCCGGAGCCCCCAAGAACGGGATCAAGCCCGAAGACTTCGACTGGTCGAAACCCATCCCCGACGGCCCGCTCGCCCACGGCTTCGACCGCTACTTCGGCGACGAGGTGATCAATTTCCCACCTTACTGCTGGATCGAGAACGACAAGGTACTCAAGGCACCCGACACGATGATGGACCCGCAGAAATGGAAGTCCATCAAGGAAGGCAACTGGGAGTGCCGCCCCGGGCCGATGACCAGCGATTGGGATCCCTATCAAAACCTGCCCGAGACCACCCGCCGCGGGGTCGATTACATCAAGGCTCAGAAAGACTCTGAGAAACCCTTCTTCCTCTACTTCGCCTTCCCCTCGCCCCACGCGCCCATCATCCCCAACGACGCCTTCGACGGGAAATCCAAGGCAGGCCCTTACGGCGATTTCGTGGTGGAAACCGATGACTCGGTCGGCCGCCTGCTCAAGGCGCTCGACGAGTCAGGCCAGGCGGATGACACCCTCGTCATCTTCTCCGCCGACAACGGCCCGGAGAAGTATGCCTATGCCCGTGACGAGAAGACCGGCCATTGGTCGGCCCATCCCCTGCGCGGGCTGAAGCGCGACATCTACGAAGGCGGCCACCGCGTGCCGACGATCATCAAGTGGCCCGGCATCACCAAGCCCGGCACCGTCAGCGACGCGCTCGTCTCGCAGATCGACTTCATGGCCACCCTCGCGTCCGCGCTCGGCCATTCCTTGCCGGCCGACGCCGCCGAGGACTCTCACGACCTGCTCCCCTTGCTCAAAGGCGAGAAGGCGTCGGTTCGCGGCACCCACGTCCACAACACCAACCCGAAAGGCTACGCCATCCGCCATGGCGATTGGCTGCTCGTCGACGCGCCCACCGGCTATGTCTCCGGCGGCAACAAGGCGTGGGAAACCCGCCGCGGCTACCAGCCCGACGGGAAAGCAGGAGTCGAACTCTACAACCTCAAGACCGACCTCGCCCAAAAGCACAACGTCGCCGCCGAGCACCCGGAGCGCGTCGCCGAACTGAAGGCCTTGCTGAAGAAAATCCGCGAGCAAGGCCACTCCGCGCCCCGCCTCGCGAAACCGTGATCCCGTGCCGAATCCGATGAACCCACAAGGCCCGCTCGCGCTTGTTCTCCTGCTGGCGTCCCTTGCGACTTCCGCGGCGGAGCCCCCGGTTCCGGCCAAGCCCAACATCCTCCTCATCTACGCCGACGATCTCGGCTATGGCGATGTCTCCTGCTACAACCCGGACCGCGGGAAGATTGCCACGCCGCACATCGACAAACTCGCCGCGCAGGGCATGCGCTTCACCGACGCCCACTCGTCGTCCGGGGTCTGCTCGCCTTCGCGCTACACGCTTCTAACAGGCCGCTACCATTGGCGCAGCCGGCTTCAGAAAGGCATTGTCGGCCAGTGGGAGAAACCGCTCATCGCCCCGGGCCGCCTCACCCTCGGCTCGCTGGCGAAGCGGCACGGCTACCGCACCGCCTGCATCGGCAAATGGCATCTCGGCTGGGATTGGCAGATCCCCGCCGACCGCGCCGCGTTGTTCAAGGCCAATCCAAGAAACGGCGCGGTGACCGACGCCCGGCGGGAGGTCTGGCGCGAGGTCTTTTCCAGGCCCATCGGTGGCGGCCCCACGGCACGCGGCTTCGACTTCTACTTCGGCACCGACGTCCCCAACTGGCCGCCCTTCTGTTTCATCGAGAACGACCGCACCGTCGGCATCCCTGCGGAGCCGCTGCCCGTCCGTCTGTTAGAAAAGAACCAGGCCAGCAACCCCGGTCCCGCCCTGCCGGACTGGCAGCTCGAATCGATCCTCCCGGCCCTCCGCGACCGCGCCGCCGCTTTCGTCACGGAGTCCGGCAAGGGCGCCGAACCTTTCCTGCTCTTCTTCTCCCTCACCTCGCCCCACACGCCGCTGGCCGTGAACGAGGAATGGAAAGGAAAGAGCGGCCTCGGTGCCTATGCCGACTTCGTGATGGAAACGGATGCCGCGATCGGCCGCGTGCTTGCGGCCCTCGATCAAAGCGGCGAGGCCGGGAACACGCTCGTCATTTTCACCGCCGACAACGGCTGCGCCCCCTACATCGGCAAGGACGAACTCGAGGCGAAGGGCCACTTCCCCAGCGGCCCCTGGCGCGGGGCCAAGGCGGACGCCTGGGAAGGCGGCCACCGCGTGCCCTTCATCGTACGCTGGCCCGCCGTGGTCAAACCGGGCACGACGAGCGACCGGCTCGTCCATCAGGCCGACCTGATGCGCACCTTCGCCGGGATCCTCGGCGCGGCGCTTCCGGACGACGCGGGCGAGGACAGCCACAACCTGCTGCCCTTGCTTCAAGGTGGCGATCAAGCCGTCCGCACCCACGCCGTCAGCGCCTCGGCCCAAGGCGTGCCGGCCCTCCGCGACGGCCCTTGGAAATACATCCCCGCTCCCGGTTCCGGCGGCTGGGGAAAGGGCGGCGATCAAAGCCAGCCCGTGCAACTCTACCACCTCACCGACGACCCCGGTGAAACGAAAAACCTCGCCGCCACCTTGCCGGATAAGGTCGTGGGAATGAAGGCGCTGCTCGAAAAACTCATCACCGACGGCCGCAGCACGCCGGGCACGCCGCAGCGGAACGATGTCGCCGTCACCCGCTTCCCCATCCGGTCCGCCACGCCACCGGAGGCATCACCGAGGAAATAGCCCGATCATGCATCCCATGAAGCTGCTGCCACTCGCCACCCTGACCGCCTGCCTTCTGCTCGGTGCCCATGCCACCGAGGCCGAGGGGAAGCCCAACGTCCTGTTCATCGCCATGGACGACCTCAACGACTGGATCGGCTGCCTCGGCGGCCACCCGCAGACCAAGACGCCCAACCTCGACCGCCTGGCGAAAAGCGGCGTGCTTTTTCGCAACGCCCACTGCGCCGCGCCCTCGTGCAATCCTTCCCGCACGGCCATCTTCACCGGCCTGCCGCCGCACCGCTCGGGGCTCTATCAGAACACCCAGAAGCTGCGCGAGGTGATGCCCGCGGCCGAACTGCTTCCGCGCTACTTTTCCAACCAAGGCTACTGGTCCGCCGGATCGGGGAAACTGCTGCACTACGTGATCGACCCGCCGAGCTGGGACGACTACTTCCCGGACAAGGCGAAGGACAATCCCTTCCCGCGGACCTTCGATCCCGCCAAGCGCCCGGTCAGCCTGCCCGTCGGCGGTCCCTGGCAGTACCGGGAAACCGATTGGGCCGCGCTCGATGTCACCGACGAGGAATTCGGCGGCGACTGGCTGGTGACGAAATGGATCGGCGAGCAACTCCAGCGCCCGCATGACAAGCCCTTCTTCCTCGCCTGCGGCATCTACCGCCCGCACGAGCCGTGGTTCGTGCCGAAGAAGTACTTCGAACCCTTTCCCCTCGACTCCATCCAGGTCGGTCCCGGCGTCAAGGAAGGCGATCTCGACGACGTGCCGGCCGAAGGCCAGCGGATCGCCCGCAACCGCTACTTCCCGCACATCCAGAAGCACGGCCAGTGGAAGCAGGGCATCCAGGCCTACCTCGCCTCCATCCACTTCGCCGATGCCATGCTGGGCCGCGTGCTCGACGCGTTGGAAAAAAGCCCGCACCGCGACAACACCATCGTCGTGCTGTGGAGCGACCACGGCTGGCACCTCGGCGAAAAGGAGCACTGGCAAAAGTTCACCCCATGGCGTGCCTCCAGCCGCGTGCCGCTGATCGTCCGCGTGCCCGCAGGCTCGCCGGGGCTGCCCGCAGGAACGCAGCCCGGCGGCGTCTGCGACCGTCCCGTCAGCCTCACCGACCTCTTCGGCACGCTCACCGACCTCTGCGGCATTCCCGCCAAACCGGACATCGAAAGCCGCAGCCTCGTCCCTCTCCTGCGCGACCCCGCCGCGGCCTGGCCGCACGCCGCGATCACCCACCTCGACCATCCGCAGAACTACGCCATCAGCACCGAAAGCTGGCGCTACATCCACTACCGCGACGGCGGTGAGGAACTCTACGACCTCGCGGCGGATCCGCACGAATGGACCAACCTCGCGGCCAAGCCCGAGCACGCAGCGAAGCTCGCGGAAATGCGAAAGCTCGCTCCCGGAACGATCGCACCGGTCCACAAACCCAGAATCACCACTCAATGAAACCCATCCGCATGAAACCCATCCCTTCGTTCCTCCTGCTGTCGCTCGCAGCGCTCTGCCTCCACGCCGCGCCTGCCTTCGCCGAATCGGAAACCGCGCCGAAGAAGGCACCCCGCGCGAAGGCGAAAGCCCCGAAGCCCGCCGCGGAGGCCTACGACGCCGGCGTGCCGAAACCGACGAAGACCGAGGTGAAGTACGGGCTCCACGCCCGCAACGTGCTCGACTTCTGGCAGGTGAAGTCCGCCAAGCCGGCACCGCTGGTCCTGGTCATCCACGGCGGCGGCTGGTCGTCCGGCAGCAAGGAACGGGTCACCCGCTCCGTCGACGTGAAGACCCTGCTCGATGCCGGCATCGCCGTGGCGGCCATCAACTACCGCCTGATGGCACAGGCCCGCGAGGATGGAGTCGTGCCGCCGGTGAAAGCCCCGATGCACGACGCCGCACGCGCGCTGCAGTTCGTCCGCAGCAAGTCCGCGGAATGGAACATCGATCCCGCCCGCATTGCCGCCGCGGGTGGTTCCGCCGGGGCCTGCACCAGCCTGTGGCTCGCCTATCACGACGATCTCGCCGACCCGAAAAGCACGGACCCGATCGCCCGCCAGTCCACCCGTCTCAAGGGAGCCGCGGTGGTCGGCGCGCAGACCACGCTCGATCCCGCCCAGGCGAAGGAATGGATCCCTAACAGCCGCTACGGCGCCCACGCCTGGGGCCTCGGAAGCTTCGCCCAAGCCCTCGCCGAACGGGAACGGCTGCTGCCCTGGATCGCCGAATACTCGCCCTACGCGCTGGCCGGCGACGGCGACCCGCCGGTGGCCCTTTTCTATCCGAAGCCGCCTGCGATGGGCCGGAATGAGAAGGATCCCACCCACTCGGCGAACTTCGGCGTCGGCTTGCAGCAGCACTGCCGCAAGCTCGGGATCGGCTGCGAACTGGTCCACCCCGGCATCCCGGACCCCGCCTTCCCGAATGCCACGGCCTATCTGGTGAAGCTCCTCTCCACCCCGTGACCCGGCGCTCGCCGCCGTGAAACTCCTGCCATGCTTCTAGGACTCGCCCGCTTCCTACCTTCCGCCGCGCTCCTGCTCACCGGCCTCGCCCCGCTTGCCGTTGCCGCCCCGCCGCCGGGCTCTGCTTTTTACTACCGGCCGGCGGAGAAGCGGGAAGCCCGGGAGATCGAATGCGAGGTTGCCGTTTACGGCGGCACCTCGGCGGGCTCGATCGCCGCGATCCAGGCCGCGCGCATGGGGCGCAAGGTGACGCTCGTTTCCTTCAACCGCTATGTCGGCGGACTCACCTCCGGCGGACTCACCGCAACCGATCTCGGGAAGAAGGAAACCATCGGCGGCCTGGCGCGCGAGTTCTACCGGCGCGTCGGCGGCCTGCTCGATTTCAGCTCGGTCTCCGCCGAAAAGCTCTACCACGACATGCTCCGTGAAGCCGGGGTGACCGTGCTGACCGACCAGCCGCTCGAATCGGTCGCGATGGAAGGCAACCGCATCGTCGCCGCGACGATGACCACCGGGCTGACCGTGAAAGCCGCGATGTTCATCGACGCGACCTACGAGGGCGACCTGCTCGCCGCGGCGAAGGTCTCGTATCACGTCGGCCGCGAGCCGCGCGGGACTTACGGCGAAAGCCTGGCCGGCCAATGGCAGACGGTCTCCTGGAAGGGCGTCTATCAGTTCTGCGGCTTGCCGGTCAGCCCCTATGTGAAACCCGGCGACCCCGCCTCCGGCCTGCTGCCGGAAATCTCGCCGCACCCGCCCGGCACGCCCGGCCAGGGCGACTTCCGCGTGCATGCCTACAACTTCCGGATGATCCTCTCCGACAAGCCGGACCGGATTCCCTTCCCGAAACCCGCCGGCTACGACCCCGGCCGCTACGCCCTGCTCGCGCGCTTCCTCAACTTCGATCCCCGCGTGAAATGGACGCTCAACTACACCGTGAAGCCCATGACCGACGGCCCGGTGCAGATGCGCAACGGCGACTCGAACAATGCCGGCAGCTTCTCCTCCGACCTCGTCGACGGCAGCCACCGCTGGCCGGACGGCACCTTCAAACCCGAGAACTTCACCGATCTCCCGCCGCCCCGCCGCGGCCTGCCCGTGCCGCTGCCGCGGCTCTATGAACTCCGTGAGAAGATCTTCCAGGACCACGTCACCTACCAGCAGGGCCTGATGCATTTCCTCGCCAACGACCCGCAGGTGCCGGAGGAGTTGCGCCGCCGCGCCGCGGGCTTCGGCCTCGACCCGGCCGAGTTCAAGGACAGCGGCCACTGGCCGCACCAGCTCTATGTCCGCGAAGGCCGCCGCATGGTTTCGGACTACGTGATGACCCAGGCCGATTGCGAGTTGAAGCGTGTCGCGGAAGACTCCGTCGGGCTCGCCTCGTATGCCATGGACTCGCATTTCTGCCAACGCGTCGCGGTCGAGGAGAACGGCGTCATGACCGTCCGCAACGAAGGCGGCTTCGGCCATCCCTGCAAGGGCCCCTACCCGGTCTCCTTCCGCTCCATCATCCCGAAAGCCGCCGAGTGCCAGAACCTGCTCGTCCCCGTCAGCCTCTCCGCCTCGCACGTCGCCTTCGGCTCCATCCGCATGGAGCCGGTGTTCATGATCCTCGGCCAAAGCGCCGGAACCGCCGCCGCGCTGGCGATCGAGGGCAAGACCGCGGTCCAGGAACTGGACTACGCAAAACTCCGCGAACGCCTGCTGGCCGACGGACAGGTCCTCGAGTTCCACCGCCCGAAGCCATGAGATCCCTCGCGGCCACCCTCCTTCATCCAACAGCCACGGCTTCCGCCTGCCCGCGCTTCGACGGGCATCGGGCGCTGGTGGCGGAACCTCCCCCATTTCCCGGGCCGGCGCACCCCCGTGGACCGAGGCCGATGAGCAGGACGAGAAAGCGGTCGCGGCCTGCAACACCTGAAGCCGCTCGACGCGCAACCTCTTGCCGCGGCAATCATGACGCTAGGAGCGTCCCCGGAGAGGGGGCTGCACAAGGCACTTTTACGCCAAATTCTCTAGCCGATTCAGAGTTCAAGGACTGCCCCCCGAGATGCACATCTTTAGAATTCCGAAGCTTGATGTTAATCGGTGAGAACCGACCCCATTTACTGCGGGGTCGGGTCCGAGGGCGGGGACGAGCTTTTGAACCGCGGCGACCTGTGCCGCCAGTCCGTCCGGCCATGCGAGCTTGTCGGGGAGGCTCGCGGCCTTGGCGGCGGCGGTGGTGCCGGCGCTGAGTTCGATCTCGTCTTGCTCTTCCGCCGGCAAGGCGGCGGTGACGGGTGCCTGGTAGTCGGGCCGGAGCCAGCGGACGAGGCCGCGTTTCTCTTCCGCGGCCCGCTCGTGGTTGAGGGTGACGAGGCGGGAGAGGATCTCTTGTTCGAGCGCGTCCTTTAAGGAGCCACCACACTCTTGTGTTGGGGCGAATGGGGCGTCCGTGGGAAGTGCTTCGCGCGAGTCAGGAGCCACGCATTCGCTTGGACCACAGGAGTGTGGTCCCTCCTTACCCGCTCCGCGATTCGCCAAATCGCTCCATCCGTAGGCTTCGAGCACGGCGGTATCGAGATCGTCGTGAATCTGCTTGAGGATCGTGTAATAAATGGGGTCAGGTCTGACGGATTCACATCAAGCCTTGGATTTCCAACAGAAAGTGCTGGGCAAGCTGTCGCTTAACATCCCGAGGACCTCCTTCCACCCTCCTGCCGTCCCAGCTCCCTTCCCGGTAAGAACCCGCGACTTGCCTGTCGCCCCCCCCTTGAGCGGATCACCCAGCCATCCTCCCCAACGCAGGGGCGCATGGAAAGCCCGGGGCGCAAGATGAAGCGCGGGCGGCGGCGGATTCCCGGGCCTTTCGGCTAGGAAACCCGGCTTCAAGTTCGCACCGCCCGACGAGCCGGCACCGTTCCCCCATGTATTCGAGGCCGATCCGGCGAGGCTGGCGCGGGCACTGAAGCGCTCCAAGGACGCCCCCGCCAACCTGCGTGTCGACCGCCGGCCGGTGGTGTTTCACGGGTTGGAGCCGGCCTGCGGACCGTCACGGGCAGGACGGGAATCCCGCCGTCCCCTGCAATATGTGCCGCCACCGCGACGTTGCATGGAACCCATGTTCCGCAAAACCCGCCTCACCGTGACCGGCATCCGGCAACTCGCCGCCGGCCTGGCCCTCGCCGCTTCCGCCTCCGCCCAGCTGCCCCTTCAGAAAGGCGATACCATCGGTATCATCGGCAATGGCCTGGCCGACCGGATGCAGCACGACGGCTGGGTGGAAACCATCCTCCAGAGCAAGCTGGCCGGCCACGACCTCTCGCTGCGCAATCTGGCCATCTCCGGCGACACGGTGACCTCGCGGCCCCGCACCAAGGGCGTCCCCTCCCCCGACGACCACCTCGCCACCTGCAAGGCCGACGTGGTGTTCGCGTTCTTCGGCTACAACGAGTCCTTCGGCGGGCCCGCCAAGCTCCCGCAGTTCCAGAAGGACCTCGCCGCGATGGTCGCGAAGTACCAGGCGGCGAAGTTCAACGGCGAGTCCGCGCCCCGCATCGTGCTCTTCTCCCCGATCGCCCACGAGAACCTCAACGACCCGCTCCTGCCCGACGGCACCGCGAACAACGCCAACCTCGCCCTTTACACCGAGGCCATCCGCCAGGTCGCCGCGGAGAAAGGCGTCGCCTTCGTCGATCTGTTCAAGCCCTCGCAGTCCCTCTACGCCGCGAACGAAGCCCCGCTCACCCTCAACGGCGTGCACCTGCTGCCCGAGGGCAACCGCCGGATCGGCGAGGTGATCGCCACCGCGCTTTCCGGTCAGCCGGCATCGTCCTCGCCCAGCCTCGAACCGCTCCGCCAGGCGGTGCTCGACAAGGACTGGCACTGGCACAACCGCTTCCGCGCCACCGACGAGAACGACATCTGGGGCAGCCGCGCCGGCCTGCGTTTCGTCAACAACCAGACCAACGCCGAGGTGCTGCTGCACGAGCTCGCGATGCTCGACGTGATGACCGCGAACCGCGACAAGCGGATCCACGCGCTGGCGAAAGGCAAGGACCTCAAGGTCGACGACTCCAACGTTCCGAAGCCGGTCGAGGTGATCTCCAACGTCGGCGGCGGCAGCAAGAGTTCGAGCGCCGCGAAGGAGGGAACCGTCGACTACCTGAGCGCGGAAGAGAGCCTCAAGAAAATCAACGTGCCAGCAGGCTTCGCGGTGAACCTGTTCGCCGACGAGTCCCGCTTCCCCGCGCTGGCCAATCCGGTGCAGCTCCAGACCGACACCAAGGGCCGCCTGTGGGCCGCCTGCTGGGGCACCTATCCGAAGTGGGAACCGCTGAAGCCGCTGAACGACACCCTCCTCATCCTGCCCGATGACAACCGCGACGGCATCGCGGACCAGGCCATCGAGTTCGCCACCGTGCACAATCCCCTCGGCTTCGCCTTCTGGGGCGGCGGCGTGATCGTGGTCTCGCAGCCCGACATCCTCTTCCTCAAGGACACCGACGGCGACGACAAGGCGGACCTCCGCATCGTGCTGCTGCAAGCGACCGGCTCGGGCGACACCCACCACGCCGCGAACAATTTCACCATCGGCCCGGACGGCGGGCTCTACTGGCAGAGCGGGATCTTCCTCCAGCACAACTACGAGCACCCCTGGGGCCCCTCGCTCGCCTCGACCGCTTCCGGGATGTACCGCTTCTGCCCGCGCCGCCACACGATCCAGTTCATCGCCGGCAACAACCCGAACCCGCACGGCAACAGCTTCGACCGCTGGGGCTACCTCTACGCCACCGACGGCACCGGCGGCCGCGCCTTCCAGGTCCGGCCCGACGGCAAGGGCTTCAAGATGTTCCCGCTGCTCAACAAGGAAGTCCGCCCCGTGCCCGCGAACGCGATCGTCTCCAGCACCAACTTCCCCGACGAATACCAGCAGGATTTCCTGATCTGCAACGCGATCGGCTACCTCGGCATCAAGCGCTACGATCTCTTCCGCGACGGCCACAAGTCCGGCAAAGCGACCTTCAAGCCGGGCGAGGTCTGGGGCGAGCCGACCCCCGATTTCCTCCGCAGCGACGACCGGAACTTCCGCCCCACCGACGCCGAGTTCGGCTCCGACGGCGCGCTCTACGTGTCGGACTGGCAGAACATGATCATCGGCCACATGCAGCACAACATCCGCGATCCGAAGCGCGACAAGAAGCACGGCCGCATCTTCCGCATGATCCACAAGGGCCGCCCGCTGCAGGAACCCGTCGCCATCCACGGCCAGCCGGTGGCGAAGCTGCTGGAAGCGCTGCTTCACCCGGCCGACGGCGTCCGCGAGCGCGCCCGCACCGAGCTCGACACCCGCGACCGGGCCGAAGTCGAGCCCGCCTTGCGGGAGTGGCTGAAGCGCTTCGATCCGAAGAAGAAGGAGGACGCCCACCCCTTGCTCGAGGCGCTGTGGTGGCACCAGCGGCAGAACCTCCGCGACGAGGCGCTGCTTGCCGCCCTGCTCGAATCGCCGGAGCTGCATGCCCAAAAGGCGGCCGCCACCGTGAAGCAGTTCTGGGGCCCCGCGGATCCGACCGCGGGAGCGATGCCGTCCGTCATCGCCGACGCGAAGGAGAAGAAGGTCAAGATCAACGCCCCGCGCCACTTGAAAGGCAGCGACGCCAAGGCCTATGTCCTCGGCGGCGAGGTCTTCCAGCGCGAGGCCCATTGCGCGACCTGCCACCAGGCCGACGGCAAGGGCCTCGATCCGGCATTCCCGCCGCTCGTCGGCACGCCTTGGGTCACCGGCAGCGAGGAGCGCCTCATCAAGATCGCCCTCCACGGCATCCACGGGAAGATCGAGGTGAACGGCAAAACCTACGATCCCGACAAGGGCGTCCCGCCGATGACCGCCTTCGGTGCCATCCTCAACGACCGGGAGCTCGCCGCCGTGCTGACCTACGTCCGCAACTCGTGGGGCAACAAGGCCGCCCCGGTGAGCGCCGCGACCGTGAAGAAGATGCGCGAAGCCACCAAGGACCGCTCGATCTTCTGGAAGCCCGAGGACCTGCTCAAGGAGCACCCGCTCGAGAAGTGAACGCCCTTCACTCCCGCGTCTTGTCGACGTAGGGCGGACGGTCGAAGTCGTCCTGGAGGCGGGGATCCTTCTTCGCCTCCAGTTCCGCCATCAACTGGCCGCGGAGCTTCGCGAGGATTTCCGCGCGGGCGGGATCGGCCGCGACGTTGCGGATCTGGTGCGGGTCCTCGGCCAGGATGTAGAGCTCTTCCTCCGGACGCTTCTCCCAACCGTGCTTGAGCACCGTTTCAAGACCGTCCGCGGTGCGGTTGCGGATCAGCCAGGTCTTGGTCGGCGAGGCATCGATGTCGGCGAAGGCGGCCCGCGTGTCGTTCAGCGCCGCCTCACCTGGAATCGCGTCGCCGGCCGCCGCCTTGGGATCGCCCATCGGCCAGCGGTCCGGCTTGAAATTTCTAACATACAGGAACTCCGCCGTCCGCAGGGCCCGCACCGGATAGGGCAGGAATCCCTCGCGCGCGCCGCCGACGTGCACCTCGCGGCCGATCAGCGCCCAGCCGCGCAGCGCGCTCTCGTCCGCGCCGGCAGCAAGCGCCGGCAGCAGGTCCTGGCCGTCGGGATCGTCGGGCGAGGTCGTCCCCGCGGCGGCGAGGAAGGTCGGGGCGAGATCGATCAGCGAGACCGGCTTCTTCACGACCCGACCGGCTGCGATCTTCGCCGGCCAGCGCAGCACCAGCGGCACCCCGGAGCCGAAGTCGTGGACGTTGCACTTGCCGCGCGGGAAGCCCGGTGCGCCGTGGTCGCCGCTGATCACCACCAGCGTGCGGTCGAGTTCGCCCCGCTTGGCGAGTTCATCGACGATCACCCCGCAGGCGGCGTCGAAGGCCATCACCTCGCCCAGGTAGTCGGCGAAGTCCTCGCGCACCACTTCGTTGTCGGGCAGGAAGGGCGGGATCTTGCCCTTCAGTTGGTCGGGATCGAGCCCCCACAGCGCCTTGCCCGATCCGCGCACCCAGGTGCGGTGGGTATTGGTCGGGTTGAAGGAATAGAAATACGGCTGGCCCTCCTTGCGGTCGGCGAGGAAGGCCCGGAAGTTCTTCCGCACTTCTTCCAGCAGCTCGTCGCGGGCGCCGGGCTTCTTCGTCAGCACTTCGGAGTAGCTGTTGATCCGCTGGCCGGCCGGCGAATACTGCCGGTCCTTCCCGCCCATCAGCCGTTCGGGGATGTGCCACTTGTGGCTCCAGCCGATGTGGTAGCCGGCCTTTTGCAAGCTCACCGGCATCCCGGTGATCGCGTCCGAAGGATCCGGCGCGCCCTTCGCCCAGCGGCTGTGGAGCTGGGAGAACGAGCCATTGCGGAAAAAGTGTCGGCCGGTGTAGAGCGCGCCGCGCGACGGCGTGCACGACGGCACGGAGACGAAGGCGTGATCGAAACGCGCGCCCTGCGCGGCGATGCGGTCGAACACCGGCGTGCGGACGATGTCGTTCGGCGAGGGCTTCGCCGGATCCGCGTAGGCCGAGGCGTAGCGGCCCAGGTCGTCGGCGAACAGCAGCACGATGTTGGGCTTTTCCGCGGCCACGGCCAGCGGCAAGGCCAGCAGGGCCAGACAGAAGCGGAAACAAGCGGGCCCCAGGCCGTCACGGTCGTTCATGACTGCTACTAGAAAGAGAAATCCCGCTCATGGCAACCCAAGCCCGGAGCCGCGACCCGATCCTGTGCTCCGCTTCACCGGAGCATGGCCAACGATGAGGCGGAGGCGGGCGATTCACGCCGCGCTGAACTCCAGCGCGCGCTGCTTCATCTGGGTGGCCATCAGGTTGAGGGCGTTCGCCCGGGTCGGGGCGAGGTGCTCCTTGAGGCCGGTCTGGTCGATGAAGGAAAGGTCGGCGGACAGAATGGCGTCGGGCGTTTCCCCGTCGAGCACCCGCACGAACAGGGCGATCATGCCCTTGGTGATCACCGAGTCCGAGTCGGCGACGAAGCGCACGGCACCTTCTTCGAGCGAGGCGTCGAGCCAGACCTGGGACTGGCAGCCCTTGATCAGCCGGTCGGCGGACTTCAGCCCGTCAGCCATCGGCGACAGCTTGCGGCCGAGTCCGATGACGTATTCGTAGCGCTCCTGCCAGTCCGGGAAGAAGGACAGTTCCTCGAGGATCTCCTGTTGTTTTTGGGCGATGCTCATCGCGCGGGGAGGGAACGGCGGGCGGACGGGGATTGCACGCGGAAAGTTCCTTCGTTGAGGGAGGTGGCGGTGCACCCCGCTTGGATCCGTGCCGCCGTGGGGATGGTGACGGCCGGGAGGGACCGTTCTGCGGGCCGGAGGCTCCGCGCACCCGGTGGCCGCTCCGCGACGAAGGGAAACTCACTCATTCCGCCGTGATAGTCACGGGGGCGGTGATGACGTTGTTGGCGTAATTCGTTTCCGGCAGGATGCCTTCGGGATTCACCGTGAGTTCGAGCAGGTAGTCGCCCCCCGGCAGGTCACCGATCTCGATCCACTGGCCCGGCAGGCCGCTGTCATAGACGTCCGCCCAACCGGCCTGGATCCCCTGGTTCTCGCAATCGTAGCGGCCGCGGGTCGCGGCGTCACTGCGCCAGCGCAGACCGTCGAGCAGGCAGAAACTCACCTTGTTGCCGGCGCGCAGCTCATTGCCTTCCAGATCGAGCAGGCGGGACGAGGCGAAGGCCTTGAAGTGCCAGTGCCCGTGGCACTCGTGGTATTCGAAGAAGGGATTGTCCTCCGGCGGAGGCATCACCATGTCCTGGGCGCCGAGGTTGCGGACTTCGGTATTGTAGCGGAGCAAGCGCCGCTCGCCCGCGCCGATCAGGCCTTCCTCGACCTCGCAGGAGATCGGGCTGAACTCCTCCACGCTGACGTAGGGCTCCAGCGAGTCCGCCCACGGCATGAGGTCCGCCCCGTTGCCGGCGACGTAGGCCATCAGGGAGCGCCCGGCGTAGTTGGTGCCGGCGTCCAGCGCGATGTAGTAGTCCCCGGCTTCGGTCACGGGAATGCTGACCCGGCTGGGATGGTAGAGCACCGCCGAGCCCTTCGCCGGCTTGCCGACGGGCGGCACGCTGCCGCGGAGCACCGAAAGGGTCGACTTCCCCTTCCCGCCCTCGGTCTGGATGTTGAGGCGCTGGTTGGCGGTCACGGTGATCCGGAACAGGTGGCGGCCACCTTTGGCCGAAGCGAGGTGCCGGATCGGAGTGTTGCCGTCGAGGTCGATGATGTCGCCGGGCGGGCGGACCTGGTAGGTGGCCTCGGCGACCGGGCCTTCGGTGCCGGTAGAGGAATACACGCGGGCCTTGAAAGAGGTGTCAACGGTGACTTCCAGCGTGGCCGGGGTCGCGGTGGAGCCGGGAGTCGGGTCGTTGCCATCGGTGGTGTGGCGGACGACCGCCCCCTTCAGACGGGTGGAGATCCGGCAGGTG
Organism: Haloferula sp.; assembly: GCA_044372775.1. Lineage (GTDB taxonomy): Bacteria > Verrucomicrobiota > Verrucomicrobiia > Verrucomicrobiales > Akkermansiaceae > Haloferula. Next base: position 53,567 of record JBIPNO010000030.1, read on the forward strand.
ACCGGGGCCGGATAAACTCCCGGCTGCGGGCTGAAGACCGGCGGCAGCACCGCACCCTTGGCCTGCGGCATGATCGCCCGCAACTGGACGCCGCTGTAGCTGCCCTCCGCCTGAAGCCCGATGTACCAGGCGCCGGCGGCCGGGTTCGGCACCGCGATCTGCTGGCGGGTGCCGGGATAGCTGGATTCGAAATCGGTTTCCTCGCCGTTCTGGTTCGGCTGGACGCCTTGGCGGACGTAGAGCCGGACCCCGCCGCTGCCGCTGGTGGTGATGACCGTCAGGCGCGAGGCACCGGGCGGTACGATCACCTTGTAAACCGTCAGCAAGCCCGGGTCGGAAGCCGTCAAACCCGCCAGCGGAACCCCCGCTTGCAGCACCTTGGGAAAAGGCGTGACCAAGGCATGACCGTGCAAGGGGAACGCACTCAGCAAGGACAGGAGGAGGCAAAGAACCGTCTTCATGACGGCCGGAGAATGGCGCATCCCGATGCAAAGGGAAAGGCGAAGTTCCGGGATGGGAAACTAACGCAGCATCGTCACCGCCTTGCCCACCGCCGCGACCAGGGCGTCGACCTCCTCCGCGGTGTTGTAAACCGCGAACGACGCGCGGGTGGTGCCGGTGATCCCGAAGCGCGCCATCAGCGGCTGGCAGCAGTGGTGGCCGGTGCGGACCGCGACGCCCATCTGGTCGATCAGCGTGCCGAGATCGTAGTGATGAACGCCCTGGATTCCGAACGACAGCGCCCCGGCCCGGCCGGCGGGGCCGAACAGATGCACGCCGTCCAGCGAAGCCAGCCCGTCCGCCGCGCGGCGGATGAGAAAATCCTCGTGCGCCGCGATTTCCGTCAGCCCGATGCCGTGGACGAAATCCAGCGCCGCCGCCAGGGCGATGGCTCCCTCGATGTTCGGCGTGCCAGCTTCATATTTGAAAGGCAGCTCGTTGTAGGTGGTCTTCTCGAAAGTCACCTCCTTGATCATCTCGCCGCCGCCGCGCCACGGCGGCAGCGAATCGAGCACCGCCCGCTTGCCCCACAGGACGCCGATCCCGGTCGGCGCGTAGACCTTGTGGCCGGAAAAGGCGACGAAGTCCGCGCCGAGCGCCTGCACGTCGATCGCCAGATGCGGGATCGCCTGCGCGGCATCGATCAGCACGAGGGACCCGGTGGCTTTCGCGGCGGCGGTCATCCCGCGGACCGGGTTGACGGTGCCGAAAGCGTTGGAAATCCAGGTAAAGGCGGTCAGGCGGGTCCGCTCCGACAGCAGCGAGTGAAAGGCATCCTGGTCGAGCGTGCCGTCCTCGTGGCACGGCACCACTTTCAGGCTCGCCCCGCTCCGTTCGCAGAGCATTTGCCAGGGGACGATGTTCGAATGGTGCTCCAGCGCGGAAATCAGCACCTCGTCGCCGGGGGCCAGCGTCAGGATGGCGGCAACCAGGTTGATCGAGTCCGTGGTGCCGGCGGTGAAGATCACCTCGGCGGAGTCCGCGGCGTTCAGTTGGCGGGCGACCGTCTCGCGGGCCGCTTCGTGGGCGGCGGTGGCGGCGCGGGCCAGGTGGTGGGTGCCGCGGTGGATGTTGGCGTTGATCTGCTCGTAGTAGCGGCGGGAGGCATCGAGCACCGCGCGCGGCTTCTGGGTGGTCGCCGCGTTGTCCAGATAGACCAGCGGACGGCCGTTTACCGACTGCGCGAGGATCGGGAATTCCGCCCGGACCGTGGTGGGATCGAATGCCATGTGCGGCCAAGGGAAACGCGGGGCGCGGCGAATGCACGCGAAAAGTCCGAGCGGCTCGGACCTACTTGGGCAGGTGCTCCTCGCAGTATTCCTTGCCGTCGGGCAGCGTGTAGAATTGCAGGTCCCCGGAATCCCGCTCCGTCCGCTGGCAGGCCTCGCAGCGATGGAAGGTCGTGCCCTCCGGTTTGCTGGCGATGTTGAACTCCCGCCGCCGCTGCGCCGCCTTCACCAGCGTCTTGCGGCCGTGGATCACGTCCGGCAGCACCCACAGGGCGTACGGAATCAAGGCCGGAACCGTCAGGAAAAGGCTGGCCGGGTTGACCATGGCGTTGAGCAGCAGCAGCACCCCGGTGATCCAGCCGAAGACCCTCACCTGAACCGGAAAGAGGAAGAACATCAGGAACTCGACCTTCGGGAACAAGGTCGCGAAGGCGAGGAACAGCGAGGTGTAAAGCAGGGATCCGCTGGCGATCGAAAACGGCTCGAAGATGAAATGGGACACGATCAGGCCGCCCCAGACGGTCAGGATGTAGAGGGTGGTCCGGGTTGCCCCCCAGACTCCTTCCAGCGCGTCGCTGATCATGAAGGAGATCCGCACCGCGAAGAACAGGAACAGAGCGCCGAACGGGGTGAAGCGCTGCAGCCCCATCGGTGTGAAAAGGAAGGTGAAGACCCGCCACACTTCGCCGGACATCACCTGCTTCCGGTCGAAATCCAGCATCCGCGCGAAGTCCGGCTGCGCCCATTGGCAGGCATACACGATGACCCCGAGGAAGGTCAGGTATTTGAACAGGCCCTCGAAGTGGATCCATTCCAGCCGTCGTTCGAACTTCTCAAGCCATCGCACGGGCGGAGCAAAGCCGGGCGGGTAGGAAGAGGCAAGGAACAAGCTTTCATCGGCGGCAGCGGCTTCAGCATCGGCCGCACGCTCACCCACACCGCCTCCGGCCACGGCTTCCTCAACCTCTACGCCAACGACGTGATGGGCGCCTACGCCGACAACTCCGGATCGATCGCCGTCACCATCAAGCGGATCGAGTGAGCCCTTCCCCCCGCAACCCAAAAACCCGGGCGCCTCTCCTTTGCGGGGAGGCGCCTTTCCCGCAACCGAACCACCTTTCGATCCCGATGAAAACAAACACGCTCCTCCTCGCCGCCGCCGCCGGACTGCCCTGCACCGCCGCGGTTCTCCTCCCCGGCTCCGACGCCCCGGCCGCTCCCGCCGCCGTGGAAACCCGCCACCGGGCCAAGGCATCCCAGCGGACCCAGGTCCGCGCCGAAGCCTCCGCGGAGACCCGGCGGTCCGAACTCGCAAGCGACCCCGCCGAAGCCGCCGGCCTGGCCGCGTGGCAGGAACGGCTCGCCACCCTCGAGGCCGAACACGGCGACCGCGACCTCGCCCTGCGCGCCCTGCTCGGGGAAATCGACAGCACCTACCGCACCTGGGTCGCGGACGAACTCGCCCCCGTGACCGGGCTTCCTCCCGCCGAACGCTACGACGAACTCGCGGACATCGAACGCTCGGTGGTCGAAGGAACCGCCGCGATCCTCGAACAGCTCGGCATCGGGGAAAGCCGCCACCTCGCCGTCGTCGCCGGGCCCGCGGAAGCCATCGTGGCCGAGACCCAGTACGCCGAAGCCGCGAACAACTCCGCCACCCGGCTCGCCCTGCTGAAGCTGGATCGCGAGCGTGAAACCCGCCTCGAACAAGCGCTGGCGCTCACCGACGACACCGCCAGGACGCAGGCGGTCACGGAACTCGATGCGTGGTACGACGCCGGCCTCGGCGGTATCTTCACGCCGGCGGAACCTTAAGAAGGCGACACCAGCAGCGAACGCAAATGCATCATCTCCGCCTCCAGGTCGTCGTCGGGACCCAGCGTCTCGGCGACGGCTTCGCGCAGTCGGTCGCGCAGCCGCCCGCGCAAGCGGCTGATCGCCATCTTCACCGCGGCCTCGTTCATGCCGAGCTTGTCGGCGGTCTCCGCAAGCGTCGCCGCTTTGGCTTCGAGATGGGTGAAAGGCAGCAAGGCATCGAACAGCGCGCGCTTGCCCTCTTTCTCCATCTCGGCGGCCAGCGCGGCCATCACCTGCTCCATCAGGCTCTTCGCCCAGCGCCGCTCGAAGATGGCGTCCGGCGTCAGGTCGTCGGCCGGCTCCGCGGCGTAGCCGTGCTCGGCGACCGCCTGGTCGATCGACACCGGCGCGACTCCCCCTCCGCGCTTCTGGCGGTTCGCGGTGCGCCGCTGGCTCGCCAGGAAATGCTTCACGCAACCGAGCAGGAAAGTCCGCAGCTTGCCGCGCTCGCGGTCGGCACTGTCGAGGAACTCGCCCTGCACCAGCCGCAGCAGGAATTCCTGGGTCAGCTCTTCCGCCTCGACCGGACGCACCCCGCTGCGGCGGATGAAGGCATAGATCGGCAGCCAGTAGCCGGTGCAAATGTCCTCCAGCGCGCGGCGGGTTTCCGCGGTCGGTTCATCACTGCGGGCCCGCTGGACGATGCTCCAGCGGGTTTGCGGGAATTGGCCGGCGAGGGTGCGGTCGTCACCTTTCATGACCGACGCTGGCAAAGCCGCCAATCCCTTGCAATTCCGAACCCGCCGCGGGCTCGCCGGAGAGCGGCCCATTTTTTTTGCCGGGGCGTGTTACGCCCCGCGGGCAAGGGACCAAAGGAGGGATGTCACGGTTCGCACGAGCGGCCGGCAAACCACCAATTCCACCAAAAGAAAGGACCCTGAATCATGAACTCCTGCCTCATCACCCCAGTCATCACCCTCGCCGGGCGCTTCCGCGGCCTGACCCGTGCCATCCGCACCTTGGGCTGGACCGCGATCGCGGCCGGCATGCTCGGCCAGGCGCAGGCGCAAAGCCGCCCCGCGATCTCCCGCTTCACGCCCGCCAAGGCCCCCACGACCGCGCTGGTCACGATCACCGGCACCAACTTCGACCGCGACATCAACGGCAGCGTGTGGACCGGCACCCCGCCCTACACCGTGCAATTCGGCGGCTCCGGCGAAGTCATCCCGACCTTCATCTCCAGCACGCAGCTCCGCGTGGCGGTTCCGAACAACGCGACCAACGGTCCGGTCCGGATCCGTGCCTTCGGAGCCGGCCAACTGGTGATCAGCCAGAGCGCCAAGAACTTCACCGTCAAACAAGTCACGCGTCCCGCGATCTCCTCCTTCTCGCCGGCCAGCGCCGCGCCGGGCACCGAGATCACGATCACCGGCACCAACTTCCAACGCAGCTCGCTGGGGACCCGCTGGAACGGCAGCCCGCCTTACCGGGTGCAGTTCTTCAACGGCAGCCAACCGCTCGAAGCCGTCCCCACCTTCGTCTCCAATACCCAGATCCGGGTCGTGGTGCCGGCTACCGCGAGCACCGGCCAGAGCCCGCTGCGACTCCGCCAGAACGGCGTGGTCTTCAACACCAGCGGCTCCGCTTTCACGGTGACCCGGACGACGATCGCCCCCCCGCCGACCACGAATCCTCCAACCACGAATCCCCCAACCACGCCGCCGACCACTCCCCCTCCGACCACGAACGCCACCACCCTGCGCCTGGTGAACAACACCCAGTATAACATCGTCAGCCTGACCGTGAACGGCGCGGAGCAGTTCGCCCCCGGCAGCGGCGTGCTCAGCGGCAGCATCGTCAACCTCGCCACCACCGCGGGCAGCAAGTCGCTGGTCGCCGGCCTCGGCTTCGTCAACGCCGATGGCAGCCGCGACATCTGGTTCACCTTCACCCGTTCGTTCAACGTGACCTCCGGACAAACCAACACGCAGACCTTCGCCCGCATCACCGTCGGCCAACTGCTGACGATGGGCGCGGCATCGACCACCTGGAACGGCACTTACTTCGACAACAACGGCGCCCCCCGCCAGGCGCGCTTCGTCTTCAGCAGCAACGGCACCTGGCAGTTCTTCGACAACGGCGTGCCCAACGGCAGCGGCACCTTGACCGAAGTCTCGTGGCCCAATTCGTCGCCCACCGTCACCTTCCGCCTCAACAGCACCCTGCCCGCCATCACGATCTCCCACCCCTTCGGCAGCTTCTTCCTCCGGAATGGCCCCCCGAGCTTTTCGATCATCCAATACGTGAAGCAGTAGCCGCCCCGACATCCCCTGCCCGTCGGCGCCGCGCAAGCCACCTTGCGCGGCGCCCGCTTTTCCCGCCCGCTACCCACAAGTCTCGCTTGGCGCGGGCATAAGTTTCGCTTGGCGCGGGCATCCGTCCTTGTCCCGAAGGGACTGCGTTTCAAAGCCCGGGGTTGCGAGGAACGAGCTACCCCGGGTTGCGGCGTTATGAGTTTCTACCTCAACGAGGTTGCGGACGGGGTGGTTCCGCGACACCCTAGGGACCGCTCCTCCGCAACGCCGTTGGCGTAGCAAATCCATGACCGATGATGATATGGGTAAGGGGCAGCGCATCTCCCCATCCGCCGCACGGCCGAGAAAAAGCAATGTTCCCGTGTTACCCGGCAACCCCGATGAACCCATGGAAGGGTGCATGAAACGAAACACCACGTTCACCATCGCCTCCGGCTTGCTGCTCGCCGCCACCTTGCTGGCCTTTCGGCAGGACACGCCCGTCACGGCCTCGCAACCGACCCTCGAAGCGCCGGCTTCGCCTCGCCCGCAGCGCTTCTCCGCCCTGCGACCGGCGACTCCCCGCGAGGTCGAGGCGCGCGTCGGGCTGCCCGCCGCCGACGTCTTGCCGACGGATCCCGTCGCCGATGTGGCCGACACCGACCGCGGGCCGGAGATCGCCCTCGCCGATGCGATCGCGATCACCGGCTGCTGGATTCAAGAACAACTCGGCGATCAGGCCGGACTGCCGCCGCTCGAACGGCTGCAACGCCTCGCCGAAATCGAAGCCGCGGCCCGCGACTTCACGCTTGCGGCCCTTGAGCGGCTGGACATCGACGACCAGGCGCGGGTCCACGCGACCGCCTGTGCGCTGGAACCCGTCTGGGCCGAGATCCAATACGCGGAGGCCGCCCCGGACCCGGCGTCGCGCCTCGCCCTGCTGCGGCTCGACCGCGAACGCATGACCCGCTTTCACAAAGCCCGTGCCCTCGTCGACGAGCACGAACGCGCACAGGCGATGGCCGAGCTCGGCATCTGGTATCAGGCGAGCCTGGAGAGCCTCTTCGCGACCGACGCGACCCCCTGAACGACCTTTCAGTCAAAACCCGAGTTCGTCCAGGCGGACGGACAACTTCTCCAGGTCCCACGCGAAGATCCGGTGCAAGCGCGTCAGCGCGATCAGCTGCTTGCCGTCCCGCGAAAACCCCAGCGCCCGGATGCCGGGATCGAGAGGCAGGATCAACCGCATCCGCGTGCCGTCGCTGCCTAACAGTTCGATCGCGCCGTCATCATCGAGCGTCGCCGTGAGTTCCCCGGCGGTCGCGGTGACTTTCGGCGATGTCGCCGCGGGCGGCTCCGCGGGCCGTGCCTTCTCAGGATCCCCGCCGGGCCACAACTCGCAGGACTTTTCTCCCTCTTCGTCGCGAACGGAAACCCGCCAACCGCCGTCGGGCAACACGTCGAGCACCGAACTTCCCGGCACGCGAGGCACACGCTTCGTGGCTCCCGGCTTGCCATCTGCCCCGAGCGATAGCCGCTCCAATCCGCCGGGAACCTGGATCAGGATCTCGCGGTCGCCCAACCACCACGCCGCCGACCGCACGTCGATGCGCTGGTTCTCTAACAAATGATGGCCGGTCTGCCGCCGGTCCGCGACCGACCAGACGGCGAGGCAGCCGTTGGAGACGGTGAGCAGGTGTTTCCCGTCGGGCGAGAAGCTCATCCCGAAGACCGCGCCATCGGACTTCGCACGGGCCGGTTCGCTCCACTCGAGAACCGACTCGGGAGAAAACACCGGCCAGATCCGGACGCGACCGTCGCTTCCGGTCGCCCGCAGCTCGTCGCCTTTCTCGGAAAAGGCAAGCGCCGAGGCTTGGAACTTCAAGCGGCACCAGGTCGCTCCGGTCGCCGCTTCGCCGAGCGCGATGACGCCATCGTCCGAGGCCACCGCCAGCATGCCGCCACCGGGATCAAAGGCAAGGTGCTGCGGCACCCCGGTGACCGGCATGGTCGCACAGGTCGTGCCCTCGGCAGCCGTGAGCACGACGACCTCGCGCCGGTCGCCCGCCGCGACCGCCAGCCGCTCGCCATCGGCCGACCACGCCGCGGCGCAGCGGGCTTGCGCGCCGCCCCACTGCCACGGTTTGCCCGGGGCTGTTAGACCGCGGACCTCGTAGCCGTTCTCACCGCCGGTCGCGACCCGTCGCCCGGTCGGATCGACGGACAGGAAGCGCAGCATCGGACCCGGCGCTGCCAGCACCGCCGGCGGCAGGCCCGGTCTTTCGAGCAGCATGCCTTGCTCGGTTTCCGCAAGCACCAGGCCGCTACCATCCGGCAAGAAATCGCCGGAAATCTCGCGTCCGTCCGGCGCCATCCACTCCCGGATCGGAAGCTCGTTCTCCCACAAGCGCGCCGCGCCGGACTGATGGAAGGTGAGCACCCGTTCGCCCGAGCGCTTCCATGCGGCGACCGGATCACCGGCATCCGTCGGAACTTGCTCCGCAGGCAGCATCCGCGGCTCGGGCGACAGGTCCGCCCGCGCCAGCAAAGCCGCCGCTTCGTCGCGGATCTCCGGAGTCTTCGCGATGCCCGACGCCTGGCGCAGCAGCGAAAGCGCCCGCTCGCGATGTCCCGGCGAACCTAACAGCCGCTCCGAACGCGCCTGGTCGATCAGCGAGCGCTGCAGCTTCTGCCGGGCATCGGCCAAGGCTTCGCCGCGCTGGTGGTTGCTCACTGCCAGCGTGATGCCACCGACCAGCGACACGCCAAACAAGGCCGCCAGAAGGCCGGCCGACAGCGGATGCCGCCCGGCCCAGCGCCACGCGGCTTCGACCGGTCCGACCGGACGCGCCCGGATCGTCCGGCCGTCGATCCAGCGCTCCAGGTCGTCGGCGAAGTCCTCCAGCGTGGCGTAGCGGTCGGCCGGTTTGCGCTCGAGCGCCTTGAGGCAGATCACCGACAGGTCGCGCGGCAGCTCCGGCTTCAGCGTGTCGGGCGGCGCGATCGGATCGTCGGCGATCGAGCGCAGCAGGGCCGCGACATTCTCCTTCGACGGATGCGGGCGCTTTCCCGTGAGGCATTCGTAAAGCACCGCGCCCATGCTGTAGAGATCGCCCGCAACGGTCGCGTTCCCCACCGACCCGGCGGCGACCTCCGGCGGCATGTAGTGCGGCGTGCCGAAGAACGACTCGGTGCGCGTCAGCATCGGCCCGTGGTCGGCCAGCGTCAGCTTCGCCAGCCCGAAGTCGCTGACACAGGCGCGACCGTCCTCGAGGAACAGAAAATTCCCCGGCTTCAGGTCACGGTGCAGCACGCCGTGCTGGTGCGCGTGGTGCAGGGCGCGGGCCAGTTCGGCCATCAGGGCGGCGGCCTCTTTCGGCGGCATCGGCCCGCGCAGCAGGCGGTCCGCCAGCGTGCCGCCGCTGGCCAGCTTCATCGAGAAAAACGGCGCGCCGTCCGCCTCGCCGACCTCATAGACCGGCAGGATCCCGGGATGATCGAGCGCCGCCATCGCCCGCGCCTCCAGTTGGAAGCGCGCCAGCATTTCCGGTTCTTCCGCGAACTGCGGCAGCAGGACCTTCAGCGCCACCTCGCGCTCCGGCTTCAACTGCCGGGCGTGATAGACGACGCCCATCCCGCCGCGCGAGATCTCGCCGAGGATCTCGTAGCCCGGCACCACGACCTCCGCCGGGCGTGCCGCGTCCCACAGTGCCGCCATGAAGAAATCCTCGGCGGGCAGGCCGTTGTTAGAGTGGTCGTCCATCGGAAATCCGCCGCGCCATCTCATCCGCGATGGCCGCCGCCGCAAAGCAATTTCAGCCCGGTGCCGCTCCTCCCGTCCGGCGTTTTATCTTCCCAGCCGCCGTTGCCGCCCGCTATCCCATGGTGAAATCCCCATGCGCTTCCCCACCTTCCTGCTCCTGCTGGCGCTCCACGCCGAAGCCGCCCCGACCGGCGCGGTCACCGGCACCGTCCCGCTGCCGGCCCGGCCGCGCGGCCGGATCGCGGTGGAGAAATACACCGGCACCATTTCCGGCAAGGTGGACCCGCCGCCACCGCCGCGCGCCGGGGTGTGGATCGAAGGCAAGGACACCGCCGCCCCTGCGTCGCCGCCGAAGATCGCTCTCAACCAGAAAGGCTACCAGTTCGCCCAAAGCCTGCTGGTCGTGCCGCTGCGCACCACGGTTGAGTTCCCGAACGACGACCCCGATTTCCACAACGTCTTCTCGCTCTCCCGCACCAAGCGCTTCGACGCCGGCCGCTACAAGAAGAGCGAACGCCCCGCCCCCACCGCCACCTTCGACAAGACCGGCCTGGTCCGCCTGCAGTGCGAGATCCACGACCACATGAAGGCCGTCATCCTCGTGGTGGACAGCCGTTACTTCACGACCACCGACGCCGCCGGCAAATTCACCCTGAGCGGCCTGCCGCCGGGCACCTACACGCTCCACGCCCAGTTCGATGAGAAGGCGAAGTGGTCCACGTCCGTGACCATCAGCGCCGGCAAAACCGTCAGCGCCGATTTCACCCAAACCACGACCGTGCCTTGAAGGCCCTGCTCCTCCCCTTCACCGCCGCCCTCGCCTGCGCCCAGGACGGCATCACGTTCGGACCGGCGGACGGGACCTTCCAAATCGACATCCGGCCGTCGCTCGAAGCCGTCATCTGGTCCGGCGACACGCCTGCGCCGGCCTTGCTCGGCTATGACGACGATGCCTTCTTCGCGCCGCGCTTCTCGCTCGATGTCGATGCCGCCGTCGGCGAAAATTTCACCTTCCATTCCAGCACCCGCTGGGACCGCGGCTTCGATGCCGGCAGCGCGCCCGATGGCGAACTCCGGATCGACGAAGCCTTCCTCCGCTGGCGCGCGTTCGACGACCAACGGCTGAACTTCCAGGTCGGCAAATACGCCTCGTTCTTCGGCGCGTGGTCCGGCCAGCACGACTTCTTCGACGATCCCTTCCTGCTCGCCCCGCTGCCCTACAGCCAGCTCATCGGTGTCAGCCCGACCTCGCCGGGAAGTCCGCTGAACACCGGTGGACCCGTGCCTCTTTCGCTGAAATCGAAGGACCAGTGGGCCTCGATGATCTGGGGTGCCGGCTACGGGATTGGTGGCGGCGCGTTCGGATCCACCGAACATTTCGACTACGCCCTGGAAGTGAAGAATGCCGCGCTTTCGTCCCATCCCGACGCGTGGCAGGAAATCGACTTCAGCCATCCCACCGTGACCGCCCGCGTCGGCTACCGGCCGGACGCGACCTGGGCCTTCGGGCTCTCGGCCAGCCGTGGTTCCTGGCCGGAAGTGAAGGCCGCCGGCGTCGACCGCGACGATCTGGTGCAAAACTCGCTTGGCCTCGATGTCCGCTGGGCGCGCCACGACTGGATCGTCTCCGGCGAAGTGGTGCTGACGGAATTCGAAACCGCGAGTTCGGGCGACCTGCAAGCCGCCTCATGGTTCGTCCAAGCCCGCTACAAAGTCTCACCCGGTGTCTGGCTGGCCGCGCGCCTCGGCCAGATGCTCGCGAACGACGCCGTCGGACCCGGCGGCGCGCCTTTTGCGTGGCAGTCGGATGTCTGGCGCGCGGAATTCGGCGGCGGCTGGCGCATCCGGCCGAACGTCCTGCTGAAGGCCGGCTACACCTTCACCCATACCGAGGACGACCCGGTCGCCGGCGAGCACCTGTGGGGCACCGGCATCGGCTGGCGGTTCTAGGATTCACGCCCGCCGCCGGCGCCGTCCGAGCAGGCCCGCTCCCGCGATCAGGAGCAGTGCCGAAGAGGGCTCAGGCACCGCGGCGATCCAGCGGCTTTCCAGTCCGCCGACGCCGGTGGAATTCACATGCGCCGCCGAGTAAAACGGTCCGTCCCCACCACCGGGCGCACTCAGGAACGAGAACGACGAAGACAGGACGGTGCCGCCGGTCGAGCTCACCGAATACTTGATGGCATCCCCCGCGCTGAAGCGGTGAACGTTCGTGCCCGAGGAATCGAAGGTCAGGCGGATGTCAAAAAAACCATCCCCGTCCGCCTTGAAGCCGTCCGTCAATTTCTCCACCACCGGCACGACGAAGAATCCGGTCTGGCTATCCAGCGTGAACGAGAGCTGGCTGACATCCAGCGACGGATCGACGTTCAAGAACCACTCGGAGACGTATTCGCTGCCCGTGAGGTTCGAGGCCGTGAACTCGACGAAGACCACGTTCGGTCCCGCATCGGTGGTGGTGACCGTCAACCACGGCAACGACCCGGCGGGCGGTGCGTCCGGCTCGCCGAAGGGATGGTCGAGTTGCAAGGTCGCGGCGCTGACGGCGGAAAAGCAGCCGATCAAAGCGGCCGCCCACAGGGTAGGTTGGGGGCTCATGGCGGGAAGGTTGGTGAAGGCGACGGTCACCGGATGGCTCCCGGCGGCATCGCCATCACTCAAGCCTGCAATTCGCGACGTGACTTCGCAAATCCTCTGATTTCTTCACCGTAAAATCCGCAATCCCGGCCCCCTCACAGCTTTTCGATCCGGAACACCACCGGCGTGCTGTTGATGCAATCCAGCGCCTCGATCTTCCGCAGCGTCTCCTGGAGGAGGCCGAAGCGGCAGGTGTGGAGCAGGAAGACCATGTCGAGGAAGGCGGCATCGGGCTGGTCCGGCTTGACCGGCGAATGGGTGCCGGAGATGCCGATCCCGGCGTCGGCCAGCACCCGCGCGACCTCGGCGATCACGCCCGGGCGGTCGGTCACGTCGAAGCGGACGTAGTAAGCCGTCTCGGTGTCCTCCACCGGCAGCAGCACGCCGCTTTCACGATACGGCAGGAACCCGCGGTGGCCGTTGGCGTGGGCCAGCGAGCGGGCGGCTTCGACCAGGTCCGCGACCACCGACGAGGCGGTCGGATCCTGACCGGCACCGCGGCCGTAGAAGAGCGAATCCCCGGCGGCATCGCCGTGGACCGCCACCGCATTGAACACGCCCTGGACGCTGGCGAGGATGTGGGATTTCGCGATGAATGACGGCTGCACGCGGAGCTCGACCGCGCCGTCGGGGTGCTCACGGACGACGGCCAGCAGCTTGACGACGTAGCCGAGCCGGGTGGCGAACTCGATGTCGATCGGCCGCACCTGCTCGATCCCCGCGACATGGACTTTCGCGGGATCGATCGGGAAGCCGTAGGCCAGGGTCGCCAGCAGGATCGCCTTGTGGGCGGCATCCCAGCCGTTGACGTCGAGCGCCGGGTCGGCCTCGGCGTAGCCCAGCGCCTGCGCCTCGGCCAGCGCTGCCGGAAATTCCAGCGCGGCGTTGGTCATCCGCTCGAGGATGTAGTTCGAGGTGCCGTTGATGATCCCGACGATCGAGTGGATGCGGTTGCCAATGAAGGATTCCTGGACCGTCTTGATGATCGGGATGCCGCCGGCCACCGCGGCTTCGAAATGAATCGGCGTGTCGTGTTCCTTCGACAGCGCGAACAGCTCCACGCCGCGCTCGGCAAGCAGCGCCTTGTTGCCGGTGACCACCGGTTTGCCGGCTTTCAAGGCGGCGGCGACGATTTCGAAGGCATCGGTGGTGCCGCCGATCAGCTCAACCACGATGTCCACCGCGGGATCCTCGACCAGTTCGCGCCACGAGGTCGTCAGCACTTCCTCCGGCAAGGTGACCGGCCGCAGTTTCGCGGGATCGCGCACCAGCACCTTGGCGATTTCCAGTTTCACCTGGCCGCCGGTGCGGGCGGAAATCAGACCGGCATTGCGTTCGAGGGCGAGCACCACGCCGGAGCCGACGGTGCCGAGACCGGCCAAGCCGATGCCAAGGGATGAGCAGTTCACGGGGCGGACTGTCGGCCGGAGCCGACCCGCGGAAAAGCCCAAAGCGGGTCACACATCGGGCGATTTCTCCGCCGCGAGCCAGTCGCCGACGGGATCACCCGGCAGACCTTTCTCGATCCGCGATCGATAGTTCAGGTAGGCGGCGACCTCGACGCTGTGGCCGGCTTTCCCGAAAGCAGGCGGCTTTTCAGCCTTCGGAGCGGCCGCTTTTTTCGCGGCTTTCTTGGCCGCTTTCTTCGCGGGAGGCTTGGAGGCGGCTTCCTTGGCCGCTTTCTTGGCAGCTTTTTTCGCAGGCATGGCACTGCCACCTCAGCACAGGGGGTGCCAGCGGGCAAGCCGCATCGCGATCAGGTTACGGATGACGCCGCAAGCGGTGGGGTCGGACGCCCTCGGCCGACCGGAACGGTCCCCGGCGGCCCACTCCATCTTGAGAATAAGAACCAGCCCTTCCCGTGCTTCGCGGACCAGCGAGGGCGCGTCGTCCCTACCTCGCGCGGACCTCGAAACGATAGCGTCCGCTCGTCACCTCCATCCGGTGAACCGCCCCCTTCCGCAAGGCCAAGCCCGGCGCTTCCGCCAATGGCTTGCCGGACTCCGTCACGACCTCGCCATCCGCCACCGGCAGTTCGACCAGCGCCTCGCTGTCCGGCGGAATGACGATCTCGAACTCCTTGATCCCCGCGCCGACCTTCCAATTCGACTCGATCATGCCGCGCACGCTGCGGTGCGACGACTTCACCCACTCCAGGCCATGCCCGGTCTGCGGGCGGATCACGATGCGGTCGAAGCCGACGGCATGGTCCGCCGCCTGGATGCCGCCGAGATGGCGGATGAACCAGGCTGAAATCGAGCCGAACATCGGGTGGTTGTGCGAGAAGGTGTTGTCGCTCTCCTTCCAGGTCTCCCACAGCGTGGTCGCGCCGTTTTCCAGCATCCAGCCCCACGACGGGAAGGTCTTGCGGTTCGCCAGCGCAACCGCGAGATCGTGGCGGCCATTTTGCGTGAGCTGCTCCAAAAGGAAGCGCGTGCCGAAGATGCCGGTGGTCAGGCTGGGGCCGTCCGCTTTGCCGGTGAGATCGGCGACGAGGAAGTCGAACACCGGCTTTCGCCTGGATTCCGGCACCACACCGAAGCCGAGCGCCATCACTTGCTCGGATTGCGAGCCCCCGCCGACTTGGCCGGTTGTTTCATCCAGGTTGATGAACGAGTTCACCCAGGCGGTGGCGGATTCAACTGCCATCAGTTCAAAACGCAGGGCGTCTTTTTCACTTCCGACCACCCGCGACAGCCGCGCCATCCGCCGTGCGGTGTCGATGAACATCGGCGTGGTGATCACCGGGCCGGCGATGCGTGGCATCGCCTCGTGATCGCCGAGTCCTTGGACGACAAGACTGTTCTTGCGCTTCGACGCCTCCAGATCGAACCAGCGGACGGCCGCGGGCAACTGTTCCTCGATGAATACCTTGTTTCCGTAGTGCTGGTAGAGCTGCTCCAACAACAGCGGGTGCGCCATCGCCCAGCCGACGCCGCAGTACTGCACGCCGACGAAGGGCGCGGTGTCGGTGAAGTTGCCGTCCGGCCGCGCGCCGTCCGCCCAGTCGCGCACGGTCTTCGCGTAGAAGCCGGCCATGTCGAAGTTCATCAGATACGCCTCGCTGGTCACCGCGATGTCGCCGCCGTAGCCGAAGCGCTCGCGGTGCGGGCAGTCGGACTGCACGCTGACCACGTTGTTGAGGAAGGTGTTCCGGGTGATCGTCTGGATCCGGTTGAAGAGTTCGTTCGAGCAGGAGAAGGAACCGGCATCGGGCAGTTCCGAATTCAGCCGGATGCCGCGGATGCTCTCCAAGGCCGGTGCCTCTAACAGCCCGGTGATTTCCATGTAGCGGAACGCGTGGAAGGTGAAGTCCGGCCGGTAGGTCTCCTTGCCGCCGCCGCCCGCGGTGTAAACGTCTTGCTGCCACGCGACGGCCGGCGCACCGGGTCCGCCGATCGGGCTCTCCACGCCCTCGGCGTTCTTGCGCATCCCTTTGATCTGCCCGCAGACGCTGGTCATCGGGTTCAGCGTGCCGTCGGGATGGAGGATCTCGCCGTAGCGCAGGACGATCCGGTCGCCCGCCGGCACCTCGAGGTCGATCTCGGGGATACCGGTGAAATTCGTGCCGAAGTCCACGATGAACACGCCCTTGGCCGGCGAGGTGACCGCCACGGGCCGCATCGTCCCCGTGGTGCGCACCGGCGGCATGTCCAGGATCGGCTTCAGCGGTTCCAGCGGCGCCTCGCTGACGCGGGCATCGTCCCAAGCGGAGGCATCGAAGCCGGGCTGGTCCCAGCCGGCGATCGCGAGCCGGGCATCGCGCTCCTCGCCGAGGAAGATGCTGTTTCGAAGCGTCGGCCCCTTTGCCACCTTCCAGCCCGGGCCGGTCGTGACCGTGGTGCGGGTGCCGTCGGGATGCTCGACGACCAGGCAGGCGATCGCCCGCGGCCGGCCGGTGACCATGCTGCCGCGGATGTTGCGGTGGCCCCACATCCGCAGCGGCAGCGGATTGAACCAGCCGTTGCCGAGGGTCAGGCCCAGGCAATTCACACCTCCCGTCAGCGCGGAAGTCACGTCATGGGTGCGAAACAGGATCCGTTTGTCGAAGGCCGTCCATGGCGGGTCCAGCGCATCGTCGGTCAAGCGCCGGCCATTGATGCTGGTCCTCACGTATCCCACTCCCGCGACGTGCAGCCGGGCCCGGACCACCGGCTTGGCCAGCGTGAATTCCCGCCGCAGCAGCGGCGCGGGGTCGGGCTTGTAGAAATCCTCGTCCTTGGCCGGCTGCTCGCGGCCGTCGTCGATCCACCGCGCGCCCGACCAGTCAGCGGGTGTCATCGGCGCGATCTCCAGCACTGCCGGCGTGCTCCAGGCCGACCGTTGGAGTTCGCCCACCTGACCCCAGCAGCGGATCTTCCAATGATAGGCTTTCCCCGGTTCCAGTCGCTTCCCTCCGTATCCGACGAAGGGCGAACGCGTCGCGGCCTGCTTGCCCGAGTCCCACAGATCGCCCTCATCCCTGGCCAGGACCTCCGCGCTGCTGGCCACGAGGATCTGCCAAGCCGACTGGGACTGCCCCCGCTTCTCCGACTCCACCCGCCACGACAAGCGAGGCTGCGACGTGACGGCCGCCCGCCCCCCCAGCCCGTCGCTTTTCAAGTCCACGGGAACCAGCTCGGCCCGCGCCATGCCATGTACCGCCGCAATCATCGCGGCCAAAGGGAACCAACGGACGGGCAGAAGGGAAGCGGCGTTCACCCCGGTCCTTTAGCAACCTGCATCGCAAAGACAAGAACGGTCGGAATCCCCCGGGCAAGCCGCCACTGCCGGTGGTTTTGCTCATTCATTCGCGGAATGTCATGATCGTTCTCCAGTTCGTCAGCCTCGTCCGGCGGGATGGGGAATCTCGAAGATCGAATGTGGATGACGGGCGTCGAAGCCGTCCGGTGCGGTTCAATTGTCGG
The DNA here is from genome assembly GCA_044372775.1 of Haloferula sp. Taxonomy (GTDB): domain Bacteria; phylum Verrucomicrobiota; class Verrucomicrobiia; order Verrucomicrobiales; family Akkermansiaceae; genus Haloferula. The sequence goes on from JBIPNO010000030.1 coordinate 70,695, forward strand.
GCGGTAGCAACGATGAGCGCGTGCACCTCTACCTGCGAGGGCGCACGTCGATCACGGGGTTGAGGTTGAATGTATTGAATGGCATGAAAACAGGGCGGCTGATAGGGTTTGCTGTGGTCAGGGCTCGATGTCGCTCAAATAGAATCTCCCAGTCAGCCTCGTTTTCCGGATAACGCTTGGATTCGGGAAGTGAATGAATACGGAACCAGAAGTCACTGATCGCTTTGCGCATGATGAGCGATACCGGATAGACCTCGCGGAACTTGTCATCATCGAATGCGCTCATTTTTCTTGGCAACGTCAAAGTGATGGCACACCCAATAGCGGGAGCCAACGATGATCGCATGGTTAGGGTTGACATCCATTCGCGTCAGGTTAAGGCCCGGATCCCTGATTCCACAGGGGATTGACGTCGCCGTTTGTCCCGCATGACGTGGTCCGGGTAAGGATCGAAATCGAAGAGGGCGGCGATGTCCGGGGCTTTGAT
>JBIPNO010000031.1:0-68840 GCA_044372775.1 Haloferula sp.
GAGAGCTTCGGCGACTACGAGCCGGACCCGCGGCACATCCAGATCGGCCGCCGCAAAGGCAGGAAATCCCTTGTGGAATCAACCTTCAGCATCTTAGGTTGACGCCAATGAGAAGTCGCCGTGAAGGATGCCTTTGGAATGCAGCGCCGCACCCGCGGCTGCCAGATCGCGGGCGATCTTCATCACTACCTCCGCCGGGAATGTTGCTGCCGGGTGATACACGTCGCGGCTGCACGTTTCGAGGCTGGGCGGCCCGGCGAGCGTGGTGAATTCCGGCCCGATCAGCTCCATCACCAGCCCCGGCGTGCGGTCCGGATGGGCTGCGACTTCTCCGAGCACGGGAATCAGGTTCGGATGCGGGCCGGCGGCGAGGCAGGCGCCGCGCTCGCTGTCGGGCAGCCCGTCGCTGGTCATCGCGCCTTTGAAAAGCTTCACCGCCACCGGCTTGCCGGCGGAAAGGCGGGTCGCGCGGTGGATGACACCGGACGCGCCTTCGCCAAGTTTTTCGTGGAGTTCGAGGTCGGCCCAAAAGATCGCGGTGGCGGTGATCGTCGGTTCGCGGCAGAGCGGGTTCCCGGCGAAGGCGAGCCAGGCGAGCTTTGGCAGTTCGAGCAGCCAGTCCGGCAGGGATTCGAAGCGGTTCGCGGCGAGTCGGATGAGCTCGAGGTTCGCGCACGCGGCCATTTCTTCCGGCAGTTCGGCGAGGCGGTTGCCGGAAAGCATCAGCTTCTGCAGCGGGGCGCAGGCCCCGATGGCCGCGGGCAGCGACCCGATGCGGTTGTCGGTGAGGATCAGCCAGCGCAGCGATGGCGGGAGATCGGTGACTTCCTCGATGCGGTTCGACTTGAAGCCGATCATCGAAAGTCCCGCGCACTCCGCGAGGACCGGCGGCAGGTGGCGGAACTCGTTCTCCGAGCAAAACAGGACGCGCAACTTCTTCAGCCGGGGTAGGTCGTCGGGGAGGCCGGCGAGCCGGTTGCCTGTTAGATTGAGGACTTCCAGCGAGTCCGCGAGGTCGAAGATCTCCGTGGGGAATTCCGTGAGCCCGCAGGACAGGTCGAGGCGGGTGGAGCCGGCGAGCTTACCCGCGCGGAGGAGGGCGAGGGTCTCGGCGCTCATCGGATGGCGACGAAGGTTCCCGTGAAAGTCACGCACACGCGGCCTGCCTCCTCGACCGTCACTGCGAGCCGCACGCGCGCCTTGCCGGCCTTGGCGAAGGTCGTGCGGAAAGCGGCGAGTTCGGCTTCCGACGGCTTGCGGCAGATCGCCCGGAGCGGGCCGGTCACCGGGTGGCGGTAGTCGAGCTCGCTGCGGCGGATGACAATGTGCGCGTCGCGGTTGCCGAGTTCCAGCCAGAGCAATCCATAGCCGGCGAGGGTCGCGAGAGCCGCGAGGCTGCCGCCGAACGCCGTGCCGAGGTGGTTGTGATTCGCCTCGAGCGGCTCGGTCAGGACGAGCTGCTTGCCGTCGTGCGCCTCCACCCGCACGCCCATCGCTTTGGTCAGCGGGATCTGCTCGTGGAAAAAGCGCTCGGTTGCGGCGAGGTCGGGATTCATGCGTCCAGCTCGGCGACGCGATCCTCGAAACGGATGTCGTCGAAAGGCGTGTTGAGGAAGGCATCGAGGATCGCCAGCGCGGTCCGCAGGTCGATCAGCCGCTCGCCGAGCGCGAGGACGTTGGCGTCCTGCTGCTGGCGGGCGAGCTTGGCGGAGTCCGCGCTCCAGCAGAGTGCGCAGCGCACGCCCTTGACGCGGTTCGCGGCCATCGCCTCGCCGTTGCCGGATCCACCGACCACGATGCCACGGTCGAACTTGCCGGAGGCCACGCCTTCGGCGACTTCACGGCAGAAAGGCACGGAGGAGATGGGGGCTTCGGAGTCGGTTCCGACGTCGACCACGGTGATGTCTTTGGCGCGGAGTTGGGCGATGATCTCGCGTTTGTAGGTAAAGCCGGCGTGGTCGGATCCGATGACGATTTTCATGAGTGCTCGATTCGGAGGCCGCCCGGTTTCACGGGGGAGTTGGAGCGTCTCACGGGTGGAGATGATGGGGTAGGATCGCGAGCTTGCCAAGCTGCGAGATAGAGTAGGTATGCACCGCCGCGGAAATGACGGGGAAAGGTGGCTGCCTTGGACAATGGCCGGACGCGGAGCGCCCTCGATGGTCTGGCGGAAAGTGAATGGGCGCTCGACGTCGCGGGGAAAACATCGAATCTCCCTGCGCTCTTCGGTGGCTTTTCGTCCCCATCTCCTGACCTCCTGCCCCGCCCCCTGATCCCTGATCCCTGTCCGCCATGCTTGAGAATCCGCTGCTGATCCCGTCCCTGCTGGGTGCCCTGGTGGTCCTGCAGTTGTTCGTCCTCGCCATGTTGTTGCGGCTGTCGGGCCGGGTCTCGCGGCTGTTCCGCCTGATCGCCTCGCCGGTGCCGCCGGCCAGCAAGGAGCTGGCGGACCGCAAGGAGGCGAACGGGGACCAGAAGAAGTGGTTCGCGCTCTTCCTCGCCGAGGATCCGTCGCGCCGGGACCTGCCGAAGAAAGAGCAGTTCGCCGCCTTCCGCCGCTGGCGCGAGGAGAAGGGGATGAACTGGAAGAGTCCGGCGGAGGGGGAGTGAGTAGGGCGGCCGCCAGCACGGCTCAACGGTTGCCATGCAAGTTGACAGACGCGGCACCGGCAGGGGCGGCGGCAGGGCTTCCTTCCCATCCCATCAGCGACCGAAACGGGAAGTGGATCCGGGGCCTGGGCGTTGCTTGGCTGCTGGCCTGCGGCGTTGGACCATTGACTGCGGAGCCTTCCCTGTCTTCCCCGCAGCCGCTGGTCGCAGCAAGGTGCCGTCCCCGCGTCGCCTCCGAATCTGACGGTGGAATGGTCCGGAGATCTCAAGGTCTGGTCGCCGGTCGCCCGCTGGACGGGAGAGACCTTGTCAGCGGGCGGCCCGGCATCGGCGGTCGCTGCCGACGGGGGCCGGCGGCTTCGCTTTTCATTCCCGGCGGGGGACCAGCCGAAGGGCTTCTTCCGGCTGAGATCGCCCGAGTAGGGTCGATTCGCGAAAAGTCGGACAAGCTGTGGCGGATGCCCCTGCGTGCAAGGGGAAGTTCCGGATTTTTGGGTTTTGCCCCGTTTTTCCGGTTGCCAGTCCGGGGGCGGTTTGCAAACTCGCGGCCCGCGCCGCTGTCCATTCCGGAAGAGGCGTAAAAGAGCTTGTGAAAAATTTCACAAGCGCCCAATTTCTCCCCGCCGAGTATCCCGACGCATTACCGTCATGGCCAATTTCTTCCCGCGCTGGACCAATTTCCTCCCTCTGAAGATCGCCATCTGTGCCGGTTCGTTGGCCGGTGGCGCCGTGCTCGCCTTCACCTACTACGCGACGCCGAAGACCTTGGCCGCCGGCTACATGCCGTCCCAGCCGATCCCGTTCTCGCACAAGATCCACGTCGACCAGCTCGGACTGGACTGCCGCTACTGCCACTCTTTCGTCGAAGTCGCGGGCCACTCGAACGTCCCGAGCAACAACACCTGCTGGAACTGCCACCAGCACGTCCAGAAGGAGAGCCCGAAGCTCCAGCCGCTGCGCGACCGGATGGACCCGCTGCTCAAGCACGCCGATTTCGGCAAGCCGGTCGAGTGGGTCCGCGTCCACAAGTCGCCCGACTACGTGAAGTTCGATCACTCGGCCCACTTGAACCGCGGGATTTCCTGCCAGAGCTGCCACGGCCGGGTCGACCAGATGGAAGTCGTCTATCAGGAGCACAGCCTCTCGATGGGCTGGTGCCTCGAATGCCACAACGCGCCGGAGAAGCACCTTCGCCCGCTCGAGGAGGTCTACAATCTGAACTACGACCCCGCGAAATACATCGTCGCGAAGGAGAACGTCGCGCTGATGGACAAGCTGGGCGTAAAGACCACCGAGGACCTTGGCATCAAGCTGCGCGACCACTGGCAAATCGCTCCGAAGGCGACCTGTGCCACCTGCCACCACTGATTTCCGCCCCTTTCTCCTTCTCCTGATTTCCCGCCCGCCCCATCGCCCATGAGCAAACGCATCTGGCAACACCCCGAAGTCCCCGCCGACGAGACCACCGTCTCCTGGCGCGGTCTCGGCCAACTCGAGGACACCCCCGCTTTCCGCACCTGGATGGAGCGCGAGTTCCCGCAGGGAGTCGCTGAAATGGCCAGCGAGGCGGATGCCGAAACCTCGCGCCGTTCGTTCCTCAAGCTGATGGGCGCCTCGACCGCCCTCGCCGGCTTCGGCCTGGCCGCTTGCCGCCGCCCGGAAAGCTACATCGTCCCCTACAACAAGGCCCCCGAGTGGGTGATCCCGGGCAAGGCGACCTACTACGCCTCCAGCATGCCGCGCCCCGCCGGGGCCACGCCGCTGGTCGTCACCACCTTCGAAGGCCGCCCGACCAAGGTCACCGCCAACACCCTGCACCCGGACGCCGCCGGCACCGATGCCTTCGCCCAGGCCTCCGTCCTGGATCTCTACTCGACGTCGCGCTCGAAGAAGGTCCTCAAGCAGGGCCAGCCCGCGCCCCGCGCCGACTTCGAAGCCGTGATCGCAGGCCTCGCCGCCGACAAGTCGGCCAAGATCGGCTTCGTCTTCGGTCAGGACGTCTCGCCAACCCGCGCCCGCCTGGTCAAGGAACTGACCGCCAAGTTTTCCGCCGCGAAATTCTACGCCTACGAAGCCTTCGAAAGCCCGGCCGCCAAGGTCCTCGGCGACGGGGTCCGCGCCGTGGCCGATTTCTCGAAGGCCGACCGCATCCTGTCGATCGACTGCGATTTCGCCTCGCTCGACCCGCAAGGACCGGTGACGCCCTTCTTCGACCGCCGAAAACCGGAAGGGAAGACCTACTCCGCCAAGCCCGCCGCCGCGGGGATGAACCGCCTCTACTCGATCGAGAGCGCCTTCTCGATGACCGGCGGCATGGCCGATCACCGCCTGCGCGTGCGGCCGGGCCAGTTGCTCGAGATCACCGCCCTGATCGCCCAGCGGCTCCAGATCTCGGTGTCGACCGTCACCCTCAATCCGGACGACAAGAAGCTGAAGTGGGTGACCGCGATGGTCGACGACCTCGTCGCCGCCAAGGGCAAGTCCCTGGTCCTCGCCGGGTCCCGTCTGCCGGAACAAATCCACACCCTGGTCGCCGCGATCAACGCCAAGCTCGCCAACATCGGCGAAGGCAAGCCGCTCCGCTACGTCCGCACCGATGCCCAGGGCCTCGGCAGCCTGGTTTCCCTCAAGAACGACCTTGAGAACGGCACGGTCGAAACCCTCGTCCTGCTGACCCCGGCCAATCCTCTCCTCGATGCCCCGGCCGACCTGAAGTTCGGCGAGGCGCTCGCCAAGGCCAAGACCGTGATCCACCTCGGTGGCCGCACCGACGCCACCGCCCACGCTTCCACCTGGCACGTTCCCGCCAGCCATTACCTCGAGAGCTGGTCCGACGCCCGCACGGCCAACGGCGTTTACACCGTCGTCCAGCCGATGATCCTCCCGCTCTACAGCGAGTGCGTGAGCGAGCTGGAACTCCTTTCCGCCCTGCTCACCGACGACGGCAAGCTGGTCACCGGGGAAGGGGAGGGCGGCACACCGTCGCCCGCCCACGACGCGGTGAAGAAGACCTTCGAAGCCATCGGCGGCAAGGGCAGCGAGCCCTGGCGCAAGCTGCTCCGCGAAGGCTTCCACGCCGGAACCACCTACGAGGTCGTCGAGGTCAAGGTCCCGGACACCGCCGTGGCCGCCCTGCCCGTTTCTCCCGAGAAGACCTTCGACGTGGTCTTCGCCACCGATGCCTCGGTTTACGACGGCCGCTGGATCGACAACGGCTGGCTGCAGGAAGCGCCCGATCCGATCACCAAGCAGTCCTGGGACAATGCCGCGCTCATCGCGCCGCAGACCGCGAAGGACATGGGCATCTACGAAGAGATCGTGGCCCTTGAAACCTGGAACGGCGCGACCGGTCCCGACGGCGAAGGCGAGCACCGCACCGCCCCGATGATCAAGGTTAAGGTGAACGCTACCGAGATCGAGATCCCCGTGATGATCTCCTTCGGCCAGGCCGAAAACACCATCGTCATCCCGCTCGGCTACGGCCAGGGATTCGACAGCGAGGACAAGTTCAACCGCAACGGCCCCGCCAGCCACGTCGGCCAGGTCGGCGTGAACTCCGGCTTCAACGCCTACCCGCTGCGCACCGCCGCGACCGCCTACTTCGCCACCGCCGCGACCGTCGAGAAGACCGCCAAGCGCTACCCGATCGCCGTCGTCCAGGAGCACCACGCGATGTACGGCCGCGCGCTGGCCCGCGAAATTTCGACGACCGATTCCGGCGACAAGAAGGGCGACTTCGCCAAGCAGCTCCACAACGTGAAGCTGCAGGGCAACGACGGCCACGCCCCGCCGAACATCTCGCTCTACAAGCAGGAAGACCGGGCCGGCCAGCCGCTCATCAATGACCCGCTGCACCAGTGGGCGATGACCATCGACCTGTCGTCCTGCATGGGCTGCAACGCCTGCCTCGTCGCCTGCCAGTCGGAGAACAACATCCCGATCGTCGGCAAGCAGCAGCTCGCGATGGGCCGCGAGATGCACTGGATCCGCATGGACCGCTACTACGCGTCCGACAAGGGCAACGACTTCGACCCGGGCAACCCCGCCCTGATTCCCCAGCCGGTCGCCTGCGTGCAATGCGAAAGCGCCCCCTGCGAAACCGTCTGCCCGGTCAACGCGACCATCCACACCGAGGACGGCCTCAACGCGATGGCCTACAACCGCTGCATCGGCACCCGCTACTGCGCGAACAACTGCCCCTACAAGGCGCGCCGCTTCAACTTCTTCGACTACAACAAGCGCAACCCGCTCGTCGCCCACAACCTCTACAAGGGTCCCTTCGGCGAGAAGCAGGTCGGCGAGGCGCCGCACCTCCAGCGCAACCCGAACGTCACCGTCCGCATGCGCGGCGTGATGGAAAAGTGCACCTACTGCGTCCAGCGCCTCAAGGACGCGAAGATCCGCCAGAAGCGCGGCCAGAAGCAGGAAGCCCTGCTCGCCGGCAAGGCCTCGGCCGACTCCGCGGTGACCACCGCCACGCTCCGCATCCCGGTGGACTCGGTGAAGGTCGCCTGCCAGGAAGCCTGCCCGGCCGACGCCATCACCTTCGGCAACAAGCTAGACGGCGACAAGTCGTCCATGATGCGCGCCAAGGGAGTCGAGCGGAACTACGACCTGCTCCACTACATCGGCACCACCCCGCGCACCAGCTACCTCGCCCGGGTCAAGAACCCGAACGAGAAGATGCCCGACCATCAGTGGATCGGCAAAGCGACCATCCACATGCACTGATGCCCACGGTGCCCCGCCCCTAGCGAACAGCCTTTCCTTCCTTTCCCAACTCCATGGCCACCGCCACCGAACACACCCCGGGCCCGAGCCGCCAGGGACCGAAACTCCCGGTCCTCGAGCGCGAGAAGCTCATCCTGAACGGCCGTTCCTACCACTGGATCACCGAGCGCATCTGCGGGGTGCTGGAAAACCGCCAGCCGCTCCTTTGGTGGCTGCTGTTCATCCCGTCGGCACTCATCGCGATGGTCGGCGTCGGTCTCGGCCTGACCTACCTCGTCTCCACCGGCGTCGGCGTCTGGGGCATGTCGAACCGCGTGTTCTGGGGCTGGGACATCACCAACTTCGTGTTCTGGATCGGCATCGGCCACGCCGGCACCCTGATCTCCGCGGTGCTTTTCCTGACGCGGCAAAACTGGCGAACGTCGATCAACCGCGCCGCGGAAGCCATGACGATCTTCGCGGTGATGTGCGCCGGCATCTTCCCGGCCTTCCACGTCGGCCGCGTCTGGATGGCCTGGTTCCTCGCGCCGATCCCCAACGCCAACGCGATCTGGCAGAACTTCAAGTCGCCGCTGCTGTGGGACGTGTTCGCCGTTTCGACCTACTTCACCATCTCGCTGATCTTCTGGTATCTCGGCATGGTCCCCGACCTCGCGACCATCCGCGACCGCTGCAAGCCCGGCCTGCGCAAGATGCTCTACGGCATGTTCGCCCTCGGCTGGCGCGGCGGCAACCGCCAGTGGAGCCACTACGAAATGGCCTACCTCCTCCTGGCCGCCCTTTCGACCCCGCTGGTGCTCTCGGTGCACTCGGTCGTGTCCTTCGACTTCGCCACCTCGGTCGTCCCCGGCTGGCACACCACCATTTTCCCGCCCTACTTCGTCGCCGGCGCCATCTTCGGCGGCTTTGCGATGGTGCTCACCATCATGATCCCCGCCCGCGCCCTCTACGGCCTGCAGGATCTGATCACGATGAAGCACATCGACAACATGGCGAAGATCATCCTGCTCACCGGCACCATCGTCGGCTACGCCTACCTGATGGAGCTGTTCGTCGCCTACTACTCCGGCGCGAAGTATGAAATGGACGCCTTCAAGTTCCGCATCACCGGTCCCTATTGGTGGGCCTACGTGGCGATGATGTCGTGCAACGTGCTCTCCCCGCAGTTCTTCTGGTTCAAGAGATGCCGCGAGAACCTGTGGGTCGTCATGGCGGTCGCGATGTGCGTCAACGTCGGCATGTGGTTCGAGCGCTTCGTCATCATCGTCGGCACCCTCGCCCGCATGTGGCTCCCCGGCGACTGGAAGACCTACAGCCCGAGCTGGGTGGAGATCATGCTCTTCATCGGCACCATCGGCATGTTCCTGGCGCTGTTCCTTCTCTTCCTCCGCTTCCTGCCCTGCATCAACATCGCCGAGGTGAAATGGACGCTCAAGGAGTCCGACCCGCACCACGACGACCATCACGACCACCCGGACCATGGCACCGAGGTCGTGGCCGCCTACCAGCACGAACTCCACGGCAAGGGCGCCGTCGAAGCCAAGGCCTGATCCAACCCCTTTGGCACTTCGAACTTCTTACTTGGAACTTCAACAGTGAGTACTACCCGCAAACGCGTCTACGGCTACCTCGCCGAGTTCTCCAGCGCCTCCGCCCTCTACAAGGCGGCTGAAAAGGTGCGCGATGCCGGCTTCCGCAAGTGGGACTGCCACTCGCCCTATCCCGTCCACGGCCTCGACGGCGCGATGGGCCTGAAGCGCTCGATCCTTCCCTGGTTCGTCTTCTGCGGCGGCATGCTCGGCACCGCCACCGGCTTCGGCCTCGCCTACGTCACCCAGGTCGAGATCTACCCGACCATCGTCCAGGCCAAGCCGGTGAACATCTTCACCGTGCCGGCCTTCTTCCCGATCATGTTCGAGCTGACGATCCTGTTCTCCGGCTTCGCCACCCTGTTCGGCCTGCTCGCCCTGATGAAGCTGCCGCGCCTGAACCACCCGCTGTTCGCCAGCCGCCAGTTCCACCGCGCCACCGACGACGCCTTCTTCATCGCGATCGAGGCCCGCGATCCGAAATTCAGCCCCGAAGGAACCCGCCGCCTCCTCGAGGACATCGGCGGCAAGAGCATCGAACTCGTCGAGGAAGAAGACTGATTCCCCAATCACTCAATTTCCCAATCTCCTAATTTCCGTTTCCCTCGTGAAATACTTCTTCCTCGCCTACGCGATCATCGCGGTCCTGTTCATCGGCCTCATGCCGACGCGGGGCGCGAAATCCCCGAACACCCCGATCCGGCTGTTCCCGGACATGGACGACCAGGACGTGCTGAAGGCCCAGAAGCCCTCCGGCTTCTTCGCCGACGGCCTTGGCTCGCGGCAGCCGGTCGCCGGCACCCAGGCGCTTGGCTTCAACGCCACCGGCGCGTCGGAACTCGGCGGCATCCATGATCCCGAGTTCGGCGGCGGCATCGGCTACTACGCCAGCGGTGGGATCGACGGCTACTTCGGCAACGGCATGCCGGAAGAACTCAAGCTCAGCGCCGACAACGTGACCGCCTTCCTCAAGCGCGGCGAGGAAATGTATGGCGTTCATTGCGCCATCTGCCACGGCGCTTCCGGCGACGGCCTCGGCATCACCAGCAGCTACGGCGTGCCCGGCATCGCCAACCTGACCCAGGAAAGCTGGTTCCCCGCCGCCTACCCCGACGGCCGCCTGTTCCACACCATCTCTTACGGCAAGGGCAACATGGGCGGCTACAAGCACAACATCGCCCTGCGCGACCGCTGGGCCGTCGTCGCCTACGTCCGCGCCCTCCAAACCGCCCGCCAGGCCCCTTACGACGCCGTCAAGGAAGCCTTCGATCAAGGCATCGCCACCCCGGCCCAGTAATCTCCCGCTTTCCCCACCGAAATGGCACACCACTTCGTAACCTCAGCCGACATCCCGGTCGACGGCGAGCGCCTCGTCAATTCCAAGGTCGAGTCCGCCAAGCGCATCTCCGGCGGCACGGCCGCTTTGACCGGCCTGGTCAGCGCGTATTTCCTGTTCCTCGCCCCGGACAAGATCACCGCGCAGTTCGCCTACTCCTGGCTCTTCGCGTTCTTCTTCTTCTTCACCCTCGCGGTCGGCGGCTGCTTCTGGACCCTCCTTCACAACGTCTCCAACTCGGGCTGGGGGACTTCGGTCCGCCGCGTCATGGAGAACCTCGGCTCGGTCTTCCCCTGGATGGCAATCTTCGCCATCCCCTTCGCCTGTCCGCAGGTGCAGCGTTTCCTCTTCGAATGGATGAACATCCACGATGCCGTCGCGGCGAAACATGGTGCCGGTCATTTCGACGGCTTCATGGCCGGCTTCTACGGCAGTGACTCGATGAAGGCCGCGCTCAATACGGAGCACGAGGCGCTGCTCTACAACAAGCTGTGGTACATGAACAAGTTCGCTTGGTATGTCCGCTTCGCCTTCTACTTCATCGGGCTCGGTGTGGTGATCCACATGCTGCGGAAGTTCTCCGTCGCCCAGGATACCGACCCGAACCCCGGCACGAAGAACCTCTTCAAGGCGCGCTTCCACTCGACCTACACGCTGATCATTTTCGCGATCACGATCACCTTCGCCGGCATCGACCTGATCCAAGGCATGAAGTTCGATTGGTTCTCCACCATGTGGGGCGTCTACCTCTTTGCCGGTGCCGCGCTGAATTCGATGGCGGTGATCATCATCACCTGCACGCTGCTCCGGAAGGGCGGCTACCTGAAGAAGGTCACCGGTCCGGAGCACTTCCACATCATGGGCAAGCTGCTGCTCGCCTTCACCATCTTCTGGGCCTACATCGCCTTCTCGCAGTTCTTCCTCATCTGGTATGCGAACATCGCCGAGGAAACCTCCTGGTACCTGATCCGCAACACCGGCGGTTGGAATACCGGCAGCATCGCCCTGGTCTTCGGCCACTTCGTCATCCCCTTCGTCATCCTGCTCCAGGCCTGGCTGAAGAAGAACCCCAAGCTGCTCAGCATCATGGCCGGCTACACCCTGGCGATGCACATCCTCGACCACTACATCATCACCATCCCGGAGCGCTCGGTCTCGCTCTACCGCATGGCGAACTTCCCCACGGCGGACTGGATGAAAGATCTCCACATGTTCAAGGAGGTGACCACCTCGGTCCCCGGCGCCTTCTGGTTCGACATCTTCGCCTTCATCGCCATCGGCTCCGGTTTCCTCTTCTTCTACCTCCGCGCGCTGACCCGGACCGCCGTCTATCCGCACCGCGATCCCCGCATCCTCGAATCCGCCAACGTCTCGAACTGATTCCCTTGGCACTTGGAACTTCTCACTTGGAACTTTTCTCCTGATGTCCTCATCCAGCGACAATCCCCTGGTCCGTTTCGCCGCCTTCTGGTGGGCGCTCGGCGTCTTCATGCTGTTCGGCGTGATCCTGCTTGCGATCAAGCTGTTCGGCGGTTCGGGCGACAAGCCCAACCCGCTGGAGGAAGCCGCGGCCGCCGCCCGCTACGAAACCCGCGCCACGGTCGAAGCCGCCCAGAAGGCCGCCTTCGGCTACAAGGAAGTGGAGAAAGGGAAGATCGTGCAGGTTCACCCGCACGACGTTTTCCCGCTGCTCGGAAAGAGCCTCCTCGCCGACAAGCCGGTCGCGGTGGCCAAGCCGGAGCAGATCGTTCCGGGTTCCGACCGCCAGCTCGCCATCGCCAACGAGCCCGTCGTCGATGTCGCCGCGGTCGACGCCCTCACGCCCGCCGCCGACGCCCCGATCGACCCCGCGCTCATCGAAGCCGGCAAGGCCCAGTTCATGGGAGCCGGCACCTGCTTCGTCTGCCACGGTCCGACCGGCGAAGGCGGTCCGATCGGTCCGACGCTCGCCGGCACCGAATGGGTCACCGGCCCGGTTTCCAATCTCATCCGCATCCAGCTCCGCGGCCTCGAAGGTCCGATCCAGATCAAGGGCGAGACCTATACCCCGCCCGCGCCAATGGCCGCCCTGGCGCACCAGACCGACGAGCAGATCGCGGCGGTCCTCACCTACATCCGCAACAGCTTCGGCAACAAGGCCTCCGCCGTGCTGCCGGAACAGGTGAAGATGCTCCGCTCCGAGGTCGGCAAGCCGATGCTCAAGGAAGCCGACCTGATCAAGCCCTGAACCTCGAAGTCCCACGGACCCAAGCTTTCCCATGTCCCAAGCCACTTCCACCAACCCGGCTGCCGATGCGATCCGCCGCGCGGAGATCGACCGCTCGCTGCGCCACCCGGTGATGTTCTTCTTCACCAGCGGTGCCGCCTGGCTCGCCGTGGCCATCCTGCTTGGCATCATCTCGTCCGCCAAGGTCCACAGCCCCGGTTTCCTCGACGGCTTTTCTTTCCTGACCTACGGCCGCGTCCAACCGGCCCACATGAGCGCCCTGATCTACGGCTGGGGCTGCCAGGCCGCCTTCGGCATGCTGGTCTGGCTGATGGCCCGGCTTTCCCGCCAGGAGTGCCGCGCCGCCGGCCTGATCCTGACCGCCGGCCACGTCTGGAACCTCGCCGTTTCCATCGGCCTGATCGGCATCCTCGCCGGCAAAGGAACCGGCATCGCCTGGATGGAATTTCCGACCTTTGCCTGGGTGCCCATGCTGTTCGCCTACGCGGCTATCGCCATCTGGTCGATGATCCAGTTCAAGGTCCGCCCCGCCGGCCACGTTTTCATCTCCCAGTGGTACATCCTCGCCGCGCTGATCTGGTTCCCCTGGGTTTTCGCCACCGCCCACTTCCTCATCCATGGATTCTCCGACAGCCCGCTGATGGCCGCCGCGGTCAACGCCTGGTACCGCTCGGCATTGATCTTCCTGTTCTTCGTGCCGACCGCCCTCGCCGCGGCTTACTACGTGATCCCGAAGGTCACGGGCCGCCCGGTTTACAGCTACACGCTGTCGCTTCTCGGCTTCTGGTCGCTCGCCGTCATCGCCCCCTGGGCCGGGATGCAGAAGCTGGCCGGTGCGCCGATTCCCCCCTTCCTGCCTTACCTCGGGGCCGCCGCGACCATCCTGATCGCCATCCCGGCCATCGCGGTCAGCATCAATCTCCTCAAGACCGCCGCCGGTGCTTGGGACACCGTGGTCAACAGCCCGTCGCTCCGTTTCACTGTCGCCGGTGTGATCGGCCTGCTGGTGCTCGGCTTCGCCTGCATCTTGCTGAACGTCCCGGCCATCCTGCCGCTCAGCCAGTTCAGCCTTTCCGGCTACGGCTTCGACATCCTCGCGCTCTACGGCGTGTTCAGCTTCATCGCCTTCGGCATGATCTACTTCATCGTGCCGCGGATCACCCGCCGCGAGTGGCTGTCCAGCCGTCTGATCAAGATCCACTTCTTCCTGTCGCTGTATGGCGTCGTGACCGTCGCGCTGGTCGCGGTCTTCGGTGGCATCATGCAGGGCCAGGCCCAGGAGGACTTCAAGCAGCCCTGGGAGAACGCGATGGAATACGCCTACCCCTACGCCGTCGCTGCCACCTTGTCGTGGTGCTTCCTGTTGCTCTCGAATGTGTTCTTCTTCCTCCACCTCACGCTGATGTGGCTCCGCCTCGGCCGCCGCAGCTCGCACCCGACCCTCCTCGGCCACGCGCACCACGGCGATCTCCACGATGCCACCCACGGCCCCGAGGGCGACATCGACAACGCCGGCCCCGGCTCCGCCCCCGCCCACTCGCACTAAGGAGTTCCTAATTCCCCGATTTCGAATTTCCCACTTTCCCTTTTCCCATGTCCTTCCGCCAATTCGCCTTCGGACTCACCTTCGCCTTCCTCTTCCCATGGATGGCCATGGTGATCTACCCGTTCTTCTCGATGCGCTCGGTCGAGCCCGTCGCCTTCGATGAAATCGCCGACGGCAAGACGGGCCTCTACCACCCGAAGACGACCGGCCGCGTGACCAATGGCGCCGAGGTTTACGCCGCAAACGGCTGCTACCTCTGCCACACCCAGCTCATCCGCCCGACCTACGCCGGCAACGACCTCGGCCGTCCCGACTGGGCCGGTCTCAAGGCCGATGAAGCCCGCGGCGACACCCGCCGCGAATCGAATGTCTTCGACTACCAGGCCGAGAAGTTCGCTCAGATCGGCGTCAGCCGGCTCGGCCCGGATCTTTCGAACATCGGTCGCCGGGTGGAAGGTATCTACACCAAGGACTCCGGAGCCAGCCCCGAAACCTGGCTCTACCTCCACCTCTACAACCCGCGCGCCAACCCGCAGCGCCCGACTTCGACCTGCCCGTCCCACGCCTTCCTCTTCGAGGAGAAAAAAATCACCGGGGAATGTCCGATCGAGGCCTTGCCCGTCGAGGCTCCCGAGGGAACTTGCATCGTGCCGAGCGCCGAAGCGGAGTCCCTCGTCGACTACCTGCTTTCCATGAAGCGCGACGACGCACTCCCCGCCGCGATGAACCCTTCACCGGTCAAGCCCGCCGAAGCCGCCCCTGCCGCCGCCGCGCCTCAAGGCTGAACCGAATCCCACCTTTGCGATGATCGATCCTTCCAAGCCCGACCTCGAGGAATCGGTGAATGTCACCGAAGCCCACGACCGCGTCGTCCGCGGGGCCGCCGCCGCCGCCCGCGAGAACAAGATCCGCGAGAACGGTGCCGAACCGGTCTCCCTCACCGTGATGGTGCTCTGCGCCATCCCGCTGCTCTCCGCCGGCTGGGCGCTCGGCAACGCCGGCACGCTTTTCTCCTACAAGGACACCGTGAAAGACGGCTACGTCCGGGTGATCCCCTCCGATGGCGAGGAGCAGGGTGTTCCCCCGAAGGATGCCCTTGCCGCCTACATGGCCAAGGGTGCCAAGCTCTACAGCAAGTGCAGCGGCTGTCACGGCCCGGACGGCAAGGGCGACGGCAACGCCTATCCTTCGCTGGCCGGATCCGCGTGGGTGACCGGCGAGACCGAGCGCCTCGCGATGGTGATCCTCAACGGCCTCGGCGGACCGACCTCCACCGGCAAGACCTACGGCGTGATGCCCGCCCAGGCGATGAAGGGCGAGGACCTCGCCCCGCTCATGACCTACATCCGGAATTCCTTCGGCAACAAGACCGGCGACGTGGTCACCAAGCAGATGGGGGCCGCCGCTCTTGAAATCTCCAACGCCCGGCCAAAGGTAGGCGCGGCGGTCAACAGCGAGGAACTGGCGGCCGATCACACGAAGAACCTTCCGGGCGACGTCCTCGATCCGACGACGATGCTCGATCCGATCACCCTTGAACCGGCGGAAGCCAAGTAAGTTCAGCCTTCACCATTTCATAGCATGAGCTCACACGCTGCCACTGCGGACCATCACGGTCACGACGACCATCACCACCACGATCCGGGCTTCTGGAAGAAGTACGTGTTCTCCACCGATCACAAGACGATCGGCATCCAGTACGGGTTGACCGCGATGGTCTTCCTGGCCTTCGGATTCTACCTGATGATGGTGATGCGCTGGAGCATCGCCTATCCGCACCAGCCGCTTCCCGAGTGGATGAGCTGGCTCTTCAGCGACAACTGGAAGGCCCGCTGGCTGCAGGATGGCAAGGTCACCGGCGAGACTTACAACATGTTCGGCGCCATGCACGGCACCATCATGGTGTTCCTCGGCATCGTGCCGCTCGGCTTCGGCGCCTTCGGCAACTACGTCACCCCGCTCCAGATCGGCGCGGTCGACATGGCCTTCCCGAAGCTGAACATGACCAGCTACTGGCTTTACCTGGTCGGTGGCCTCGTGATGTGCGCCTCGTTCTTCATGGAGTCCGGCGCGGCCAAGTCCGGCTGGACGAACTACTCGCCGCTCGCAGGATTCGCCGACGGCCAGATCGTCAACCAATGGCTGGCCGGGCAGACCCAGTGGTTGATCGGCCTCGTGCTGCTGATCTCCTCGTCGCTGCTGGGCTCGGTGAATTTCATCACCACCATCATCAACCTCCGCGCCCGCGGCATGACCTGGATGCGCATGCCCTTCTTCGTTTGGGCGATGCTGGTCACCGCCTTCCTGCTTCTGCTCGCCTTCCCGCCGCTTGAAGCCGCCGGCATCATGCAGTTGATGGACCGCGTCAGCCACTCGTCCTTCTTCATGCCGTCCGGCCTCTACACCGCGAAGGAAGGCCTGGCCGACCTGTCCGGCGGCGGCTCTCCGCTGCTGTTCCAGCACCTGTTCTGGTTCCTCGGCCACCCGGAGGTTTACGTGCTTCTTCTGCCCTCGATCGCCTGCGTTGCCGAGATCATCCCGGTCAACACCCGCCGCCCGCTCTGGGGTTACAAGTCGATGGTTTACGGCGTGCTCGTCCTCGGTTTCCTGTCCTTCATCGTCTGGGCGCACCACATGTATCTCACCGGCATGGGCCCGGTCGTCTCGACCTTCTTCCAGACCACCACGGTGCTGATCTCGATCCCGTCGGTGATCTTGATCACCTCTTTGATCATCTCGCTGTGGGGCGGGTCGATCCGCTTCACCCCGGCGATGGTCTGGGCCTGCGCCTTCCTGCCGATGTTCGGCATCGGCGGTCTCACCGGCCTGCCGCTGGCCTTCAACCTGGTGGACCTCCACCTGCACGACACCTACTACGTGATCGGCCACTTCCACTACGTCGTGGCTCCGGGCATCCTCTTCGGCCTCTTCGCCGGGGTTTATCACTGGTATCCCAAGATCACCGGCCGCCACATGAGCAACACGCTCTCGCACATCCATTTCTGGCCCAGCCTGGTGTGCATGAACCTGATCTTCTTCCCGATGCTCACCCAGGGCATGGCCGGCTTCCACCGCCGCTGGTACAACGGCGGCGACGCCTACCTCGCCAAGGCCAAGGACAGCGTGAACGTCTTCGGCAATACGGTTGCCGAGCACATCGACCTGAACATCGTGATGTCCTGGGCGGCCTGGCTGATGGCGCTGGCCCAGGTGCCCTTCGTCATCAACCTTTTCCTCGCCTGGAAATTCGGCCGCAAGGTGGAGAGCGACAACCCTTACAACGCCACCACGCTCGAGTGGGCCACCCCGACGCCTCCCGGCCATGGCAATTTCCTCACCGAGCCCGTCGTTTACCGCGGCCCGTATGAATACAGCCGTCCGGATTGCGAAGACGACTACCTGCCGCAGTGGGAGGAGCCGAAGCGCGGTGCCGAAGCGCCCGCCGAAAAGCCGACCACCCCTTCCGCTCACTGAGCATCAGCCCGCCTGAAGCCGGATCCCTGATTCTTTCCCCATGGAAATTCCTTACATCGTCACCCCGCGCAAGGACACGGGCCTTTTCAACTCGAAGATCGCCATCTGGCTGTTCCTCGCGTCGGAAGTCATGCTCTTCGGCGGTTTCTTCTCCGCCTACATCTTCCTCCGCCTCGGGGCCGACTACCCGTGGCCGGAGCGGACGCTGCCGGTGCTGCCGGGCCTGATCAACACCTTCGTGCTGATCTTCTCTTCGGTCACCGTGGTCTTCGCCTGGGCCGCGCTGAAGATGCGCCAGTGGGGCAGGTTCCAGATCTTCATGAGCATCACGATCGTCTGCTCGGGCATCTTCATGGTGCTCAAGGGGATCGAGTACAACGTGAAGTTCCACCACCAGGCCGTCCGACTCCAGGACTACACGGTCGTCGAGGGTCACCTCGGCTACAAGCTGAAGGAAGGCGTCAAGCTCGAGCACGGCGTGGAACCGGCCGACGAGCAGCTCGCGAAGGATGCGAAGGGCAAGAAGATCGAGGAGAACCTGGTCAATTTCGAGGTCTCCGAGTTCACCTTCAGCACGCTCCGCCACGAGCCTTCCTGGGTGGAGAAGATCATGGCCCGCGCGGCGGAGAAGAACGCGGCGATTACCCTCGCCGCCAATCTCGACTTGCTGGCCGCACCCGGAGAGCCGGTGTCCTTCCCGGCAGGCACCGTGCTGACGCTGGATCTCCTCGCCGCGGTCAAGAAGGCCCACCTCGCCGCCCGCGAGAACAACGGGGCCGTCCGCACCGACAACCTCCGCGAGCAATGGGCCAAGGCCCACGCCGCGAATCCCGATAAAGCCGATTGGGAGATCGCCGATCAGGTGGCCGTGGATACCGCCGCCATCGCCGGCCAACTGATGCCGGAGCAGTCTTCGATCGTCTTCAAGGTGGAGCCCGCCACCGTCTTTGCCTTCAAGCCGCGCGACATCAAGGAGGCCGCCGCCTCCGGCGACCTGCGCGACGGGACCAGCATGAAGGGCAAGCTGCTGGATAGCCCGATGGTCCTCCACTACGTCGATGCCATCGACTTCCGCCACCTCGTCATGAAGGCGGAGGAGAAGGGGATCGATCCCAAGATCGCGATCGAGAACTCGTGGCTGCTCAAGGAGAACCCGGCGCTGAAGAAGATCTGGGACAAGCAGCAGGTCGCGCTGGCCCAGCTCACCGCCGAACTTGCCGCCAAGGGCAAGGAGCCGACGCCGAAGGACAAGTACCGCATCGGCTGGCAGGAGATGGCTTACTACTCCGCGACGAAGATCGAGGACGTCAAGATCACGCCCAAGAAGTATGCGATGCCCAAGGCGAAGGAGCATCTGAAGGAGGAGTTCTTCGGTCCCGACTACGCAACCAGGAAGAACGTCGAACACCCCGACAGCGACGAAACAGGAGCCTTCCCGCACCTCACCGTACCGCGCGAGCAGGTCCAGTTCGCCTCCAAGTTCGCACCCGCGTGGAACACCTACTATGCCATCTATTTCACGATGACCGGCCTCCATGGCCTCCACGTGATCGGCGGCGCGCTGGTGCTCGCCTACTACCTGTTCTTCGGCAAGAAGATGTATCTCAGCAACCCCGAGTGGCTCGCCAACCGGGTGGAGGTCGGCGGCCTGTTCTGGCACTTCGTCGACCTTGTCTGGATCTTCCTCTTCCCGATCCTTTACCTCATGTGAAGGAACCGAGCCCCTCAATCTCCCAATCACCCAACTTCCTTCCGCCATGGCCGATTCTCCTGAAGCTATCCTGAAGTCGCTCCGCCTCTACAAGATGATCGGTGCGGTCCTGTTCGCCGGCACCGTCATCACGGTGATGGTGGCCACGCAACCCTGGCTCGACGTCGGTGGCCACGGCCTTGACGTCTGGGACGTGGTCCTCGGTCTCGCCATTGCTTCGGTGAAGGCCGGCCTGGTCGCCGCGATCTTCATGCACCTCAATCACGAGAAGAGCCTGATCTACTGGCTCTTCGGCATGGGGATTTTCTTCGCTGTCGCCATGGCCGTGCTGATCGGCCTCGCGAAGTGGGATCCGATCTTTTACGACGGCTTCACCGACGGCGTTCCCGGATCCCAGGAGATCAAGCGCTGGTAAGGGCCCGAAGTTCCAAGTGAGGAAGTGCCAAGTGCCAAAACAAACCGAAGATTCCTGATACTCACCTTGCCCGCCGTCCGTTCCTGCCTTTGTTGGGACCTGGAACCTTCAACCTGGAACTTTTCACCACCATGTCACTCCGCGCATTCCACATCGTTTTCGTGACCGTGAGCACCCTGCTCTTCGCGTTCCTCGCCCTGTGGGCCTTCGTGTTCGCGGCGGACCGCACGCCGGTGGTCACCGTGGTCGGTGCCGTCAGCGCGGCCGGGCTGCTGGTGATGCCGCTCTACGGCGTCTATTTCTACAAGAAGGTCCGCAACATCGTCCTCTGAACCGCACACGGCCATGAATGATTCCTTCCTTGCCTGCCTGACCTGCGCCAAGAACTTCGCGGATCACACCAATGCCATCGGTTGGGCGATCTTCGCCTTGCTCGCCCTGATCCTTCCGATGCTGGGCGGTGTGGTGTTCTTCATGATCCGTCTGGCCCGCCGCTCCGACGCCGCTCTGGATCCCGAGTTGCGGGACGAGCCGCTTCCCGTTCCTTCCGTCCGATAACGCTCTGCTCTTTTCTTCATGAGTCCTTCGAAACTCCTCGGCATCCCCGAAAATTTCTCCGCCCACGGCGGCCGCGTGGATCACCTGATCGACGTGGTCCACTGGTTCATGCTCGCGCTCTTCGTGGGGTGGAGCCTGTTTTTCCTTTATTGCCTGATCCGCTTCCGCGCGTCGGCGAACCCGAAGGCCTCCTACCACGGCGTTCGCAACCACGTTTCCAGCCATCTTGAGATCGCCGTGGTGATCATCGAGGCGGTGCTCCTGCTCGGCTTCGCCCTGCCGCTCTGGAAGCAGCGGACGGACACTTGGGAGCAGGTGCAGAAGCTCGATCCGGTCCGCGTCCGCGTGATCGGCTGGCAGTTCGGCTGGACCTACCACTACCCCGGTAAGGACGGAAAGTTCGGCCGCATCGATCCACTGGTCCGCACCAGCAACAGCGATGCGGCCATCGACTTCAACGATCCGAACGCGCAGGACGATTTCACCACCTCCATCCTCAAGATCGCCAAGGGTCGTCCGGCCATCCTCAACATCGGATCCAACGACGTGATCCACAACTACTCGATCGTGCCGATGCGCATCCAGCAGGACGCCATCCCGGGCAAGGAGATTCCGATGTGGTTCACGCCGAACAAGACGCTCGAGACTTCCGTGGTTTGCGGCCAGCTCTGTGGCGAAGGTCATGGCAACATGCTCGGGCAGATGGAGGTCATCACCGACGAGGCCTATCGCGCCTGGGCGGACGGCGAATCCGACAGCGCGCTGAAGTCGCGCGCGCCGAAGCCCGTCACCGCCAGCCGCTGATCGATTTTTTCCAAAGCGGGAAGTCCACGCGGGCTTCCCGCTTTTTCGTGCCCGCCGCTCGCCGTTTCGAAGATCCTCCGCTACGCTCCCGCCCGTGAACGAGATGCACCGCGAGGACTTCCGCAACCTGCTCGCCGAGATCGGCCGGATGCGCATGCCCTTCGGCAAATACGGCCCGGCCGCGGTGCCGCCTTCCGGAATGCCGCTCCACGACCTGCCGGGGGAATACCTGATGTGGTTCAAGGATCGCGGCTTCCCGAAAGGCCGGCTCGGCGAGCTGATGGCGGTGGTTTGCGAGATCAAGGAAGTCGGCATGGACTCCGTCTTCGATCCCCTGCGCGAGGCCCTCGGGGGGCGGGTGAGTTTTCACCCGAAACGGCCGCGCGAGGTGAAGTTCCCGGAGGACCGGAACGGGTAGCGGTTCAACTCGTGAACGACTTCCGGAGGTGCGAGGGCAGGATGCCGAGCTGCTCGCGGTATTTGGCAACGGTCCGGCGGGCGACCGGGATGCCCTGGACCTTGAGTTGCTTGGCCAGCGCGTCGTCGGACAGCGGCTTCGACGGGTCTTCCTTGGCCACCAGGTCCTGGATCGCCTCGCGGACGCCGGCGTTGGAGACCTCGGTGCCGTCGGCCGTCTGGTAGCCGGCGGCGAAGAACGCGCGCATTTCCATCAGCCCGTGCGGGGTGAGGACGTACTTGCCCGCAACCGCCCGCGAGATGGTGGTCGCGTGGAGGCCGATCTGGTCGGCGATCTCATTCATCGTCAGCGGCCGCAGGTGACGCGGTCCTTTGGCAAGGAAGGCCGGCTGGTGCTCGATCAGCTTTTCGGCGATGGATAAAATGGTTTCCTGGCGCAGCGACAGCGAGCGGATCAGCGTCCGCCCTTCACGGATCTGCTCGCGCAGGAAATGGCGGGCCTTGCGGTCGTTGGTGGTCTTGCCGAGCAGGTCCTTGTAGAAATCGCTGATCTTGAGCTTCGGCATGTACTCGTGGGTCAGCCGCGCTTTCCAGCCGTCATCGACTTTCTCGATGACAACGTCGGGCTGGATGTAAGGATTGCCGGTCGGGTCGAAGTCGCCGCCGGGATTCGGCGTCAGCCGGCCGATCCGTGAGGCGGCTTCCGAAATGCGTTCGACGCTGGTGCCCAGCGTCCGCGCGATCTGTGGGTAGCGCTTGCGGGCGAGTTCCTCGAGGTGGTCTCGCACGATCCGGTATTCGAGGCTGTTTCCTTCGCCGTTGCGCTCGAGTTGCAGGAGCAGCGACTCCTGGATGCCGGAAGCCCCGATGCCGGGGGGATCGAAGGACTGGATGAGCTGGACCGCTTCCTCCATCGTCTTCTTTGGAATCCCGAGCCGGGCCGCCAGCTCGCGGGCGGGGAGGTCGAGAAAGCCGCGGGGATCCAGGTTGCCCAGCAACTGCCGCGCGGCATCGCGGACGGCCGGGTCGACCAGGGAAAAGTCGAGCTGGTGGGAAAGGTGCTGCTGGAGCGTCTCCGGCGCGACGATGGAATTGTAGAGGTGCTCTCGCCGCTCTTCGTCGTCGGCGCTCCAAGGGTTGGCACGCCGCTCCATGATCTCGACGTCGCGCCAGTCGTCGTCGGTCTCGTTGAGGTGGTCGAGCGAGTCGGCCTCCTCGGGATCCGGGGAATTCTCGTCGAGGGAGATGGACTCGGTGATGTCCTCCAGCACCGGATTGATGTCGAGGGCCTGCTGGACGAGCTGCTGCAGTTCCATCGAGTTCGCCTGGAGGATTTCCAAGCTGCGCCGCATCTGGGGGGCCAGCGACTGCTGCTGACCGAGGGATTGATGGAGCGAGGCATCGGCCATGACGAGGGTCCCGCAAAACCGGGGACGCCGGGAATTAAGCCGAGGTGCTTTGAAAATACAGCAATTTTCGTGCCACGAAGATTTTTTATTTTTCTTGCGGCGCTCCGCCAACTGTGGGAGGCGAGGGTGGTTTGGCTGCGGGGCGACGTAAAGTCGGCCCCGCGAGCCCGCCCCCTACCCAGCCATGAAGCGAGGAGATTTCGTGCCATTTGAAGAGAAGATGCGTGCCGCCGGCGTGATGGAAGCCGCGATCGGCGCGTTCCGCCACAACTACGAGGCGCTTTGCCGCGAGGAGACCGGCTTGATTCCGGAAGACGAGATCCGTCCGGCGGCCGGGTTGGCGGTGTTCGAGCCGGGCGATGCGTCCTTCGATCCCGACCTGCTGGCGCAGGCGGTGGTGATCAAGCTCAACGGCGGCCTCGGCACCAGCATGGGCCTGCAGAAGGTGAAGAGCGTGCTGGAGGTCCGGCCCGGCGTGAATTTCCTCGATCTCATCGTGCGCCAGGTGAAGAGCCTGCGCGAGGCGAGCGGGTCGAAGGTGCGCTTGCTGCTGATGAACAGCTTCAGCACCAGCGCCGACACGCTGGATTATCTCAAGAAGCACGCGGACGGAGGATTCGCCGAGGCTTCCGAAGTGGAGCTGATGCAGAACCAGGTGCCGAAGATCGACGAAGCCACCTTGGCCCCGGTCGAGTGGCCAGCCAGTCCCTCGCACGAATGGTGCCCGCCGGGTCACGGCGATCTCTATCCGGCGCTGGTCGGCAGCGGCTGGCTCGACCGCTTGCTGGCGGCCGGGGTGAAATACGCCTTCGTCTCGAACTCCGACAACCTCGGCGCGGTGCTCGAGCCCGGCCTGTTGAAACACTTCGCGGAGTCCGGCGCGCCCTTCCTGATGGAGGTCACCCGCCGCACGCCGGCCGACCGCAAGGGCGGTCACCTCGCGGTCCGCGAGAGTGACGGCCGCCTGCTGCTGCGCGAGGTCGCCCAGTGCCCGGAAGGAGATCTCGATGCGTTCCAGGACATCGACCGCCACCGCTATTTCAATACCAACTCGATCTGGCTGCGGCTCGACGTGCTCAAGGATCTGCTCGCGCAGGGCGGGGGAGTGCTGCCGCTGCCGATGATCCGCAACCGCAAGACGGTGGATCCGCGCGACAAGAACTCGACCCCGGTGATCCAGCTCGAGGTGGCGATGGGCGCGGCGATCGAGTGCTTTGAAGGCTCGCAGGCGATCGAGGTCCCGCGCTCCCGCTTCGCGCCGGTGAAATCCACGGCCGATCTGTTCGCACTGCGTTCGGATGCCTATCACATTGGCGACGACGGACGGGTCGAGCTTGCGGAGATCCGCCACGGGCAGCCGCCGGTGGTGAAACTGGACGACTCCTACAAGCTGGTGGACGCCATCGAAGGTCTCGGCACGCCTTCGCTGGCGGAGTGCGACGAAGTCCGGATCGAAGGGCCACTGCGCTTTGGCGACGGGGTGGTGCTCAAGGGCAAGGTGGCGTTTTCTTCACCTGCCGGAGAGATCAAGACGGTGGCTCCGGGGACATATGTCGATGGAGAGTTCTCCCTTTGACGGACTTTTTTATTTTGCGGCCTTGCCATTCGGAGGGGGGCTGTTACCCGAACGGCGCAAATGGCAACCATCGGCGAGATCAATCTAACGGCAGACGGCTTTGACGCGGTGATTTTTGACTGCGACGGCACCTTGGTGCACTCGATGCCGTTGCATTTCGAGGCATGGTGCGAAGCCCTGTCGATGCATGGCGCGGCCAATATCTTCAAAGAGGATGTCTTCTATGCCATGGGCGGCCGCCCGACCAAGGACATCGTGGTCGAGATCAACGATGAATACGGCCTGAAGCTGGATCCCGAGAAGGTCGCGTTCTCGAAGCGCGAGGCCTTCCTCCGCAAGCTCGGGCAGCTCGAACTCATCGACGAGGTCGCGGCCTTCGCGGAAAGCCTGCGCGGCAAGCTGCCGATGGCGATCGCGACCGGCGGCACCCGGCTGGTGATTGAGAAGACCCTGCAAGCGGTCGGCGTGTCGGATCTCTTCGAGGAGGTGATCACCGCGGACGACGTGGCGAACGGCAAGCCGGCCCCGGACATTTTCCTCAAGGCGGCCCAGATGCTCGGCGTCAAGCCGGAGCGCTGCCTGGTGCTCGAGGATGCGCCGGCCGGGGTGATGGCGGGCCAGCTCGCCGGAATGACGGTCATCTCGATCCCGGCGCCTCTGAATTACGCCCGTAAATAAAGGGATTCCCGCTCTTTTGGGGATTCGCTCTTGATTCCGGGGGGCGGCCTCTTTTGACTCCCCCATGGCGGATATTTCCCTCGGATTGTCGTTCGACGACGTGCTTCTCGTTCCCGCGTTGAGCGAAATTTTGCCCACGGAGTCGGACATTTCCACGAACGTGACGGCCGACATCCGGCTGAACATTCCGGTCGTTTCGGCGGCCATGGACACGGTTTCCGAGCCTGAACTGGCCGTGGCGCTGGCCCGCGAGGGCGGGATGGGCGTGATCCACCGCGCCTGCTCCATCGCCGAGCAGGCCTCGATGGTTTCGCGGGTCAAGCGTTCCGAAAACGCGGTGATCCAGAAGCCGCTGACGGTGCGCAAGGAGCAGACCATCGACGAGATCCGGGCGATCATGGACGAACACGGATTCTCCGGTTTCCCGGTGATCGATGCCGAAGGCCACCTCGAAGGCATGGTGACCGGCCGCGACGTGCGCTACCTCGATCTCCTCGACGCCCGGGTGGCGGACGTGATGACCCCGCGGGAGAAACTGATCACAGCCCCGGCGAACACCGAACTCGAGGAAGCCCGCCGGATTCTCTATCAGAACCGCATCGAGAAACTGCCGCTGGTGGATGCCAATGGCAAACTGGTCGGCCTGATCACCGGCTCCGACATTGAGAAGCGGATCACCTTCACCAACGCCGCCAAGGATCCCGGCGGCCGGCTGCGCTGTGGCGCGGCGGTCGGGGTGGGTCCGGACTGTGTCGAGCGCGGCCAGGCCATGATCGACGCGGGTGCCGACGCGCTCTTCATCGACGCCGCCACCGGCCACACCTCGCGGGTGATGGAGGTCATTTCCAAGCTGCGTTCGCTTTCCAACATCCCGGTTGTTGCGGGCAACGTGGTCACCGAACAGGGCGCGAAGGATCTGGTGGCCGCCGGGGCCAGCGCGCTGAAAGTCGGGGTCGGTCCGGGTTCGATCTGCACCACGCGGGTCATCGCCGGTGTCGGCATGCCTCAGTTCACCGCGATCCAGAACGTGGCGGGCTACTGCCGCGAGCGTGGCGTGAAGGTCATCGCCGACGGCGGCATCCGCTACTCGGGCGACGTGGTGAAAGCCCTCGCCGCCGGTGCCGACCTTGTGATGCTGGGTTCGCTGCTGGCCGGCACTCGCGAAAGCCCCGGCCAGAGCGTTTATTTCCAAGGCCGCCGTTTCAAAACGTATCGCGGCATGGGCTCGCTCGGCGCGATGCGCAAGGGCTCCGGCGACCGCTACGGCCAGAACAGTTCCGGCAAACTCGTCGCGGAAGGCGTCGAAGGCCGCGTGCCGTACAAGGGGCCCCTAAGCGACGTCATTTTCCAGCTCATGGGCGGCCTCCGCTCCGGCATGGGCTACGTCGGTGCATCAAGCCTCGAACAGCTCCGCGAACGCGCCACCTTCACCCGGATCACCGCCGGCGGCCTGCGCGAAAGCCACGTCCACGACGTGGTGATCACCGAAGAGCCCACCAACTATCAGCCGCTCCACTAGGCCCAATGGTTATTCGTTAAGGGTTATTGGTGATTGGGAAATAGCCCAAGGCCAAGCGTGAGCAGGCTCCCGACAACCAATAACGAATCACCTTTAACCATTCACCCTTCCCCAACCATGCAGGAAATTCAACACGTCGCCGTCCTCGACTTCGGCTCGCAATACACCCAGCTCATCGTCCGCCGCGTCCGCGAACTCGGCTATTTCGCCAAGCTCTACGCGATCGAGGATTTCCCGAACATCGGCCAGCCCGGTGCGATCATCCTTTCCGGCGGGCCGAAGAGTACCTCCGAAGCCGATGCCCCGGATCTCGATTTCGCCGCGCTCCAATCCTTCGGCGTGCCGGTGCTCGGCGTCTGCTACGGGATGCAGCTCCTCAACATCAAGTTCGGCGGCACGGTCAAGGCGAGCAACCGCCGCGAGTATGGACCCGCCACGCTGAATCCCTCATCCTGCACCGGGATCTATGAAGGCGTGTCGCCGGCTTCCCAGGTCTGGATGAGCCACTCGGATACGGTCGAGGTGCTGCCCGAATGCGCCAAGGTCCTCGCCGCCAACCAGCACGGCACGCCGGTCTCCTTGCAATGGGGCGAGCGCTTCTACGGCATCCAGTTCCACCCGGAAGTGACCCACAGCCACGAAGGCAACCGGATCCTCCACAATTTCCTGCTCACCGCCGGCGAACTCGCTCCGTTCCGCATCGATGACTTCAAGCGCGAGATCATCGACGGCATCCGCGCCACCGTCGGCGACAAGCAGGTGGTCTGCGGCGTCTCCGGCGGGGTCGATAGTACGGTGCTTGCCGTACTTCTCAACGAGGCCGGCGTGAAGGTCCGCGCGATCTACGTCGACCACGGTCTGATGCGGAAGAACGAGACCCAGGAGGTGCAGAACAACTTCCACCGGATGGGCGTGCCGATCGAAACGATCAACGCCTCCGAGCGCTTCCTCGGCGCGCTGGCCGGCGTGTCCGATCCCGAGGCCAAGCGCAAGATCATCGGCGAGCTGTTCATCGACACCTTCTGGGACGCGGTCGGCGACGCCGAGATGCTGGCCCAGGGCACGCTTTACCCCGACGTCATCGAAAGCGCCTCGAACGCGAAGTCGAAGGCGTCCAAGATCAAGACCCACCACAACCGGGTCGACCGCATTCTCGAACTGCAAGCCGAGGGCAAGGTGCTCGAGCCGCTGGCGGAGCTGTTCAAGGACGAGGTCCGCGCGCTCGGCGCCTCGCTCGGGATCGCCCACGACATCCTGTGGCGCCATCCCTTCCCCGGCCCGGGTCTCGCGGTGCGCTGCCCCGGCGACATCACCGAAGAGAAGCTCCATATCATCCGCGAGTGCGACGCGATCTTCATCGGCAAGCTCAAGGAGCACGGCTGGTATGAGAAGGTCTGGCAGTCGTACGCCGCCCTCGTCCCGGTGAAAACCGTCGGCGTCAAAGGTGACGAGCGCTCCTACGAGTGGGCGACCAGCCTGCGTGCCGTCATTTCCGAAGACGCGATGACCGCCGACTGGGTCGAGCTGCCGTACCACATCCTGCGCGAGACCAGCCACAAGATCCTCAACGAGGTCAAAGGCATCAACCGCGTGCTCTACGACATCTCGACCAAGCCGCCGGCGAGCATCGAGTGGGAGTGAGTTTCTCTACCTCTTGTCCCCCCGGTTCTCGCCGAGGATCCGGACGAAATTCCGCACCAGCATCGAGGGGGCATCGGTCTTCCACACCGCCCACATGGTGAAGTCGGGCTGCGCTCTTTCTAACAGCAGGGGCACGGTGACGATGCCGTGGCTCTTTCGCAGGTCGAGCACCTCGGGCAGCAGGGTGAGGCCTTGGTCGGCGGAGACCATGGTGAGCAGCGACTCGAAGGTCTGGATCTGCCGCACCGCGCGAGGCTTGACGCCTTCCTCTTGGAAGATCCGGCCGATCTCGCGGCGATGGGTCGAAGTGTTGTCGTCTCCAAGGCTTAGAAAAGTGCTGCCCCGCACTTCACCCAGACGGATCGACGACTTCGTAGCCATCGGGTGGAGCTTCGATACAGAAACCCCGAAGACGGAGGTGACCAAAAGCATGCTCGAAATCCCCGGCACCTCGTTGGCCCCCCGGCCGTAGGCGAAGCCGACATGAATCTCGCCCTTGGCCAGCGCGGCGAGCTGTTCGACCGGCGTCATTTCAACAAAAGAGACCTCGACGCCGGGAAACCCGGTGCCGAAGGCTTGCAGCACTTCGGGCAGGAAGCCCGAGGCGATCTGGCCCACGCTGCCGATCCGCAATTGCCCGCGACGCCCGTCCTGGGCCTCGCGTGCAAGACCCACGGCACGATCCACATCCGCCAGGATCCCACGCGCCTCGGCGAGGAAGACCGAACCGGCATCGGTCAAGGACACGCTCACCGTGTCCCGCTCTAATAAGCGAACGCCGGTCTGGGCCTCCAGATCCTTGACCTGCTTGCTCAGTGCCGGTCGGGTGACATGGAGGCGCTCGGCCGCGCGCCGGAAGTTCAACTCCTCGGCCACCGCCACGAAATACCTGAGGTGCCGCAGTTCCATGGTCCGGCTGACTGGTAACCTCAGGTTTCCAGCTTGGAAACTTCAAAGTCATTCCGGCGGGCGGCATCCGGTGTTTACTACCTCGCCTGCGTGAAACAGTTGTTTCACATCACCGCGCCCCACGCTCATGCGCTCCTTCCTCTTCCTGCCCCTGACCACGCTGCTGCTCCTTCCGTCCTGCGGAAAGAAGCCGCCCGCCGCCGCGCCCGCCATGCCGCCCGCCGCCGTGACCTTCATGCCTGCGACGGCGGAGACGGTCACGATCACCCGTGAACTTCCCGGCCGGATCACGGCGCTCCGCGTCGCCGAAGTCCGCGCGCGGGTCTCGGGGATCATTTTGGAGAAGGCCATCCAGGAAGGAGCCGACGTGATGGCCGGCGACCTTTTGTTCAAGATCGATCCCGCCCCGCTGGAGGCCGCCAAGGAGAATGCCGCAGCCGCCCTTGCCCGGGCGGAAGCGACGCTCCAGTCGACGAAGACCCGCCTGGCCCGCTTTGCTTCGCTCTCCGATTCCGCCGCGATCAGCAAGCAGGACGTGGAGGATGCGGAGTCCGCCGAAAAGGTCGCCGCCGCCGAACTCAAGGCAGCCGCCGCCGCGCTCAAGAGTGCCGAACTCGACCTCGGCTACGCAACGGTCACCGCTCCCATCTCCGGCCGCGCCGGCACGGCGCAGGTGACTGAAGGCGCGCTGGTCGGGGAAGGGGAGGCGACCTTGCTGGCGGTGATCCAGCAGCTCGACCCGATCCATTTCGATTTCACCCAGTCCAGCCGCGACCTGATCGCCCTCAAGCGGGCCATGGACCGAGGCGAACTCTCCGCACTCGATCCGGCCAAGGCTTCCGCGATCCTCCTGTTAGACGACGGCTCCGAATACGAGCACCCCGGGAAGATCCTCTTCTCGGAAGCCCGCGTCGATGAAACGACCGGCATGGTGACGCTGCGCGCCGAGTTTCCGAATGCGGATCGCCTGCTCCTGCCGGGGATGTTCGCCCGCATCC
This sequence comes from Haloferula sp., assembly GCA_044372775.1. Lineage (GTDB taxonomy): Bacteria > Verrucomicrobiota > Verrucomicrobiia > Verrucomicrobiales > Akkermansiaceae > Haloferula. Next base: position 30,149 of record JBIPNO010000031.1, read on the forward strand.
GCGTCGTCCAAGCGGTTCGCGACAACGTGGTCACCGTTCCGCAGCGCGCGGTCACCCGCATGCAAGGCGGCAAGGCCAGCGTGCTCGTTGTCGACGATACCAATCACGCCCGGCTCAAGGTGATCGAGACCGACGAGGTTTCCGGCGACAACTGGGTGGTCCGCTCCGGTCTCGCCGCCGGTGAGAAAGTCATCATCGAAGGTCATCTCAAGACGAAGCCGGGCTCGGCAGTGGTTCCGGAGCCCTTCATCCCGACGGTGGAGAACCGCCAGGTCGCCGTGGAGAGGGCCGACAAAAGCTGAGCTTCATCGCTCTGATCCGACCGATTAGTCCAATCCCCCGAGTTCCATCATGGCCCGCTTCTTCATCGACCGCCCCGTCTTCGCCTGGGTGGTCTCCATCCTCATCGTGCTGCTCGGGATCATTTCGATCACGCAGTTGCCGGTGGCCCAGTACCCGCAGGTCGCGCCGCCGTCGGTGTCGATCAGCGCGAACTACGCCGGGGCTTCGGCGGAAACACTGACCGACACGGTGACGTCGGTCATCGAGCAGCAGCTCAACGGCATTGACAACCTGCTCTACATGTCGTCCGCCAGCGATGCGAATGGCAGCGCGACCATCACGCTCTTCTTCGAGCCGGGAACCGATGCCGATGTGGCCCAGGTGCAGGTCCAGAACAAGGTCCAGCTCGCCACGCCGAGCCTGCCGCCCACCGTGCAGCAGCAGGGTGTGGTGGTGGCCAAGGCGACGAAGAATTTCATGATGTTCATCACGCTCTCGTCGGAAGACGGCAGTATGGATGAGATCGCGCTGGGGAATTACCTCGCCACCAACGTGCTCGATCCGCTGCGCCGCGTGGAAGGCGTGGGCGAGGTGATCCAGTTCGGGACCCAGTATGCGATGCGCGTCTGGCTCGATCCCGACAAGCTGGTCAGCTACAACCTCGCGCCCACCGACGTCAACGAGGCGATCCGCAACCAGAACGCGCAGGTGCCGGTCGGTCAGCTCGGTTCCTTGCCGGCGGTCGAGAACCAACAGCTCAATGTCATCCTGCAAGGCCGGGCCACCTTGCGCGAGGCGGAGCAGTTCGAGGACATCGTGCTCCGCGTCAATCCCGACGGCTCCCGCGTTTATCTCCGCGACGTGGCCCGCGTCGAACTGGGGGGGCAGGACTATTCGACGAAGGCCCGCATCGATGGCAATGCCGCCTCCGCCGCCGCGATCAAGCTGGCCCCGACCGGCAACGCGCTCGATACCGCCGACGGCGTCCGCGCGGAGATCGAGCGCCTGAAGCAGTTCTTCCCGCCGGGCGTGAAGGTGACCTACCCGCTCGACACTTCGACCTTCGTGAAGATCTCGGTGGAGGAAGTGCTCAAGACGCTGGTCGAAGCGATCATCCTGGTCTTCCTGGTGATGTATCTCTTCCTCCAGAATTTCCGCGCCACGCTGATCCCCACGCTGGTGGTGCCGGTCGCGCTGTTGGGTACCTGCGGCCTGATGGCGGCCTTCGGCTTCTCGATCAACGTGCTGACCATGTTCGGCATGGTGCTGGCGATCGGCATCCTGGTCGACGATGCCATCGTGGTGGTGGAGAACGTCGAGCGCATCATGAGCGAGGAAGGTCTCCCGCCCAAGGAAGCGACGCGCAAGGCGATGGGCCAGATCACCGGCGCGTTGATCGGCATCACCGTGGTGCTGACCGCGGTCTTCATCCCGATGGCCTTTTTCGGCGGTTCGGTGGGCACGATCTACCGCCAGTTCACGATGGCGATGGTGTCGTGCATGCTGTTCTCCGTATTTCTCGCGTTGTCTCTAACACCCGCGCTGTGCGGAACCCTGCTCAAGCAGGTGGACGCCGGCCACCATGCCGAGAAGCGCGGTTTTTTCGGCTGGTTCAACCGCAGCTTCGAAGCCGCCACCAACCGTTATCAACGCGCGGTCGGCGGCTGGTTGAAGCACGCGTGGACCGGCATCGCCGCGTTGGTGGCGATCACGGTTCTGGTCGGCTTCCTTTACAAGAAGATGCCGTCCTCCTTCCTCCCGGAAGAGGATCAGGGGTACTTCCTCGCTTTGATCAGCCTGCCTGACGGCGCCACCGACATCCGGACCCGCGAGGCCTTGCTGAAGGCGGAGGAATTCTTCGCGGGCCAGGAAGAGATCGAGCACTACTTCACCGTCTCCGGCTTCAGCTTCACCGGCAAGGCGCAGAACTCCGGCCTCGCTTTCCTCAGGCTCAAACCTTGGGACGAACGCAAGGGCAAGGACCACCGCGTGCAAGCGGTCATCCAGCGCGGCATCATCGCGCTCGGCGGGATCAAGGACGCCGTGGTGTTCCCGCTGAATCCGCCTGCGATTCCGGAACTCGGGAACTCTTCGGGTTTCGACTTTTGGTTGCAGGACGTCGGCGGGGTGGGTCACGAGGCACTGATGGCCGCACGCAACCAGGTGCTCGGCATGGCCGCAACCAACCCGGTGCTCGCGGGCGTCCGGCCGCAAGGCCTGAACGACACCGCGCAGATGAAGATCGACATCGACCAGGACAAGGCGAGCGCGCTCGGCGTGTCGCTGGCCGACATCAACACCGCGATGCAGACCTCGTTCGGCTCGGCCTACGTGAACAACTTCGTCAACGGCACCCGCGTCCAGCGCGTGATCGTCCAGCTCGATGCCGCATTCCGCATGACGCCGGAGGACATCGGCCAGGTTTACGTCCGCAACAACAGCGGAAAGATGGTGCCATTGTCCGCCTTCACCTCCACCCGTTGGGCCTTCGGCTCGCCGCAGCTCCAGCGCTACGACGGCCTGCCCGCGGTGAACATCGTGGGTGCCGCCAAGCCCGGCCTCAGCTCCGGCCAGGCGATGGAGGAGATGGAGAAGATCGCCGCGCAGTTGCCGGCCGGCCTCGGTTTTTCGTGGAGCGGCCAGTCGCTCGAGGAACGGATCTCCGGCAATCAGGCGCCGATGCTTTACGGCGTGTCCCTGCTCATCGTCTTCCTCTGCCTCGCCGCGCTTTACGAAAGCTGGTCGATCCCCGTCGCGGTCATCCTCGTGGTTCCGCTCGGCATCCTCGGCGCGCTGGCCGCGGCGACGTTCCGTGACTTGCCGAACGATGTTTATTTCAAGGTGGGACTGCTCACCACCGTCGGCCTCTCCACCAAGAACGCCATCCTGATCATCGAATTCGCGGTGGATCTTCAAAAACAAGGAATGGGTCTGGTCGAGGCCATCCTGGAGGCGGTGAAGCTGCGCCTGCGGCCCATCCTGATGACCTCGATGGCCTTCGTCCTGGGTGTGGTGCCGCTGGTCATCAGCAGCGGCGCCGGTTCCGCGAGTCAGAACGCGATCGGTACCGGCGTGGCCGGCGGCATGATTTCCGGCACGATTCTCGCGGTGTTCCTGGTTCCGGTTTTTTACGTAGTAGTCCGCCGCTTGACGAGAGCACCAGAACGGGTGAAGGATGGCGGGCCGCACGCGAGACCGGCGGTTGACATCGGTCCCGCGTGAAGTTGATTACATTGGAAGTGCGGGCGGTCGCGATGATCCGCAGCGTGTTGAGATCGGGAAAACGACTCTTTCTGGGAGGGGAGGGTTGTTTTTCTTCAGGTCTCCGCGCTGCGGATCATCCCGGCCGCCGGAACTTTCGGTCGGAGGCCGCGTGGGCCGGTGCGCTGGATGCGGATGGGGGCGGAGAGCCCCAGCGGGGCTTTTTTGACGGCAGAGAGACGGAGCCGGGCCCACTGCAGGAAACGGTGGTCTCCAGGCGTGCTTCTCGGGATTCCATCTCTCGAACCAGGCATCCTGCCGATGCAGGGATGGAGAAGCTTGAACTGCGATCGGAGCGCTGCTTCCACTACTTCGAACCGGAAAACCGGGGAAGCGAGCGTCCCTCCTGCCCGGGTCGACGGGAACTGAGACAAATGATTGAGATCCATCCGCCGCTTTATCCGCTTGGCCCGGAAGCATTTGTCGTCGCGCTGGCGAGCGAGGTTTGAGGTTTGTGGCCTGCCAACTGGGAAAGCTACTTGCGACCGAGGAAGGCTTTTGGGTGGATGGGAGCGAACTGGAGATCTTCGACGAAATCCATGGGGCGGGCTCTGCGGAAAGCTTTCTCAGAATCGAAGCCGCAAATGAGCCGCGGATTGCCGACTATCTCACCGCCGTCGCCGCCACTCGCACGAGATGGGAAGGAATTGAGAGAAGGACGTTTACGCAGCCCGTGGCCGAAGTGGTGAACGACATCCTCACCGCAACGCACCGCTTTCCCCGGTTTCAGGGTTGGGGAAGGAAGGCATCGGAGGACGACCGTCGAAAGGTCGCGGAATTGCTGGGCTCGGTGGATGATCCCGTGGTGCTGGCAAAGTGCCTGTCCTGCTTCGCAGGCACAGGGTTCCCGACGTTCGACTTGAAGTATCTCGACCACCTCCGTCATCCGGTCCCTTACGTCCGTACGGAAGCAGTCAGTTCACTCTCTCATCATCCCGAAGGGCCGGTCCGCGATGCAGGTCTCGATGCGCTCCGGCGCGGCGATTGGCTGGATGGGCTCGACCTCCTGAGAAGCAGTGCGCTTGCGGAGGACAAGGCGGAACTCTTCCGCGCTCTGGAGACGCTCTCCGGGGAAGACGAAAATTTTCATTCGTTCGTGTCCGCCGCCGTTCGGATTCTTGAATCCAATCCGGCCGTCGGCGATGTCCGAATCGGTTTGTGGATCTACGAGCGGTCGCCGTGCATGCATTGCCGCGGATCCGCCGTGGAAGTCTTGGTGCAGCGAGGGCAATGCCCCTCATGGGTCATTGAAGAATGCCTCCGCGATGGATCCCAAAGTTTGAGGGAGCTTGCCGCAGCGCAAATAGCCTGACGGAGCAGCCATTCAACGTCCCCGGAAAAACTCCAAGGTTGTCGCCAATGCCTCGTCGAGCGAGTGCTTCGGCTGCCAACCGGCGTTACGGAGCTTGTCGGCGCTGGAACGCGAGTGCTTCACGTCGCCGGCCCGTTCTGGACCGTGCAGGACCTTCGAGTCCGATCCGGCCGAGGCGATGATCTTGTTCGCGAGGTTGTTGATCGTCATCTGGCCGCCGTAGCCGGCATTGAAGACTCCGGTCACCCCGGGCGTCTCCACCGCGAACGAGAGCGCGCCGACGATGTCCTTCACGTAGATGAAATCGCGGGTCTGTTCGCCATCGCCGTGAACGGTGATGTCTTCGCCCTTCAGCGCCTTCTCGATGAAGATCGGCACCGCGGCGGCATAGGCGCCCTTCGGATCCTGGCGCGGGCCGAAGACGTTGAAGAAGCGGACGGCGGCCGTCTCGAGGCCGCGCTCGCGGTTGAAAAGGTCGAGGTAGTATTCGCCGTCGAGCTTGGTGATCGCATACGGGCTCTTCGGCTCGGGCAGCATGCTCTCGAGCTTCGGCACCGTCGGGTTGTCGCCGTAGATCGCGGCGGACGAAGCAAAGACGAGCTTCTTTACGCCAGTCGCGGCGGAGGCTTCGAGCACGTTGAGCAAGCCGTGAACGTTGATATCGACGCATTCGCCGGGCTTGGCCATCGACTCCGGCACGCTGACCAGGGCGGCGAGGTGGAAGACGTAGTCGACGCCCTCCACCGCTTTCGCGACGGCATCGCGGTCGGTGACCGAGGCCTCGATGAAGACGTGCCGGAGGCCGTTGAGATTCCGGCGGTAGCCGGTGCGGAGATTGTCCAGCACGCGGATCTCTTCCGCGATGCCCTGATAGTGCTCGACGATGTGGGAGCCGATGAAGCCGGAGCCTCCGGTGATGAGGATTTTCACGGTGAGGTGGGATGCGGGGAATGAAGTCAGGCGGCGACCACGATCCGCGAACCGCCGGCGGCTGCTTGCACCATTTCCTCCATGCGCTCCAGGTTTTCCTCGATGGCCTTCACCATGGCGAACTGCGCGCGGCAGCGGTCGATGTTGTGGCCGGGGCGCTTGGTCTTGAAGTAGACGTCGCCCTGGAGGTGGTCGGTCAGGAAGCGGATGCCGCATTCCAGCGTCAGCAGCTTGCCGGAAAAGGCGAGCAGGTCGATCTCGGAGCGATTGAGGAAAGAGGAAGCGCTTTCGACGTAGCCGCGGACCAGCGCGTCGAAGCGGTCGAGGCGGATGCCGACCTGCGCGAGGTCGACCTCGTCCTCGCGGGTGGTTGGGGTGGCGGTGCGCACCATGTCGCCGAAGTCGTAGAGCACGGAGCCCGGCATGGTGGTGTCGAGGTCGATGACGCAGATGCCTTCGGACGTCACATCGTCGAGCAGCACGTTGTTGAGCTTGGTGTCGTTGTGGGTGACGCGCTCCGGGATGACGCCGGCGGCGATCAGGTCGGTCACACGGCGGCAGTCGTTGGCGCGGGCCAGGGCGAACTCGATCTCCGGCTGGCAGGAGCGGGCGCGGCCGGCGATGTCCGCGGCGATCGCGTCCTGCAGCGTTTGCAGCCGCTTCGGCGTGTGGTGGAAATTCGGGATCGTCTCATGGAGGCGCTCCCCGCCCAGATTGGCGGCGAGTTTCTGGAACTCGCCGAATGCCTTGGCGGCGTGTTCGGCCTGGAGGTTGGTGCGGATTTCGTCGTAGCCGCGGGCGCGTTCGATGAAGGGATAGGTGCGCCAGAAATTCCCGTCGCGATCCACCACGTAAGGCTTGCCATCCACTCCGGGAATCACGGTCAGCGTGCGGCGGTGGGCTTCCGGATGGTTCTGGTCGAGCAGCCGCGCAAGCGAGTGCGCCGTGACCCGCTGGATGTTTTCCATCAGTGCCGCGGGATCCTTGAAAATCTGGTGGTTGATCCGCTGGTGGATGTAGCGGATCCGCATGCCTGCCTGGTCGTACCAGGCGCAATAGGTGTCGTTGATGTGCCCGGAACCGTAGGGCTGGGCATCCACGAAATCGGCTCTCATTTCGAAGAGAGCGGAGACCTGTCTGACATCGTGCATGTCGGTCGATAGGCACATAAGCACCTGTATTCCAGAAAAAATTGATTTCGGCGGATGCGGAAATGCGAGGGGCTCATTGGATTTCGCGAAATTCGGACGCAGAGCACGGATCTGGCCTGAGCGCTAAAGGCGGTAGCGCGGGTGCAACGATTCCGGGGGAGGAACGCCGGGCTTTCTCTCCGAGCCGGGTGGCGTGATCCTTTTTCCGACCGGATCTCGCATCCATGGCCGGACACCATTCCCCATCCGACCATGAAAACCATCCTGACCCTGCTCCTCTGCGCCCTTCTCGCCGGCCCCCTTCCCGCCGGGGAGGTCACCATCTTCAACGATACGATCCTGATCCGGCTCGTGAAAGTCAGCCACAAGGGCCAGAAGCTCGGGAAGGAATGGCTGAAGCCGGGCGAGTCCATGGTGGTCCAGGTGGACGAGACACGCCGCGGCAGCCCGATTCTGACCATGGTGAGCTACGAGCTGCTCTACAACTCGTACGGGTCGGAAAGCAAGAAGCGTGAGTTCAAGTCGAGGTTCGCCATCCTGCCAAAGCGGCCGGAGCCGAAGTTCGTCCTGCTCTCGTGGGTCCGGTTCGGGGCTGGCGAGTGGTGACCGGCGGGCGGAGTCGGTGAGGCCCGCTAGCCGTCCGCCACCTTGACGGCTAGCGGGGGTCCCAGTCGGAACCGCGGGTGTCGCCGGTCGGGTGAATGCTTTCGCGCCCGGATGGACAAAGGATCTCTGTTAAGGGAACCATGGGGCCTGGAGTTTCTTTCACGTCAGCCACGGAAGGATTTCCATTGATCCCCGGGGCGGGTCGCGCGGAGTTTGGGGCATGTTCCTGCCGGGATTCCGCGATTTGGTGAAGGAGGGATGGGTGAAGATCCTCGAAGAACTGAAGGTCTCCGGCGGACTGCCGGTGCCGGAGCTCAGCCGTCGCCTGGGAGGCAGCTACATGGGAATGAAAGACCAGTGCGACCGGTTGGTGAAGATGGGCTACCTTGAGCGCTGGCGATTGCCGCGGCAGGAAGTCGGGCGGCCGGAAATCATGTATCGTCTGACCGCGAAGGCCGACGCGATCTTTCCGCAGGCCGGGGTGTCGCTTTCGCTCGAACTCCTCGAAGCCGCACGCAGTTTGTTCGGCGACGCGGCACCGGAGCGGTTGCTGATGCAGTATTTCGGCCAGCTCCGGGAGCGGTGGTGGCCGAAGTTGTCCAAGACCAGGTCGCTGGTCGAGCGGGCGACGATGCTGTCGGCGCTGCGCGAGAAAGAGGGCTGCTTCGGCCGCTGCAAGTACGACGCCGTCCGGGGATTCCGGATGGAAGAGTACCATCATCCGCTTCAGCCGGTGTTCGCCGTCTACCCCGGTGCCGTCACGCTGGAGCTGCGGATGATGGAGGAGCTGCTGGGGACGCGCATTGTCAGGAAGGAAATCCCGGGCGGTCGCGATGGTCCGGCGCGGATCGACTACGAGGTGGCGACCCTCGGAGTCCGTGAGGGCGGCTGATTTCCGTTCAACTTGATCTTTCCCGCCTTGAATAGATTCACGCGACCGGCGGTCCAAGTCGCCGCAACTCCCATCCTCCAATGAAAAACGCCCGCTTCCTCCTGATGTCTTCCGCCGCGTTCCTGGTCCTCGCTTCGTGCGACAAGTCCGCCCCGCCCGCTGCCGGGACGGAGCCCGGGGAAAGTCCCGCCGATCTCGCGGCGGAGAGGGCCTTGATCGAGGAAGAGCGGATGGTCCTCGAACGCCTGCGGCTGGAGGAAGAGCGGATGGCATTGGAAGAAGAGAAGGAGGCATTGCGGGCCGAGCGCGAGGCGCGGCTCGCGGCGAGGGAGGACGATGTGGAATCCGCCGGCCTCTCGCTGGAAGAGCGGCAGCGGCAACTCGCGGAGCGGGAGTTCGATCTGGCTCTTCGCGAAGACGAGCTCGAGTCCCGCGAAGCGAACCTGAGCGAGAAGGAGCTCGAACTCGCGGGCCGCGACGTGCTCGACGACTGGGAGCCGGAACCCCTGCCTGAGATGCAGCAGCCGGTGGCGGATTTCGATACCTTCTACGAGGACCTCCAGCCCTACGGCTCCTGGTATGAGACGCCGGACTACGGCTACGTTTACCAGCCGACCGTCGTGGTGCAGGACAGCTCGTGGCGGCCCTACTCGCGCGGCCGCTGGGCTTGCACCAACCTGGGCTGGAACTGGGTTTCGGAAGAGCCCTTCGGCTGGGCCTGTTTCCACTATGGCCGCTGGGCCTTGCTGCAAGGACGCGGTTGGGTGTGGGTGCCCGGGGACGAGTGGGCGCCGGCGTGGGTGTGCTGGCGCGAGGGCAGCGAGCACGTCGGCTGGGCACCCTTGCCGCCGGAGACCTTGTGCTATCGCGGCCGCGGCTGGGACAGCAGTGTCGAGGCCGAGTTCGGCATCGGTGCCCTTTGTTTCAATTTCGTCCACCGCCGCCATATGGCTGACCCGTTGTGGCGGCACTGCCTGCCGGTGGACCAGAATCCCCGCTTCATCGGCCAGACGAACAACATCACCAACATCCGCTTCCACCGCGATCGCATCATTGCCGGTGGCCCGGCCTACGAGCGCCTGCGCCGCGATGTCGGCAAGGCGTGGCCGGTCTATCAGATCAAGACCGACCGCTTCGAGGCGATCCGCGATTTGAACCGTCGCAATGCCTCGGTCCGGGGCAACCAGCTCGCGGTGTTCGCGCCCAACCTCAACACCCGCTGGAACGACCGGCTCAAGCCGTCGAACGTGGCGGGTCGCTGGGACGACGTGAAGGTCGTGCGTGCCGAAAGCGGGATCAAGCCGCTGTGGAGCGAGCGCTTCCGCGAGATGCGCGACAAGCGGAAGGAGGAGTCGGCGAAGTCCGGTGACCTCGCCGGCAAACAGAAGCTGCTCGAAGAAAACCGCGGCAAGGTCGGTGAAGCCCAGCGGAAGCTGCAGGAGAAGCAGCAGCAGATGAATGATGCCCGCCGTGAGAAGCAATTGCTGCGCCGCGAGGTCGCCCAGGAAGCCGTGCGCCCGTCGCCGCCCAAGGAACGTCCGGCGCTTGAAGGAAAGCCTGCCGTAACGGAGCGGGAGCCGGCTCAGGCCAAGGCAACGGAGCGCGAACCGTCATTGGCCGAGCGCCAGCGGCAGGCCGCGGAACGCTTGCGCGAAACCCGCGCGCGGCAGACCGGCAAGCCTTCCGTTACGACCCCGCCGGTCGGTGAAAAGGAGAACGGTGCCGAACGGATCGCACGGTTGCGCGAGGGGCTCCGCGAGCGTGAGGCGGCGAGGATCGCGAAGCAGAACGAAGCGGCCGAGCAGCAGCGTCAGGCCCGGATTGCCAAGCAGGCCGAGGTTGATGCGGCGCGACGTGAGAAGTCAGGAACGGTCCCCGAAGGAACGCCGGATGGCAGCCGGATGAACGAAAGACCGGCCGGTCGCGGCACCGAACCGGCGGTGCGGAACCCGCGCGAAGAATCACCGGTGGCCGGCAACACCGACGCGGCCAACGAGCGCCGCGCGCGGATGGAGGAGGCCCGCCGCCAGCAGCAGGAGCAAGCGACCCAGCGCGAGCAGGCGCGCAACGAGAAGGAACAGGAAAACCTCCGGCAGCGCGAACAGGCGCGCAACGAGCAGGAGGGCGGCAAACTCCGGCAAGCGATGGAAGAGCGGCGCCAACAGCAGGAACAGATGCGCCAGCAGCAGGAGCAGGCGCGCGGCGAAGCGGAAGAGAACAATCGCCGCGGCCGGATGGAGGAGGCGCGCCAGCAGCAGCAGGAAGCCGCACGCGCACAGGCCGAGCAGGCCCGCCAGGAGCAGGCGGAGCGCCAGCGCGAACTCGAGGCGGCCCGCGCCCGGCAGATGGAGGAAGCCCGCGCCCGGCAGGAACAATCGCGCCGCGAGGCGGAGGACAACAACCGCCGCCAGCAGCAGGAAGAAATGAGGCGTCAGCAGCAGGAACAGGCGCGCCAGCAGATGGAGGAACGCGCGCGGCAGCAGCAGGAAGAGCGGGCGCGCCAGCAGGAGCAGATGCGCCAGCAGCAGGAGGAAGCACGCCGCGAGGCCGAAGAACGTTCTCGCCAGCAACAGGAAGAGCGCGCGCGGCAGCAGGAGCAGGCGCGCCAACAACAGGAGGAACGGGCACGCCAGCAGGAGCAGGCGCGGGAGCAGCAGGAACAGCAGGAACAGCAGCGCCGCGAGAACGACCGGGCCCGTGAACAGCAGGATCGCCAGCGGTGACGCTGAACGGCAGAAGACCGGCGACCCGCGGTGGATGCTTCTGTTAGAAAGGAGCCTTCACCAGGGTCGCGAGGAGTTCCTCCATCAGCTCCGCGTCCTCGGTCTCTCCGCGCACCGACCACGCGGTGGCCAGTTCCTCGACGACGCGCACGAGGAGTTCGCCGGGTGATGCGGGACGTGCCGCGATCGCCCTCACCTCGCGCGGATAGCGTCGGATCCGGTGCGCCAGATCTTCCGGCGTGACGCGCCTTCCCTTGACGTGGGGCTCTGTCAGCACGAGTTCGCCCTCGTCATGATAGCGGCAGAGGAAAGTCCGCGGGAGATTCATTCCTTCGGCATCGGTGTCCAGCCGCCGCGCGACGAGCAGGAAGACAAGGCCGAGTCCGATGGCATTCGAAGGATGTCCGGAGAGGACGCGCGCGAGATCGTAGTTCTCGGGCTCGTCTTCCTCCTCGGTATTCGCGGTGAAGCGGCCGCTTTCGAACAGTTCCCGGTTCAAGCCGGCCGCACCCTGGTCGGCGGCGATGCCTTCGAGTTCTTCCGCGAGCAGGTCGAGGGCGTCGGCGAGCGGTTGCCGGATGGTGACTCCGTCGTGCAGGTAGTCGGACAGGATGCGCAGCAGCGCTTCGAACTGTTCCCAGTCGTCATGCACCGCGGCGGCACCGCCGGCGGGCACCACCCATTCGCGCCGCAGCCGTTCGCGTCTGGCGGGCAGAAGCAGCAGGGAAAGGAGTTCGAGTTCGGCCTCCCCGAGTCCGGCATCGAGTTCCGACAACAGTTCGCTCACGTCGCCGCCGAAAGCGGCAAGGGCGGATTCGACCGAAGCGCGGACCGGCGGCGAATCATCATCGAGCAGTCTCAGCAGGACCGAGAGTCGCTCCGGAGAAGTGTCGGTCGCGGAGGTCACGGATGAACAAGGGGGATGGTGCGCGATACTGGGTTCGAACCAGTGACCCCCTCCGTGTCAGGGAGGTGCTCTACCACTGAGCTAACCGCGCATAGGTGCCCCCGGAAGGGGGCGGGAGAATGATGTTCCGGCCCGGGGCTTGCAAAGTCTTTTTTGCGGGAGCCAGGCACTTTTTCACGAGGCCGAAAAAAGGGCGGGGAGCCGGAGCTCCCCGCCGTTTGAGACAATCGACTCAACGCGCCGGATTCCCGGAGGAAGCCGTCGCGGATGTGATATCAGGGCTTCTTGGCAGCCTTCTTGGCGGCCTTTTTGGCAGCCTTCTTGGCCGGGGCGGCCTTCTTCGCCGACTTGGCGGCTTTCTTTGCAGGAGCAGCCTTCTTGGCCGGAGCCGCTTTCTTGGCCGGAGCCGCTTTCTTGGCAGGAGCGGCCTTCTTCGCCGGGGCGGCCTTCTTGGCTGCCTTCTTGGCGACGGTCTTCTTCGCTACCTTCTTGGCGGCCTTCTTGGCGGACTTGGCGGCCTTCTTCGCGGCCTTCTTGGCAGGGGCCTTCTTCGCCGCCTTCTTGGCCGGCTTCGCAGCGGCCTTCTTGGCGGGGGCTTTCTTGGCAGGAGCCGCCTTCTTCACCGCGGCCTTCTTGGCCGGAGCTTTCTTGGCAGGCGCCTTCTTAGCGGCTTTCTTTGCTACTTTTTTTGCAGCCATGGCTTTGTGTCGTTTGAGTTCGCGTTCGATGTTGGTTTTCTCATCCGGCGTTAACGTGCCGGCGGAGAGGAGTGCGAGGATCGCCTCACCGAGACGACCCCCGAAAGCGTTCGTGAGAAAGTCGTGCGAGGCACGACGGACGATGGCGTCCTGGGAAAAGGCAGCTTCGAAAACATGGGCGCGTCCGTCGCGCGACCGCTTCACGAGTTTCTTGCGTTCGAGGCTCTGGAGAACCGAGAGCACCGTGGTGTAGGCGCGGTCCTTGCCATCGGGCAGGCTCTCAAGTACGGTGGTTACCGTAGATGGCCCGCCGTGCCACAATACCGACAGTGCCTGGAGTTCGAGATTGGAGGGGTGAGTGACTCGTGCCATGATCTTATGGTCGCCGGATTCGTGGCACCATAAAGCTAGTAGTTCAGAAATCCGTCAAGTTCAAACTAGGCGATTTTATGGAACGTTGAACGAATTTCCGAGAGGTCGCTCACGGATGGTTTTCAACTACGATAAGTATCGTAATTGAGAGGTTTCACTCCTCGGTAACGGCAGGGCGCTTGATGTCCGGCGAGAGCGCGGCGAGCGCTTCCCACAGCCGGTCTTCGGAGGGGTGACCGTTGAAGATCACACGTCCTTCCGGAGACACGAGGACCATGGAAGGGACGCTCTGGATCCGCAGGAGGCGATGGAGCGAATCGTTCTCCCGGTCGATCAGCCAGGCACCTGGTGCGGGTGCGCCGAGGGTGGTGACGATGCGCTTCGCATCGACGAGTGCTTCAGGTGTGGTTTCGAAGATCAGGGAGGCGACGCCGAACCCGTTCTTCTGGAGTTCGAGAGCGGTGGTCTTGAAGTCGGGCATGCTTTCCTCGCACTCGCGGCTCCAGGGCGACCAGAAGTGGAAGATCATGGCCTTGCGGTCCTTCAGCACCGCGGCCAGTGGCAGCGCGTCGCCGCCGAACAGCGGGGCGAGTTCCGCGGCGGTATCCACCTTGATCTTGCTCATCGACTCGTCGAGCCGCATTCGGTCGATGTGAGGGGCGAAGGCGCTGCCCTGGCGCGGGCTGAGCCAGAAGGCTTCGGTGATGTGCTTCTTGAAACCGTCGCGATCGTCCTTCTTCAACGCGGCGATGGCTTGCACGTATTCCACGACGGCCAGCCAGTCCTCGCGCACGGCGAAGATCTCGGACTCGTCGAGCTTGAAGCTGTCCTTCCGCTTGAGGAATTCCGGCATCATCGCGGCGAGCTTGTCGTCCTCGCGGCGGTCGACGTGGTAGAGGAAGGTGGCCTCGAGGATCGCCTGTTCGGTGACACCCTGCGCGCGCGCCTTCTTCACCGCGGTTTCGAAATCCGCGGAAGTGCCGCGCTCGGAGAGCATGCGCTCGAGCGCGGCACGTTCCGGCGGCAGGCCGGCGTAGGGGTCCTCCTCCGGTTTCAATTCCTGGGCGAAGCAGCAGGCCGCGCAAGCGAGGGACGCGAGGGACGTGAGCCGGAAGGAGGTGGTCATCGCAAGGGAGTGTTTCAAGGAATGCGGAGCTTGGAGCCGAGCACCACGGTGTCGGACTTCATGCCGTTGGCCTTCTTGATCGCATCCATGCTCACGCCATACTTGCTGCTGATGCGGCCGAGGCTGTCGCCCTTGACGACGGTGTGGACCTTGCCACCGGATGCGGGTGCGGAAGCGACCGGACCGGAGGAGCCGGGGATGACGAGCTTCCTGCCGAGCACGACGGTGTCGCTGGTCATGCCGTTGGCCTGCTTGATCGCGGTGGTGCTGCTGCCGTAGCGGCGGGCGATGCCGCCGAGCGTGTCGCCGCGGACGACGGTGTGCGAGGTGCTGGCTGCGGAGGGGGCCGAAGGTGCGGGAGCGGAAGGAATGGAGGGCGCGCCGGTGTCCTCGTAAGCGGCCTGCGAATAGGTCGGATTGTCGGCGGGCGGATTGATCGGCTGATAGGGGACGGACTCGGCGATGTTGTCGCCGGGCACGCCGTAGGGATTGGAAGTGTCGTAGGCACCATCGCCACCGCCATCGACGGTGTCGTAGTTTTCCTCGCCCTTGTTGAAGAGCGAGCACGAGGGGAGAAGGCAGGCCGCCGCGGCCAGGACGAGGTAGTGTGAGTGGCTCATGGATTCGTTAGGGATTCGATTAACAAGCGGCGGGCGGCTTGGGAAGCGCCGACGCGATGCTTGGAGAACGAGGCGGTGGAGTTCGTTCGTTCAAAAGCTGTCCCACACCCGGGTCACGATGCAAACCGGAAGAATCGCGAGGCCGCATGGCCGGTGGATCCGGCGAGCGATTCGAGCGATTCGCCGCGAGCGATGGCGAGGTGTTCGGCGACGTGGCGGACATACGAGGGTTCGTTGCGTTTGCCACGGAAAGGAACCGGCGCGAGGTAGGGCGAGTCGGTCTCCAGCATGAAGCTGCCGGCGGGCAGGGCGATGGCGGTCGCGAGCACGTCGGTCGCATTCTTGAACGTGGCGACGCCGCCGAAGGAAACGAGGCCGCCGAGGTCGATCACCTCGCGGGCGTTGTGCTCCGGGCCGATGAAGCAGTGGAAGACGGCGCGTACCCGGTCCGCGTGTTTGCGGTAGATGGCGAGGGCGTCTTGGAACGACGCGTCGCCGGTCGTGTCGCGGGTGTGGATGACGACGTTCAAGCCGGCGTCGGCGGCGAGGTGGAAGTGCGCGTCGAGGAAGTCGCGCTGGCGTTGGCGGAAAGTTTCCTTGGTCCAGCCTTCGGGTGCGGGGTGATAGTAGTCGAGGCCGGTCTCGCCGATGCCGCAGACGCGGGGATCGGTAACGTGCGGGCGAAGGTGATCGATCGCATCGTCCGGCGCTTCGTGGACGTTGCAGGGGTGGATGCCGATGCAGATGGAGACCGCCGGATGGGCTGCGGCGATACCGAGGTTGGCGCGGAGGTCATCGAGCCCGGTGACCAGGCTGACCATGCGGGTCACGTCGTTGTGCCGTGCGCGCTCGACGAGGTCGGGGACTTCCGCCGCATCGAAGCGATGGCTGGCGAGGTGGCAGTGGGAATCGGTGAGCACGTCGCGGAAGAAAGCGGCCGGTGGTCAGTCCTGCAAGAAGGTCTTCGGCCGGTAGACCAGCGCGAAGGGGATGAAGAGCACGGCGGTGGCGAGCATCAGCCAGGTGAAGAAATTGAAATAGGCGGCGCCACGGAGCTTGGTCTGGCCGCCGGAGAAAGCGGTGCTGTCGTAGCGGGTTCCGGTTTCCGCGGTGGCGGCGGCAGCGTCTTTGACCCCGAGCGCTTTCTTTCGTGACTCGAGCCACGGTTCATCCGGGCGGAAGCGGTCGAACCAGGATTTTCCGCCCGCCGCTTCCGGCTTCTTCACCTCGACGATGATGCCCTGGTCCCAACGGGTGAGCGCCTTGCGGTCGGGGCCGTCGCTGATCACCCGGAAGCTCGAGGAGTTGAGGATTTCGTAGCGGATGGGAGAGCCCCAGGGGTCGTTTCCGAGTCCGGTCATCGAGGTTGCGGCAGGAAGCCGGTCCTCGGCCTTGCGGGCGGCTTCGACGATCTTCGTGACCGCGCTTTCGTAGGCCGCTTGACCGGGGATGGTAAGCGTGGTGAGGCGACCTTCTTCCGCTTTCTGGATGAAGTCGTCGTCTCCGCTGCCGGTGACGCCGTCATAGCCGGCGAGGACCACGGTGCGGGGCGAGTCGCTCCAATCCGGCTCCAAGGTATTCACCTGGGCTTCGAATTGCTCGGCCGCGGCGCTCGGGATCTGGATGAAGTGGTTGACCTGCGCGACGAGGAGATTTCCCAAGGCGACGGCGCCGAGGTAGTAGCACATGAGCAGCGACTTCATCGTCTTCGGTGCCTGGGTGTAGGCGAACTCCAGCGCGACGATGGAGACCATGACTTCCGCGACGGTCAGCAGCGCGAAGGCGAGGATCTGCCAGGAGATCGATGGTTTCTCGCCGGCATCGATCCACGACTGGATCAGGGCGACGAGCGCGAAGGAACTCACCATGATGAACAAGCCGAGGCCGACCTTGCGCAGCGGGGTCAGGGTCCAGACGCGGTCGATCATCGGATAGACCACGTAGGAGAAGAGCGGGATGAAGGTCAGGACGAAAACCGAGTTCAGCGATTGGATCTGCGATGGCAGCCACTCCATGCCGAGGAAGCGGAGGTCCATTTCCTGCGATTGGAAGATCCAGGTGGAGCTGGTCTGGTCGAAGAGCGCCCAGAACATCGCGACGAACAGGTAGAGCGGCAGCAGTTTCAGCAGCACATTCATGCCCTGGCGGCTGAAGCATTCCCGCACGAAGGCTTTTCCGCCCGCAGGCACGTGGATGAAGCGGTGCCGGCCCATCCAGAAGAGAACGGTGGCCAGAAGCATCAGTACGCCGGGCACGCCGAAGGCCCAATGGGGTCCATACCATTGGAGCAGCCAAGGGGTGAGCAGCATCGAGACGAAGGCACCGATGTTGATCGAGAAATAGAACCAGTTGAAGACCTTGGGCAGCAGGTGGGAGTTCCGCGCGCCGAACTGGTCGCCGACGTGGGCGGAGACGCAGGGCTTGATTCCGCCGGAGCCGAGGGCGATCAGCGCCAGGCCGGCGAACAGCCACATCGGGGATTGGCCGTGCATTCCCATGACGGCCAGGGCGGCGTGACCCGCGCAGTAGACGATCGAGAGCAGGATGATCGTCCGGTACTTGCCGAGAAAAATGTCCGCGAGAAGTGCTCCGATCAAGGGCGTCGCGTAGACCGCGGTGTTGAAGAGGTGGACCTTTTCCGCAGCGGCGGCCTCGCTCATGGCGATGCCTTGCTGCGCGTCCATCAGGTGGAGGTACTCCACCATGAACACCGCGAGCACGGCTTTCATCCCATAAAACGAGAACCGTTCCGCGGCCTCGTTGCCGATGATGTGCGGGATGCCGGGCGGTTGGCCCTCGAGGTCGGCGGGAGAGGTGCGGTAGGACATAAGAGTCAAGAGACCAGAATCAAGAGGGCGAGATTTGGAGGGCTGTTCCTCTTTTCTCTGGTTTCTGGTTTCGGGCTTCACCATCGCACCGCGGCGGCGGCCCAGGTCAGGCCGGCGCCGAAGACGACCATCACGACGTGTTCGCCGCGCTTGATCGCGCCGCTGCGGTTCGCCTCGTCGAGGGCGATGGCCACGGCGGCGGCGGAGGTGTTGCCGTATTTCTGAAGATTGACGAAGACCCGCTCGGTGGGGACGGAGAGGCGATCGGCGATGGCGTCGATGATCCGCAGGTTCGCCTGGTGGGGAACGACGAGGGCGATGTCTTCCGGCTTGAGGCCGGCGCGCTCGATGACCTTTTCGGCGGACTCCTTCATGCGGTTGACGGCGTGCTTGAAGACCTCTTTGCCCATCATGGTCAGGCTGGCGAGGTGCTG
Source organism: Haloferula sp. (assembly GCA_044372775.1). Classification (GTDB taxonomy): domain Bacteria; phylum Verrucomicrobiota; class Verrucomicrobiia; order Verrucomicrobiales; family Akkermansiaceae; genus Haloferula. The sequence goes on from JBIPNO010000031.1 coordinate 48,291, forward strand.
GCCGACGTTCTCCGCGGTGATGGGCAGGGCGGAGCCGCCGCCGGGGATCTGGATGAGGTGGCAGAGCCCGCCGTCGGTGCCCATCTCGGTGGCGAGGATGGAGCCTTCTTCCGGCGCGGCGCGGCGCAGCACGGCGGCACCGGCGCCGTCGCCGAAGAGCACGCAGGTGTTGCGGTCCTCCCAGTTGATGAAGGAGGAGAGTTTCTCCGCGCCGATGATCAGGGCGTTGGTGAAGGCACCGTCGGAGATCAGTCGCTTGGCGAGCTTCATCGCGTAGAGGAAGCCGGAGCAGGCGGCGGAGATGTCGAAGGCGACCGCGCCGAAGGCCCCGAGCTGCTGCTGGACGTAGCAGGCGGTGGCGGGGGTGAGGGTGTCCGGGGTGATGGTGGCGACGATGATCAGCTCGACCTGGTCGGCGGTGATGCCGGCCTGTTCGAGGGCTTTTGCGCCGGCCTTGGCGGCCATGTGGGACGTGAATTCGCCCTCGGCGGCGATTCGCCGCTCGCGGATACCGGTGCGGCTGAAGATCCACTCGTCGGAGGTCTCGACGATCTTCTCGAGGTCGGCATTGGTGAGGATTCTTTCCGGAAGGTAGCTGCCGGTGCCGGCGATGCAGACCTGATGCTGGGAAGAAGTGGCGGCGCTCATGGGCGGGCGGACTTTGGGAAGCGCGCCTTGAGGTGGCAAGCGGGAAGCGGAGTCAGGCGAACTCGGGTCCGGTCCTGACTCCACAGCAGGCTGTGGCAACAGAGCGGCAGCGGGCTGCGCGCAGTCCAAGGGCAAGCCGGATCAGAGGCGCGCCAAGACCGCGTCGGCCATGCCGGCGGTGCCGACCTTGATCTCGGTGGCGGCGCCGGTGGCGATGTCGCCGGTGCGGTAGCCGTCGTCGATGGCCTTGGCGACGGCGGCTTCGATCATCGCGGCGGCGTCATTTTCGCCGAGGGAGAAGCGGAGCATCATGGCGACGGAGAGGATCTGGGCGATCGGGTTGGCGATGCCTTGACCGGCGATGTCGGGGGCGGAACCGCCGGAGGGTTCATACATGCCGAAGTAGAGGCCGCCTTCGTTCTGCTTGCCGAGCGAGGCGGAGGGGAGCATGCCGAGGGAGCCGGAAATCATCGCCATTTCATCCGAGAGGATGTCGCCAAAGAGGTTCTCGGTGACGAGCACGTCGAAGGAGTCCGGGCGCTTCACGAGCTGCATCGCGGCGTTGTCGACGTAAAGGTGGCTCATCGCGACTTCCGGGAAGTCCTTGGCGACCTCGTTGGCGGTCTCGCGCCAGAGGACGGAGGTGGCGAGCACGTTGGCCTTGTCGACGGAGACCAACCGCTTCCCTCTGCCCATGGCGGCGGTGAAGGCGACGCGCAGGATGCGGTCGATCTCGCTCTTGCGGTAAACCATCGTGTCGAAGGCGACCGGTTCGCCGTCGCGCATCTCGCGGCCTTTCGGCTGGCCGAAATAGACGCCGCCGGTGAGCTCGCGGACGCAGAGGACGTCGAAGCCGTTCGGGATGAGCTCGTTTTTGACCGGCGAGGCGTGGGTCAGCGAGGGCAGGCAGACGCCGGGGCGGAGGTTGGCGAAGAGGCCGAAGTGCTTGCGCAGCGGGAGCAGGGCGCCGCGTTCCGGCTGGATGTCGGGCGGCAGGCTTTCCCATTTCGGGCCGCCGACGGAGCCGAAGAGGATGGCGTCGGACTGTTCGCAGGAGGCGATGGTTTCCGGCGGCAGCGGGTGGCCGGTGGCATCGATGGCGGCACCGCCGACGAGGCGTTCCTCGCGAGTGGTGGTGAAGCCGGACTTCGCTTCCACGGCGTCGAGCACGCGGAGGGATTCGATCATGACTTCCGGGCCGATGCCGTCGCCGGCGAGGACTGCGATGCGGTGGGTGCGTGACATGCGGGGAAGAGACCAGAGGCGGGAGACAAGAATCCAGAAGAAACGCGGTCAGCCACTCACTCGGCGAGGGTGTGGGTGCCGGAGATGAGGGCCTGCCAGAAGAAGCCGTTGAAGAACTCGAGACTCACCCGTCCGGCCGATTGGCTTAGCGAGAAAACGTCGGAGTGGGCGGTGTAGCGGATGTATCGCGGGTCAACGGCCGTTCCGTTGTCGATCGTGAGGACGTACCTGTAGGGGCTCACCGTCTGCGCCAGAAGAATGAATGCATCGGTGTCGTCGGGTGCTCCGGGGTTGGTCGCGGTGACGGTGCCGCCGTTGCCGGCGGGATTGAAGTCGTAGGTGATGGTGGTAGTGGGAAGCGTGACCACGAAGGTGGCGGAACCGAGGGCCGAAAGGGTCGTGTCGTCCGGATAGCGAATGGAAGAGAGGCGGTAGAAGGCCCGCGGCAAAGTGCCGTTGTCGATGACGGAACTGGCAAGCGGCGGGGACTGGTTTCCGACGAAGGAGGTGGTGGAACTGGCCCAGGTGGAAAGATTGCTGCTACGGAAGGATCTTAGCTGGGTCCCAGGAGGGAGCGGGGTCTTCGGGGTGAAGGTTACCGACGTTTGGGGAACCACCGAGATGGTGCCTTCGAGTGCGGAGACCACCGGCAGTCCCTGCGCGTGTTCGTTGAAAGCCACGGCGGCGGGGTCGGTGCGCTGGAAGGTGATGCCGGTGATGGTCGTCCCGTTGTTGCCCGCGGCGTGGATGGCATCGATGACCGCGCGGCTGGGGGCGTCGGTGACGAGGCCGAAGACGGTGTGGACGTTGTTGAGACCGGGGATGGTGGCGTTGCCGGTGAAGAAGATCTGGCTGCCGTTGGTGTTCGGTCCGCCGTTGGCCATCGAGAGGACGTAGGGGACGTGGGTCAGGGTCGGATCGAACTCATCGCGGAAGGTGAAGCCCGGGCCACCGCTGTTGGTGCCGCTGCCCGATCCGGTCTGGGCGATCTTGAACGAGGTATCGTTGATGACGCGGAAGAACTTCTCCCCGATGTAGAGGGGTGCGGTGGTGACGGCACCCGACATCGGGTCAACCCGGCTGCGGGTGCCTTGGGCGAGGGTGATGAAATTCGCAACGGCCTGCGGGGCTTTCGCGTGCTGCAAGTCGACCATGATGGTGCCGCGGTCGGTCGTGACGTGGGCGATCAACGCGGCCTTCGCCAGGGAGGCGGACGCGAGCAGGAAGAAAAGCAGCGCTTTCACGGCCCGGATGGCGCCATGAAGTCGGCATGAAATCAAGGCCTGTGGATGAACTTGGACCGCGGGCAGCTTGCCTTGAAGTCCGGCCCCACTCGCCAGCAGGCTGGCGAGTGAAAGCGGCAGCAGGCTGCCCGCAGTCCATGGTCCGACAGACCTCAGGCGCCTTTCGCTTCGGAGGGCTGCCACTCCTCGACCCCGTCGTCGTCGTCCTTGTCGTCGGCGTAGCCTTCCTTCATCCGGCGGTCCCAGATGTAGCGGCGGAAGAGCACCTTCACCGCGGCGGTGAGGGGAACGGCGAGCAGGGCACCGACGAAGCCGCCGAGGATCAGCGACCAGAAGAGCATCGAGAAAATGACGGTCATCGGGTGCAGGCCGACCGAGTCGCCGACGATCTTCGGCGCGGTGAGCAGCGAGTTGATCTGCTGGACGATGACGAAGATGGCGACCACGCCGCCGACGTAGGCCCAGGGGTTGGCTCCCAGGATGTGCTGGTTTTCCGGCACGCTGAAGTGGAAGTAGGCCAGCACGCAGGCCGGGATCAGCGTGATGATGTTGCCGATGTAGGGGATGATGCCGAGCACCGCCATCATGATGCCGACCAGCAGGCCGAGCGGCAGGTCGTAAAGCGTGAGCGCGATGCCGACCAGCATCCCGTCGATGAAGGCGACGAGCACCTGGCCGCGGAAGAACGAAATCAGGTAGCTGTTGATTTCGGTGAGGGTTTCGATGAGCTCGGTCTTGAAGCGTGAGGCCTTCAGCGGGACGTAGTCGTGCCAGTGCTCCTTGATGGCGGCGCTTTCGTTGAGGAAGTAGTAGAGGTAGATCGGCACCATCACGAAGCCGAGCGCGAGGCCGAGGAAGCCGAGGATCTTGCCGGCGCCGCCCTTGATCCAGCCGAAGATCTCGTCGAGGTAAGTTCTGCCCTGCGACCAGAGTTCGGTGTTCTGAAGGACGATGGGCGGGTCGAGTTGGGCCTGGTTCGCCTTCGCCGCCTCATCGAGTTCGACGGTCAGGGTGGCCTTGGGGGCGTCGGATTTGGGATCGTCCGGCGGGCCGAGCAGGGGGTCGATGAAGGGCTTGGCCCACTCGTTCTTGTTCCGGGTGTGGATCAGGATGTCGACGATGATTTCGTCGAAGGGCTTCTTCGCGGCGGCGGGGTTGTCGAGGGGAGGCTGTGCGTTGGCGACGCCGCTGTTGCTGGCGGCGATCGCGTCGCGCTGTTGCTGGAAGGTGTGGATCTGACCGCCGACCAGCGGGATCATGATGGCGATCAGGCCGGCGGCGATGAGGGTGAATCCGGCGAAGGTGGAAACGACCGACCAGCGGCGGGAGAAGCCGCGCTTCTGGAAGATGCGGACGACCGGGTCCAGCAGGTAGGCGATGATGGCGGAGACGGCCAGGGGGACCAGCACCGGCTGGAGGAAGCCGAAGATCTCGCCCATCAGCCAGACCAGGCCGACGAGCAGGGCGCCGAGGACCAGGATCGAGACGCCGGTGGCGGCATTCCAAAGGGTGCGGAGCTGGAAGCGGGTGGGGTAACGGGCCATCGCGGGATTCCTCTAGCAGATCGAAAGCCGGGGAGGGATGGGAAAATTGCGGCGGGATCGGAAGGGAGGCGGGACCCTCGGGGCGGCGATGGGGTCTCGCCGGCTGAAGTCAGCGCTCCGCCGCAGCGCTGGCCTGCTTCGCGATCTTGTCGAGCACGCCGTTGACGAAGCGGCCGGAATCGGTGGTGCCGAAGCGCTTGGCCAGCTCGATCGCCTCGTCGATGGCCACGGGGGCCGGGACTTTCTCGGCGTGGAGGATTTCCCAGGTGGCGAGACGCAGGATGGCGCGGTCCACCGGGTCGATGCGTTCGGGTGCGAAGTTTTCAACGACGGCCGCGAGGCGCTGGTCGATCCGGTCTTTCTCCCGCAGCACGGCGTCGGCCATGGCATTGGTCTCGCGGAGCAGGGTGGCAATCGACTCCTTGCATTCCCGCAGTTTGGCGAGGTCGATCTGGTCGGGGAATTTCTCCGGTTCCTCGATCATCCGGACGCGCTCCGAGATGCGGTCGAGGCGGCGGATGGTGCCGGCCACGGGGTCGAGCTGGGCGCGCAGGCCGGGAATGTCTTCGAGGGACTCGAGGAAGCGGCGGCGGACGGTGGTGAGCTCGCGGTCGGTGCGGAAGAATTTCTCCAGGAGCGGCTCGAACTGTTCGCTGAAAGTGTCGTCATCGGCATCTTTCGGGACGCGCGAGAGGTCGATCATGGCCGCGCTCCAGCGGACTTCGAGGTCGGCGATATGCTGGAGAATCAGTGCGGTCCGTTCAAGATCGGGCCGGGCCCGCAGGGTGGCGTGGGCGGGGACGAAGCGCTGCTGGAACTCCGCCAAACGGGCTTCGCGGCCTATGCCGAGGTGGTGCAAAGTCTTCCACGTCGCCTGGAGCAAGGCACGGCGGTCAGACTCCGTGACGAACTGCCAGAAGGCATCGCGCAACGACGCGGGATCGGCCCCGCCTTCAAGGTCGGCGCAGTAGAGGAACTGCACGACCGCCTCCCGAATCTGGCGGCGGCTAGGCATTGCGGGAGATGACACGGGGCATGGAGCGGTCGATTTCACCGAAGATGTCGACCATCGAAGCGGCGATGCGGGCGGCCTCGCGGCCGCGGTTGAGATTGGAACCGATGCAGCGGGCGTAGGCCTGCTTTTCGTCTTCGACCAGCAGGACCTCGTGGACGACCGGGACCTTGTGCTGGAGGGCGAGGCCCATCAGTGACTCGGTGACCGAGCGGGCGACCAGGTCGGCGTGGGCGGTCGCGCCTTTGACGATCACGCCGAGGGCGATGACGCAGGCGGGCGGGTGTTCGCTGCGGTCGAGCACGTTGGCGATCGTCACCGGGATTTCAAATGCGCCGGGCACCCGGATGATGTCGACGCGGGTCTGGGGCATCAGCTCGCCGAGTTCCTCGACGGTGTTGTCCACCAGCGCGTCGGCGAACTGCTCGTTGTATTTCGACGCGACGATGCAGACGCGGACGCGGGGTCCGATGATTCTTGGTTTGGGCGGCAGCGCCGAAGACATGGGCGGGGTATGGGGGGAGGTGACGGAAAAGTCAACGGAAGGGTCGAAGGTCTGAAGGTCTGGATGCCTTTTGACCTTTAGACTTTTCGACATTGAGACTTTTAGACGCCGTTCGACGGCTCTTCGGCGTTTTCGTCGGCATGCCTACCGTCCAAGCCGACTGAAGATCGGCGCTCCCTTCGGATCACCGGCTCATTCGACGTTCTGCACCTGCTCGCGGATCTTCTCGAGCTCGGTCTTGGCCTCGACGACGTGCTGGGCGATGGCGGCGTCGGAGGCCTTGGAGCCGATGGTGTTGAATTCGCGGTGGATTTCCTGGCAGAGGAAATCGAGCGGCCGGCCGGCGGGTTCCTCGCCGGCCATGTATTCGCGGAACTTGCGGAAATGGGAGTCGAGCCGGGTGATCTCTTCGGAAACGTCGCAGCGGTCGGCAAAGACGGAGAGTTCGCGCAGGACGCGATCATCGTTGAGATCGAGCTCCAGGCCGGCGTCGCGGAGGCGCTTGAAGAGCTGGTCGCGGTAGCGCTCCGGGCGACCGGGGGCGAGGGCGGCGATCGCGGCGGCGGTCTTTTCGAGCAGGTCGAGCCGGGCGGACAGGTCCCGGGCCAGGTCGTCGCCTTCCGTCTGGCGCATGTCGAGGACCTGGCCGATGGCGACTTCGAGGGCTTTTTCGATGGCTCCCCAGGCGGTCTCCGCGGAGATGCCGCCGTCCTCGATGCGGATGATCCCCGGCGAGCGCAGGAAATCCGAGGCGTCGGGGGCGACCTTGCGGCCGGTGTGGCTGGAGATGCGCTCGAAGGCGCACTCGAGGGCATCGACGAGTTGCAAGTCCACCTGGACCGGGGCGGCACTGCCGGGCGGGCGTTCGAACTGGATGCTGACCTGGATGCGGCCGCGCGAGATCGTGTTCAGGACCGCCTTGCGGATCTTCGGCTCCAGCTCCGTGAATTCACGGGCGCTCTGGACGACCACCTCGGCCTGCTTGCGGTTCACGCAGGAAATTTCCACCGTGGCGGTCCCTTCGTCGGCGGTGGCGGAGCCGCGGCCGAATCCTGTCATCGAATGCATGGCTGATCGGGTGCTGGGTGGATGGGTGATCGGGCTGGGCCGGCTTTCAAGAGCCGCCGCCGGGGCGCGGGGTGTCTGCTTTGGGGGCGTCGGGATTCTCGTCACCGGCAGGTTGGTGATCTTCGGGGCCGGTTTCCGAGCCGGGCGAAAGGTCGGCCATCCGCCGTTGCTCTTCATCGGGGATGCTTTCGGGCGGCGTGTCGTCCTCCCGGTTCCCGCCTTCTTCCCAGGCCTTCTCGTCGTCGGAGGGATCCCAGTGGTCGGGGTGATCGGGATGGTCGGGCTGATCCGCCGGGTCGTAGGGGGCGTGGTGCGGGTCGTGATCGCTGCGGTCTTCTTCCTCGCCGCCTTCCGGTTCGTCCGGGGCCATCAGCAGGCGCTCCATCCGCTCGCGCTCTTCGGCTTCCTCGGCGCGGCGGGTCTTGCGGGCGTCGAAGTAGGCCAGCCAGATGCACATTTCATAAAGCAGGACCATCGGCCCGGCCATCAGCAGCAGGGTGAAGGCGTCGGGCGTGGGCGTGATGATGGCCGCGATGACCACGATCGCCAGCACGGCGTGCGGCCGGGTGCGGCTCATCGAGTCGTAGGTCAGCAGGCCGAGCTTGACGATCACCATGACGACCACCGGAAGTTCGAAGGACAGGCCGAACAGCAGGGTGAACTGGGTGGCGAAGGTGACGTAGTTGCCGATCCGCCAGTCGTTGGAGACGCCCATCTGGAGGCCCCACTCGAAGAAGAAGACCAGTGCCCGCGGCAGCACCACGAAGTAGGCGAAGCAGACGCCGAGGAGGAACAGCCCGAAGCCGACCGCCAGCGCCGGCCACAGGACGCTGCGCTCGTGCTGGTGCAGGCCGGGCAGGACGAACTGCAGGATGAACATCAGCAGCAGCGGGAAAGAAACCACGATGCCCGCGAAGAAGGCCAGCTTCATGGAAAGCATGAAGGGCTCGGTCGGATTCAGCACCGACATGATCTGGAGATTCCCGCGCGAGTCGATGTCCGGGCTGGCGCCCTTTTCGAGCATGGAGGCGACGTCTTTCGCCGTGGGATCGTCGGTCCCGGCGGCGGTGAGGAAGCCGGCGCGCTGATCTTCCGGCAGCACCGCCACCGCGCGCAGCAGCCGGACCATTTTGACCAGTCGCAGCGTCTCGGCATCGAAGTTCGCGAGCAGCTTTTCCGCCAGCGCGGGTTCCAGCGCCACGGCGGCGCGTTCGATTTTCTTGGCAGCCTCCCACTTGTCCGAGACGATCTTCTCCGGCAGCAGGCTGGCCTGGTGGACCATCATCACTTCGTCCACCGGCTTGCGGATGATCTCCATCAGCTTGTCGCGGAACGAGAAGCAGACGATCATTGAAATCAGCAGCGTGACCACGATGCGGGTGACCATCACCCGCAGGTCCTCGAGGTGATCGAGGAAGGGCTTCTCGTGTTCCGGGTTCGCCTTGTCCCGCAGTTGAAAAACCTTCTTAAGCAAAAACATTTCCGGTCGCGGCGGATTCAAGGGCTGGTCAGGCCGGGTGGCAAGGGATGATTGGGCGGAGTGTGAGCCGGGTTTCTCCTGTAAGAATCAACCGCAGATGAACGGGATGGACGCAGATGAAAACCCGATGGCTGGCTTGGACTTCGAAGAATCCACTGAAAGGAAAGGGGGCTCCAGGAGTTCTCCAGGCATCAGGATCTCCTTTATCTGCGTCCATCCCGTTCATCTGCGGTTGGATTTGACCGCCTTTTGGCACTTCCCAAGGAACCCGCGAAGAAAAAGATCCAAGGATTTCCCGGCAGCCGTGTCGTTACCGATGAGAACCATGATCGTCCGTCCCACCCCGCATGGAAATTGCCTCACAGACCAGGGTTGAAGCCCCGGCGCTGCTTCCTTTCGCCACGATGACCCAGGAGAAACCGACGCTCCGGCAAGTCTTCGAAGCGGAAGAAAGCCCGCTCCTGCGCTTTGCCCACGGCATGGTGGGGCGGCGCGAGGTGGCGGAAGATTTGGTGCAGGAGGCCTTCCTGCGGCTCCACACCCACTGGGATGAGGTGGCGAACCCGAAAGCCTGGCTTTACCGCTCCGTCCGCAATCTTTCCCTCAACCACCTGCGCGACCACAAGCGCGAGACCCTCGTCGACGAGGCCCCCGAGTGGGATGCCGCCGCCGGCCATGGCGACCCGATGGGCCGCCTCGAGGCCGCCGGCGCCGTCCGACTCCTGCTCGCCGAGCTGCGCGACGACGACCGCGCGCTGCTCCAGCTCAAGTACCACGAGGACCTCAAATACGACCAGATCAGCCAGCGCACCGGCCTCAGCGTCGGGAACGTCGGCTACAAGCTGCACCACCTTTTGAAATCGCTGGGCGAGAGCTTGCGGCGGATGGGGATCGAGAGCGCGGAGGGATGAAGAAACCAGATTCAAGAGACCAGAGACCAGAAACACGATGAATGACGACACGGACAAGCCGCTGAACACCGTCGGGGATGCCGCGCTCGAAGCGCGGATCACCGCCTGGGTGCTGGGCGAGGCCTCGTCCTTCGAGGCGGGGGAGCTGGAGAAGCTCTGTGCGGCGGATCCCGCGCTCGGCCTGTTCGAGCGGCGTCTGCGGGTGCTGCACGGGCTGGTGGCGGAGGATTTCAAGGCGGGACCGGCGGCGGAGTGGAAGCTCTCTGCGGCGCGGCGGGCGAAAATCACGGATCTGTTAGGCGTGGAGCCGGAGGTGGTGCAGGTCCTGCCGCGGCGGAAGCGCCACCGTGGTTCTTCGGTGCGGGGGCTGATCCTCGCGCTGGCGGCCTGCGTGGTGATCGGGGTCGCTTCCTATGCGCTGCTCGGCGGCGTGGGGATGAAATCGGACATGGCGATGGTGAAGGAGAGCGCGCGGGTCGTGACCTACTCGGCTCCGATGCCCGGTGCGGCGGAAAGCCGGTCTTACCGCCAGGAGCGGGAAGGCGGAGCTCCGGCGAGCACGCCGGATGCGTCCTATGCGCACCTTGGAACCGATTCCCCTTTCACCTCGGTGCCTCCGCCGGCGTCGATCGCAGCTCCTCGGGCCCGCGCGGCAGCCGAACTGCAAGCGGCTCCCTTGGAGAGGCCGCTTGCCCTGGCCGCGAACAAGCCGCAACCCGAGATGAAGGCGAAGCAGATGGATGCCTCCCGGGGCACGGTGGATCTGCCGGCCGAATCCGCCCCGGAGATGGCGAGTCGCACTGACACGGACTTCATTGCTCCCGCGGGAGGCGCGGTGACGGACGGCTCCTTGACCGCCGGCAATCGCAGCGGCGACGCGGTGATCACCGGGGAAAGCATCGATGCCATCCTTAATTCTCCGGCCCGGCCGGCGGAGCTGAAGGAGAAAAACGAGTCGGCGACGGTGCTCTCGGGCGTTGTGAGCGGCGGAGCGGCCGTTGCCGACAAGAAGATGGCCGAGGAAGTGGGACAGGTCGCCGCAACCGCGGAGTTGGAAGATCTGGCGCTTCAATTGAAGCCCGGGAGTGCCGGTGATGAGCCGGTTGCCGCGAATCGGTTTGGATTCGGTGGAGGGGTGCCGCAGGAGCCCGCGTCCGGCCAATGGTACGGCCTGACGAGGGAAGGTGCGGACAAAGGGGCGAACAACCACCTCGATCCCGCGGCACCGCTTGCCGAGGACGAGGTCCGGGAGCGGATGCTCAAGGAGGTCGATCGGGCCTGGGACTTGCCGGTTCCACTGGATGGCACCTCCGCACAAGAGGGGCAGAACCTCCAGGTCAAGGGCAAGCCGGGAGCGGCGGTGCCGGACGATGCGCTGGGTCGCACGGCGCTTGCGGAAGAAGGGGCTGCGGCGGTCGATGAGGTCCGCCGCAAGCTCTCCGTTGCCGAGGGGAACCAGAATCTCGGCAAGCTCGAGGACGCCCAGAAGGCGTATGAGGAAATCCTGCAGGTCGATCCCTCCAATCAGGAAGCGCGCCGCGGGATGGAGGAGGTGGCGGCGGCGAAGAGCGACTACTTTCGTGCGGCTAAGGATCACACCCGGTCCGAGCCGTTGATGGAAGCGACTGATGTTTCACCGGAGAGGAAGAAACAGATCGCCCTCGATCTCATGTCCGAGGTCGCTTCCGCCGACGAACCCTTCTCCACCTTCTCCCTCCACGTCAGCGACGCCTCTTTCAAGCTCGCCCAGGCGGCGATGGAGCGGGGCGAGGTGCCGGCGGCGGAGGGGATCCGGCCGGAGGAGTTCTACAATGCCTTCGACTACGGCGATCCCGCTCCGGCCAGCGGCGAGCCGGTGGTTTGCGTGACCGAGCAATCGGCGCACCCGGCTTTCGCGCAGCGCAACCTGCTGCGGATCGGCGTGCGGACCGGCTCGCAGGGCCGCGGGGCCTCGACCCCGCTCAATCTAACACTCCTGCTCGACCACTCCGGCTCGATGGAGCGCGAGGACCGCAATGCCGGCCTGGCGATGGCGGTGCGGCAGCTTTCCGTGCTGCTGAAGGAAGGCGACACGATCACGGTGGCCGGCTTCTCGCGGCAACCGCGCCTGCTCGCCGACCGCTTGCCCGGGGCGCGGGCGCAGGAGCTGAACGAACTGATCGCGCGGACGCCGTCGGAAGGCGGGACGAACCTGGAGGAAGGCCTCAAGCTCGGTGAGGAACTGGCGAAGCGGCAGTTCAATCCGGCGGCGCAGAACCGCGTGGTGCTCTTCACCGACGGCGCGGCGAACCTCGGCGACGCCCGCCCGGAAGCCTTGCAGGCCCGGATTGAAGGACTCCGCCAGCAGGGGATCGCCTTCGATGCCGCGGGCTTCGGCGCGGACGGCTTGAACGACAAGCTGCTCGAACGGCTGACCCGCAACGGCAACGGCCGCTACTATGTCGTGGACGGTCCGGAAGACGCCGACGCCGGCTTCGCGAAGCAGCTCGCGGGGGCTTTCCGGCCGGCGGCGGAGAACGTGAAGGTGCAGGTGCGCTTCAATCCGGCGCGGGTCGCGAAATACAAGCTGATCGGCTTCGAGGAGCACCGCTTGCAGAAGGAAGACTTCCGCAACGACGCGGTGGACGCCGCGGAGATGGCGGCCGAGGAAGCGGGCAACGCGCTCTATCAGATCGAGACCCTGCCGCAGGGCGAAGGCGAGGTCGGCGAGGTCAGCGTGCGCTTCCGCGATGTCGCCAGCGGGCAGATGGTCGAGCGGACCTGGACCATCCCCTACGACGCGCAGGCCCCGGCTTTCGACAAGGCGACGCCATCGATCCAGCTCGCCGGTCTCGCGGCCTTCACCGCCGAGAAGCTGCGCGCCGCGCCGATGGCCGACGCGGTGGACTTCCAACAGCTCGGGCAGGTCTATGCCGGAGTCCGCGCCCGGTATCCGAACAGCCAGCCGGTCGCCGACCTCGGGTCGATGATCGGGAAGATGAAGTAGCGCAACTTTGCAAGTTGCTCGCTTGGGGCGGCCCTCCGCTGAACACAGCACCGAAGCTCTCCTCACCGCCATTGATTTTACCGACGATTTACTCACCGCCGACACAAGCGCGGCGTTCTTTCCCCACACTCCCATCAAGTCATGATCACCCTGTTTGTATCGAAGCTGGCGCAAGCGTTAAGGAGTGACGACACTCCTGTCGTCACGGGCATGAATGGGGACAGGAGTGTCCCCACTCCTTACGGCTCGGGGCGTAGCGCGACTTTGCAAGTTGCGCATGGGGGCGGCATGGATGGGGTGGGACGGATCGTTTCCGGGAAGCGGGCCGCCCCAAGCACGCAACTTGCAAAGTTGCGCTACTTCGCTTGCGCGTTCCTGCCGGCGGCAGGGCGTAGCGCGACTTTGCAAGTTGCGCATGGGAGCGGCACGGATGGGGTGGGACGGATCCTTTCCGGGAAGCGGGCCGCCCCAAGCACGCAACTTGCAAAGTTGCGCTACTTCGCTTGCGCGTTCCTGCCGGCGGCAGGGCGTAGCGCGACTTTGCAAGTTGCGCATGGGGGCGGCACGGATGGGGTGGGGCGGATCCTTTCCGGGAAGCGGGCCGCCAGAAGCACGCAACTTGCAAACTTGCGCTACTTTGCTTGCGCGCTTTTCGCGGGCATCGCTGCGGCCCAGGACGAGAAGATCGTGCTCGTCGAGGTCGACAAGGAGAAGCCGGTCCCGCTGTTCTTCTCGGCGGAAACGAACACCGAGATCACCGCGGGCATCGACCGGGTGCAGGGCACCATCACCGCGAAGCTGCGGGTCCACCAGGGCCGGCCGGAAGTCATGAGCCTCGGTCTCACCGGAACCGGCGAAGTCACCGGCGTCGCGGGCGAAGGGCTGAAGACCTGGACCGTCCGCCGCGAATCGGACGGCACGCGCTTCCTCGATCTCAAGCCGCTGCTTCCCGACGATCCGAAGGCGGAGACGGCGAAGGAGTTCACGGTGACGATCAACACGCTGCACGATGACACCAAGCAGGCCTTCGACCTCTTGCTGCCGGCACCGGGAAGCGCGGTGGGATTCTCGTCCACGATCTCGCTGTCCGGCGACGGTGCGGCGGCGGCGACGCTCATTGCGATCGAAGGTCTCCAAGCGATGAAGAGCGAAAACGGCGCGGACCGCTTCAGCGGCAGCGTGGCGGGACGGCTGAACGTGAAGGTCGATCTCAAGGGCACCGCGCCGCGGCCGGTGGAACTGGCCGACGCGACGCTCGACGGCAAGGTGATCGCCGAGGGGACCAGCGTGTCTTTCGTCCTGCGAGGCACGGTGAACGTGATCCAGGCGGGGGAGGCGATCGAGTTGTTGGAAGGCGTCGCGCTCAGCGGCGCGGCGTCGGGCCAGGGCTGGTTCACCCGCTTGAAGCAGAAGGGCGAAAGCTACGTGCACGAGCTGGTCGGCGAGGCGGTCGGCAGCTACCCGATCGAGCTGGCCTTCGAAGCCCCGCTCGGCCGTCAAGGCGACTGGCGCGGCGTGGATTTCAAGATGCACGGAGGTGCGGTGGTGCCGGTGCGGATCGACGGGCTCGAAGATCCGGTGTCGTTCAAGACCGACCAGCCGGTGGTGCCGGAGAAGCGCGAAGGCCGCTGGACCGGCTACCTCCCGGCAACCGGATCGGCGAGCCTGGCTTGGAAGAGCGGCGGCAAGGAAGTCGATGGAGCCTTGTTCTTCTCCAGCAGCGAGATCGCGGAGACGCGGGTCGGAGCGGGACTGGCGCGGCGCTATTCGAAGATCGGTTTCCGCGTGCTGCAAGGGAAGCTGGAGGCGCTCAAGATCCGGGTCGATGGCAACGGCGAGATCCTCGCGGTGAAGGGGCCGCAGGTGCTGAGCTGGAGCATCGTGGAGGAAGGCGGCGCGCGGTTGTTAGATGTGAGGCTCAGCCGGCCGATCGAGGGCGACGGCGAGATCGAAATCGAGGCCCAGGCGGCGCTCGGGACCTTTCCGGCGAAGCTCAGCCCGCCGCGCTTCTCGCCAATCGGCACTCTGCGACACAGCGGCTTCCTGCGGGTGGCGAACGACGGCGCGGTGAGGATCGAGGTCGGCGCGACCAAGGGCCTGATGCAGCTTTCGCCGGGCCAGTTCCCGTGGGCCAAGCAGGACGACAACCTGCGGCAGGCCTTCGTCTATCGCTTCCCTTCGGCGGAGCATGAATACGAGATCTCCGCGGACCAGGTGCTGCCGGAGGTGTCGGTGAACGAGGTGACGATCCACGAGCTCGCCGAGACCGACCGCCGGATCTTCGCCGACCTCGAGCTCGACATCCGCGAGGCTCCCTTGCGCGAGTGGAGCGTCGAGGTGCCGGCCGATTTCGCGGTGGCGGCGGTGGAAGGCCAGGGCGTGGCGGATTACAGCCTGGCGAGCGATGCGGTCGCGGGAAAACGGGTGCTCAAGATCTTGTTCGGCCAGGCGCTGATCGGGCGGCAGTTGATCTCGATCCAGCTGGAGAAGAACCTCGCCGCGGCGGCGGGCGATTGGGTGCTGCCGGTGCTCGGTCATCCCGGCGCCAAGTCGGCGCGCGGCTACGTCGGCGTGGTGGTGGCCGCCGGTTTCCGCGCGGTGCCCGGCGCGACCACCGGGCTGGCGGAGACCCCGCCGGATTACTTTCCGAAGAAGCTGCCCGGCCTCCAGCAGGCCTTCCGCATCCGCGACGGGAAGTGGAGCGCGACGATGAAAGTCGAGGCGCTCGGCCAGAGCGTGCAGGCGGATGTTTTCCACCTCTACTCGCTGAAAGAAGGCGCGGCCTCGGGCAGCGTGCTGGTGAACTATTTCGTGATCGGTGCCCCGGCGACCGAGTGGCGGCTGAAGGTACCGGAGGCGCTCGGCAACGTGGAAGTCACCGGCCAGAACGTCGGCCGCGACTGGCGGCGCGAAGGCGACACGCTGGTCATCCCGCTGGCCCGGCCGGTGCTTGGCGCGGGAACGGTGCTGGTGACCTTCGAGCAGCCGATGAGCGCGAGTGGCGGAGAGCTGTCACCGGGCGAGGTCCGGCCCTTGAACGTGCAGTCGGAGCGCGGCCACATCCAGGTGGTCAGTCCGCTGCAGGTGAAGTACGAGATTCCCCGTAGCGAAGGCGCGGTGCTGAAACTCGAGGCATCCGAGCTGCCGGCGGAATACCGGCTGCTGAGCAGCGCACCGACGATCGCCGCGTGGCAATACACCGCCGCCGACGTGTCGATCGGATTGAAGGTGGAGTGGTATGATCCCGGCGAGACGGTCGGTCAGGTGGTCGATTTCGCCAAGCTCGCCAGCCGCGTCTCCCGCGACGGTCAGGTGGTGACCGACGCCCGCTTCTTCGTGAAGACCCGCGGCCGCTCGGTGCTGAAGCTGACCCTGCCGGCGGATTCCGGCCTGTGGGAAACCAAGGTCGATGGCGAGACGGTGAACGCGCGCCAGGACGGCGGCGAGATCCTGGTGCCGCTGCCGGCGAAGGCGGATCCGAACGAACCGGTGGAGGTGGTTTTGCGCTACGGGATCGTCAGCAAGCAGGCGAAATCGCCGCTGCTGGTGGCTCCCGTCTTGTTCACGCCGACGGTGATCGGCGAGTGGATCGTCACCGGCGACGAGGGACGCCGGCTGATCCCCCGCGGTTCGATGATGCCGGTGCGTCCGGTGCAGACCGAGACCGGGACGGAGTGGATCCTGGCGAAGGCCCGGATGGCGGCACCCTTGTTGCTGCTGGTCGCGGCATTCGGGTTGCTGCTGAAGCGGATCAAGGCGACGCGGGTGTTAGGCCATCTCGTGATCATCACGGCGGGTGTCCTTTCGTGCTTCATGGCCTTCCGCGCGGCGGAGGATCGCCGGGTGAACCTTGCGAACTTGGAATACGTGACGCCGGTGGTGGCACCGGGTGAGGTCGTGACGCTGGAGGTCGGCAATGTCGCGCCGTGGCAGGCCATTGTGAACCTCGGCGGCGTGTTCCTGCTTTCCGTCGGCTTGGGTTTACTCGGATATGCCCTGGTGAACCGCGAGCGGGCGGCGGTTTCGGTGACGGCAGGTCTGTCCTGCGTTGGGTTCGGCTTGCTGGCGCAGCGGATGGGCGCGGTGCCTTTCTTCGGGATCTTCGGGCTGCTGTTGCTGCTGGTCCACGGACTGCCGGGTTTGGTCGGGCTGTTCAGGAAGAAGGCGGCACCCGTGACTACGGTGGCGGCGACGGCGCTGGTGTTCTTCTTCGCGGCCGGCATGGCGCGCGGGGCGGAGACGATCGTGCCGGCGGAGTCGATGAGCCACACGTGGCGGATCGTCGATGGTCGCTTGAACGGCGAGATCGCGGTCGATGTCCGCGGGGCGGTGGATCAGCGGGTGCTGCTTTTGAAGTCGCCGGCCGTTCTCACAGGATTCACCGGCGAAGGCCTGCGGGTGCTGAAGGCTCCGCACGGCGAAGAGGAAGCGTATTTCCTGGTGGCGACGGCGGAAGGTTTCAAGAGCGGCAAGGCGACCTTCGAGATGCCCTTGGCAGCTCCGCAGAACGGTTGGAAGTTGCCTTCCGGTCCGGCGGCGGCGCAGCGGGTCAACGTGACCTGGAACCAGGAGGGCTGGGAGTTCGTTTCGCAGCGCGCGGCGAAGGTGACAGTGCTGAAGGTCGACGGCGGCAGCGGCGCGGAGCTGGTGCTCGGGCCAGCCGATGAGATCGTGATGCTGGCGCGTCCGCTGCGGCGCGACGTGGCGAGCGAGGCGACGCAGTTCTTCGTGGAAACGTCCGACCTTTACCTGCCCGGCCCCGGCGTGGTCGGCGGGCGGCATCTCGTGTCGATCCGGCCTTCGCGCGGCCTGGTGCGGGAGTTGGTGATCACGGTGCCGGAAGGTTTTACGGTCGGCGAGGTGGGGGACGGGCCGGTCGGGAGCTGGCGCTTCAATCCGGAAACCCGGGAGCTGAAGGTGGGGATCGAGCCCGCGCAGGACCAGCCTTTCGCCTTCATGATCGGCACCCAGCGCGGCACGGCGACGCTGCCGGTGGAGTTGGAATTGAAGCCGCTGGTGGTCAAGGGCGCGGCGGGTTCGGTCGGGTTGTTAGGTCTGGGCTTCGGCGACGAGGCGCAGGCGGAAGCGGTCGTGGCGAAGGGCATGAGCGCGGTGAATCTCGATGACTTCGGCGGCAAGCTGCTCCCCGCGGATCGCGAGGGCCGGGCGCTGGCGGTGCTGCATCGCGCGTTCCGCCATGGCGGCGCGGAGGCGTCGCTGACCTTGAAAGTCGCGCCAGTGGCGGCGGAGATCCGGGCGGAGACGAAGCAGACGCTGTCGCTCGGCGAGGACCGGATGGTGCTGGCGGTCGATCTCGCCGCATCGATCACCCGGGCGGGCCTGTTCAAGCTGGAGCTGGAGATTCCGAAGGGCTTCGAGATCGAATCGGTGACCGGTCCGGCGCTCGCGCATTGGGCGGAGTCGGCGGACGGCGAGACCCGTTTGCTCAACCTTCATCTCAACGGCCGCACGCTCGGCGATCAGGCTTTCGCGGTGACGCTGACCGCACCGGCTCCCGGCGCGCAGGCCTCGTGGGCTGCCCCGCGGGTGGTGCTGCGCGGCGCGGCGCGGCAGACCGGCACGCTGACGGTGGTGCCGGAACGCGGCTTGCAGGTGCGGGCGGTGTCGCGCGGCAATGTTTCACAGCTCGATCCCCGCGAGGCCGGGGTGCCGCGGCCGGGGGCGCTGGCGTTCAAGCTGCTGCAG
This sequence comes from Haloferula sp., assembly GCA_044372775.1. Taxonomy (GTDB): domain Bacteria; phylum Verrucomicrobiota; class Verrucomicrobiia; order Verrucomicrobiales; family Akkermansiaceae; genus Haloferula. The sequence continues at coordinate 66,640 of JBIPNO010000031.1, forward strand.
GCCGATTGGTCGCTGGCGCTGGCGATCGCCAAGCTCGATCCCTGGGTGACCGCCCAGGTGCTGCACGAGGTGACGCTGCGCGAAGGCCAGACGCTGAGCCGGGTGCGGCTCGCGTACCGGATCGAGAACGCGGCGATGAAGACGCTGCGGGTCAGCATTCCGGGGCTCGATGAAAGCGCGGCGGCGACCTTGCGGGCGAGCGGCCCGGCGGTGGCGGATTTCGTGCCGGTGGCCGACGAGGCCGGGCTGTGGGAGATCCGCTTCCAGCGCGGGGTGGCGGGCGAGACGACGGTGGACATCGAGTTCCAGCAGGCCGCCAACGAACGGGTGACGGTGACGACCTTGCTGCCGTCGGAAGTACGGCAGGCCTCGTATTTCGTGTCGCTGCGGACGGCGGGACGTCTTGAGATCAGCGCGACCGAGCTGCCGCGCGGCTGGCAGAAGAGCGACTGGGGCGTGGTGCCGGAGGTCCTGCGCGGGACTTCGTCGGCGCAGGCTCCGGCGGGCGTGTTCCGGGTCGCGGAGGCCGAGGGACCGCTGGTGGTGAATCTGAAGCGCCACGATTTGGCGAGCGCGCTGCGGCTGCGGGTCGAGCAGGGATCGCTGACCACGCTGGTCTCGCCGGACGGCGCGGCTTTGACCGCGGTCGATCTCAAGGTCCGGGTGACCGAGAAGGGGACGCTCCGGCTGACGCTGCCGAAGGAGGCCTCGCTTTACAACGTGCTGGTCAACGAGGACGGCGTGGCGCTGGTGCGCGAGGGCAACGACTGGCTGTTCTACGTCTATCCGGCACCCGAAGGCGACCGGCCGGCGAGCGTGCGCTTCGTCTATGCGATGCCGGCGGGCAAGGGGACGGTGCTCGACGGGCCGATGCTCGACGTGCCGCTGGAGAACCTGAGCTGGCGGGTGATCCTGCCGGAGGGCTGGCGGCTTGCGGATCATCACGACGACTTCGACTTGCAGGAGAAGGCGGCGGGCGTGGCCTTCCAGGATTACAGCAGCTTCGTTACCAGCAAGCGGGCGGCGGGCAAGCAGGAGGCGGTGGCTTTGCTCGACCAGGCGAACGCGTGGATGGTGGCGGGCCAGCAGGACAAGGCGGGCCAGGCACTGAGCAAGGCGGCGCGCAACGGCTTGCTCGACGAGGCGTCGAACGAGGACGCCCGGGTGCAACTGCGGAACCTCAAGACCCAGCAGGCGACCCTGGCGCTCAACACGCGGCGGCAGCGGATGTATCTCGACAACAAGGCCGACGTGACGACCGGCAACGCGCAGCTCGAGCAGGCGGCGCAGGAGAACCCGCTGTTGCAGGGGAACCTGAATTTCGATCCGCAGCAGTTCGACCGTCTGTTGGAAGGCAACAGCGTCGACGAGACCGCGGCGATGAAAGCGATCGCCAACCGGATCGTCAGCCAGCAGCTCGCCGCGGATCCCGCCCCGGCGGCGCTCGACGTCACGCTGGCCGAGCGCGGCACGGTTCTGGATTTCAAGCGCAGCGTGCAGGTCGACGGCGGCAAGCCGATGCGCCTGGAGCTGGAGATCGAGCCGGAGTTTCCGAAGGGCTGGTTCTTCGGGGGGATCCTCAGCTTGCTGGCGGGAGTGATCCTAGTGCGGAAGCTTGCGTGAGTGAATTCGCGGAGCGAAGTAGCGCAACTTTGCAAGTTGCGTGTGGGGGCGTGTCGCTTCAGGGAAGGGTTCGAACGGAGATTTCAGGCGGTCCGTGATGGCGATAGAGACGACGTGACGAGTCGCTGCCGCATGGGGAGGAGATTGGCGGGTGGGTTCGGGAGCGGCTGGGTGCGGTGGGACGCCAGAAGCACGCAACTTGCAAAGTTGCGCTACTTCACTCCGGCCACTTGATGTCCGGCGGCTTGCCGCGCCAGAAGGGCTGGCGCGGGTCGAAGAGGTTCATGCCGTTGAGGAGGACGTCGCCGTTTTTGTCGATGGGGAGGACGGTGGCGGAGTTGCCCGGCAGCCCGGCACCAGAGCTGTTCAGGAAGAGGATGATGGCTTCTCCGTTGAAGGGCTTTGGATCGAATTTCCAAGTGCCTGGCACCACGGGGGTCATTAGAATCGGGGCGTCCGGGTGACTCGTAGACGTGAGTCTGAGGTGAGCTGGATTTCTGGACCACCACCCACCAGAATCTATGTCCATGAACCAGAAGCACCGCAAGCGCTACACCGCCGAGTTTAAGACCCAGGCC
>JBIPNO010000130.1:0-5699 GCA_044372775.1 Haloferula sp.
CTTCCGCATCGTGTTCGAGACCCGGGAACTCCGCCAGAACGGCAGCCCCTACCTGCTCTTCAGCCGCGGGTTCACGCCATCGCTGCACGAGAAGGCCGCACTCCGCGCCTTCATCAAGCAATGGTTCGGCCGTGACCTGACCATGGCCGAGCAGGCCGAGTTCGACACCGAATCCCTGATCGGTCGGCCGGCCCGCGTGTCGGTGGTCCACAGCGACTACAACGGCACCACCTACGCCAACATCGGCCTGATCCGGGCCGACAAGTCCGGCGACCCGCTCAAGCCGTCCGGCAAGTATGTCCGCCAGAAGGACCGCCAGAACAACGACGAGAAGTTCCGGCCGGCATCCAACGGTGCCGAATCGGGAGCCTCCGACTGGCGGCGCGTGAAGGTGCACGTCGGCAAGCACAGCGGCTTGGACCTCGGCGAGCTCGACCGGGAAGCGGTGGAGGCGCTGCTGACCAAGTGGCTGCCCACCGCACTCGAAATGGAAAAGCCGCTCAAGGCCGACCGCGAACTGATCGCCGCCCTCAAGCAGGCGAAGGCGGCCCTCTCCTCTGACGAGGACGAAGAGGACAACATCCCGTTCTAACACCCGACCAGTCCACGACCATGCTCATCGTTCCACGAGAGTCCGCCTCGCACTGGTATTTCCCGGATGGCACGCCCCTTCACGAGGTGCCGCGTGCCGACGGGAAGGGCAGCCGCCCGACCAGCCTGCGCGACGCCCGCAAACTCGGCCTGTTCCCGTCCGTCACCAACGTCCTGTCGATCCTCGCCAAGCCGGGGCTGGACGCTTGGAAACAGGAACAGGCCATCCTCGCGGCACTCACCCTGCCGCGCAGCGAAGAAGAAACCCTCGACGACTTCGCCAAGCGTGTCCTCGTGGACATGACCAGCGAGGTGGGACGTGCCGCCGACACCGGCAGCGCCGTCCACGCCGCGATTGAAGGTTACGCCCAAGGCCGCTGGTTGCCCGAGGACAAGGGAGTCGCCCGTCTCTTCGAACCGGCCCGCCAGTGGTTCGACAAGGAAGTCACCCAGGTCCACTCGGTGGAAATCGCCACGGCCCACCTCGAATGGGGATACGCCGGACGGGTCGACTTGGTGGCGACGCTGCGGTCGACCGGTCGCCCGACCGTCATCGACTTCAAGACCCAGAAGACCCGGCGCGACAAGGACGGCAACTTCAAGCCGATCCTCCACGACACCTGGCCATTGCAGCTCGAAGCCTACCGGATGGCTCTAGCCTCCCGCGACAAGGGGCTGGCCGACGCCGCCATCGCCTCGGTGGTCATCGGCTCCACCGATCCGGTGCCGGTCTTGGTGAAGGTGTGGGACGATGCCGACAAGGACGGCTACTTCCGCGCCTTCCTCGCGGCCCGCGACTTGTGGGTCTGGCAGAAGAACTACTGCCCGGTGAAGGACTCGCCGGATGCGGGGGATGAAACACCGCCGGCCGCGTGCGTCCCGGTCTGAGAACAACTCCCGTTTCCAAGCACCCCATGAAACCATCTTCACTCAAACCGGCGGTCATCGATCTGGTGGACCGGGAAGGAATTCCCACCTGCCCGAGCACCACCGTCGCCGGGCAATGCGGGATCCAGCACCACGCCGTCCTGCAACTCATCGACAAGCATCTTCCAAGCATTGAGGGAGCGTTCGGCCCTCTCGCATTTGAAATGCGGAAGGGTTCTCCCCTGCAGCAAGGCGGATTCGCGAACCGTCGCCGCCGCCGCTGGCCGGCACTCGTCCTGTCCTTCCTCCTCGGCCTGCTCGCAGGCTGGCTGCTTCGCGACGGAGGCGCGTGGCTGCCATGAGCGGGAGCCTGGTCGCACGGAGCCCAGCCGACCGCTTCCTCGACCTTGCCATGGCCGGTGGGAACACGTTTCTCACCGGCCCGGCGGGGTCCGGGAAAAGCTATCAGGTCCGGGAATTCCTCAAACGCCATCCGGACACCCACGTCGTGGCATCGACCGGAGTGGCGGCCCTCAACGTCGGCGGCATGACCGTCCACCGCTGGAGCGGCATGATGCTCGGCCCCGCCCGGGGTCAGGATCCCGAGCGGTTCTTCGAGCAACTGGCGCGGGACGCGAAACCCAGCGTGCGCGTCGCCTTCAACCGGGTGCGTCGCTGCAAGCGGCTGGTCATCGACGAGATCAGCATGCTTTCGGGCCGCGCGTTCGACTACCTCGACTTCCACTGTCGGAAGATCTGCGAGGACCAGCGACCTTTCGGTGGCATCCAGGTGATCGGGACCGGGGATTTTTTACAGCTCCCGCCGGTCCGCACGAACCCGACACGCCCTTACGACTGGGCCTTCGATTCATCCGCATGGTCGGCCGCGGGATTCCAGACCGTGGAACTGCGGCGGATCATGCGACAGGACGAACCGGAACTGGTGGCCGCCCTCGGCAAGTTCCGGCGCGGCGAGATCGACGGCGACACCGAACGCCTGCTGCGCCCGCGCGTCACAACCTTCCCCGCCAGGGACATCACCCGGCTGTTCACCCACAACTCGATGGTCGATCGCTGGAACGACTTCTGCCTCGGCGAGCTGCCCGGGCCGGAATCGGTCCGCGAGGCCGAAACCTGGGGGCCGCAGCACCAGATCGACTTCCTCGAAAAGAACCTGCTCACGCCCGCGGTCCTGCGGCTCAAGCCGGGTGCCAAGGTGATGTTCACCGTGAACCGTCCCGACGACGGATTCGTCAACGGCCAGACCGGCGAGGTGGTGTCCATCGGACTGACCACCGTGGTCGTCCTGACGGAAGGCAAGGAGCTGGAGGTGTCGCCCTACCGATGGCGCTACAATTCCAACGACCCGGGTTCCGCCTGGTTCGAGCAACTGCCGCTGCGCCTTGCCAACGCCCTGACCATCCACAAGGCACAGGGCCTCACCCTCGACTCCGCCTTCGTCGACATCCGTGCCGCCCGTGAACCAGGCCAGGCCTACGTCGCCATTTCCCGGGTCCGCACGCTCGCCGGCCTCCACCTCAAGGACTGGCCGCGGGGAATCTTCGTCTCCCAGCGCGCCCTCGATTTCCACTTTCCCCAATCTCACCCATGAATCCAATCATCCCCAAGGACCGCATCTCCAGCAGCGAGGCGGACATCATTGAAGGCAAGCTGGTCCGCATGATCCGCACCGGCCTCGCCGAAGCGGGCATCCCGACCGGCAACCGCCGCTACGGCCTCATCCTCATCGACTCACTCAAGTGGCCCGTCGCCGTGAGGGTGAGCCCCTATACCTGCGCCGTTCCGGTGTGGCGCATCACCTTCGGTGGCCGGTCGCCACACCCGTGGCCGGGCATCATCAACTCGCGGGAGCTCACGCTGCATCTCAGTGAATTCAGCCTGCAAACCGGGGTGGATCTCGCGCACCTGATCCGTGAACCGGACTGGCGCTGGCCACTCTTCGAACATGACCTGTCCTTCCCACGCTATGCCTGGTCGAAACTCGCGCACGAAACCTACGAGGTCCACCGGCTCAAGATGGAGGCGCTCGAGAAACGGGCTTGGGAAAGGAGCCAGTCGCGATGAAGGGCCAGGCGTCACAAAAACCGGATTGGCCGGAGATCCGCGCCTATTACGAATCGTCGGGCGAGTCGCTGCGGCAGGTGGCGGAGGTCTTCGATGTTCCCTTCGACACCGTCAAAAAACGGTCATCGCGGGAGAAATGGCACAAGGCCGCCGATGCTGAAACGGCACCGGTGCCAAAAAGTGGCACCGCTAATGGCACCGGCGCCACTGAGGCCATCAAAAATGGCACCACCGGAACGGCACCGGTGCCAAAATTTGGCAGCGCGCACTTCGAAAGTGGCAGCACCGAAATGGCACCGGTGCCAAAAAGTGGCACCGCCGATGGCACCGGCACCAACAAGGCGATCCAAAATGGCACCACCGGAATGGCACCGGTGCCAGAAAGTGGCAGCGCGCACGGAGCATCGTCCACACCCGCCATCTTCCGCGCCGATGTCACCACCTACCCCAATGCCATGTCGCCGGGTTCGCCTGCCGTGGACACGGTGGCGGCGGTTCTCGAGGCGGTTCGCAACGGGCAGTTCCGCCAGCAAATCGACAACCTCCGGCGCATCCTCGGCCGTGACGGCAAGGCGGCCTACGATCGGGAAAAAACCAAGCTCCCGGCATTCTGTGTTTCCGGAACCACCGCCGACCGCAAACGGATCCTCAAGCACAGCAACCTCCTCCAGATCGACTTCGACGGACTCAACGGGACGCTCGCCGACGCCCGCCGCAAGGTGGTTGCCGACCCCTACGTGGCGGCGGCTTTCACCTCCCCGAGCGGCGACGGACTGAAGGTCCTGCTGCGCATCGACGGCTCGCGCCATGAGGACAGCGTGGCGGCGGCCACCGGGTATTTCGCACAGGTCCACGGCCTCAAGCACGACCCGCAGGTCAAGGAACCCGCCCGCCTTTGCTTTGTCTCCCACGACCCGGACCTCTTCGAAAACCCGGCGGCAGCCGTCTTCCCGCTTCCCGAGAGTGCCAAGCCTCAAAAGGGCGGGAAGAAGTCCGCCGACAAGCCCTGGTGGACCGCATTCAAGGGCGACCTCCACACGCTCGACCTTGTCGCGGCATTCCGTGAAGCAGGCCACCTCGGCGAATGCCTCGATGCCGGCACCGGCAAGTGGGCCGTCAGATGCCCGTGGGCGGAAAACCACGGCACCGGCGGCAAGGACTGGCGGCCCAATGACAGTTCCACGGTGATCTTCGAGGGCGAGGACATGCCCGCGTTCCACTGCCTCCACGCCCACTGCAACGAGCGCAGATCCCAGGACGCCATCCTTTGGCTCGAATCCAACCGCCCGGGCATCATCGACCGCCACTGCGCCCGGATGCGCGGCAAGTTCGCCGCCGAGGCGCTCGCGAAATCCGCCATCCAATCCGTCTGGGGGCAACCCGTCGACGGTGCCAACGAGCGGCTCGTCGCCGCCCACGGCGAGCCCTTCTACTTCCGCACCAAGGACAACGGCGAGCGCGAGGTCTCGGACTTCAACCCCCATTACTGGGCCGCCCGCTTCGCCTTCGAGAACCTCGTCATCTTCGAGCCGGTCCACAACCAGTTCTACACCTATGCACCGGAAACCGGGATCTGGGCATGGCAGACCGACGCCACCATCCGCGCCTCCGTCGCCGCCTGGATGCTCGGCTATTCCCGGCAGCTCAACCAGCCGCTGCTGGACACCGGGCGCACCGGCGAGCGCCTCACCCACATGCTCACCATCCTCAAGGCCGCCGCCGAGAGGCGCGAGCCCTTCCGCAAGTTCGCCAACCTCGTCCACCTCAAAAACTGCATGATCCATCTCGACGGCGACCGGCCCGAGATCCGAGGGTTTTCACCCCACTACTTCAGCCTCAGCCAGTGCCAGGTCGATTTCGATCCGGATGCGGACTGCCCCCGCTTCCTTGCCGAATTGATCGGCCCGTCCATGAACGAAGAGGACGCCTTCCTGCTCCAGCTCGTCGGGGGCCTCTACCTCACCGGCCGCAACAACTGGCAGAAAATGCTCATCCTCACCGGCGTCGGCGGTGCGGGCAAGGGCACCATCGGCAGGATCATCGGCCACCTGATCGGCAGCGGGAACATCAAACAGCTCCGCACCAGGCTCCTCACCGACCGCTTCGAACTCGACGACCTCGACCAGGTCAGCCTGCTGGTCGGCTCCGACGTGTCC
>JBIPNO010000167.1:0-5642 GCA_044372775.1 Haloferula sp.
ACATGCCGAGCTTGCCGGCTCGCTCACCCTGTCAACACATAATTCGGACTTTTTTCCGTTTTAATTCACTGTCAGTCAGCGCGTTGTGGCTTAACCTGACGCGAATGCCCTCAGCCCCAGCGTCCCGTCGGTCCCCGTCCCGGACAGCACGATGCAGATCGCTTGGGCCCGCCGGTCCGTGGCCAGCGAGCGGAAAAACGAATCGATCGGCAGATGCGGCGCCTCCGTTTTCCCGGCCTCCATCCGGTGCAAGGTGCCGCCGAGGAGCGCGAGGTAGCCGCCCGGAGCGCTGACGTAAACATGGTCGGGTTGGACCTTCAACCCGTCGCTGACCTGCACCACCGGCAGCCGGGTGATCTTGCCGAGCAGTTCCGGCAGCAGGCTGGCGTGGCCCGGATGCTGGTGGGTGACCACCACGAAGGCCATCCCGGTGTCCAGCGGCATCTCGCGGAACAGCTCTTCCAGCGCTTCCAGACCACCGGCGGAGGCCCCGATGCCGACCACCGGAAAAGCCCCGGCCTCCCCCGCGCCACCCTGCCGCTCGGGATCTTCTTGGCGGCCGAGCTGCCCGGTCGGTTCGGTTTTTTCGCTGCCATGGGGAGTCGGGCTGCCGGTCGTTGTCCCCGGATCATGAAACACCCACCCCGCTGGTGGCAAGTCGCACCTATCTCGACCACGGCTTTCGATCTGAAAACATCCCTGACCATCAAGCAGGCAACTAAGGTTTTCGCGTACATGATTCCGGGACCATCTGCCGATTGTCGCGCGCCGGGCGGAACCCTATCCTCAGCTTCCCCCTGCCGGCAGTCCGGCGGCCAGGCAATCCCATCCCTCCCGAAGCCCATGAACCCTCGTTTGCCCTATCCGAACCGGATCGCCGCGGGCCGGGCCTTGGCCGCCCGACTGAAATCAAGCCACCACTGGCAACGCCCGCTGGTGCTCGGATTGCCACGTGGCGGCGTTCCGGTGGCGGCGGAAGTCGCCGCCGCGCTGAAGTCAGACCTCGATGTGATGATCGTCCGCAAGGTCGGCCTGCCATGGCAGCCCGAGGTGGCGATGGGCGCGATTGCCAGCGGTGGGATCTGGATCCGCAACCGTCCGGTGATCGAGGCCAGCGGGGTGTCCGAGGACGACTTCCTGGAAGCCACTCACCGCGAGCGCGAGGAACTGAAGCGCCGCGAGCGACGCTACCGCGGCGATCACCCGCTGCCATCGATGGCCGGGCGGACGGTGATCCTCGTCGACGACGGCCTCGCGACCGGCTCGACGATGCGCGCGGCGATCGCCGCGGTCCGCCAACTCCATCCGGCGGAAGTGGTGGTGGCCGTCCCGGTCGGCACGGCCGATGCCGTCGCCGGCCTGCAAGGGCTGGCGGAAGAGGTGATCTGCCTCGCCACCCCGGAACCCTTCGGCGCGGTCGGCGCGTTCTACGACGACTTCTCCACGACCCGTGACGAAGAGGTCGAGGCTATCCTGGCGACCGCGTTCGCCAGAACCCGAACCGCAACGGCGCATGCCGCGCCCGACGATGCCGCTTGAGAACGAAACCGCGCGCCGCCGGCTGCGCTCGAAAGCGAGACTTGAAATCGTGCCCGGGGCGACGCATTTGTTTGAGGAAGCAGGAATCCTGCAACAAGCCGCGCGGCTCGCCTGCCAGTGGTTTCAAGAACATCTCGCCCCTCCCTCCGATGACCGCAAGCACCCTGAAAACTCAGCCCCGCCTGAAACGGATCCTCATCGTGGATGACCATCCGGTCGTGCGCGGCGGCTTGACGAATATCATCGAAGGCAGCGACGGACTCACCGTGTGCGGCTCCGTCGGCTCGGTTCAGGAAGCGCTCGCGGCGGTGGAGTCCCTGCATCCGGACCTCGTGCTGAGCGACCTCGGTCTGCCCGGACGCAGCGGCATGGAGTTGATCAAGGACCTCCGGACCCTCCATCCGGGGCTGCCGGTGCTGGTGATGTCGATGCATGACGAGATGATCTACGCCGAACGGGTGCTGCGCGCCGGCGGCCGCGGCTACGTCCCAAAGGAAGCGCCCTCGGAGGTTCTCATCCAAGCCATCCGGCGGGTCCTCGACGGCGGGATTTTCGTCAGCGACACCGTCACCGCCCACTTCCTCCACGGCTTGTCGGGCGGCCCGGGGCAGCGGGCGAGCTTCCCAGTCCAACGGCTCACCGACCGCGAACTCGAGGTCTTCGAGCTGGTCGGCCAGGGCAAGAGCACGCAAGAGATCGGCACCATGCTGGCGATCAGCCCGCGCACCGTCGATGCCCACCGGACGCACATCCGGGAGAAACTGGGCCTTGCCGACGGCAATGAATTGATCCGCTTCGCGGTGCGTTGGATCGAGTCGGATCCCGCCCGTTAGGGTCGCCGCAACTGGTTCATTGACACGGTGTTCTTCACCGCTAGCCTCGCGCGTCCGCGCCCGGGGGCCCGGCTTAGTTTTGTCATCCCCGAGCGCTTTTCCAAGTCAACCCACTCCACGAACTACCGATGGCTACCGTGAAAAAGTCCGCGAAAAAAGCGGCCAAGAAAGCGCCCTCCGCCAAGGGCACCAAGTACGTTTACACCTGGGGCAACGGCAAAGCCGATGGCAACGGGTCGATGAAGCCCCTCCTCGGCGGCAAAGGCGCCAACCTCGCGGAAATGACCCGCATCGGCCTGCCGGTGCCTCCGGGATTCACCATCACCACCGAAGTCTGCACCTACTTCTACGCCAACAAGAAGACCTACCCGTCCGTGCTTCAGGCCCAGATGGAAGCCGGCGTGAAGAACATGGAGAAGATCATGGGCTGCAAGTTCGGCGACGCCAAGGGCATGCCGCTGCTCGTCGCCGTGCGTTCCGGCGCACGCGACTCGATGCCCGGCATGATGGACACCATCCTCAACCTCGGCCTCAACGACGAGACCGTGAAGGCGCTCGCCGCCGCCACCAAGAACGAGCGCTTCGCCTGGGACTGCTACCGCCGCTTCGTCCAGATGTACGGCGACGTCGTGCTCGGCGTGCAGAAGACCGAAGGCGAGGACCACGAGCCCTTCGAAGTCGTCATCGAGGAATTCAAGCACGAGAAATACGGCAAGGACCTCATCGACTCCGACCTGACCGCCGACGACCAGAAGGAACTGGTCAAGCGCTTCAAGGCGCTCGTCAAGACCCGCACCGGCCACGGCTTCCCCGCCGATCCCTGGGAGCAGCTCCGTGGTGCCGCCGGCGCCGTGTTCAGCTCGTGGATGAACGACCGCGCGATCGTCTATCGCCGCAAATACAACATCCCCGCCGAGTGGGGCACGGCCGTCAACGTGCAGGCCATGGTTTACGGCAACACCGGCAACACCTCCGGTTCCGGCGTCGCCTTCACCCGCAACCCGGCCAACGGCGTCAATGAATTCTACGGCGAGTTCCTCGTGAACGCCCAGGGCGAAGACGTCGTCGCCGGCGTCCGCACCCCGGAGCCGGTGTCGAAGATGAAGGCCGCGATGCCGAAGCCCTTCGCCGAGCTGATGAAGGTCCGCCAGATCCTCGAGAAGCACTTCAAGGACGTGCAGGACGTCGAGTTCACCGTGCAGGAAGGCAAGCTGTTCATGCTGCAGACCCGCAACGGCAAGCGCACCGCCGCCGCCGCGCTCAAGTTCTCGATGGACATGGTCAAGGAAGGCCTCATCGACTGGAAGACCGCCGTGCTCCGCAACCCGGCCGACCAGCTCGACCAGCTCCTCGCGCCGATCTTCGACCTCGCCGACGTCAAGAAGGCCAAGGAACTCGCCAAGGGCCTCCCCGCCGGTCCCGGTGCCGCCTCCGGCAAGGTTTACCTCAACGCCGACCGCGCCGCCGCGGCCGAAGCCCGCGGTGAGAAGGTCCTGCTGGTCCGCAACGAGACTTCCCCGGAAGACCTTCGCGGGATGATCGCCGCCGAGGGCATCCTCACCGCCAAGGGTGGTGTCTCCTCGCACGCCGCCCTCGTCGCCCGCCAGATGGGCAAGGTCTGCGTCTGCGGCGCCGCCGCGGTTGAGATCGACTACGAGAAGCTCACGGTGAAAGCCGCCGGCGAGACCTTCAAGGAAGGCGATTACATGTCGATCGACGGCACCTCCGGCACCGTCTATGGCGGCGAGCTGAAGACCGCTCCTTCGGAAATCATCACCGGCATCGTCAGCGGCGACAAGGCCGCCCGCAAGACCGAGAAGTTCAAGAGCTTCCTCAAGCTGATGGAATGGTGCGCCCAGGCCACCCGCCTCGCCGTCCGCACCAACGCCGACACCCCGGAGCAGACCCGCATCGCCATGGCCTTCGGCGCCACCGGCATCGGCCTGACCCGCACCGAGCACATGTTCTTCGAAGGCGACCGCATCGACGCGATGCGCGAGATGATCCTCGCCACCACCGTCGAAGCCCGCAAGGCCGCGCTGGCCAAGCTCCTCCCGTATCAGCGCGAGGACTTCACCGGCATCTTCAAGACCCTTAAGGGGTTCCCGGCCACCATCCGCCTGCTCGACCCGCCGCTCCACGAGTTCCTGCCCCACACCAAGGAGCAGCAGCTTGATCTGGCGAAGAAGCTCGGCATGAAGGTGGAAACCATCATCCAGCGCGTCGCCGACCTCCACGAGTTCAACCCGATGCTCGGCCACCGCGGCTGCCGCCTCGGCATCGCCTACCCGGAGATCACCGAGATGCAGGCCCGCGCCGTCTTCGAAGCCGCCGCGGACGTGGCCAAGAAGAAGATCCCGGTGAAGCCCGAGGTGATGATCCCGCTGGTCGGTTTCAGCAAGGAGTTCGACCTCCAGGCCGAGATCGTCCACCGCGTCGCCAAGGAAGTCATGGCCGAGAAGAAGGTCAGCTTCGACTACCAGGTCGGCACCATGATCGAAGTCCCGCGCGGCGCGCTCACCGCCGACGAAATCGCCAGGGGCGCCGAGTTCTTCAGCTTCGGCACCAACGACCTCACCCAGACCGCGCTCGGCATCAGCCGCGACGACATGGGCGCGTTCCTGATGCCCTACATCGAGAGCGACGTGTTCAGCAAGAACCCCTTCGCCACCCTCGATGCGACCGGCGTCGGCCAGCTCATGCAGACCGCCGTCACCAAGGGCCGCAGCACCCGCCCGAAGATCAAGCTCGGCATCTGCGGCGAGCACGGCGGTGATCCGGACTCGGTGAAGTTCTGCCACAAGCTGGGCCTCGACTACGTCTCCTGCTCGCCGTACCGCGTCCCCGTCGCCCGCCTCGCCGCCGCCCAGGCCGCGATCGAGGAAGGCAAGGCCGCGCCGGCTGCCAAGCCTGCCGCGAAGAAGGCGGCGAAGAAGGCCGCTGCCAAGAAGGCCGCCAAAAAGGCCGCGAAGAAGAAGTAAGCGGCAACGCTGACTTCCGAACGAAGAATCCAAAGCCGCCCCGGGAAACCGGGGCGGCTTTTTTGCGAACTGCCGCCTCCTTGACGGAGCCTCCCCCAACCTGCACTGTCAGTCTTGAGCATCACGCTGGAACTCGATGATGAAACGCTCGCCTCCCTGCCTCTAGTGCACCGTCCTGAAAATAACTAGGCTTTTGGAGGGGAATGTGCTTTGGATTGTCGCATGTCTCGGACGACCAAGCCCCTTGTACTGGATTCAGATCAGACCGCTCACCTTCAGGGCTTGCTGC
>JBIPNO010000032.1:0-68012 GCA_044372775.1 Haloferula sp.
GGGAGCATTCCCAGCTTGCCGGCCCCATGTCCCGGTCAAGGAAAAAAGCACGATTTGCTGGCTTTTATTTCGTTGTAAACCAACGCGTTACGCTTAGGTTGACGCCGATGCCCTCAGGCTTCGACTCAGGTCGGGTAGCGGGTTGCCCAGTGCCGTCTTGTTCGCCTTGAGCTTCGGGGGTAATCTTTCTTCCTTGGGTATTAACGGTAACCTTCACTGGAGCCACGATCTGAAATTCGGGAGGCAATTCTAGCGAGAGTTCCCCATTGCCCATGTTATGCTCAAGAGGTGTCCAAGTGAGCCTGAATGTCTTGGTCTCGCCAGGCAGAATATAGCCAATGCTTGGGGGATTGGTGAAGATCGAGGTCCGTTGGAACGCCGTGTCGGGAGAACACCGAATTCCGATTCCGTCCCAAACCCATTCGTCCCTTAAGCACCGGTTGATCGGCACCGCTACCTTGACCTTCCCCTTGTTCGTCGCTGTCAGAGTCAGTTCAAAGGGTTGACCCACGATTGCCGGTTCATCGGGAATCTTTAGTGTCGCTGCAACAGTTTGATCGATCGGTTCCAGCTTTGGCGGCGCCAGTTCATTCAACTCCGCCAAAATTTTGTCGCGGGCTTCGTCAGCGACGGCGGCAGTAAGGAAAGCTGTAACAACGAACGAAGCTGGAAATCGAAATCTCATTTTCTTGGCGAACAGTTGAATTAGTGGGACGTCAGGGAGCGATATCCACTCTCCGATTTCCGAGAGAATGGGCCGCAGATCGTTGATCTGGCAAGGAAATCTTGGTGGCGGGGGTGTCTATCGGGCGACCCTTGGAGGGTCGCGACGTGGGGTTCCTGGCAGGGCTGATATCGGGGCTGCCTTACGTGGAGTTTGACGACTGAGGCGGGCCCGGCGGTCCATGTCTAGCGGCCCACGGGCCGGCACGGAGACCGACGTCGATCACCGGAGCCCGGCAGTGCGGTGGCGGGCAGTGGTGAACTTCCAACCTCCCCCACCCTCACGCCCCGCCCCGCAGGATCTCCAGCGGCGGATGCTCGCAGACGCCGCGGCTCAGCAGCAGGCCGCCGATCACCGACACTCCGGTCGCGGTCGCGAAGGCGATCCCTAACAGCCCGAAGTCCGGCCACATCGACGCCTTGAACACGAACTTCGCCAGTGCCGCATTCGCCGCCACGGCCAGCAGCACGCCGGTCAGGGCCGACAGCAGCCCGAGCGCCGCGTATTCGATGGTCAGAATGATCCGCACCTGCCGCGCCGAGGCTCCGAGCGTCCGCAGCAGCACGCTCTCCTTCAAGCGCACATCGCGGCCATTCAAAAGGGTCCCCACCACGATCGGCAGGCCCGCCAGCACGGTGAAGCCCGCCAGCACCGAGACCACCGTGGAAATCTTGCCGAGGATATCGCGCACCGTTTCCAAGATCAGCGTGAGGTCGATCGCCGTGACGTTGGCGAACTCTTTGACCAGCGCCCGCTGCAACTCGCCCGATGACTTCGCGTCCGGCGTCTTGGTCGTCACCACGTGGAAGCCCGGGGCGTCCTCCAGCACACCCGGCGGGAAGACCATGAAGAAGTTCAGGTTGAAACGGCTCCAGTCGACCTTCCGCAAACTGGTCACCCGGGCTTTCACCGACACGCCCTGGACATCCAGCGAGATCTCGTCGCCGATCCCCAGCTTCAGGTCCTTCGCGATCTCCTCCTCCAGCGACAGCGGCACCGGCCCGGCGGGATCGGGCACCGTCTTGTGCCACTCCCCCGCCACCAGCGTCTCGGTGGGATTGAGGAAATCGCGGTAGGTCGAGCGGAACTCCCGCCGCACCACCCAGCGCGGCACGCCCGGGGCATCGCGCACCGGAATGCCGCGCACCGATTCGATCCGCATCGTCACCATCGGCGCGCTCTCCAGCACCGGCAGCCCCTGCCCTTCGACCGTCTTCCGCACCCCGGCCTCCTGATCCGGTTGCACGTCGATGAGATAGAGATTCGGGCTATCGACCGAGGCATTGAGACTCAACTTCCCGTTCAACAGATTCCCCGCGAGCAGGATGGTCACCAGCAGGAAGCTGCCCAGCCCGAGCGAAAGCAAGAACAGCAGGGTCTGATTGCCCGGCCGGTGAAGGTTCGAAACGCCCTGACGCAGCAGGTAAGGCCAGCGCGGGCTCACGATCCGCCGCGTCAGGGACATCAGCCCGCGCGCGACCGCCGCCAGCACCACGAAGGCCAGCGCCAGCCCGCCGACCATCGACAGCGCGCGCTTCCAGTTCGAATCGTTCGTCAGGGCCAGCATGACTAACAGGCCAATCAGCAGCAGATAGACCGGCAGTGCCCGCCACGCCCCGCCGTCGAGGGTCGCGCCGCCCCGCAGCGTGGCCGCCGGCGAGATCCGGCGGATCTTCAGCAGCGGCACCAGCGCGAAACCGCAGCACACCGCGAAGCCCGCCGCGGTGGTCTGCGCGACGACCTTCCACTCCGGCGAGGGCGCGACGGTGATCGGCAGGCTGTCCTTGAAAAACGCCAGCGTCCCGGTCTGCAAGGCGATCCCCAGCCCCGCGCCTAACAGCGCGCCCGCCAGCCCCAGCACCGCGGCCTGCACCACGTAGATCGCCGCAGCGAGATGCGCCGGGCAGCCGAGGCAGCGCAGGATCGCGATGGTCGGCACCCGCCGCTTCACATGCGAGTGCACCGCGCCTGCCACGCCGATCGCCCCCAGCACCAGCGAGGCCAACGCCAGCAGCCCGAGGAAGCGCTGGAAGTTCTCCAGCGCGTCGCCCAGGTTCTCCCGCCGGTCGTCGGGCGTCTCCAGCCGCCAGCCACTGTCATCCTTGAACTCCGCGCGGATCTGGTCCTTCAACTCCTTCGACACCGGGCCGCCCGGCATTTCCAGATGGAGCTGGTGGGTGCTCATGCTGTTCGAGCCGAGCAGACCGCTGGCCTCGACATCCGCCAAACGCACGTAGGCCTCCGGCGCGAAGCCGCTGAAGCGACTGCCCTTCGGCGCCGGCTTGTCGACCGCGCCGAGGATCTTCAGGCGCAAGCCGCCGAGCTCCACCTCGTCGCCGACCTTCGCCTGGAATTGGTCGAGCAAGGCGGGCTCGAACAGGATGCCCGGCTCGGATTTCAACCGCTGCCAGGCATCGGCCGGCGTGGTCTCGACCGTGCCGTAGAAAGGATAGCCGCCCTCGATGCCCCGCACCTGCACCAGCCTCGCGCCGCCGTCCGGCAGGAACTTCACCATCGAGGGAAAGGTCGTCTCGCGGCTGATGTTGCGCGCCATCGCCGACAGCCGCGCGAAGTCCTCCGCCTTCACCGGTCGCCGCGAGGAGATCTGCAAGTCGGACCCGAGCAGCGCCTTGGCCTGGGTCTCGATCCCCGTCTGCACGCTCGCCTTCAGCGAATGGATCGCCACCAGCGCCGCGATGCCGGACACGATCGCCAGCGCGAAAATCACCAGCCTCACCCGCTGCGAGCGGCTGTCGCGCCAGGCCATCCGCCAGGTCCAGGGGTGAAAAAGGGCCGTCGCGAGCGAGCGCGGCAGGGATCGGGAATCGGCGGGAGTCATGGAGAAGGAAAGACGGTCGTCGCGACAGCCCCGCCACCATGGCACTCCGCGGCGATTTGACAAACGGGAGCTTCGATTGCCACCCGCCGCGGGCCACCACGCCGCGGCGGCTCAGCTCCGCAGCGCCGAGATCTCGATGTTCGCCTGGCGCAGGCGGTCGCAGAGTAAGAGGGCGATTTCCGTGAGGATCTTCGCTTTCAGGGCCGGCATCACCTGGCCGATGTCCTCGAAGAGCGGGCGCTTGATGACGCGGCACTCCACGTCAGCCATCGCCACCACGTCGGCCGAGCGCGGGGAGGCGTCGAGGAAGGCGAGTTCCCCGAAGCTCATGCCGGCGGAGAAGACATCGAGCCGCTGGTAGCGGTCGTTGCCGAGGCTCAGGCGGACCTCCACGCTGCCCGCGGTCAGGACGTAGAGCTCGTCGGCGCGGGTGCCGCTCTGGATGATGGTCTCCCCGGCCTTGTAGGACTTGAGTTCCATCCGCTCGTTGAGGAGCTGCAGTTCGGCGGCGTCGCAGTTGGCAAACAGCGCGCAGCCGGCGAGCAGCACGGGATGCGGCTCCTGGACGTGGTCCGGCATGACCTTGGCCAGCACCTCGTTCTCGCAGGACTCCAACGCCGCGTCCTCGCTGAAATAGAGGACGGTATCCGGGACACCCGCCGCCACGATCGACTTGCCGAGCCGCCCGGTGTGGCAGCAGACCAGCCGCACTCCGGAGTCGGCGAGCTGTTGCCAGACTTCGTGGAGCATCCGCAGGCTGACCGCATCGACCGAGAAGACGTAGCGGAAGTTCAGGATGATGTGCTGGCAGTAGGCGGACTGCTTGACCAGTTCCCGGATGACCGGCTCGAAGGTCGAGAACAGCAGCGGGCCTTGCAGTTCCATCACGCGGATCCGGTCGCCGTAGCGGCGGAGCGCGTGGAAGGTGGAAGCGGGCAGGCGGCGGCGCGAGTTCACCTGGGCGGCATTGTAGCTGCGGCGCAGCGCGGGCTGCGGGACGGCGCTGGGATTGAACATGTGCAGCGACAACTCCCGGGCGAGATCCATGCAGACGCGGATGCCGCGGACGCTGTTCCCCTGCTCGTCGAGCGGCGGCGAGAAGACCCCGATCCCGAGCTGGCCCGGCAGCACCGCGAGGATCCCGCCGCCCACCCCGCTCTTCGCGGGCAGGCCGACGCGGTAGATCCACTCGCCGGACCAGTCGTACATCCCGGAGCTGGCCATCACGGCGAGGACGTTGTCGACATACTCGTGGGCGATCGCCCGCTCGCCGCTGATCGGGTTGATGCCCTGGTTCGCCAGCGTCGCGCCCATCACGGCGAGATCGGCGCAGGTGACGCGCAGCGAGCACTGCTGGAAGTAGGTCTCCAGAATGTCATGCGGGTCTTCATCGATGATTCCGAAATTCCGAAGCATCCAGCCGATCGCCCGGTTGCGGTGGCCGGTCTCGCTTTCGGAGCGGTAGATCTCCTGGTCGATGTCGAGCTGGCCGCCCGCACAGCGCGAGAGATAGGCCGTGATCCGCTCGATCCGCGACTCGCCGCCGGTCTTGAGGATCTGGCCGCAGGTCGCGATCGCCCCCGCATTGATCATCGGATTGAAGGGCGTGCCGCTGCCGGCCTTGAGGCTGATCGCGTTGAAGGCATCGCCCGAAGGCTCCACGCCGATACGGGAAAGCACGTGATCCTCTCCCCGGTCTTCCAGCGCCAGGCCATAGGAGAGCGCCTTGGAAATCGACTGGATCGTGAACTTCTGCCGGGTGTCCCCCACTTCGTAGAGATGGCCGTCGCGGGTGGCGATGCAGATGCCGAAGTGGTCGGGATTCGCGTGGGAGAGCTCCGGGATGTAGTCGGCCACCGCGCCGTCGCGGAGTGCGGCGTACCGCTCGTGCAGCACTTTGAGAACCTGGAAAACAGGGGATTTCATGGGTTGGGTCGCCAGCCAATAGCAGCTTGAATACCCAATCTCCCCCGCCCCGCAAAAAAGCGGCTCTGGCGGGGTCCGTCCGTGTCATGACGACGCGCCCCTTGTCACGGCGGGTCCGACGCGACGACCACCTGATAAAAGCCCGCATCGCCGGTGGCGGCGGGATCGGTCAGGGTCAGATCGCCGTCGGCATCGACCGGCCCGATGGCCAGCACGTCCGACCAGGTGCCCGAGCTGAGATCGGCGCGCCGCTGCAGCGTGTAGGTCCGGCCGGCCTTGGCGGGCACCACGACGGAGAAGCTGCTGCCTTCCAGGGTTGCGGACTTGGTGCGGAAGACATCGTTCGGGTCGTTGGGATCGGTGCCGGCGACGTATTCGTCGATGTTCAAGCTCCCGTCGCCGTCCGGATCCTCGCTATCGGCAGCGGACCCCGCGTTGGAGCTCGATCCGAAGTTTTCGACCCGCCACGAGGCGACTTCGGAAATTTCCGGCAGATAGGTGAAGGTCACGCTGACGAGGCTGTTGGAGACCACCTTGACGACCTGCTGGGGCGGGGTCTGGAAACCGGCCACCGGCCTGAACTGGAGGATGTAGTCACCCGGGGTCAGGCTGTTCTTGCGGGTTCCGGAGATGACAAAGGAGGTATCAGTGCCGAGCTTCCACAGGGCGCCGGCGGTCCGGGCTTCGGCAGGCTCGAGGATGACGGTCAGCGCGCCCTTGGTCGAAGTGGTGGAGATCGCGGTGTAGCTGGTCTGCGAGATGCCGCCGGAGGTGTTGTTGTCGCCGGTGTTGGCGGTCTGTTCGGCGCGGTTGAAGAGGTCGATCACGCTGGAATCGATCGCTCGGTAGAGGCTTTTCGCGGCGCCGCCGAGATAGATGCCGGCGGGGTAGTAGCTGCCGCCGCCGCGCTGGAGGCACAGCGGCCCCCCGGGCATCCCGCTGAGACCGCGGACGGAGGTGCTGGAAAAGACCGTGCCGGACTCGACGGTGAACGCTCCGGTGACCGCCAGGCTGGATTGCATGCGGCCGAAGTTCGACGTGGAGCTTCCACCTCTGACCGGATAGCCGGTGAGCACCTTGGGAGCTGCGGCATCAAGCATCGGCATGGTGTCCGCATCGGTGGCCAGGAAGCCGGAATAGCCGCCGCGCCCGGCGTCGGACGCGAAGTAGATCGCGGCGGCGTTGAGGTTCTGGGCGGCCAGGCTGGGTTGCCCGGGACTATCGTCCGCCTCGCGCTGGGTCGCGTAGCCGTCAAAGACGTAGAATCCCCGGGGCACCAGCGGCTTGGGCTCGTGAACCTCGCGGTCGCGCTGGAAGATCCACTGCATGCCGGGGATCTGGGAGAGGGTTGTCTCGTCGAACACCGCCTGCGCGGTGGTGGCGACGACGCGCTGCTTGACGACGAATCCACTGTGCGAACCGGCGTCGGTGCGGATCTGTCCGACATAGGCGTAGGGCAGGCTGCGGCTGGTCGAAATTTCGGGAAAGGACAGCACGCGGATCGAACTCGATGGGGCATCGAGATCCGGGTTGTAGGCGAAGCTGGCGCTGCGGATCTGGCCGGGAGCAACCACCACGGTCGCAGGAGCGGGAGCGTCGAAGCCTTGGACCGCCTTGAATTCGATCAAGTAGCTGCCGGGCATCAGGCCGCTCAGACGGACACCGGAGTTTTTCCAGACGCTCTCACCCGCTAGGCGCCACTGGACGCGGCGCGAGGTCGGGGTCGCCGCGACCCGGTTGGATGGGAAGAGGAGCACCTCGAGGCCGGAGTCCCCGGGCGTGGCGGATTCGGCGTATTCGCGGTCAAGCACCAGCCGCGGCGCACCGCTGATCACGCCGACCGGCTCGCGCGCCGGCTGGAGGCGTCCGGCCACCGGAAGGTATTCGATTTCCCGGTCGCCAGTGGTCATACCGGTCGCGGCAGTGCCGGAATCGCGCCACTGGACCTCGCCGACGAAGCGCCATTTTCCGGTGCCCTCCGGGGTGAGGTTCACCTGGACCTCGCCGAGGTGCTCCACCCCATCGAGCTCGCGCGGGAAGGCCTGGAAGAGACCGATCAAGGCGTCGCTTTCGAAGGTCTTGACCAGCCCGGTCCCGGTCGAGGCGGGATCGTCGGTCCGCGTCGCGACCGCTCGGTAGTGGTAAGTCACGCCGGGCTGGAGATTGGTCAGGACGGCGGTGACGGCAACCTCGGCGTCCCCGCTCACCGTGCCTTGGCTGACGCCGACCCGATTGGGAAAGTTCACGCCATCGGTGCCGAACTCGAAAGCCGCATCGACCGGTGCGCCGCGGGCGCGGATTGCCCCGGCGACCTGAACGCTGTTGACGGTCAGCGGGCTGGCTTCGCCGGTCGTCGCGAGCGGGGCAAGCCGCCCGGTGCTGAAGGTCTGGTCTTCGCCGAAGGTGGTGCCGGAGCTGTTAGAAGCCACGACGCGGAAGTGGTAGGTCTGGCCGGCGATCAGGCCGGAGACGATTTGCAACGCGGTGACCGCTTCGCTGCCGCTGCCGATGCCGCGGGCGGCCGTCGATTGGCCATAGGCGGTGCTGGTGCCGTATTCGAAGCGGACGAAGGTCGTGCCGCCCTGCGGATTGACCAGACCCTGGAGCAGCGCCGACGAGGTGTTGGGATCGAGTGCGGCGAGCGTGGTGGCTTCCGGCGGTGCGACCGGAATCCCGGTGCCGCTGTCGGCTTGACCCACGATGAACCTCACGGTCTGGCCATAGACCAAGCCGAGGACACTCTGGCCGACGAGGCGGTAGTGGATCTCATCACCGGCGGTGACGCCTTCGAGCGTGAACTCGACATCCTGCACGCTGTTTCCCGCGAAGCCGGACTGGACCGGCGTGGCGGACCCGAATCCGGCGTCCGGGCCGTATTCGAAATAGACATCGGTGGTCGTGCCGTTGGGGTCGACCGCGCCGATCAGCTTGACGCGGGTGGCGTCGAGGTCGATCGCCTGGCCGGTCGCGACCAGCGGCGGGGCCTTGCCGGTGGTGAAGGATTTGTCGGCACCGAAAATCGTGCCGCCACCCGTGCTGAGGCCGATCCGGTAGTGGTATTCGGTTTCAGGGGCGAGACCGCCGAGCAGCGAATCGATGGCGATCATGGTGGTGCCGGCGATTTCCTGGCCTGGCGTGGCGCTGCCATAGGCGTCCGTGACCCCGTACTGGAAGAAAACCGTGGCCGGTCCGTTCGGCGAAGCGCTGCCGAGCAGGACGGCGGTGGAATTGGTGATCTCGCCGGGATCGAGCGTGACGACGGACGGCGGAAGCGCGCGGGTGACGGTCAGGGTGTAGCGCTTGGTCGTGGTGCCGTTGCCGGCGGTCACGTCGATGTTGAGAAGGTTCGTCCCCACGACGAGCTCGACCGGATCGCTCGCTCCGTTGAAGGGCACCAGCACGCCATTGATTCGCACGGAGGACTGCGCGACTTCGACGATCGGTGTGACCTGGATTGCCGTGACATCGTTCGGCACGGTCAGCAAGTAGGCGGTGATGCCGAAGTTGAAAGCCGGCGCGATGGCACCCTCACCGGTGAAGATGCCGGTGAGGTTGGCATTCGAGGAGGGCAGGATGGTGATCACGGAGGCGTCGCTATCTGCGCTCCCGCTGAGGCTGGAAGCGCGGACCCAGAAGCTGGTGTTGCCGGTGAGCGGAGGAGTGATGAAGACCGGCGAGGTCGCGCCGGGCACCGGGACGTCGGTATTGCCGGAAGGTCCCTCATACCACTGGTATTCCGGCTCGGGCAATCCGCTGGCCGCGGCGTTGAGCGTGGTGGTGGCACCGTATTGCAGGCTGCGGGTGGCGGCGGGCTGGAGGGTGAAAACCGGCGGTTCGCCGGTGATCGTCAAGGTCAGTGTGGCCGCGGCCGTCGCGCCAAGACGGGTCACCGTGATCGGAACCGTGTGGATGCCGGGGTTCTGCGGCGTGCCGGCGATGATGCCGGTCGCAGCATTGAGGGTCAGCCCTTGCGGCAGGCCGCTGGCGGTCCACGACACGCCGGGACCGCTTTCGCTCGAGAGCAGTTCGTAACTGGTCGCCACAAGGTAAGGGCGGGTCGCCGACTGATCGGCCAGCGCTGGCAGCGAAGTGATCGTCAGCCTGCGGATATCGACGCCACCGCTGTTCGACGCGCCGATATCGACGGTGAAGACGCCCGCGGCACCCAGGGTTCCCGAGATCAGGCCGCTGCCGCTGTTGAAAGTGAGCCCTGCCGGCAAGCTGCCGGTGAGCGAGAACAAAGCCGGAGAATTCTCGGCGGTGATCTGGTAGGTGAAGGCGTCGCCACGGATGCCTCCGGCGATGGGTGGGGAGTTGACGAGTGGCGGCATCACCACGCCCTCGTAAACGAAGGTGATCGTCGTCAGCAGCCCGGCCTCGACGTTGACCGCCTGGGGCGCGGGCGGCAAGAAGCCCTCCAGCACCGGCAGGCTGATGGTGTAGCCGGTGGGCGCGAGGTCATCGAGCTGCGACCCCGATGGCAGGTAGTCCGGTTGGGTGCTGAGGCGCCAGCCGGCCCCGGCGTTGCGGGCCGCGGCGGGCTCGATGACGACCTTCAGGCCGCCGAGCTCGGTCTCGCCGTAGGGCTCGGTCACGCTGGAGATCTGGCTGCCACCGCTGGTGCCCACTCCGTCATTCGAACTGGCGTCGGCGAAAGTGATGAGCTCCACCACGTCGCTGTCGATCGCGCGAACCACGGTCTGGCCGGTGCCGCCGAGGTAGATCGCCGCAGGGTAGTAGGCGCCGTTTTCCGCCTGCACGCAGAGCGGCGCGCCGGAAGCACCACCGGTCGAGCGGATGTCGGCGGTGGTGTAGGTGCGGCCGAACGCCAGCTCGAACCCGACGTTGGCAGGCGGCGTCGCATGCATGCGGTCGAGATCCGCCTCGGAGATTCCCTCCACCGGATAGCCGACGAGGGTCTTCAGCGCGGAGGACTCGAGGAACTCATTCGTCGAGGTGTCGCTCGCGAGGTAGCCGCTGAACCCGCCGCGGCCGACGTCCTGGAGGAAGAACAAGGTGGCGGCGTCGAGGTTCTGCGACTGCGGCGAGGAGACGCCGGGAGAATTGTCGAGGATCCGCTGCGCGGCATAGCCCGTCATGAGATACTGGCCGCGAGGAGTGAGCGGCGCGGGGTCATGAACGCCGCGGTCGCGCTGGAACAGCCACTGGAGGCCGGTGGTGATGGCGAGCGTGCCGTCGTCGAAGACCGCATGACCGACCGTCGCCACCACCCTTGGGCGGACGACGAAGCCGGTGCCCGATCCGGCGTCGCCCCGGAGCTGGCCGACGAAGGCGTTGGGCAGGGAGGTGTTGCCGGAGACTTCGGAGAAGGTCAGCATCGTCGGCGCGGTGCCGGTCAGGGGATCGGCGATGTAGTAGGTGATGGTGATGCCGGTCGTCTGGCCGGCCGCCAGCGTGGCTGTGACCGGGGCCGGCGTGCTGCGGCCGTCGACCGGCTTCGACTCGATGACATAACTTCCGGCAACCAGGCCGCCGACCGGATCGCCGCTGAGTTTCCAAGCGTCATCTCCCTCGCCGAAGAAGCGCCAGCGGGCGGGTGCGATGTTCTCGGTCAGATCCTGGGGCTTGAGCACCACGATCAAGGTCGCGTTGCCGGGCTCGGCGGTCGCGGTGTAACTGCGGGTAAGAGCCAGTGGCACGGCACTGCTGGCGACGGCGACCACTTCCTTGGCCGGTTGGACGAAGCCGGGCAGCGGGCGGTATTCGATCGCCCGGTCTCCGGCGGTCAGGCCGGTCGCCGGCACGCCGGACTCGCGCCAGAACTGCTCCCCGGCGAAGCGCCAGCCGGTGCCCGGCTCGGCGGGGATCAGGGTCACCGCGACCGATCCCTGGCGGGCGGAGGACGCGACACCGGGAGGATACTGCTGGATCAGGCCGGACAACGAGTCGACCTCGAAGCTGAGGACTTCACCCATCCCCACCCCGCCTTCACCCACGGCGCGGACACGGTAGAAGTAGGTCACGCCCTGGGCCAGATCGACGAGTTCGGCGGCGACTTCCGTCACCTGGTCTCCGGTCACCTCCCCGGGTGTCGCCCGCGTGCTGTCGAAGGTGATCCCGTCCGTTCCGTAGTCGACCCACACCTCGGCGGTCGCGCCGCGTGCGCGGACCGAGCCGTCGATCCGCACGCTGGTGCTCGTCAGAACCGTTGATTCCCCGGTCACGGCGGTCGGCGGCGGGGCGTCGGTGGTGAAGGTTCCGTCACTGCCGGAGGTCTCGCCGAGACTGTTCGAGGCGGTCAGGCGGAAATGATAAGTCGTGGCGGGCAGCAGTCCTTGCACCGGGATGGCGACGGCGGCGGGGCTGTCGCCGTTGCCCGCACCCTGCGACGCGGTGCTTGTGCCGTAGGCTTCGGTGAGACCGTATTCGAACCTGACCAGGGTTGTTCCGCCGTTCGGATTGACGCTGCCTTGAAGGATGGCCGTCTCGGTTCCGACCGCGACGGCTTCGTCGGCCGTCACCTCGGGCGGCGCGGTCGGAGCCCCGCTGCCGGAGCCGCCGCCCTCGCGGACCTGGAACAGCACGTCATTGCCGAAGGCGGTGCCCGCGCTGTTGCTGGCGACCAGGCGGTAGTGGTAGGCACCATCGGCGATCAGCGGCAGGTTCGGAGCTTGGACGCTGACCGTGGTGAAGCCGGCCGGGATTCTCTGAACCGGGGTCGATTGTCCGTAGGCGGTGGTCAGTCCGTATTCAAAGTAGGCCGAGGCCTGGACACCGTTCGGATTCACCGCGCCGACGAAGGTCGCCGACGAGGCGGTCACGTTCGCCGGCGCGCCGGTCGCCGCGACCGGTGGATTCGGGACCGTGGTGAACTGGAGCGTGCTGCCGGTGATCGTGGTCGCCGCATTGAAAAGCACGGCGCGGTAAAAGTAGGTCGTCGCCCCCTTCAGTCCGCTCAGACTCGCAGCGAAGCTTCGCGGAGTGCTTCCCGAAAGATCACGGTCCGGCGTCCGGCTGCCGAAATCCGGCGTGGTTCCGTATTCGAAATAGACCGTGGACGCGCCGTTCGGATTGGCACTGCCGTTCAGCGTCGCCCGGGACGAGTCGATGATCACAGCCGAGGTGGTGGACACGACCGCGGCGGAAGCCCGGTTGACGTTCACCGTGTAGGTCCGGGTGGTGATGTTGTCCTGGGCGCGGACGACGGTGGTGACGAGGTTCGGCCCGACCGCGAGGGCGACCGGATTGCTCGCGGTGCCGGAAGCCACGGTGTTGCCGTTCACCGTTACCGTGGCTCCTTCGCCGGCGACCGTCGGGGTGACCGCGACGGACGAGATGCTGTTAGGAACGCTGGTCGAGTAGTTGCCGAAAAGCGGGCTGAAGGCGGGCGAGAGACTGGTGCCACCGATGCTCAGCGAGGCGAGGCTGGCATTCGAGGAAGGGATCGGCGTGACGACGAGAATGCCGCCCGTGCCGGTGATCGCGCCGCCGCTGTTCGACACATCGTAGAGGCCGTCCGGCTTGGGCACGCCGTCGATCACCAGCGCGGCGACGGTGTCGCTCCCGGTGAAAGTCAGATCGAGCGTGGCTCCCGCGGCAAGGGTGAGGACCGACTTGTCGTTGCCGGTGTTCGCCTGCGCCAGGCGCAGCGTGCCGCCGTTCACCGTGGTGGCGCCGCGGTAGCTGTTAGGTCCTGTTAGAGAAAGGATCCCGCCGCCGACTTTGGTCAGGCCGCCGTTGCCGGTAATCGCGCCGGAGAAGGTCGCGGTGCCGCTGCCGGTGCCGCTGCCGGTGCCGCCGAAAGTCAGGTCGGACTGGAGGCTCACGGGCATGTCGACCGCCACCTCGGTCACGCCGTTTTGCTCGACCGATGGCAGCGCCGCGCCTTTGGTGACGAAGAGCAGGCCGTTGCCATCGAGCGTGACTTCAGAGCCGCCGAAGCGGAGGAGATTGAGTTTGAAGCCGGCGCTTTGGTCCTGGGTGGCGGTGTAGGTACCGTCGACGCCGAACTCGATGACGTAGTCCGACAGTCCGGCGGCCACCGGGGCGCTGCCGGAAGCGAGGTCGTCGGTCCATTTCGTGGCATCGCTCCAAACGCCATCTTCGGCGGCGGTCCAGGTGAAGCGGGTCGGATCACCGGCGGCGGCGCTGCCGATCCAGGCGGAGGCGAGGAAGGCCGTCCGGGCGATGGCGGCGATGCGGGTGCGGGCGATGCGGAGGGGAAGCATGGCGCTATTCGGGTGGGGGTGAAGAGAGGCTGCTGCGGTCGCGGCTGCCGACGAAGCCGTCGAGCCGCGAAGCCATCGTGCGGAGGTGCTCCTGGATGGTGGAGAAGGCGGGGTCGGAAGCCCAGGCGGTGACCACCTTCAAGGCCTCGCGATCATGGGCCGCGAGGTCGTCGCCGGGAGCGGCGGCTTGGGCGGAGAGGAGGTTGTTCGAGACGAACTGGTTGTTGTTCGGATAGACGCCGGCGAAGGCCCGCAGCTCGGCGGAACTCCGGCCGGGATCAAGCAGCCAGTTCTTGACCAGGGCCTGCTGTGCAGGATTGCGGAGGTCGGCGCGGGCGAACTGCTGCGCGACCATCTCCGGCCGGCTTTGCTGCAACGCGGTGTCGGCGGCAAGGCGGGTGAGCACCTCCACCGGCTGGCCCTGCACCAGGCGGTCGAGCGTGAGGAAGCCGGCGTGCGCCAGATCCCTGCGGTCCTTCATCTGGATCAGCCCGGAAAGCAGCGGCGTGCTGGCGGTGGCCTGGACGTGGACCAGCACGTCGAAGGCGTTGAGATAACCGATCGACGGATCCGCCTGCCAGGCCGGGTTGCGGATCAGCTCTTCGGTCTTGGTCCGGAGGAACTCGGGATCGGCGGTCGAGTCGCCGCGCGCGACGTTGCGCAGCGCGAGCGCCCATTCGTCCGCCGTCGTCGGCTTTTCAAGGATCACCCGGCCGGTCTCCGCGGCGGCGGCCGGGTCGACGGCCAGCAGGGTATCGAGCAAAAAAGTCCGGAAACTCGGCCATTCCGACAGCATCCCATCCTTCGCAATTCCGAAAGAAAGTCCCGTGGCCCGGTCTTTCCCGCCGTCGAGGAAGCCGCGGATCTGGCGGACCGCCTCGTCTTTCGGGAGCGCGAGCAGCTCGGCGCGGAGACCGGTCAAGGCCTGCCGGGTGTCATCAGCCGTGGCCTTGCCTCCGACCCTTCCCAAAGTTTGGGAAATCGTGTCATCACCTCCCGGGGTCGAAATTGCGGGAGTGCCGGCAGCGTCGGCGGGCTGTCGGGAAAATCTGCCCTCGGCCGCATCCGGGCGGGTCGAAGTCCAGACTCCGAAGCCCGTCAAACCCATGACGGCAAGGGCGAGAAAAGCCGGAATGGGCTTGATGTGAGGCATGTCGACGGGAGAGCGGGGGCTGGTGCCTTACGGGGGAAGGCTGGGTTAGCAAGCACCGAACTCCGGTGGGTTTCCGGGCCGTGAAAAGGCAAGGCGCGAGATGCAGCAGTCCCCGAGCCAGCCGCAGGAACAGGCCGATCCGGAAGATCGACTCCGATCACCGCCAGAGCGGCAAACGGACACGGCAACGCCGGTGGACCGGCGGGAGAGAATCGTGGAGGGGATGGACTTCATCTCGGGGGGAGAGATTGGAAGGACTTACGGGCGGGAGTGAACACGAAATCGGGCGCTTCGTCGATGCTCTTTAGTACAAGCGCCTTGCGCGCCCCCCCACCCTCCGATGCCCTCTCACTTCTCGGTCATCTCCACCACCCCGTCGCGGATCAGCTCCCCGGCATCGAGCCGCTTCAGGAAGAAACGGCAAGGACCGTCGCGACCGCCCTTGCTGAGCTCCGTCGCGAGGAACAGGTCGCGTGCCTTGGCGGAATCGTTGTCCACCAGGGCAGCCAGCGCGGAGTGGTAGATCGCGATCCACTCCGGCTCCCCGTCCGGCGGCAGCGGCCCTAACAACTCGTGGACCAGCGTGACTTCACGCCGGCCCTTCACTTTCAGCCGGCCGACCAAGCGGGTGAGGAACTCATCGCCGATCCGCAAGCGGACCTCGTCGCTGACCAAGATGTCGGTGCCCAGCGTCTTGTTCAGCGATTCGAGCCGCGCCGCGAGGTTCACCGCGTCGCCGATCATCGTGTAGTCGACCCGCCGCGCGCTGCCGATGTTGCCCGCCACGACTTCCCCGAAATGCACGCCGATCCGGGTGTTCAGCACCGTGCCGTCGATCGAGATCTTCTCGGTGTTCCCCAGTTTCCACGCCGCCCGCGCCGCCTTCAGCGCGGCCTGCGGTTCGGCCAGCGGCGCGCCCCAGGCGGCGAAGATCGCGTCGCCGATGAATTTGATGACCACGCCGTCGTCGTCGAAAATGTGGCTGGTGGTCTGCTCGAAGTACTCGTTCAGGGTGCGGACGATGCGCTCGGGATCGCCCACCTTTTCGCAGAGGTCGGTGAAGTTCTCGAGGTCGGTGAACATCATCGCGGCCTCGATCTTCTCGCCACCCACCCGCATCTTGAAGCCCTCCGCGGTCAGGCGGTCGAGCATCTGAGGCGACAGGTATTTCGCGAAGGCCTCGCGGAGCTGGCGCTGTTCCTCGCCGAGCTTCGTGCGGAAAAAGCGCTCGATGTAGAAGTGCGCCGCCGTGCCCCAGCCGAGGGCCACGGGAATCTGTACGAAGGCGGCGATGCTCCACGGGAACCAAAGGCCGTCGTGCTGCAAGGACCAGGTCCCCGCGGCCAGGAGCCCCAGGATGAGAAGGACCGCAACGAGGATGCCATGCACCGGCCGCAAGCGGGTGAACAGCAGGCCCGCGATCAGACCCGCCACGACCGCCAGCCAGGTCTCGTGGCGCGGGTCCGAACGGGTCAGCCAGTTGCCCTCGAGCAGGTTCGCCAGCACGGTCGCCTGCAACTCCACCCCGCTGGTCAGCGGCAGGTTGCCGCGGATGTCCAGGCGGTGGAAAGGCGTGGAGAAAAGATCCACACCCAGAGCCGCGCCGACGATGCCGGGCTTCGCGCCGACGACCACGATCTTGTCCCGCAGAAAGCCCGAGGCGTCCCCGTTGATCACCTGGTCGGCCCCCAGCGACGGGATCGGCGGCGTCGCTTTCGGGTCCTCGGGATCCGGCGGGCGGCCGATGAAGCGGATCCAGCGCGGCTTGAGTCGATCGGCTTCCTCCAGCTTCGCCCCGAGCAGACTCGCTGCCTTCCAAGTCATCGACGGCTCGTCCTTGGTGCCGGTCATGAGTTCGCGGACCGTGAACTTCTTGTCGTGGACGAACGCGACCAGACCGAAGTCGTCCGCTGCCGCCAGCAGCTCGTCGGTCGGCGGGATCAATTGCTCCCCCACCACGCCGGTCTGGCGGATCACATCACGGCCGCAGGCGAGCAAGATGGGCCGCAGCGGCTTGCCGGGGATCGCCATGCCGTTCTCATCCGCGCCGCGGAAGCGGATCATCGCCGCGGCGAACTCCCGGTCGACCTCCGGATCCTCCGAGGGGTTCTCAAAGATCAGGTCATAGACCACCGCGCGGACACCCGCCTCGTTGAGCTTGTCGAGCAGCTTGGCCTGCACGCTGCGGTCGAAGACCTTTCCGTCCGCCTCATCCAGATAGACGATCCGCACGTCCTGCGAGTTTTCCTTCGGGTTGAACAGCAACGGCACGTCGTAGCTGAGCGTGACCACCGAGGCCCCGAGCCGGAACAGCGCGAGATAGCCCGCCGCCACCGCCAGCACCACCCCCGCCAGCGCGGTCAGCAGCCGGATCGCCCGCTCGTTTTTCCACATCCCCCGCGACATCCCGTGAGGTTGTTAGAAGCTGTAGCGCACCCGCAGCACCGCCGTCCGGTCGCGGACGATCTCGGCGCGCGGGTTGAGCGGGCTGAGTTGGTAATCGGTGCCGCCGAGGTTCAGCACGCCCGCGCTGACCTCGCAGCGGTTCTCGTTGAAACGGTAGCCGGCCAGCGCGTTGAACTGCCAGAACGAGTCGCCGGAGCGGACCGGCAGCCGAGAGGGATCCTCCTCCAAGTCCTGCGAGAAATAGTTCGCCTCGACCCGAGCGAAGAGCCCCGTCGGCGAGTTCCAGTTCGCGCTGAGCATCACTTCCGTCAGCGTCGCCTCGTCTTCCAGGCTCGCGAAAGGACCGGCACCCGCGAGTTCCGGCAGCATGGTATTCAACTCCGACCGCGTCATGCGGAAACCGGCACCAACCGAGAACTGGTTGCCGATGAGCTGGTTCACGGTCAGCGCCAGCGACTGCTCCTCGCAGTCGAGCCGCTCCGCCGTGGTGTCGGCGAAGTAGGCGGGCGTCGAAGGGAACACGCCCGCGCTGTAGCCGGTGAAGATCCCGCGGCTGCGGTCGACGTCCTGCTCGATGACATTGAACGAGGCACCCCAGAAGGTCCGCGACGGCAGGCTGCCCTCCGCGCTGAGGCCCCAGATTTCATATTCGGGTGCTTCCACCGACCCGGCGATCGATTCCGAAATCACCGTGCGGTAGGCTTGGTTGAAACCGGCGAGCTGGACCGGCTCCAGCCGCACGCTTTCATCGAAGGTCGCGCCGCCCAGGCCCTGCGAATACATGCCGCGGACGGTCAGCCAACGACCCGGCGCGTAGGTGAAGCCCGCCTTGCCCGAGAGCTTCTCTTCCTCGCGCTGAAGATCGTTCACCGGCGGATTTCGGAAGTTGTCGGGATGCTCGATGTGGTCCCACGACGCCCCGCCGATCAGCGTGAGGCAAGGCGTGACGTGCCAGTAGTCGTAGACGTAAAGGCTCATCCGCTCGAAGTCGACGACCGAGCGCTGCTGCACCGCGGGCGTTTCGAAGCCGCCGGTGAAGTTCGGACGCTCGGCGAGCATCCGCACGTCGGTTTCAAACTCGCCGGACTGGTAGCGACCGCCGGCGATCAGCAGGTTCTTGTCGGTCTGCCAGATCTGCTGGACCTCGAAGCTGTCGACTTCGAAGCGGCGGCGGGTTTCCAGCGCGAAGGGCGCGCCCGCCACACTCAGCACGTCGCCCTGGCCGAGGTAGGGCTGGATCGCTCTCAACAGGTCGGAGGAATAGACTAGCGACTCGCCGTCGGGGCCGACCGTCACGGAGCCGTTCAGCGAGGGATCCGTGAACTGGTCCACCCCGTTGACATTGTCGATGAATCCCGGCCGCAAGCCGTCGGCATCGCGCTCCACCAGAAGCTGCGTCGAGTTGGGGTTTCGCACGATCTGCTCCGCGCTCAGGCGCCCGGCGAGCAGCAGCGTGTGCGAACCCGGCGCCCAGCGGTGATTCCAGCCGCCGAGGATCATGCCGGGCTCCTGCTGCTCGCTGAAGTCGAGCTGCGGGTTGAGCGGGCGGTTGTCGTAGGTCTGCGAGTTGTCGCCGCTCTGCTGGTCCTGCCACTTGCCCAGGAAGTAGAAGATGTCGTCCGGCGTGACCTGCCATTTGAACTGGCCGTAGAGCTCCTGCAGCTCCTCCGCGGAGTTGAAGCGGTCGCCGCCGTTGTTGTCGCGGTAGTAGGCGTCGATGCCGAAGCTGAAGTTCCCCGATTGCCCGAAGACCGAAGCCGCGGTCCGCGATTCGCCGTCGCTGCGGATTTCGCTGAGGATGCTGCCGCCGAGGCCGTCGGCTTCGAGCAACTTCGAATACTCCTGCTGCGACACGAACTGCGACAGCGGCCCGCCGCCGACCGGCGACAGGAGGTTGGAAAGCAGCAGCTCGTTGAACCAAGGCGTCTCGTAGCGGAGCTGGATGCGGTTGGGATCGCGCAGCGCGTCGAAGGAGTTGGCGAGGAAGAGGTGCGCCGACGGGTTGGTGTAATCGCTTTCAACCGCCCGGGTCGCCTCGCGCACCGCGACCTCCTGCATCCCGGCGTTTTGATAGATCTTCGCCAGGTTCGCGCCGCGCACGGCCTTGTCCTGGTCCAGCAGGAACTGCGAACGATAGACCCGGCGGTTGTCGTTGAGCTCGATCGAGCGCTCCAGGTCGGCGATCGCCTCGTTCGGGCGGTTCTGCTGCTGGAGTTCCAGTGCCGAGTAGAGCCACGGCGTCGGGTCGTTCGGGTCGAGTTGCTTGGCGAGATCAAGGTCCTTGCGCGCCTCCACCGGCTTGTCCTCCATGCTCAGCGCTTTGCCGAGATAGCTGTGGAAGACGGACATCGTGGGCTCAACGGTGGCCGCGGTCTGGAGGTCCGCGCGACCGCCGGCAAGGTCGCCGCGTTTCGTCTTGGTCAGCCCGAGACCCAGCCAGCCGTTGCCGAGCGAACCGTCGAGCTGCACCGCCTGCTCGAACGAGGCGCTGGCCTCCTCGATCCGGTTGTCCGCGGCCAGGATGAAACCTTGCAACGCGTGAGCCCGGGCATTCCGCGGCGTGAGCTCCAGCCCCTTCGCCAAGGCCTCCCGCGCCGCCTTGGTCCGGCCGAAGGAAAACTCCAGCTCCGCCAGTCTCGTCCATGCATAGCCATTCCCCGGCGCGCGTTCGGTGGCGATCCGGGCGGCCTCGCGGGCACCCTTCAAGTCGGAGCGCGACTGGCGGTAGTAGCTTTCGGCAATCGCCTCCCCGGCGGTGTTCAAGCTTTCGTCCGACCACGCCTCGCGTTCGCGGAATTTCACCGCATCGATCATCCGCTCGATCGCCCGCCGGCCGGGATCATTCGCCGGCACCCCCTTGAGATTCGCCGCCGCCTCGTCCATCCGGCCGACCGCGAGCAGCACCGCCGCCCGGTAAAGCTTGCCGCTGGTTCCTTGCGCGCTTCCCGAATGGCGCTCGAGCGCTTCTAACAGGTCACCCTCCCGGTAGGCGGCGACCGACTTCCCTTCGCCCTTCAAGCCGAGCTCGTCCGCATCCAGCACCGCCGGATAGTAGAGCGCCCACTGGAGCAGGTTCGTCGCCTCGATCACCGCCGTCCGCTTCGGTGCCCGGCCCGGAGCCGCCTCGCCGGCCTCTCCCGGGCCGAGCATCAGCTTGCCCTGAAGGTTGACCAGCTCCACCTGCCCTTCCAGCACCTGGAAGCGCGAACTGCCGTCGGCGGCGACCTGCACGAAGACCTGCGTCCCGCGCATCGCCCCGTTCGCGGCGGGCGTCTTGATGTCGATCTCGCCGCTCTTCTCCCGGCTGAAAATGAAGGCCGCCCCCGCACCGACATCGAGCCGGGGCTTCGTGTCCTCGAACAGCCCCGGCGCGATCTCGACCGTGGTGAACTGCTCCAGCCGCATCGTGTAAAGGTCGGTCAACCGCAGCGTCGCCCGGCTCCGCTGCCGCGTCCGGACCCGGTCGCCGACCGCCAGCGATTGGTCCTTCGCCGCCGGCGTCCAGACCCCGTCCGCCCCTTTGGTCGCCTGCACGATGTTCTGCACTTCCAGCAGCTTGGCATCCTGGCCGGACGCGACGCCGAACATCAGGAAGCAAAAGAGAAATCGGGGGGCGCGGGGTTTCATGGCGGGAGGGGCGGCGGATTGGGGTCGGAAGGGGGGAGACGAAATAGGGGATTGCCAATCTCAGGAGCCGGGACCTGCAAGGAAAAGCCCTTGCAACCCCGGCGAATAGGGCGCGTATCGCCGCAAAATTCCAGCCCGCATCGCGCGGCGCCTCAGGATCACCCGGATCATTCCGATCGGACTCCAAGTCGGGCACCATCGGTTCAGCCTGCGCTCGATGGCATCCAGTTGCCGCTTCGCCCGCTCCGGCAATTCCAGCCCGGCTTCGAAGCGCTCAAGTCCTTCGTCGGCAATTCCAAGATCGGTGCGATCCCGCCTTGACGCAGGAGCAGCAGGCGGTGGTGGAACTGGCGGCGACGAGGTCATTGTGGACGGGATCGGGCAGAGGGAACGGCAAGGAGGCATCCGTGAAGAGGGTGACTCAACCAAGCGGGCTTTCAAACGGGCGAGGACTCACCGCGCATGTTTGCAGCACGTTGACTGCCAACTATCCGGACGCCGCGCAAGAACAAGGCAAAAGTCGCCACCGGCCCGTCACAGGGTGCCAATCCTTTCGCTGGAAGCCTGGAGCTTGGTGCTGGCCTGCCACAGATTCCACCGCTTGGCTTTCCCCGTGAAGCTGGACCGCCTCCTCGCCAAACACGACTCGATGGGCCGGACGAAAGCCCGCGCCGTGATCGTCGCCGGCCGGGTCCGCGTGGACGGTCTGCCGACCCGGCGGATCGATCACGAAATCGACCGCTTCACCGGCGTCGAGCTCGACGGCAGCCCCCTGCGCCCTCCCGAGCGGCAGCTCCACCTGATGCTCCACAAGCCCGTCGGCATCCTCAGCGCGACGAGCGATCCCGTGCACCGCACCGTGATCGATCTCATCGACGATCCCGACCGCCACACCCTGCATCTCGTCGGCCGCCTCGACCGCAGCACCTCCGGCCTGATCCTTCTCACCAACGACGGCAACTGGTCGAAGCCGCTGATGGCCCCGGAAACGAAAGTGCCGAAGGTCTATCTCGTCGAAACCCGCGACCCGATCCCCTCCTCCGCCATCGAAGCCTTCGCCACCGGCTTCCATTTCCCCACCGAGGATCTCACCACCCTCCCCGCCGCGCTCGAGATCCTCGGTGAGCGACAAGCCCGCCTGACCCTCCACGAAGGCCGCTATCATCAGATCAAGCGGATGTTCCACCGCATCAGCAACCGGGTGGAAAAGCTTCACCGCGAGAGCATCGGTCCGATCTCACTCCCGCCCGACCTCGGCCCCGGGGAGTGGCGGATGTTAGAGAAAGAGGAGATTGCCCGTGCCGCAGGCCGGCAGTCCGGAACCTGATCACCAACCGTCGTCCTCGTCATTGTCCGCCTTGTTCTTTTCAACGTTCCGCCTTGTGACAAGGGGAGCACCAGATCGTCTCGCTGATGATCCCCGAAAGCACGGAGCCACCCACCCGCGATCCGATCCTCAAATGGGCCATCACGTCCTCGAAGGCATGGGTCTGAAGCGAGTGCTGCTCCGCGCCGCAGCCGGGGCAGTGCAAGGGCGCTTCCAAATGAATCGTGTCGAACATTCCCATGGAACCTTGAATAAGGCGTGCGGCCTGATCTGCGCAATTCCATTGGTGATTTCGGGGAGATTGGCAGATTGACCCTCTGCCTCTTCCGTGCAATCGTGCTGCACGAAAACACGAAGCTCGATGAACGTCACCCTGAAGCTGCCCGACGAGTTGGTTCGCGAAGCCCGTCACCGCGCGGTGAACCAGTCCCAGTCTCTGTCCGCGTGGATGGCCGCGCTGGTGCGCCGGGAGCTCACTTTGCCCGCTGAGGAAGGAGAGAGGCCGATGACCCTGGCTGAGGCGATGAGAGTTCCTGGCATGCCGGACTCATTCTACGAGAAGGACTTCCCGTTGCCGGATCGCAAGGAAACGAAGCACCGCGAATTCACCTTCGAACCTGACGAAGACTGATGAGTTTCCTCCTCGATACCGTGACCGTTTCCGAACTGCGCCGCACGGACGACAAGATGAATCCTGGCGTGTGGGCGTGGCAGAAGGACATCCGGGAGTCGTTCCTGAGCGTTGTGACCCTCAATGAAATCCGCTTTGGAATGAAAAAAGTCGAGCGGCGCGACCCCGGGTTCGCGGCACAACTCTCCGCATGGTATGAACGAATCATCGCCCGACCGCAGAGGTTCCGCATCCTGAACGTGGACCGCGCGATCGCCGAGCAAGCCGCCGACTTTCGTGCGGCCTTCGACACCTCGTTCGAAGACTCCCTGATCGCCGCCACCGCCAAGGTCCATGATCTCACGCTAGCGACCCGCAACACCGCTGACTTCGCCGCGACGGGCATCCGTGTGGTAAATCCGTGGGAGGCATGATCGCCGGACCGAAGAGAGAGTCTCAACCCTTGAAGTCCCGATGACCAACCGAACGATCTCTTGGATCGGCTTGATCCCGATGCTGCTTTGGCTGATTCCCCTTCAAGCAAAGAAAGCCTCGCCCGAACTCTTCGGCGGACCGCTCTTTCAATGGACCGCAGGGGCCGTCAACGCGGTGTTGATCCCAGTGCTCGTCCTCATGGGGCTGAAACTTCTTGCCACGCAGAACCGAGAGAGGGCCGGGCTGGGACTGCTCTTCTCGGCGGGGTTTCCCATGGTGGCACTGTTGTTGACCTATGGCGTGTTTTCTCCGTTGTTGGCGCGGACACGGTTTATGCTCGCGAACGGCGATCACGTCCTGTTCGACCGCCTCCCTGCTCTGGTCGAAGTGGCTCGGGACCACGAGGATCCTGCCAAACGAAAACAGGCCGCCAGGGCGCTTCACGTGATCTCCGGCATCACGACAGTCTGGAGGAACGAGGCTGGTGAGTTCGAAATCTACGAACCGAACGGGGAGGACCTGGAAAAGTGGGAGGACTCCTCAGAGTCAAAGAGGACTGCCGAGGCGGCCATGAAAACCATCGACGGCCAGCTCCGCCAGATGCCTTGGCTGTTCGCTATGAACCTCGGCACCTTCGTGATCATCACCGGAGCCGGATTGCTTTGGCACGTCTACCATAAGCCCCGCGTGGAGCCAGCCGCAGGCACTGAATAAAAAACCAGGCGGCCCCCGTGAGGGAACCGCCCGGTCCACGACTTAACTACTACCTGGAAATCCGATCAGCGCAGGAAGGCCTCGTGCAGGCCGCCGTCGACGGTGATGACCTGGCCGGTGGTCTTGCTCAAGCGGCCGGTGACCAGCAGGAAGTAAGCCTCCGCCTGGTCGGCCGGGGTGATCGGCGACTTGGTCAAGGTACGATCCGCGTAGAACTGGGCGAGCTTGGTCACCAGCGACTCGGTCGCCTCGTCGTCCGTGTAGGGGATGTCATACTTCGCCAGCGAACCGATGACGCGTTCGCGCGGGAACATCGCCGATCCCTGGACCACGGTGGCCGGGGCGACGCCGTTGACGCGGACCAGCGGGGCCAGCTCGACCGCCAGCTCGCGGACCAGGTGGTTGGCGGCGGCCTTCGAGGTGTCGTAAGCCAGCGAGCCCTTCTTGGCGACGGCCGCGTTGGCGCTGGTGGTCAGCACCAGGTTGCCGCGAAGGCCCTGCTCCTTCCAGGTCTTGGCCGCCTCGTCGGCGACGAAGTAGGAACCGGTGACGTTGATGTTGAAGGTGAGCGCCCACTTGTCGTCCGGGATGTGGCCGGAGGTGTCGCTCGGCACGAAGATGCCGGCGGTCACGCAGATGTGGTCGAAGCCGCCGTAAGCGAGCGCGACCTGGTCAAGCATCGCGCGGATGCTGGCGCGGTCGGTGATGTTCGCGGCGAAGCCGATCGCCTGGCCGCAGTTGGAGACGCCGGTGCCGGCGACGCCGATGCCGACGCCATACTTGTCGGTGATCTCCTTGGCGGTCGCTTCGGCCGCTGACTGGTTGAGGTCGACGCAGACGATGTGCGCGCCGTCCTTCACCAGGCGGTGGGCGGTTTCCTTGCCGATGCCGGAGCCGGCGCCGATGACGATGATGATCTGGCGCGCGAGTTCCTTCTCGGCGGGCATGCGCTGGAGCTTCGCTTCCTCGAGCAGCCAGTATTCGATGTCGAAGGCTTCCTGCTGCGGCAGCGAGATATACTCATCGATGGCTTCCGCACCGCGCATGACTTCCACCGCGCAATTGTAGAACTCGGCGGTCACGCGGGACTCGGACTTGTCCTTGCCCCAGGCGATCATGCCGAGGCCGGGGATGAGGACGACGGTCGGGTTCGGATCGCGCTGCGCCGGGCTGTTGGAATGCTTGCAGGCGGCGTAGTAAGACGCGTAGTCCTTGCGATACTGCTCGAGGCCGGCGGCGAGCTTGGCCTTGAGCGCGGCGGCGTCCTCGGACTGGGGATTCCAATCGACATAGAGCGGCTTGATCTTGGTGCGCAGGAAATGGTCGGGGCAGGAAGTGCCGAGCTCGGCGAGGCGCGGGGCGTCGGCCGAGTTGACGAAGCGCAGGATCTTGGCGTCGTCCTGGACGGTGCCGATGAAGCGCTTCTGCTGCGAGACCTGGCCGCGCAGCCACGGCAGGATGGCGGCCAGCGTGGCCTGGCGCTCGGCTTCCGGCAGCGTCTGGTATTTCTGACCGCCGAAAGCCTTGGCGTCGCCGCCCTTGGCTTCGTATTTCGCTTCGATGTAAGCTGCGGCCTTCTCGATGAATTCAAGCGTGCGGACGTAGCAGACCTTGTCGTCGTCGTCCCACGAAATGAAGCCATGCTGGCCCATCATGATCGCCTTCACGTCCGGCTGGGCGGCGGAAATTTCCTGCATCGCCAGGCCGAGTTCGAAGCCCGGGCGCATCCACGGCACGTAGGCCATTTCCCCGCCGAAGATCTCCTGGGTGAGCTGCTGGCAGTTCTTGGAGGCGGCGATCGCGATGATCGCGTTCGGGTGCATGTGGTCGACGTGCTTGCCGGGCAGGAAGCTGTGCAGCGGGGTGTCGATCGACGAGGCGCGCGGATTGAGGTTGAAGGTCGTGTGGAAATACATCGCCACCATCTCGTCCTCGGCCTGCGACTTGAGGCCCTTGTCGGCGCGGGCTTCATAGAGGCCCTGCATGGCGATCAGCTTGTCCTGATAGAGCGATGAGAAATTGTCGCGCTTGCTGGTGCGCAGGTCGCCGCCGGAGCCCTTCACCCAGAGCACTTCGACCGGCTGGCCGGTGAGCGGGTCGGTCTCGACGATCTTCGACGAAGTGTTGCCACCGCCGGTGTTCGTGACGCGCTGGTCGTCGCCGAGGATGTTGGAGCGGTAGACGAGACGGGCGACAGGATCGAGGGTCGCGGCGTGCGCGTCGTCCCAGGAATAGTTCACGTGCTTGAAGTCGGCAGGCATGGGTCGTTGAGGTTTGGGATTGACGAGCCGGGGTGTGCGGAACAAAACCCACGAAAGCAAGCAATTTCCCACAGAATCCCACATGCTCGCCGCCGAACGCCAACGCCAGATCCTGGACCGGGTACGCCGTGATGGCACGGTCCGCACCGCGGATCTCGCCCGTGATTTCGCGGTGACCGAAGAGACCGTCCGCCGCGACCTCGACCTGCTCGGCCGCCGCGGTCATTTGCGCCGGACCCACGGCGGGGCCATGGATTCCACCGCCCCGCTCGGCGAGCTGTCGCAGAGCGAGCGCGAATCCCGCAAGCTCGAGGAAAAGCTGGCGATCGCCCGCGAGACGGCACGGATGCTCCTGCCCGGCGAGACCATCCTGCTCGACGCCTCGACCACCGCGCTCGAGCTCGCCGGCCAGGTCCCTCAGGGCATGCCGTTGCGCGTCGTCACCTACTCCCTCGCCGTGGTCGAACGCCTCGCCGCGCGCGACGATGTCGAGCTGATCCAGCTCGGCGGCAGCTACGAGGCCCGCGGTCGGCGCTTCTCCGGAATGATCACCGAGTCGGCGCTGCGGCTCCTGAAGATCGACCGCTTCTTTTTCTCCGGCGCCGGCCTCGATCCGTCGCAAGGCGTCAGCGAACCCAACCCGGAGCAAGCACGCCTCAAGCGGATGATGATCGAACAGTCCGCCTGGAACTGCGCCCTGCTCGACCACTCGAAGTTCGGCATCAAGGCAGACTACTTCTTCGCCACCCCCGCCGACCTCGACGTCGTCGTCACCGACCGCGAATCGAAGGCCTACGCCAAGACCCATCTCAAAAGCCCGCCCTACGACCTCCGCTTCGCCCGATAAGTTCCAAGTGCCAACGGGAGTTCCAAGTGCCAACGGGAGTTCCGAACATCTGATATCTCCCATCTGCCATCCACCATCTCTCCCAACCCATGCCCGTCTTCCTCTCCATCGACCTCGGCGCCGGCAGCGGCCGCGTCATCGCCGGCATCACCGACCTGAAAACCCTCCAGCTCGAGGAGATCCACCGCTTCGACAATCCCGGCACCGACCTGCCCGGCGGATCGTTCTGGAACATCGTCGGCCTCTACCGCGACATCGTCGAGGGCCTGCGCCGCGCGGTGGAGAAATACGGCGACGAGATCGTGGCGATCGGCATCGACACCTGGGGCTGCGACTTCGGCCTGCTCGATCCCCACGGCCGCCTGCTCGGCATGCCGCACCAGTACCGCGACGCTCGCCACGAGGGCATACCGACCGTCATGCACGCCAAGGTCAGCGAAGCGGAAATCTATTCTCTAACAGGCATCACCACCAACTTCTACAACTCCTCGCTTCACCTGCTGGCCGAGGAGCAGATCTCCTCCCCCGCCCTCGCCGCTGCGGACAAGCTGCTCTTCATCCCCGACCTCCTCGCTTATTGGCTCTGCGGCGTGCAGGCGGTCGAGCGCACCATCGCCTCCACCTCCCAGCTCCTCGACGCCGGCACCGGCGACTGGGCCTGGGGTGTGATCGAGGCGCTCGGCCTGCCGCAGCGGATCTTCGGCAAGATCGTCGCGCCCGGCACCGTGCTCGGCCCGATCCGCAAGGAAGTCGCGCGGATGATCGGCAGGGACGACATCCCGATCGTCGCCAGTGCTTCCCACGACACCGCCTCCGCCGTCGCCGGCATCCCGATGGACGGCGACGATCCGCTGTGGCTGTCCTCTGGCACCTGGTCGATCATGGGCCTCGAGCGCAAGGACCCGATCCGCACGCCCGAAGCCTACGCCGCCCGTTGCTGCAACGAACTCGGCGCGGAAGACACCGTGCGTTTCCTGAAGAACATCGCCGGTCTCTGGCTGATCCAAGAGTGCAAGCGCCAGTGGTCCCTCGACGGCGAGAACCTCTCCTACGGCGAAATGGCGAAGCTCGCCGAAGCCGCGGAACCCTTCACCGCCTTCATCGATCCCGACGATCCGGTCTTCGCCGCACCCGGCGAGATGCCGAGCAAGATCCGCGCTTTCTGCGAACGCACCGGTCAGAAGGTCCCCGCCGACAAGGGCACCATCCTGCGCGTCGCTTCCGAGTCGCTCGCCCTGAAATACCGCGTCGTTTACGAGCGCTTCTGCACGCTCTCCGGCAAGCGCTTCGAGCGCCTCCACGCCGGCGGCGGTGGCATCCAGAACGCCTTCCTCGCCCAATCCACCGCGAACGCGCTCGGCATCGAAGTCATCGCCGGCCCGATCGAAGCCACCTCCTGCGGCAACCTCATCGTCCAGATGATCGCCACCGGCCACGTCGCCGACCTCGCCGCCGGCCGCCGCTTGATCCGCGATTCCTTCGAATTCCAGACCTACTCGCCGCGCGATCCCGACCAGTGGCTGCCGGCATACGAGCGATTCAAATCCTTCATCGTCAGTTGAGCCATCCCGGCCCGCAATCTGCATAACTCCCCCATCATGATCGATCCCGAACGCATCTTTGAAATGGACTTCCTCCGCGCCACGGAGGGAGCCGCCATCGTCGCCCACCGCTGGATGGGCCGCGGCGACAAGGAAGCCGCCGACGCCGCCGCCTGCGATGCCATCCGCGGCATGTTCGACCTGATGGACATGCGCGGCGAAGTCGTCATCGGTGAGGGCATCAAGGACGAGGCGCCCGGCATTTTCAAAGGCGAGAAGGTCGGAACCTGGGAGGAGGGAGCACCGCAGTTCCACATCGCCTTGGATCCCGTAGACGGCACCACCAACGTCTCGAAGGGCATGGCGAATTCCGTCGCCTGCATCGCCGCCGCCATCCCGGTCGACGGTGAGGCGAACGCGCTGGAAGACATCCCCGCCTTCTACCTCGACAAGCTCGCCTATCCCGAAAAGGTCCGCCGCGCCTTCATGGCGGATCCAAAGCTTCCTATCAGCATCGAGGCCCCGACCGAGGAAGTCATCAAGATCACCGCGAAGATCCTCGAGAAGGACATCCGCGACATCGTCGTCATGGTTCTCGATCGCGAGCGCAACCAGCCCTACATCGACGCCGTCCGCCGCAGCGGGGCCAAACTGCGGATGATCGCCGACGGCGACATCGCCGCCGCCATCGCCCCCGCCCTGCCCGAAAGCAACGTCGATCTTTACGTCGGCATCGGTGGCTCACCCGAAGGCGTCCTCTCCGCGGCCGGCCTGCGATGCCTCGGCGGCGGCTTGCAGGCGAAGATCTGGCCGAAGGACAGCCTGGAGAAGCGCGTGCTGATCGCCGAGGGCTACGGCCACCTGCTCGACCGTGTCTACCTTTCGAAGGACCTCGCCAAGGGCGACCGCATCCTCTTCAGCGCCACCGGCATCTCTGACAGCCCGCTGCTCCGCGGCGTCGAAGTCAGCGGCAGCATCGCCCGCACCCACTCCGTCCTGATGCGGGTCAAGAGCCGCACCGTCCGCTCGATCAAAGCCGCCCACGACCTCTCCGCCAAGACCTTCCGCCTCCGCTCGAAGAACGCGGAAGTACTGCTGCTGGATTGATCAGTAAATGTCGCCGCGAGGGCCAACCAAAAGCACATCGATCGCCTCGGCCCCCTCCTCGGTTGAAAGCAGGAATATCACCCGATAGCTACCGAC
The DNA here is from genome assembly GCA_044372775.1 of Haloferula sp. Classification (GTDB taxonomy): domain Bacteria; phylum Verrucomicrobiota; class Verrucomicrobiia; order Verrucomicrobiales; family Akkermansiaceae; genus Haloferula. The sequence continues at coordinate 29,803 of JBIPNO010000032.1, forward strand.
TCTCAGACGGAAGCAGCCTTCCCACTCGCCTCTCATCGGCCGGATATTGGGGAGGGATGCAATGTCGTCGCAGTCAGCAACACTGTTCACCGCTTTCCTTGATCTGCTCCTTCCGATCCACCGGCATGCGCTTCAGATAGCGCACGGCATTCTTGTGGTAGAAAACCGGCCTCATATTTCGTCCGCGGCGACGAATGCGCCCCTTTGCCGATTCTTGGAGTCCACCACTGCTTCGCGAAGCTCGCGCTCTTCAGATGGATCCAGATCGCCACCTAGAGCTTCCACGATTTCGACAAACTGATCGTAGGGGATGATCACCTCCGAGGGTTTGCCATTCTCGCCAATTACCAGTTTGCGGGTGATGGTCATACCGGCAGCCTACACGGGATTGCGATCGCCGTCAGCGCCAAATTCGAGGCCAGTGCTGGCCATCCTGCTTCCTCCATGCTCTTTTCCCGCCCGCCGCCGTGCTCCTCTACCTCCACATCCCCTTCTGCCACCGGGTCTGCCCCTACTGCTCGTTTTACAAGCACACCCCGGGCGACACGCCCATCGGCTCGTTCATCGACAGCCTGTTAGAGGAAGCCCGCCAGCGCGTCGCCAGTCTCCCGGAAAAGCCGCGCACCCTTTACCTCGGCGGCGGCACGCCTTCGATGCTCTCGCCCACCCACCTGCGCAAGCTCTTCGGTGGCCTCGGCGAAATCCTCGACCTCCCCGCACTCGACGAGGTCACGCTGGAAGCCAACCCCGCCACCTTCGACGTCGCCAAAGCCCGGCTGTTCCGTGAACTCGGCATCACCCGCGTCTCGCTCGGCATCCAGTCCTTCGCCCCGCACGTCCTCGAAACCCTCGGCCGCGAGCACGACCCCGCCCAGGCCGCGGAGGCGGTCCGCACCCTGCGCGAGGCCGGGATGCCGGCGGTGAACATCGACCTGATGTTCTCCATCCCCGGTCTCTCCTTCGACGACTGGCGCCAGACCCTGGAATCCGCGATCGCCCTGCAGCCCGACCACATTTCCGCTTACAACCTCACCTATGAGGAGGACACCGCCTTCTTCGAAGGCCTCAAGCGCGGCGACCTCGACGCCGACGAGGACCGCGACGCCTCGCAGTTCCACCTCGCGCACGACCTTCTAACAGCCGCCGGTTACGAGCACTACGAAACCTCGAACTACGCCCGCCCCGGCCACCGGTCCTCCCACAACCGCGGCTACTGGCGCGGCGAGGACTACCTCGGCCTCGGCCCTTCCGCCGTCTCAACCCTCGGCGGCAGCCGGACGAAGAATATCCCCGACACCGCCGCCTACGTCCGCATGGTGGACTCGCTGGGCAACGCCATCGCCGAAAGCGAATCGCTCGACGCCGGCCAGCGCCGTCTCGAGCGCATCGCGCTGATGCTCCGCACCGACGAAGGCGTGCCCCTCGATCTCCTCGATCCCGCCGCCATCGCCCGCCTGCAAGAACTCGGCCTCGCCGAGACCCGCGGCGAAAACTTCGCCCTCACCCTCGCCGGCTCCGCCCTCGTCGACCCCATCGCCGCCGACCTCGCGTGACGGGAACCACCGACTTCACCGACTCACCTCCCCTTGCGCCGCACGCTTTCCCAGAACCCCGGCAGCTTTTCCGTCAACTTGTCCAGCGCCTCTTTCTTTGCGCTCCGCTTCGAACGCTCCGTCGCGTTGTGGACATCCATTGCCGCGGTGACTCCTTTGGAAGTCCCGGACTCTTCCAGCACCCCGTAAAGGTAGCCGGTCCGCGCGTCGCGTATCATCAAAGTCGCAGTGGCCACCGTGGCGAAGCTATTGGTTGGCGCCAGTCCCAGCGTCGCCACCGTCAAGGGCACGAAGGCATCGCTCGAGCGGTTGCTCGTCTCGAAGCGATACACCGCCACCAGATCCGCCCCCACCTTGCGGGCCTCCGCATCGAGTTCGCGATAGGACTTCACCTGGCTCACCAGCGCCACCCGGTTCAAGCTCACGATCCCCGCGACTCCCGGCAACGCCGCCGCAACCGCCGCGTGCTCGTCCTGCTCGACATCGGTCTCCGGGATCATCCGGAAGCCGCCATGGGAGCCCTCGATCCTTACCACCGCCACCCGGGCGGGAAAGCGGACCGTCGGACGCGCGTTGGAGTTCTCCTGGATCGCGCCCGACGGCCCGCCGGTCACGGGCAGGGAATAGGACGAAGGGGTGTCGTACTGGCAGCTGTTGAGCAGGAGACTGACCAGCAGGGAGGCGGTGAAGCGGTTCATCGCCGCGGAGACTAGCCTCCACGCTCTGCATGGCGTGAATCGAAAGTCCAACGTCGATCATCGAGTGCGTCGATCATCCGTCCCGAGGAAATCGCGCATGCCCCCTCCTGGCGCATCCACATCATTCGTCGCCGATTTTTGATAGGATGAAACTTTCCGCTCGCCAGCCGCACGTCGATCTGGCAGTGCCAAAGACGCTAAAACTCGATCCGACGCGCAGCATTCCCGTTCCGCGCGTCCCCCCGCGGACCGGTTTCCTTAGAACCAGCCGCCATGAACCCTTCCCTTCGCCTCGTCGCGCTAATCGCAAGCCTTTCCGTCGCCGCCCGGGGCGATCTCGATCTCGATTCCAATGGTCTCGGCGATGTCTGGGAGGCGAAATTTGGACCGACCGTCTTCATCCCCGCCAATGACGATGACGGCGATGGACGGACCAACCTCGAGGAATTCGAAGCCGGCACCGATCCCACCCGGGCCGAGGATATTTTCACCATCCGGGAGATCCAGGCCACGGGTGGCGAACTGCTCCTGAAATGGTCTTCGCAGACCGGGAAGCGCTACCAACTCCAGTCCACCGAGAATCCGGGGCAGGCGGGATCCTGGGACAATATTCCCGGCCAGCATTCGGGAAATGATGGGGATCTGACTGTCACCATTCCCCGCCCCACGAGCGGCAACGCTTTCTTCCGGGTCATCGCCGCCGACGTTGATTCCGATGGCGACGGCCTGACCGACTGGGAAGAGATCCAGGCGGGCTTCAACCCCAACGGCGGCAACGACCTCGCCGCCCTCACCGCGGCTTTGGAAAACGACTCCATCGTCACCATCTCCACTCCCGATGCCGAGGCCACCGAGCCCTCCGTCGCCCCGGCCGCGGATTCCGGCAGCTTCCGCATCCAGCGGAGCGGCGGCATCGGGCGCATCGTGGTCAATCTCGCCGCCAGCGGCAGCGCCACTGCCGCCGACCACAACGGCCTGCCGACCACGGTCACCCTCCCGCTGGGCGTCAACGAGGCTCTGATCCCCCTTGTCCCGGTGGCCGACACGCTGACGGAATCCGACGAAATCGCGGTGCTGACGGTGTCATCCGGTAGTGACTACAGCCCCGGTGCCGAGATCCATGCCGGCGTGCTGATCAAGGATACGGCCCTGCCCAACGGAACCGGCCTCCGCGGCGACTACTGGAAACACCCGAATTCCAATCTCAACGCCCCCTACTTCGGCGGAGGCGCCCAATTGCCACCGACCCTCACACGGATCGACCCGCAGGTGAACTTCGACAACGCCGTCGTCGCCTGGCCCGGCGTCGAACCGATCACGGTCGGCACCGCTTCCAACTATTTCTCCACCCGCTGGACTGGCGAGGTCCTTCCGGAGTATTCGCAAACCTACACGATCTACACCAACGGGAACGAAACCCTCCGTCTCAAGATCAACGGCCAGGTGGTCGTCAACAACTGGCCCGCGGTTCCGGATCTCCCGGAAACCCCCGAGGACGAGAACTGGCCGAACCGCCTCAACGGCGTCTCCGGCGAAGCCTCGGCCATCTATACTTTCGAAGCAGGCAAGCGCTACTCCATCCTGCTGGAACACTACAACAATTCCGGCGGCCATCGCGCGATCCTTTCCTGGGCGTCCGCAAGCCAGCCGAAGCAGGTCATCCCCCAGGCGCGCCTCTTCCCCAACACCGCCCCCCGCATCGTCGCGCCACTCGACGGCCTCACTTTCGTCGGCGGCCCCGTCTTCAGCCAGCAGATCAATACCAGCGGCCAACCCACCTCCTTCTCGGCCATCAATCTTCCCGCGGGATTCACGATCCACCCGACCACCGGCGTGATTTCCGGCACCCCGAGCGTCCCGGGCGAATGGAAGGTCGTGGTCACGGCGACCAACGCCTTCGGCTCCGGCTCGGCCTTTTTCAACCTGACCGTTCTCCAGACCAGCGGTGGCATCACCCGCGAGCTGTGGACCGGCATCCCCGGTTCGGAAATCGCCCAGATCCCGGTGAGCCAGGCACCGTCCTCCACCTCCTTGATCAGCTCGCTGCAAGCCCCCGCCGATGCCGGCGATGACTACGGCGTCCGCATCCGCGGCTTCCTGACCGCCCCCGAGTCCGGCGACTACCGCTTCTACCTCCGCGGCGACGAGGCCGCCGCCTTTTATCTCTCCGATGACGAGGAGCCGCTCAATTCCTGGAAGCGCGCCGAACTCACCGCGGCTGTCGCTTCCGCCGACTGGTCCGCCGCCGCCCCCTCGCCCCTTCTCCGCCTCGAAGCCGGCCGACGCTACTACGTGGAAGTCCTCCACAAGGAAGGCAGCGGCAGCGATCACCTCGCCGTCGGCTGGATCACTCCCTCGGAATCGGCCAAGGCCGTGCCCGTCGTCACCACCGTCCCGGGCCACGTCCTGACCCGCTTCGAAGACGTCACCCTCGGCACCTGGCCGCTCTTCACCCCTCCGGCCCCTGCACCCGACTGGACTGCGGAATCCGGCACCTCGAACACCAACGCGAACGCCGCCACCCGCTTCCTCCAGCAGGCGACCTACGGTGCCAGCCCGGCGGACATCGCGGCCCTTCAGGCGATGCCTTCCTTCGACGCCTGGATCGATGCGGAGTTCCTGAAGCCCGCGACTTACCACCGTCCCTACGTCGAGCAATTCCGCACCGTCACCAATCCCAACAGCCCGACCTACCCCGAGACCCTCTCCTACAACTCCTGGTGGAAGCACTCCATCCAGTCCGACGACCAACTCCGCCAGCGGGTCGCCTTCGCGCTCAGCCAGATCATGGTGGTCTCCGGAAACGTTCCGCTGGATGACCGCGCGGACACGGTCTCGGACTACTACGACATGCTGCTCGACAATGCCTTCGGCAACGTCCACGACCTCCTCGAGAACGTCACGCTGCACCCGGCGATGGGCCGCTACCTCGACATGCTGCGCAACGACAAGCCCAGCCTGACCGCCGGACGCATTCCCAACGAGAACTATGCCCGCGAGATCCTCCAGCTCTTCTCGCTCGGCCTTTACCGCCTGAACCCGGACGGCAGCCAGATGCTCAACTCCAAGGGCGAGCTGATCCCCGTGTATGATCAGGAGGCCATCGTCGGCTACGCCCATGTCTTCACCGGCTGGGACTACTTCTACACCGGAAACTACCGCACCACCCTCGGCGCCGGATCCAACTGGATCGAGCCGATGCGCGAAGTGCCCGCCCGCCACTACACCGGCAGGAAGCGCCTGCTCAACAATGTCGTCCTCCCCGGCATCGCGGTGCTCAACGGCACGCCGCTGAATCCTTACGGCGATCACAGCGGATCGACCATCGCCAACAACCTCGAGTTCCAAGCCTTGCCGATGCTCGAACTCGATGCCGTCCACGACCAGATCTTCCAGCACCCCAACATCGGCCCCTTCCTTTGCCACCAGCTGATCCAGCGCCTGGTCACCTCCCATCCGAGCCCGGGCTACATCTACCGTGTGGTCAGCAAGTTCAACGACAACGGCTCCGGCGTCCGCGGCGACCTGAAGGCCGTCATCAAGGCCATCCTCCTCGACCATGAGGCCCGTTCGGTCGCGCTTGCGAACTCCGAGGAAACCTTCGGCAAGCAGCGCGAGCCCGTCCTCCGCGTCACCCAGCTCGCCCGCGCGTTCCGGCCGGCCAGCAGCTTCGCCGGCACTTATGTCCAGGACGGCGGGTTGATCGCGGTGAACACCGGTGCCTTCACCCACCGTTTGAGCAACAACCAGAAGACCTTGCTCGGTTTCTCGGGAGCCGGCGTCCAGTCCCATGACAGCGGCGACTACACGGTCATCAACAGCCCTGCGCCGACCGCCAATACCTTCACCGTCCGCACCAGGGATGTCGTCCGAGGAACCTGGGCGATCCCGGCCGACTCGGCGGTCTTGACCGTCACCACAGGTGCAAACCACGGACTTACCACCGGTCAGTCGGGGTATCTCAACTTCCGCACGGGCGGCGCGACCTTGATCAATGGTGTCTATCCGGTTACCCGCACTTCGGACACCGTCTTCACCGTCGCCGTCACTCCGGACCCCCTCGCCCGCTCAGGTGCCATCGACGTCGCCTGGCTCCGTGGAAGCTACAGCCAGAGCTATAGCAGCACGACAGGAGTCACCACCCTGACCGTGACCTGCGGCACCCTGCCCGGCCAAGTGGTGGGGAACAAGCTGACCATGAGCTTCATCTCTTCCAACACCCTTTCGACACCGCCGAACGGGGTCTACACGATCGCGACGATCAGCGCCACCGAACCACGGCGCTTCACGCTCACCCCGGACAGCGGCATCCAGTCCACGCTCAGCGGCCGGTCCGGCACCTTCAATGCCGCCCCCCACACCCCGCTGCTCGACCGCAGCGGCGACGTCACTTCGGGCTATTCGGACTGGAACGTCGGAAACACCGACACCGCCCTCGGCCAGACCCCGCTGGGGGCTCCCACCGTGTTCAACTTCTTCGAGCCGACCTACAAGTTCCCCGGCGAACTCGCGGATGCCGGACTGACCACGCCCGAATTCCAGATCAGCTCCGACACCAATGTCATCCGGCAGGCGAATTTCCTCTTCGGCGGAATCTACAGCAGCTCGTCCAGTCTGACCTCGGGAGGTTACTCCAGCGGCTTCAGCAGCTTCCGGGATGGAGCCCACGACATCATGATGGACTTCTCGCCTTGGATGGGACCCCGGACCACCGGGACGAACTACTGGACGAACAACTCCAATCTCCGCGACCTGATCCGCGAGTTCTCGAAGCTCTTGATGGCCGGCCAGATGAGCCAGGCGATGGAGGACCAGATCTTCAACCACGTCTCCACCACTTCGAACGTCGCGTACAACGCCACCAATCCCACCGACTCCGAACGCCGCAACCGCATCCGCGGCATCATCTACTTCATCGCCGTTTCCCCCGAGCACGCGATCCAACGCTGAGCCCACAAAAAGCCATGTCCAACATCGACCAGGACCGCGCCCGTCTCCTCCGAACCCGCCGCAGCTTCTTCCGCACCGTCGGCGGGGCCGCGCTGGGATCCGCCGCCATCTCCAGCACCCTGCGGGATTTCCGGCTGATCAATTCCGCCCTCGCCCAAGGCCCCGGTGCCGGCGGCTTCAGCGACTACAAGGCGCTCGTCTGCATCTTCCTCAACGGCGGCAACGACAGCAACAACATGATCGTGCCGCGCGGCGCCGTCGCGCACGCGAACTACGCCGCCATCCGCGGGAACCTGACCATCCCGGAGTCCACTCTGGTGCCCATCACGCCGGATAACAACGACGGTAACGAATACGGCTTCCATCCGCTCTGCCCGGAAATGGCCAACCTCTTCCAAGCCGGAAAACTGGCCACGGTCTTCAACGTCGGCCCCCTGCTCTTCCCCACCACCCGGGTGCAGTATCAGAAAAGGACCGTCGCCCTGCCACCCCAGCTTTTCTCCCACTCCGACCAGGTCACCCATTGGCAGACCTCCCTGCCCGACCAACTGCCGCGCTCGGGTTGGGGCGGCCGCATCGCCGACCACCTTCATCCTTACCAGAAAGAACTCCTCGCGGAGGCGGACCGCGCGAAGATCGCCCTCTGCACCAGCATCGCCGGAGCGAACACCTTCGAAGTCGGCAACAGCGTCCAGCAGTTCCACGTGTCCACCGGCGGTGCCGTCATCCTCTCCGGTGCCGCCACCGGCTCCGCCCGCGAGAACGTCATCCGCAGCATCGCGAATCTTCCGAACAGCAACCTCCAGTCCAAGGCCTTCGGCGACGTGATCGAGAACGCCATCGCCGCAGGCGCCTTTCTGAACGAAGCGATCGCCGACACGTCATCCGGCGCTCCGGCCAACTGGGTCTGGAACACCCCGTTCCCATCCGGCTCATTGGGCGATCAACTGCGAATGGTCGCCCGCATCATCGCCGGCCGGAAAGAGCTCAGGATCAAGCGCCAGATCTTCTTTGTCACGGTCGGCGGCTACGACACCCACACCTCGCAGATGGGGACCAACAACGCCCCCCTCACCGGCGCTCACGCCAACCTGCTCGGGGCCCTCAGCAAGGGCATCGCCGCCTTCCAAGCCGCCATCGAACAAATCGCCGCCCATCCGTCCCTCGGCGATGCGAACCTGGCCAACAGCGTGGTCGGCTTCACCGCCTCCGACTTCGGCCGCACCTTCCCAACCAACAGCCAGGGCAGCGACCACGGCTGGGGCGGCCATCACGTCGTCTTCGGCGGCAATGGCAATCCCTCCACCGGGGCCGTCGCCGGCAAGAAAACCTACGGCCGCTTCCCGGTCCACCAGATCAACGGCCCCGACGACACCAGCACCGGCCGCTGGATCCCGACGACCAGCGTCGACGAATACAGCGCCACCCTCGCCAAGTGGTTCGGCGTGGGTCCGTCCTATATGCCCGTCATCTTCCCGAACCTCGGCCGCTTCGCCGCGCCGGACCTGGGATTCATGAGATCATGACGGCCGCCTTGCGATGAGAGCCGCCGTCGTCACCCTTCTGGTCGCCCTCCTCGGGGCGCTCCTGTTCTGGCTTACTCGGGATCCGGGTTCATCCAAGGACTCGAACACCACGGCGGCTCCCACATCGACCGCCGTGCCGGCTTCCTCCACCTTGGATCCCCTGCCAACCGGGCCTCCTCCTCCCGCGGTCGTCCCGCCCGCCGAACCCGCGGGCCTGACACCCGAGGAAATCCAGACCGTCCGCGACGCGATCGACAACCTTGAGTTCACCTTCCGCGACTACGCCACGAACCTCGACGGCAACCCCGTCGGCACCAACGCCGAAATCACCGCCGCCCTCCGCGGCGACAATCTCAAGCAGCTCAAGCTCGATCTTCCTGCCGGCTCCAGCGTCAACGACGCCGGCGAACTCTGCGACCCCTGGGGCACCCCGTGGTTCTTCCACCAGCTCAGCAGCCGCAAGATGGAGATCCGCTCCGCCGGCAAGGACCGGGAACTCTACACCGAGGACGACTTCGTCAGGTGACCCTTCATTTCTTCTTCGCCTGATTCAGCGCCTGGCTGAACCAGTCGTTGGTTCCCCCACCCTGCTGCGGCCGTGAGTCGCGGCTCGGCTCCGGGCGCTGGCCGCGCGAATCCCCACCGCCACCGGCCGGCGCGCGGCGCGGCTCCATGTCGGGCTTCGACTTCATCGACAGCGAGATGCGGTTCCGCGGGAGGTCCACCTCCATCACGGTGACCTGCACCTTCTGACCGACCTTCACCACCTCGCTCGCATCGCGGATGAAATGATCCGCAAGCTGGCTGACGTGAACCAGCCCGTCCTGGTGGACCCCCACATCGACGAAGGCCCCGAAGGCCGCGACGTTGGTGACGATGCCCGGCAACTTCATCCCCGCCTTGAGGTCGGTCGGCTTCTCGACGCCCTCGGCGAACGAGAACAGCTCGAACTGCTTGCGCGGGTCGCGGCCGGGCTTGGCGAGTTCCGAAAGAATGTCCTGCAAGGTGGGCAGGCCGACGTCGCCATCGACATACTTCTTGAGGTCGATCTTCTTGCGCAGCGCCTCGTTGGTCATCAGGTCGGCGACCTCGCAGCCGACATCGGACGCCATGCGCTCGACCAAGGGATAGCGCTCCGGGTGGACCGACGAGGCATCGAGCGGGTGCTTGCTGTCGCGGATCCGGAGGAAGCCCGCCGCCTGCTCGAAGGCCTTCTCGCCGAGGCGCGGGACCTTTTTCAACTCGTCACGCGAGGTGAAGCCGCCCTTCTCGGTGCGGAAGGCGACGATGTTCTCGGCCAACGAAGCGTTGAGTCCGGAGACGTAGGCGAGGAGCTGCTTCGACGCGGTGTTGAGCTCCACCCCGACGGCGTTCACCGAGTTGGTCACGGTGTCATCGAGGCTCGCCTTGAGAGCGCGCTGGTCGACATCGTGCTGATACTGCCCGACGCCGATCGCCTTCGGATCGATCTTCACCAGCTCCGCCAGCGGGTCCATCAGGCGGCGGCCGATGCTGACCGCGCCGCGGACCGTGACGTCCTCGTTCGGAAACTCCTCGCGGGCGACATCGGAGGCCGAGTAAACGGACGCGCCCGATTCGTTGACCATGATCACCGGGATCGACGACGGCAGATTGAGCTTCTTCACGAAGGCTTCGGTCTCGCGGCTGGCGGTGCCGTTGCCGATGGCGATCGCCTCGATCTTATGCTTCCCGATCAAGCCGGTGAGCTCCACCGCGGCTTCATACATCTGGTGGTTCGAGCCGGCGGTCGCGTAGAGCACCGTGTGATGCAACAGAGCGCCTTGGGCATCCAGCACCACGGTCTTGCAGCCGGTGCGGAAGGCCGGGTCGATCGCCAGGGTCCGCTTGCGCCCGAGCGGCGAGGCAAGCAGCAGTTCGCGGAAGTTGTCGGCGAACACCCGGATCGCGGTCTCATCGGCGGCCTTCTTTCCGGCGAGGCGCATCTCGGTCTCCATCGAAGGCATCAGCAGGCGCTTGCAGCCGTCTTCCACCGCAAGCCGGACCTGATCGGCCGCCGGGCCGCGGCCGGTCACCCACTCGGGCTCGGCGAGGCGGCTGACGCGGTCGAGCGGGACCTCGATCCGCATGATGAGGAAGCTCTCCTTCTCCCCGCGCCGAATGGCGAGCATGCGGTGGGACGGGATGCTCTTGAACGGCTCGCTCCACTCGAAGTAGTCGCGGTATTTCGCGGCTTCGGGGTCGGTGTCTTTGCCATACATCACCTTCGAGGCCACGGTCGCCTCCTCTTCGTAAATCCGCCGCACCCGGCCGCGCAGCGCGGCATCGTCGGCCACGCGCTCGGCGATGATGTCGCGGGCTCCGGCCAGCGCGTCGTTGGCATCGGGCACTTCCTTGGCCGCATCGACATACTTCGCCGCCTCGTCCGCGGGATCCGCGGCCTGGTTGGCGAGCAGCCAGTCGGCGAGCGGTTCGAGGCCCTTCTCCTTCGCCTTGGTCGCGCGGGTGACGCGCTTCGGCCGGAACGGCGCGAAGATGTCCTCGAGCACCGTCATCGTCAGCGCGGCATCGATCTTCTTCTTCAGCTCGGGCGTGAGCAGGTTGCGTTCTTCGAGGGACTTGAGGATGGAAACGCGGCGGCCATCGAGTTCGGCAAGCTGCACCATCCGGTCGCGCACCGCCTGGATCTGCACTTCATCGAGCGAGCCGGTGGCCTCCTTGCGGTAGCGGGAAATGAAGGGCACCGTCGCGCCCTCGGCCAGCAGCTTGGCGGTCGCCGCGACGGAGGTCGCGGAGATGCCGAGATCCTTGGAAATCGTGGCAATGTGCTGGGCGGCTGCTTCGTTCGGGACGTCACTCATGGTCGGACGGCGAAACTAGCGGGTCCGCCTCCGCGGTGGCAAGCAGCGGGAAATTGCAAGACTAAGCTTTCTCAATCACCGCATACGCGTTGTGATTGTGGATCGACTCGAAATTCTCCGCTTCCACCCGGTACCACGTGATATCCTCGTGCGCGTTCGACCTTGAAGCCACGTTCCGCACCAGGTCTTCCACGAACACCGGGTTGTCATAGGCCCGCTCGGTCACGGCCTTCTCATCCGGCCGCTTGAGCAGGCTGTAAAGTTCGCAGCTCGCCGAGCGCTCGACCAGCTCGATCAAATCCTCGATCCACACCGGCTCCTTGCAGCGGACGGAGTAGGTCACCACGCCGCGCTGGTTGTGCGCGCCGCGGTCGCTGATCTCCTTCGAGCAAGGGCAAAGCGTGGCGACCGGGACCATCACGGTGACGATGAAATCCAGCGGGCCGCCCTTTTCCGCCTCCACCTCGAAGCGGACCTCGTAATCCATCAGACCGATCTGGCCGGTGACCGGCGCGGGCTTGGAGCGGAAGAAGGCGAACTGGAACTCGACGTGCGCCTTGCGGGCGTCCAGCCGCTTCAGCAGCTCCCGCGGCAGGTTGGCCATCGTTCGCACATCGAGGCAGCCGCCGTGGGAATTGAGAACTTCGACGAAGCGGCTCATGTGGGTCCCTTTGTAGTGGTGGGGCAGGTCCACGGCGAGGGCGACGGTGGCCACCGTGCGCTGGGCGCTGCCGTCCTTGTCGCGCACTTCCACCGGAAAGCGCAGGCCTTTGACGCCGACGCGGTCGATCGCGAGGTTGCGGTCGTCGCGTTCGTTCTGGGTGTCCTTGAGTTCCTTCATCGGTTGATTTGAAAACGAAAGAAGCCCGCCCGGGTGTCGGGCAGGCTTCCGGTAAAGCATTGATCCAGACCGATGCCGCTCAGGGCATCAGGTTCACGGCGCGGGAGCGCTTGATCGACTTGGTGATCCGGCGGTGCAGCTTGGCCGAAACTCCGGTCACGCGGCGGGGCAGGATCTTGCCGGTTTCCGAAGTGAACTTCGAAAGCAGATCAGGATTGAGATAATTGACGCCATCCGCCGGGATGTCATGGCGGCGGCTGGTCATTTTCCGGTTCGACTTGCGAAAGGCGATCCGGCGTTCGACGGTCTTCGGTTCAGGCATGGGAGATTAGCGGAGTTCGCGGTGAATGGTGCGGCGCTGGAGCGAGGGATTGAACTTCACCTTCTCGAGACGGCCCGGAGTGCGCAGGCTCTTTTTGTTGCGCGTGGTGACGTAGCGGGAAGGAGGCTTGCCCTCCGCACGGGCTTCCGTGCATTCAAGAGTGATGATGTCGCGTGGCATAAACGGGAAGTTGGGGCGCGGAGACTAATTCAGTCGTCGTCCTCGTCAAGCGAAACAGTTTCGGAATCTTCATCGTCCTGATACTGGCCTCCGGAGAAGCCGACCTCATTGGACGGCCGGAAGCGGCGGTTGCCGTATTCCTTCTCCCACTGGGCCTGGCACTCGACCGTCAGGCGGGCGAACGGGATGGCTTCCAGACGGGCCTGCGGGATGCTCTTGCCGGACATTTCACAGATCCCGTAGGCCCCGCGGTCGATCCGGCGGAGCGCCTGCTCGATTTCGTAAAGGGCGTCCTGTTCCTTGGCCAGCACGCTGAGCGCGAAGTCGCGGTCGTAGGCATCGCTGCCCGCATCGCCCTGGTGCATCCCGCTGCCGGAGGCCTCGCTGCCTTCCGGCGCGTTGCGGATCTCGCCGGTCATACCGGACATCGCATCGACCAGTTCGTCGCGAAGGTCCAGTAGACGCTGGCGCTGCTTGAGGGCGAACCCGCTAACCTTGACCGGAGCAGCCGGAGCCGCCTTGGCCGGGGCGGGCTTGGCCTCGGGTGCCGGCGCGGCAACTTCCTTCTTGGGCTTTGCTGCCGGTGGATTCTCAGCGGCTTTCGAGGCGGGCTTGGCGGCCGTTTTCGGGTCGGACTTTGCGGCAGGCTTGGCGGGAGACGCCTTCTTCGCGGGTTGCTTCTTGTCGGCCATGATGGGTCGGGGTCGGGAAATCGTTGGCAGTTCCGGAATACCCACAGGATGTGGAAATTCGGGCGCGGTCGATTAGCGCTTCCCCGTTACCCGTGCAAGTTGAAATTTCGTTCAACCCGACGCGCCAAGGTCGGGAATGCGCGGATCACCAACTCCTCACGCCGATTCCACACGCTTCCGGGCGCTCCCGGCAGCGACGATGACACCAACCCGTCGGCACGCTTGAAATGCCCCGCCGCTTTCCTAAGCTCCGCCCCCCGCCATGGAATTGCCCTCGATCATCGAAGCCTTGCTGACCAGCTCGGACGACCCCTTGCCCGCCGAAGAACTCGCGCGGCTGATCCGCGCCCGGGTCGCCGAGGCCGAGGATTCCCGCGCCCGGAAGATCGAGGAAGGCGAAAGCCCGGTCGAGCTGCCCGAGTGGCTGTCCGCCCTCGCCGCCGTGTCCTCGGACCAGGTGATCGTGGCGATCGCGAAGCTCAACCACGACTACGAGACCACCGGCCGCGCCTTCCTGCTGGTCGAGCGCGCCAAGGGCTGGAAACTCTTTACCCGGACGAACTACGGCGAATTCGTCCGCCACCTCTTCCCCGGCCGCAAGCCGGAGCGCCTGAGCGGCCCGGCGATGGAAACCCTGGCCATCATCGCCTACCGCCAGCCCATCACCAAAGGTGCCATTGAAGCCGTCCGCGGCGTGGCCTGCGACGGCATGTTGCAAAAGCTGCTCGACCGCGAACTCGTCCGCATCGGCGGCCGCGCCGAACTCCCCGGCCGACCGCTGCTCTATGAGACCACCGAGCTCTTCTACGAGCACTTCGGCATCCGCAGCATCGACGACCTGCCGAACGCCAACGAACTTCGCCGGGTGAAGCTGCCCGAAGCCCCCTCCGAAAGCCCGGCCCCCGCCACCGCCGAAGAACAACTCGCCCTCAGCGCCACCGGCCCGAAAGTTTCCACTCCCGACGAAGACCCCGCGTGAATCTCGACGACATCCGCAAGCACATCGACGAGATCGATGGCCAACTCCTCGACCTCCTCTCCGATCGCGCCGACCTGGTCCACCAGGTCGGCGAAGTCAAAAAGCGCGACGGCCTCCAGATCTACGCCCCGGAACGCGAGGAAGCCCTGCTCCGCCGGCTGATCGAGCGCAACAAGGGCCGGCTGCCCGAGAAATCGATCCGCGCGATCTACCGGGAGATCATGTCCGCCGCGCTGGCCCTCGAGGACGACCTCAAGATCGCCTACCTCGGCCCCGAAGGCACCTGGACCCACCAGGCCGCGATCAAGAAGTTCGGCCATTCCGTCGCCTACTCGTCGCAGCCGAACTTCGCGGAAGTCTTCGACCAGGTGACCCGCCGCCAGGCCGACTACGGCGTGGTGCCGATCGAAAACTCCACCGAAGGCGCGGTCAGCCACACCCTCGATCTCTTCGTCGATTCCCCGCTGCAAATCTGCGCGCAGATCCTGCTCCGCATCGAGAACGGCCTGATGGCTTCCATTCCCCGCGAGCAGATCAAGACCCTCTATTCGCACCCCCAGGTCTTCGGCCAGTGCCGCAACTGGATCCTGCGGAATTTCCCGGAAGCCGACCTGGTCGAAGTCTCCTCGACCACCCGCGCCGCCCAACTCGCCCGCGACAACGCCGCCCAGGGTGCCGCCGCGCTCGGCGGAGCCCTGGCTGCGGAAATGAACGGCTTGGAAATGCTCGAATCCTCGATCCAGGACCGCGCGACCAACACCACCCGCTTCCTGGTGATCGGCGAGAAAACCTGCCCGCCGACCGGCAAGGACCGAACTTCGATCCTGTTCGCCATCCACGATCGCCCCGGCTCGCTGGTCCGCGCGCTCCAGGCCTTCGACCAGTTCCAGATCAACATGTCGAAGATCGAGTCCCGCCCTTCCAAGCGGAAGGACTGGGAATACGTCTTCTACGTCGACCTCTCCGGCCACTGCGACGACCCTGAGCTGAAGAATGCCATCGAGGAGCTCGAGAAGCACTGCTCGATGGTCAAGCTGCTCGGCTCCTATCCCGACGCGGGCGAGTGAGTGAGGTTCCTCAGGGGTTCGAGATGTCCTCGTTGAAGAACACCTTGATGAACTTCATTCCCTTCGCCTCGTCGTAGCCGCGCTCCAGCACCGGCTCCGGCTGGCTGGTGAAGGACGGCTTCACGTGGATCTCGACGCCGGTGTCGAGCTTCACCACCGCGCCGATCCGCTTCTTCGCCTTGCTGACGTCCTTCTTGGAAATCTCGAACGAGTCGTCGAAGCGCTGCCCCTGCTCTTCCTCGACCTTGCTGCGGTGCTCCGCAAACTTGGCCACCGCCTCCGGTGTTCGTAGTACTTGTTCCTCGTACTCCTGCAGGCTGAACTGCTCCTTCTCCTCGAAGTAGGCCAGCGCCTCGTTGGCGGCGTTGCAGGTCTCCCACGGCGGCGTGTCATCCTGCGGGCTGGCTTCCTTCTTCACCTTCTCCTCCTGCTTGGCGAAAGCGACCGCCATGTCGGTGAACTTGTTGGTCAGGAAAGGACTGTCGGTCACCGGCACCACGCCCAGGAAATCGCGCACCCAGAAGCGCGAGTCGGAGCCCGAGCGGTCGAAGGTCAGCACGTGGAAGCCCTTGTGCGGGTGGTGGTTGATGATGAGGCAGCCCTTGTCGATCTTCTCCGGATTGATCCCCTGCTCGGTGTGGAGCTGGAGGTCGCCGTCCCGAGTCGAGATGCTGAGGAAAGGCACCACGCTTTCCGATTTCAGGATGCAAATCGCCTGGGTCAGCTCGCCGTTGACCTCGACGTCCTCGATGAACGAGATGCACAGGTCGCCCGACTTGATGTTCGGGTGGTTCGACTTCGTGTAGAGCCGCTTCGCGATGTCGCAGCCCTTTTCCAGCAGGCCTTCGGGCGAGGTGAAGATCGCCTTGGCGCAGGAGTTCATCTCGTGCTGGTCAAGCGACGAGTGATGGTTGAAGCGGTAGCCGGACAGGCTCTTGAAGGCCTTCAGGAAGATCGCGGTCAACGCGGGGCGGTCGTCCTCGGGGACTTGGAACACCTGCTTGGAAGTCTGCAGCGGCTCGTCGCGCTGGGGATGACCGACTTTGGCGAGGACGAGGCGGGTGGCGGCGGCGGAAGTGAAGCGGATCTTGACGGACATGCGGGAGGCGGACGCTAGGAAGACCCGGCGCGGGACGCAAGACCGGTTGAAGGATCTCGCGCGGATGTTAGGATGGCGGCCCTCCCCGCTCCCTTAAGCTCAACGATGTCCAACCTTCCCGACCTTGCCCCGCTCTCCGAAGAGGGCGAAGCCGACCTGGCGAAAGTCCGGCGCGTCAACCAGAGCTGGATCGTCCGCGGCCAGCTCAAGGAGACTGCCACGGCGTGGATCGACCACTTGCGCCTCGCCGACCCCGACCGGCTGGAGAAGAGCTGCTGGCTCGCGCTCTTCCTCACCCGCTACCGCAAGAACGTCCTGCGGGATCCCAAGCCGCTGTTCTACGCCGGCCTCTTCGCCTTCGCCACGCGGAAGGAGATCGAGGCCAGGCTCGATCGCCATCCGATGACCCGGGCGATCTGCCTGCTGCTGCACGGCGACGAGATCGGCCGCGACGACCTCGTTTACTCGGCCCGCGAACTGGCCGACGGCATCGCGGAGGAGATCCAGGCCATCGTGAACCTGGAGTAGACCCCGAGAGCACCGTTCGTCAGCCCCCTTCGGATCGTCTCTCTCCAAAATTCGGACTGAAATCCCCTGCCCTTCGCGTAGAAAACGCCCCATGTCCCGCATCACCCCGCTGCTCGCCGTTCTCGTCATCGCCCTCATCGTGGCCTGGGGCTGGTTCCGAACCCCCACTCCGCCTGCCGGGCCTGCCGCGGCATCGCCCCCTTCCGCCATCATCCCGGCGCCGGTTTTCGTCGAATACACCACCGGTCCCGCCTCGCCCGATGGCATCGGCAAGTTCTTCCACGGCCGCGAAATCTCCCACGTCATGGGCCACCGTGCGATCGACTGGCTGGAACGCGGCAACCGCGAGCAGGAGGAAGCGCCCAGCAAGGCGATCGCCGCCATCGAACTCGCACCCAACGCCGTGCTCGCCGACATCGGCGCGGGCTCCGGCTACTACAGCTTCCGCCTCTCCGAGAAAGTGCCGCAGGGCAAGATCGTGGCCGTCGACATCCAGCCGGAGATGCTCGACTTCCTCCGCAAAAGATCCGCCGAACTCGGCATCAACAACGTCGAGCCGCACCTCGGCACGATTGAAGACGTGCAACTGCCCGCCGCCTCGCTCGATGCCGCCCTGATGGTCGATGCCTACCACGAGTTCTCCCACCCCCGCGAGATGCTCGCCTCCCTCCACCACGCCCTGAAGCCCGGCGGCCGGATCTTCCTGTTAGAGTTCCGCGGCGAGGACCCCTTGGTCCCGATCAAGCCGCTCCACAAAATGACAGAAGCTCAGGCCCGGCTGGAGCTTGAAAGCGCCGGCTTCCGCTTCGTCTCGAACCTGCGCCCGCTGCCGTGGCAGCATTTCATGATCTTCGAGCGGCCTTGAAGCCAACCGCGCCCAATCTCACGGCGCCTGCTCGACCTTCGCCGGAATCCGCGCCACCAGATAGACCGGATCGTCCTCCGCCACCTTCACCTCGATCAGGTCCCCCGCCCGCTCCAGCATCCGGCCGCAGTCGGGCGACAGATGGCGGACCTCCAGCGTCTTGCCGAGCTTCCGGTAGCGCCCCGCGAGCGACTTCAGCGCTTCCAGCCCGGACAGGTCGCAGACCCGCGCCTCGTGGAAATCCAGCACCACCCGCGGCGGATCGGCCGCCGGGTTGAACTTCTCCGCGAAGTCGTGCACCGAGCCGAAATACAACAAGCCCTCCATCCGGTAGATCCGGGTTTCCTCCGAGTCCTCCACAACGCTCAACCGCACGTGCTTGGCGCTCTTCCACGCGAACACCAGCGCCGACAGGATCACGCCGCTGATCACCGCGACCGCCAGGTCCTGCCACACCGTGATCCCCGTCACCGCCACGACTACCAGCACGTCGCTGAAGGGCACCTTGCCGATCGTCTTGAAGCTGGTCCACTCGAAGGTCGCGATCACCACCACGAACATCACGCCTGTTAGAGCCGCGATCGGGATCCGGTCGATCAAGGGCGCACCGACCAGGATGAACGCCAGCAAGGCGAGCGAGGCGATCACACCCGACATCCGCCCCCGGCCGCCGGAGCCGATGTTGATCAGGCTCTCGCCAACCAGCGCGCAGCCGCCCATCCCTTTGAAAGTCCCCGCCACCAGGTTCGCCGCACCGAGCGCCAGGCACTCGCGGTTGCCCTTGCCGCGGGTCTCGGTGAGCTCGTCGATAAGTTGCAAGGTCATCAGCGTTTCGATCAAGCCGACCAGCGCCAGGATCACGGCGTAGGGCATCACGAAGGACAGCGTTTCCCAGGTCATCGGCACCGCCGGCCAATGCGGCATCGGCAAGGCTCCCTGCACGCTCGACAGGTCGCCCACCGTCTGGGTTGGCAGCCCAAAGAACGCGGCCATGCTCACCACCGCGATCGCCACCAGCGACGATGGCACCTTCTTCGTGAAGCGCGGCAACACATACACGATCGCCATCGTCAACGCCACCAGCCCGAGCATCGTCGCGAGTTCGGCACCGCCCAGCCAGTCCCCGACCACCGCGCCGTCGCGTTCGCGGAACATCTTGAGCTGCGACAGGAAGACCACGATCGCGAGGCCGTTGACAAAGCCCATCATCACCGGATGCGGCACCAGCCGGATCAGCCGGCCGAGCTTCAGCAGCCCGATGACCACCTGGATTGCGCCCATCAGGATCACCGCCAGCAGCAGGTATTCGAAGCCCGCGCCCTCGCCGCCCCGCTGGTTGCCGGCGTTCACCAGCGCGACCATCACCACCGCCAGCGATCCCGCCGCGGAGGAAATCATCCCCGGCCGGCCGCCGAGCGCCGCGGTGATCAGGCAGACGATGAAGCCCGCATACAAGCCCGAGATCGGCGGCACCCCGGCCACAAAGGCAAAGGCGATCGAACCCGGAACCAGGGCAAGCGCCGTCGTCAGGCCCGCCAGCGCGTCATCCTTCCAGGTGCCGCGCTTCTTTTGAAACAGTTGGGAGAACATGAGAAATCAATGGGCAGCCCGAGCGCACCGCAGAACCCGCACCAAGCGGAGCATCCGCCCCGGGGTCAAGCCTCGTCTGGCCCGGTTCCGGCTGCCAAGATCTGTCCGACAACTCCCCCAAGGATCGCCTTGCCCCCTCCCCGCATCCTGCCAAGCTCCCGCATCGCCATGGCCTATCTCGACGAAGAATCCTTCCTGCTCCACTCCCCGACCTCCCGCCGCCTGTTCCATGAAGTGGCGAAGGACCAGCCGATCTACGATTACCACTGCCACCTCTCGCCGAAGGAGATCGCCACCAACCACCGCTGGGAAAACGTCGCCGACCTCTGGCTCGGCGGCGACCATTACAAGTGGCGCCTGCTCCGCGCGAACGGCGTGGACGAAGAGTTCATCACCGGCGCCGCCACCCCGCGCGAGAAGTTCCAGGCCTGGGCGGAGACCGTGCCCTACACCCTCCGCAACCCGATCCACCACTGGACCCACCTCGAGCTCCGCCGCTACTTCGGCATCGACCTCCTGCTCGGCCCGGACACCGCCGACGAGATCTGGGAACAGGCGAACGCCCGCCTCGCCGGGCCGGACTTCTGCGTCCACGGGATCCTCGACAAGTTCCGCGTCACGATGGTCGGCACCACCGACGATCCCGCCGACCCGTTGCTCCATCATCACGCGATCGCCGACACCGGCCTCGCCACCCGCGTCTTCCCGACCTTCCGCCCGGACAAGGCCTTCTCGGTCGATCAGCCCAAGGCTTTCAACGCATGGATCGAGAAGCTGGAAGATGTCACCGACTCCAGCATCCACCACGTCTCCGACCTGCTTCAGGCGCTGCAGAAGCGGCACGATGATTTCCACGACGCCGGCTGCCGGCTTTCCGACCACGGGCTCGACCGCTGCCCGGCGATCCCCTGCGATGACGCCGACGCCTCGATCATCTTCGACAAGGCGCGCCGCGGCATCCCGGTCACTGCGGAGGAGAAGGAAAAATTCTGCTTTTTCCTGATGATCTTCTTCGGCCAGCAGGACGCGGCGCGGGGCTGGACCAAGCAGCTCCACCTCGGCCCCTTCCGCAACGTCAACCCGCGGATGTCGGCGTTGTTAGGCCCGGACTGCGGCTTCGACACGATCGGCGACGAACGCCAGGGCGTCGCGCTGGTGACCTATCTCGGCACCCTCGCCGAACGCGGCTGCCTGCCGCAGGTCATCCTCTACAACATCAATCCGCGCGACAATTATCTCTTCGCCGCGATGACCGGCGCCTTCCAGGACGGCTCGGTGCCCGGCAAGATCCAGTTCGGCTCCGGCTGGTGGTTCCTCGACCAGAAGAACGGCATGGAACTCCAGCTCGATGCGCTGTCATCGACCGGACTGCTGTCGCGCTTCGTCGGGATGCTCACCGACTCGCGCTCGTTCCTGTCCTTCCCGCGCCACGAATACTTCCGTCGCATCCTCTGCAACCTGATCGGCAGCGAAGCCGACCGCGGCGAACTGCCGGACGACTTCGACGCGCTCTCGAAGCTGGTCGGCGACGTTTGCAGCGGCAACGCGAAGCGCTACTTCGGCTTCTAACGGATCAGTCGGGACGCCCCGTCTCGTGCAGCTTCAGGATTTCCTGCACGTCGAGCACCCGGGAGAAGAGCAGGAACTCGTCGATCGCGCCGCTCCAGTTGCGAAAGCTCCACTCTTCGCCGAGCCCGGCGAAAGTGGCGTGCACCTCGGGCTTGGGATCGAAGAAATTCCCCAAGGTCGCGCGGCCGAAGCGCAGCGGGATCGAGTCGGCGATTGGAGACCGGTGGACCTCCACGCCATCGACGAAATGAACCACCTCCCGGGCGACCGAGTCGTAGGTCGTCGCAAGCAAGCGCCAGGTCCCGAAGTCTCCGATGGAGATCACCGGCTCGCTGAAAGCCCGGTGGAAGCTCCAGTCCGGGCGCTCCTCCTTGGGTCGCACCCCGAAGTAGAAGCGACCGTCCGGCGAGAACTGCCAATGGGCCTCGCCGGGGATTCCGAATTCGCTGAGGAAAAGCCCGTTGTAGCGGCGCGGCAGGCCGTCGGTCTTGACCCAAGCCGCGAAGGTCACCTGTGGGAACTCCCCGGGCACATCGACCCGCACCCGGTCGGACGGATGATTGAAAGCGAGCGCCGGCTTTCCTTCCCAGCGCCCGCGCGACCACTCCGCGGCGATCACCGTGCCCGTCCGCGGCAGCCCCGGGCCGGTGGCGCGGTTCGAGATCTCGCGGGAGCCCTGCTCGTCCGGGAGAAAGCGGAAGTGCACCAGCAGCGAAGGATCCTCGGCGATGCGCCGGCACTCCTGGTCCCAGCGCGATGCACGGAGCTGGTCATACTCCGCGCTCAGGGTCTCCAGCGAGTTGGTCACGGACATCGGCCGGAAGTCGATCTCCCGCGGTCCGCCTTCACCGGAAATCGCAAGCGCCTGACCTTCGAGGATCCGCCGGGCTTCCGCCCCGTCCTTGGTACCGGCCAGCTCCACCTCGCCGCGGCTGACCTGCAAGCGCGAGGTCCGGTTCTCCGTCACCTCGACCCCGAAGCTGGTCCCGAAGTCGGTGATCGTGCCGTCCGGCAGCGACAGCACGAAGCCCTTCGCGCTGTCCGGCACGTCCACCTGAACCTGGCCCTCCACCACGGAGAGCCGCATGTCGCTATCCGGAACAAAGCGCGCCGGACCCTGGATCGACACCCGCGCCCCACTGTAAAAATCGAGCTCCAGCACCCCGGCGCCGATCACCACCTCGCGGCCCGCCCGGAACACCTGCCCCGGCAGGATCCCGCTGCCCCGCTCCAGTCCCGCCGAGCGGGAAAGATAGGCCACCGGCGTGTCCTCCGCCGTCCCGGCAGCCGGGGTCGTGCTCGCAGGCAGCGGCCGGCTCTCCGGACCGGGTCGTGCAAGGGTCGGCCCCGGAACGTTCCGGCTTGCCCGCTCCCCAAGCCACGCGACCGTCAACAGCGCCGCCACGGACCAGCCCGCCACCGCCGGCAAATGCCTCGCCCATCCGGGCCGCGCCGGCTTTCGCTGCGGCTGCCACGCGAGCGTCTCCCCTTTCCGCTGGCTCGCCCAGTTCTCCAGCGTGCTCTCCATCGAAGCCCTCGACCAAAAGGCATCGCGGGCCTGCGCCGAGGAGGCGAGCATCTGGTCGAGCTCCTCCTTGCCCGCCGCATCCAGCTCGCCCTCGAAGTAGGCATCCAACAGCCGCTCGAGATGTTCGTCGTTCGATTTCATGGGGTTTCGCGAGTCTCCAAAGTCCTTCGTTCAATACAGTCCCGCAGCAGCGAGCGGGCACGGGAAAGCGCGACATGCACCGCCTCCGCCGACCACCCGATCATCCGGGCGACCTCGGCCGGCTTGTGGTCGCCGACATAGCGGAGCTCCACCGAGCGCTTCATGGATGGCGGCAGCTCCTTCACGCAGTCCTCCAGCAGCTCCGCCCGGCGGTCGTGATCGGGCAAATCCTGCTCGACCGCGGTCAGGGCCTCGATCGCCTCTTCGGACAGATACTTCAAGCTCCCCCGCTCCCGCCGCAGGGTCTCCAGCACCTTCAGCCGCGCCACCGCGCAGGCCCAGCGGGGAAAACTGGTCCCCGGCTGGAAGTCCGCCGCCTTCCGGGACACGGTCAGGAAGGTCTCCTGCAGGATGTCATCCGCGAGATGACGATCCCGGACCAGGGCACGGATGAAGCCCCGCACCACACCGAGGTGCGTCAGGAAAAGGCCCTGCACCCGAGGAACGGGCGCTAGGTCGCTTTTTTCCGAATCCGGATTCATCCGGAGATGATGTTCCAAAGCGCCGGAACCTTAGCAATTCCGATCCCGCCGCAAAAAAGTCGGCAGCATCTGGCTAAGGTTCCGGCCGGCCGCGACATCGGATCGTGCAAGACCATCCGCCGGGAAACTCCTGCGCGAACCCCTCCAACGACCACTCCGCACCTTCGATTGACGATGAAAAACCCGACTCCCCGAGCCCTCCTCAGCCGCCGTCTGCTGGCCACCATCACGATTGCCGGCGGCACCTCCGCCCACGCCGCCACCCTCGCCCAATACGGGTTCAACATCACCGCCACCCCGGGCACCGTCTCGTCCGTGCCCTCCGGCCTGACCGCCACCGCCGCCACGCTCGCCTTCCCGACCAATGCCAGCCAGGTCGGCGGCGGAACTTCCGGGCTAAACCCGATCGAAGGTGCCCGCACTGTCTTCACCTTCGCCGCCAGCCTCGCCGACAGCGCCACCCCGGCCCTCGCCGGCGGTGTGGTCGATTTCTCCCTGACCCCCGACGCCGGCCAGCAGATCACGCTCGATCTCACCAACGGCGCGACCTGGCAGTTCCTCGCCTACGACGGGACCATCAACGCCGCGCCCTACACGGTCTACACGCAGCTCGTGGTGGCCTCCGATGCCGCCTTCACCAACGTCCTCGCCCAGTCCTCCATCTTCAGTGCCACCGGCAACGGCACCGGCTTCGACAACAGCCGCTGGGGTCCGGTCACCACCGGCAGCCTGAACTCCAGCGTCACCAGCTCGTCCACGCTCTACTTCCGCCTCACCGCCTCGGACAGCCTGCCAAGCGGCGACCATCAGCTCCGCTTCGACAACATCAACATCAACGGCACGGTGAGCGCCGTCCCGGAGCCCGCTGCCGCCCTTCTCGGCGGACTGGGATTGCTCGGCCTCCTTCGCCGCCGCCGCAACTGACTGCCATCGATCCCCGCGCTGCGCCCCGGCCGCCCTCGTCGCGGCGCCGCTTTGTTCCCCCCCGAGCAAACGGTCGTTCAACCGCACCAACCCATCCAGAACGTGAAACTCAAATCCAACCCAAGCCTCTACCCGCTCTTCGCCGCCCTGCTCGCCGTTCCGGCGACCGGCCAGGTCGTCTTCCATAATGCCACTTCCGGCCCGACCGGAAACACCCGCCTCGCTCCCGGCACCGAGTTCAATCCGCCGCTCAACGCCGTCACCGGGGTCGATAACAACTGGGAGCAGCGCACGACCTTCGGCTCCTCCGGCAACATCTTCGAATCTGGTGGCGAAGCGGCCGAAAACGCCCCGGAACTGGTCACCCTGATCACCGGCCTGACTCCCGGTGCCTCCTACAACGTACGGGTCCACTTCTGGGACGGAGCCGGAACCGCTCCCGACTGGAACGTGCGCGCCGGCTTCACCGCCAATCCCGGTGCCAACACCCTCTTCGCCAATCCCGCCGACGCCGCCGACCTCGGGGCCACGGCCGCCGTGCTGGCCAGCACCTTGACCTACACGACCGCCCCCAGCGTCTTCGTCGAAGCCGACCGCACGATGTTCGCCGGCACCGTCGGGATCGCCATCGCCGACTCCCTCGGCCAGATCAGTGTCTACATCGACGACCGCCACCCGACCATCGCCGCCAACAACCGCACCTGGTACGACGGACTTAGTACCGAAGTCCTGGCGGACTCGGACAACGACACGCTTCCCGATCTCTGGGAAACCGCCAACGGCCTCGATCCAAACGACGCCACCGGCGACAACGGCCCCGGCGGGAATCCCGACAATGACGGTCTCACCAACTTCGAGGAGTATGCCCTTTCCAAGACCAAGCCGACCGTCGCCGATACCGACGGCGACACCCTCCTCGACGGCCCGGAGCATGCCGGCACCTCCAACGCCTTCAACGGCGTCCGCACCAATCCGAACCTCGCGGACTCCGATGCCGACGGCCTCTCGGACGACGCCGAAAACTCCTATCCCACCAACCCCAACGCCGCCGATACCGACAACGACGGCATGCCGGACGGCTACGAACTCGCCAACCAGACGCCGGGCACCGCCCTGAATCCCGTCGCCAACGATGCCATCGCCGACAACGACGGCGACGGTCTTTCCAACCTGGAGGAATTCAATCCCGCGCTCGGACCGAATCCCTCCAGCGTCCAAACCCGCGCCGACCTCGCGGACACCGATGGCGACGGCCTGAACGACCGCGTGGAAGACAACCTCGGCACCTGGGGCGGCACCACCTTGACCGGCACCAACCCCACCCGGCCCGACACCGACGGTGACGGCCTGACCGATAGCGAGGAGAACCAAAATCTCGGCACCTACGCCGGCAGCGGCATCAAGCCCGCTTGGTCGGACCCGACTCTCGCCGACACCGACGGCGATCAATTTGCGGACGGCTACGAAGTGGAGGTCGCGGGGAGCGATCCGCAGAGCATCGTCAGTGTTCCGACCCAACCGACCGGATTCCAACTCGTGGAAGACTTCGAGGGCACGGGCATGACGATCGGCCAGACGATTGATGGCGTGAACGGCTGGAAAGTCGCCAATAACCCGCCCTCCGTTTTGATCGCCGACGAGCCGCTCGCCGGTGGTGATCAAGTGGCCGCGCTGACCAAGCTGCCGGGAGCCGGAAGCGTCTCGCTCTACAAGTCGCTCGCCGCGGCGGGCCTGCAGGTGTTGGAAGGAAACACCGGCACCTTGTTCTTCCAGCTCCATACGGGCGCTGGAAATCACGACAACAGTTTCGGCCTCAGCGATCAGGCGACCCCGGCCGCCGGCGACTTCCCGGCATTCGAAGCACAAGCCGCCGTGATCACCGGGCTGGTCGTGCGCGACGGCGCGGTCGTCCGTGCCACCGGTGACTACCCACGAAACCAGTGGATGAACGTCTGGGTCGTGGCGGACAACGCCGCCGACCAGGTGCGCGTCTGGGTGGAATCACCCGTCGGCGGCACCGGCCAGGTCGAGATCACTGACGACGGCGGCGTGGATCCCTTCAATTTCCGCAACGGCACCATGGACGCCCTGATGACCGCGCTTTTCATCATCTCGCCGAACGGACCCGACAACGGACTCCTCCACCTCGACAACCTCTATGTCGATGCCAAGGCCATGAACCTGACCACCCCAGCGGCCGCCAAGCCGACTGCGGAGCTGTCGATCCTCTCCGTCGGCTTCCAAGGAGGCGACCTCAAGATCCGTTTCGCCCCAGGCGGCGCCGGCTACGTCCTGACCTCCTCCGACGACCTCGCCACTCCCTTCACACCCGTGCCTGCCGCCATCTTCGACGGCGTGGACACCTTCACCGTCCCCGCCGCCGCCTTGAATCCCGGCAAGGATTTCTTCCGCGTGGAAACGCCCTGAAATCCTGACCTTCCCCGGGGCACCGCGCGGAGCTATCTTCACGCGGCGCCCCTTTTTGGTGACCTCATCCCGACCGCTTCCTCTTCACATGCACCCGTCCCGACTGCCCGTCCTCGCGGCCGCCCTCGTCGCCACCCATTCCGCCGCGTCCGGTAATACCGTCTATGTCGACGCCACCTCCGGCAGCGGCGGCAATACGACCCTGGCCAATGGCAGCACCTTCAGCCCGCCCCTGAATGGCACGACCGGCAACGACGACAACTGGGAGCAGCGGACCCCTTTCGCCGCCGGCGGAAACGTTTACGACTCCGCCGGCGAAGTCGCGGAGAACGCTCCCGAACTCCGCACCACGGTCACCGGTCTCACCCCCGGCGCGACCTATCAGATCCACGTCCACTTCTGGGACGGTTCGGGCGCAGGGGCCGTCTGGAACCTCCGCGCGGGCTTCACCGCGAACCCCGGTGCCAACACCCTGTTCGCCAATCCCCCCGAAAGCGCCGGCATCGGTGCCACCGCCGCCGTCCTCGCCAGTTCGCTGACCTACACGACGGCCCCATCGCTCTTCACCGAAGCCGACCGCACGATGTTCGCCGCACCGCTCGGCAGCGCGGTCGCGGACAGCGAAGGCAGGATCCGGGTCTTCATCGACGACCTGCCATCGACCATGGGAGCCAACCGCCGCGCTTGGTTCGACGGCGTCTCTTACCGTCTTGTTTCACCCCCGCCCGTCACCGGCCCGATCTCTTACACCGACGCCACCCTCGCCAACACCGTCCGCCGCGACGGCCAACCTTTCGTCCCCGCCGCGCAGGGCAACACCGTCATCGACAACAACTGGGAAACCCGCACCCTCGGCAACAGCGGCACCGTCTTCGAGTCCAATGCCGACGGCGCGGAAGATGCCCCGCTGCTCGCCACCACGCTCAGCGGCCTGACGCCCAGCAGCGACTACGTGCTCTACGCCTACTTCTGGCACGATGGCCGCGACTGGCGC
The DNA here is from genome assembly GCA_044372775.1 of Haloferula sp. Taxonomy (GTDB): domain Bacteria; phylum Verrucomicrobiota; class Verrucomicrobiia; order Verrucomicrobiales; family Akkermansiaceae; genus Haloferula. Next base: position 57,658 of record JBIPNO010000032.1, read on the forward strand.
CTCAAGGCTTCGGCAAAAGCGGACGACATCGCCGACAACGGCACCCCGGCCGATCTCTCGGACGACTTCCTGCCCGCCCACCCGCTCACCCATTTCAGCCCCACCGGCAACGCCCTGGGAACCGCCACGCTCGGCCCGGCCGCCCTCGGCACCGACTTCACCGCCTCCCCCTTGCTCACCGAAGGCAACCGAGTCCTGCGCCAGGCACCGCTCGGAAAGTTCACCGCCGATGCCTCGGGCACGCTCACCGTCTTCATCGACGACGTGGCCGGATCCGGCGAAGGCAACCGCGTCTGGTACGACGGCATCGGCCACAAGCCCGTCGTCCCCCTCTCGCCCGCCGCCGACGATGACCGCGACGGCCTTTCCAACGGAGCCGAAGCCACCGCCGGCACCGCCCCCTATCTTCCCGATACCGATGGAGATACCTATTCCGACAACACGGAGATCACCGAAGGATCGGATCCGCTCAACGCCGCTTCCGTCCCCGCTCTTCCCGGCAACGCCGTGGAGGTCGCACCCGACGGTGTCTGGACCTGGTTCAACGACGAGCGCGCCATCGTCCATCAGGGCGCCCTGTTCTCCGGCTACGTCCGTTCGAACGGCACCTACGGCCTGACCCGCCGCGACCTCGCCACCGGCAGCACCGCCCACGTCACCCTCAGCACCGCCGCTTCCCAGCAGCAGGACGATCACAACAACCCGTCCCTCACTCCCCTGCCCGACGGCCGCCTGCTCGCTCTCTATTCCAAGCACGCCGGCCCCGCGGTCTATTATCAGCGCACCTCGCTCGTCCCCTCCCCGGCCACCGCCGCCGACTGGGGTCCGGAAATCACCCGCACCGTCCCGGCGTCGAATACCTACGCCAACACCTACCGGCTCTCCGGCGAAAGCAACACCCTCTACAACTTCCACCGCTGCATCAACTTCAACCCCACCCTCACCCTCTCCACGGACAACGGCGAGACCTGGGGCACTTCCCGCCAACTCCTCGGCACCGGCAGCGGCAGCACCCGCCCTTATCCCCGCTATTGCTCGAACAATATCGACCGCATCGACTTCATCTACACCGACGGCCACCCGCGGGACGTCAACAACTCCGTCTATCATCTCTACTACAACAACGGCGGCCTCTACAAAACCGACGGCACGCTGGTCGATACTCTCGCAAGCATCCCGCTCGACCACGACGGCGGCCAGCGGGGCAACGTGATCTACCCCTACTCCGCCAGCGCCTGGGGCCCCGGCGATGGCCCGGACCACTGGATCCCCACCGGCCGCGGTTGGACCTGGGACGTCCACTACGGCACCGGCGACGCCCCCGTCTGCGTCTTCCAAGTCCAGCGGGACAACGTCACCGGCACCGGCTGGAACCACGACCGCATCTACTACTACTACGCCCGCTGGACCGGCACCACCTGGCAGCGCCGCTTCATCGCCCACGGCGGCCGGCCGCTCTACGCCGCGGAGGACGACTACGGCGGCGGCATGTGCCTGGATCCCGATGACCCGCGCATCGTGTACTTCTCCTCGAACGCCGCGAACCCCTTCGCCCTTGGCGACATCAACAACGTGCCGCTCCGCCCGTCGGATCGCTACGAGATCTGGCGCGGTTTCACCGCGGACGGCGGCCTTACCTTCTCCTGGACCCCCCTCACCCAGAACTCCACCGCCGACAACCTGCGCCCCATCGTCCCCCCGGCCCACGGCCGCGACGAACTGCTGCTCTGGTTCAACGGCACCTATAGTACTTACGTCAACTACTCCACTCGCGTCCTCGGCCGCATCGGGGATCCGCTCCTGTCTTTCCCCACCTGGGCCCAGGGCCTCGGCCTCCACGGCACCAGCCCCTCGGACGGCGATCAGGATGGCCTCGACGACCTGCTCGAGTTCGCCTTCAGCGGCGATCCCCTCTCCGCCGCCAGCCGCCCTCTTCCAACCTGGAACGAGCAATCTCTCAGCGTCCCCTGGCCCGCGGACCGCGGCGGCATCGAGTGGCATGTCGAGACCTCCACCGACCTCGGCGAGTGGGACACCGCCGTCATCCTCCGCCCCCGCGACCTGCCGCAGGAAATCGACGCGGGCTATCAGGTCGAGACCGTCGAAGGCACCCCGCGCAGCGCCCGGATCACCCCGCCCGCCGCCGCCGGCACCCGCTTCTTCCGCACCTGCATCGTGCGGACCGATTGAGCCCTGCCGTCATTCCGCTTGGCAGCCGCGCTTCCGCTGCTTGAGTCTCGCCCCGTGTCACCCGCCGCCTTTCTCGCCCCGAACCGATCCTCGCTGAAGATCTGCGGCGTCACCCTCGCCGCAGATGCCGGCAAGCTCGCGGACTTGGGTGTCGATGCCCTCGGGGCGAATTTCTGGCCGAAATCGAAGCGCTACCTCGCCCCAAAACTCGCCGGCTTCCTCCGCGACCTCGAAGGCCGCATCCTCCGTGTCGGCGTCTTCGTCAACGCCGGACCGGACCTGCCGCGCCAGCTCTTCGACGACGGCCTGATCGATGTCATCCAGCTCCACGGCGACGAGACCCCGGCCGACGCCCGCCCTTTCGCTGAAGCCGGCATCCCCTTCCTCAAGGCCCTCGGCGTCCGTGGCGTGGAGGACCTCGCCGCCGCCCGCGATTTCCATGCCTCCGGCCTCCTGCTCGATGCCCATGCGCCCGGCATCTACGGCGGCACCGGCCAGACCATCGACTGGACCTTGGCCCGCACCTTCGTCGAGCAGCACCCCGACCTCCCGCTCATCCTCGCCGGCGGAATCACCGCCGACAATGCCGCCGCAGCCATCGAAGCCGTCCGCCCCGCCGCCCTCGACATCGCCTCCGGCGCCGAGTCCAGCCCGGGCGTGAAGGATTTCGACAAGGTCGCCGCCCTCCTCGCCGCCTGCCGGGCTTGACCCCCTGAACCGCAAACCGCTTGCAACTGCGAGGCTCCTGCGCCAAGGGTTCCCCCGTCGATGCGAGGCTCCCCGCTACTCAGAACCCTGGTCGTTTTAGCCGTCCTAATGCTGGCCGGCCTTGGCTTGGCACGCCTGACCGCCCCGTCGACGCCAAAGCCGGTGGTCGAGGATCAAAAACCATCAGCCGCTGCCGAAGCCTCCACCGCGACCTTCGAACTCCTCCTTTCCGCCTCCGCGAAGTCCGTCTCCCTCGAAGCCGGCGGCCCCGCCTTTCTCCGCGAAAGCCCCGCCGGCCCGCTCACCGGAACCTTGGAAGTCGTGGGCGAGCACCCCGTCATCTTCCTCAAGGTCGAATGGGCCGACACCACCCCCGGCCACCGCTTCGCCAAGCTCCGCATCGACCGATCCGGCAAGGAAACCCTCGAGCACGTCTTCAGCGCGCCCGGCGACATCGACGACCTCTGGGAACCATGAGCACGAGCGAGGAACACCACGACTGCTGCGCGCACCACTCGCATCACCACGAGCTGGTGATCGACTCGCTGCGCGTCACCTATCGCAACACCCTCGCTCTCGACGCCGTCAACTTCGCCACCTCCTGCGGCAACCGCGTCGCGCTGGTCGGCCCGAACGGTGCCGGCAAGAGCACCCTGCTCAAGGCCGTCGCCGGCCTCGTCCCGCGCAGCGCCGGCAGCATCCGCTGGCGCGGCACCGCGGTGAAGCGCTGGTCCAGCGAGTTCGCCTATCTCCCGCAGCGCGAGGAAGTCGACTGGTCCTTCCCCATCACCGTCCGCGGCCTCGTCGAAATGGGTCGCTACCCGCAAACCGGCCTGTGGGGACGCTTCCGCCCGGAAGATGCCGAGGCGGTCGACAAGGCCCTGGCCTCGCTCGATCTGTTAGATCTCCAGCACCGCCAGATCCGCGAGCTTTCCGGCGGCCAGCAACAGCGCAGCTTCCTCGCCCGCGCCCTCGCCCAGGAAGCCCATGTCCTCCTGCTCGATGAACCCTTCACCGGCCTCGACCGCAACGCCTCGCGCCAGCTCGGTTCCTTGTTAGAGAAACTCGCCCACGAAGGCCGCCTCGTCATCGCCTCCCACCACGACCTCGCCACCGTCCCCCGCCTCTTCGACGAGGCCCTCCTCCTCAAGACCCGCCCCATCGCCTTCGGCCCCGCCGCCGAGGCCCTCTCCGAAGCCAACCTCGACCGCGCCTTCGGCCAAACCAGCGACCAAGACGACCGCGCCTCCACCGTCGCCCCCACCGCTTCTCTCTAACACCGACTTCACCGACTCACCGACTCACCGACTCCCGTGGATCTCCTCTCCAACCCCTTCTACCAGCGCGCCCTCGCCGCCGCCTTGCTGATTGGCTTTGCCAACGGCTTCTTCAGCGGGTTCGTCGTGCTGCGGAGGAACGCCCTGTCGGTCAGCGCGCTGTCGCACACCATGCTGCCCGGCATCGCGCTCGGCATCCTCATGACGGGCGTCCTGACCCAGGCCAGCGCCTTCCTTGGCGCGCTGTTCGCCGCGCTGATGGTCGGGCTCGGATCGGTCGCGGTCGCCCGCGGCAACCGCATCGCCCAGGGCACCGCCCTCGCCGTCATCTACACCACCGCCTTCGCCGCCGGCGTCGCCCTGCTGCCGCGGCTCGATACCCGCCAGGAACTCGAGCACTGGCTCTTCGGCGACATCATGGCCGTCGCCAATGCCGACCTCTGGGTTGCCTTCGGCATCGGCTCCTTCACCCTGCTCGTCGCCAACCTCCTGATGCGCCCGCTGCTCGTCACGATGTTCGAGCCCAACGTCGCCGCCGCCCAGGGCGTCCCGGTACGACTGATGCAGTACTTGCTCTTCACCCTCCTCGTCCTCTCCCTCGTCGCTTCCTTGCAAGCCGTCGGCTGCGTCCTCTCCGTCGGGATGCTGGTCGCCCCCGCCGCCACGGTTTCCCTGCTCACCGACCGCACCAACGCCCTCTTCTGGGGCGGCGGCGCGCTCGGTGCCGCCGGTGCCGTCGCCGGCGTCCTGCTCTCCGTCTCCCTCGGCCTCGCCCCCGGCCCGGTCATCGTCATGCTCCTCGGCCTCTGCTTCCTCGCCGCCTGGATCTTCAGCCCCCGCTACGGCGTGATCGCCCGGCGAATCAAATGAACCCCATGAATCCACCCTCTTCCTCCAATCCGGCCCAGGCCGCCGCGTTTTCCCGCATGCAGCAGCTGATGACGGCATCGCCGGTGCCGTCGATCTCGACGGAACTGCTGGCCACGGCCGATGGCGAACTGAACCGCGAGCTGAATGCCTTCCTGTTCGATCCGCCGGGCGACCCGCGTCTGTTAGAAGGCAGGCGGATTGCGATCTGTTGCACCAACGGGGTCGAGGAAGTGGAGATCGTGGGGGCGCAGCGATGGCTCACCGAGCACGGCGCGACGGTCCACGTGGTGTCGCCGCGCATCGGCGAGTTCCCGCCCACGCTCGGGCTCCGCTTCCCGCCGCAGTGCGCCACCCACGTGCTGGCGATCCGGCTGATGGAGAACGCCGGCTGGATCAAGATCGACCGCTACATGGACGAGGCGAAAATCGAGGATTACGATGCGGTGATCCTGCCCGGCGGCTGCTGGAATCCCGATGCCCTGCGCGCCGACAAGGACGCGCAGGATTTCGTCCGCGAAATGCATGCCGCGGGCAAGCCGACCTGTGCGATCTGCCACGGCCAGTGGGTGATGGTCAGTGCGCGGATTCTCAAAGGCAAGCGGGCGACGGCGGTCTGGAACATCCACATCGACCTCGAGAATGCCGGTGCCACCGTGCTCGACGAGCCCTGCGTGGTGGACGGCAACCTGATCACCGCGCGCTTTCCTTACGACCTGCCGCGGATGGTGCAGGCGCTGGTGAAGCAGTTGTTGGAGGGCCCCGGCCGCGCGGCTTGATGACGGCGGGATGAGGCCCGCGCCCATGGCTGACGGATCCTCACGCCCGGGATCGAGGTAATGAAGCCGCTTCCCGGTCGACCGGGCTTGGCGGAATGGTGCTTCCATACCCGCCGATGTCGGGAATCTACCGGCAACCTTCGCGATTGCTGCCGGACGGGAGAACTTTCCGGAGACCGGCGGGTTGCCTTCCGCACGACCATGAAGCCCACACGAATCCCTTACCTTTGCGCCGCCATCGGCCTGTTCGCCTCGCTCGCGAACGCTGCCGAGCCGGCCATCCCGCCGCGTCCCGGCCAGGCGATGGAGTTGGGCCCCGACGATAAGCCGGCCTTCGAAGACCCGCCGTCCGGCTTCAACGCGACCCGCAACGGCATTCCGCACGGCAAGCTGGAGATGGTGGAATACGACTCCAAGACGGTCGGCACCAGGCGCCGGATGCAGGTTTACACCCCGCCCGGCTATTCGAAAGACCAGCAGTATCCGGTGCTCTACCTGCTGCACGGGATCGGCGGCGACGAGACCGAATGGCAACGCTTTTCGAAGGTCGACGCCTTGCTCGACAACCTCATCGCCGACAAAAAGGCGGAGCCGATGATCGTGGTGATGCCGAACGGCCGGGCGCAGAAGGACGACCGCGCCAATGCCGGCATGGGCGCGGCACCGGCTTTCGCGGTGTTCGAGCGCGATCTGTTAGACGACGTGATCCCGTCGATCGAGAAGCGCTACAGCACCCGAGCGAACGCCGAAGGCCGCGCGCTGGCGGGGCTGTCGATGGGTGGAGGCCAGACGCTGAACTTCGGGCTGACGCATCTCGACACTTTCGCTTGGATCGGGGCCTTCTCCTCGGCACCGAACACCAAACCGCCGGCCGAACTTGTCCCCGATCCCGCCGCCGCGAAGAAGCAGCTCAAGCTCCTCGTCGTCACCTGCGGCAACAAGGACGGGCTGTTCCGGATCAGCAAAGGAATGCACCAGTATCTCAAGGAGAAGGACGTGCCCCACGTCTGGCACGTGGACGGCAAGGGCCACGATCCGGTGCACTGGAGCAGTTGTCTCTACTACTTCACCGGCAGGATCTTCCGCTGAAGCGCTCACCCCTTTCCACCCGACCCATGCGTTTCCTCCTGCCCGTCTTCGCGGCCGCATCCTGCGCCGTCTTTCCAAGCGCCGCCCTCGCGGAACCCACCTTGCGCGGAGTCTATGAGAAGGACTTCGTGGTGGGGGTCGCGCTCAGCATGTGGGTCGTCAACGGCCGCAACGCCCCGGCCGCCGAACTCGCGGGCAAGCAGTTCTCCTCGGTCACCGCGGAGAACGACATGAAGTGGCAGATGATCCAGCCCGAACCCGGGCGTTATCGCTTCGAGGCGGCGGACGCCTACTTCGAGTTCGCCGGGAAGCACAAGATGGAGGTGATCGGCCACACGCTCGTTTGGCACAGCCAGACCCCGCGCCAGGTCTTCGAAGGCGAGGGCGGCAAGCCCGCAACCCGCGAGGAACTGCTCAAGCGGATGCGCGAGCACATCCACACCGTTGCCGGCCGCTACAAAGGCAAGGTCAAGGGCTGGGACGTGGTCAACGAGGCGCTTTCCGACGGCGGGCCGGACATGCTGCGCGACTCGCCGTGGCGCAGCATCATCGGCGACGACTTCATCGACCACGCCTTCCGCTTCGCCAGGGAAGCCGACCCGAAAGCGGAGCTCTATTACAACGACTACGGTCTCGAAGATCCGCGCAAACGGGCGAACTGCGTGAAGCTCGTCAAAGGCATGTTAGAGCGCAAGGTGCCGATCGACGGCATCGGCACCCAGTCGCATTTCAATCTCGACCACCCCTCCCTCGCGGATATCGAAAAGACCATCGCCGATTTCGCCGCCCTGGGCCTGAAGGTCATGGTCACCGAGCTCGACATCGACGTGCTGCCCAGCCGTGGTGCGCCGGGGAATGCCGACATCGGCCGCCGTGAGCGGGGTGACACGACCAGCAATCCCTACACCGCCGGCCTTCCCGCCGAGGTGCAGGAAAAGCTGGCGAAGCGCTACTCGGACATCTTCCGCATTTACCTGAAGCACCGGAAGTCGGTCACCCGCGTGACTTTCTGGGGACTCAGCGACGGCATGACCTGGCTGAGCCACTTCCCGATCCGCGGGCGCACCAATCATCCGATGCTGTTCGACCGCGAGCTGAAGCCGAAGCCCGCCTTCGAGGCCTTGATCAAGCTGGGACAGGAGAAGCGGCCCGACTGAGCCGGGCAACCAAGCCCGCAGAACTTTCCGGAGGAAAAGACAAGAACCGCGGCCTTGAAACGCTTTGATCGAGCCATGAAACCGATCCTTTTTCTCCTCGCCGCCTGCGCCTGCGTGGCACCTCTTTCCGCCCAAGACCAGGGACCCGGCAACGACCTGATCGAGCTTTTCGAAAAGTCCCAGCGCGAGGGGGCCACCGACGAAGAACTCATGCGGATGCTGGAGGACAAGAGCCTGCTGGACTTGCGCGGACCGGAGTTCCGGGAGATTTCGCCGGAAGAACTCCAGCGCGAGAAGGACGCCGTGTTCGACATGATCCGGCGTCTCAAGGGGCAGGCACAGCCTGGAACACCCGACCGTGCCAATGAGGATGCGTCACCGCGCCGCGACATGGAAAGCCCGACACCCCGTCAACCCCGCTGGCTTGTCGGCTTGGTCGTCAATCCGCTCGACCCCGCCTTGCGCGCCCATTTCGACCTGCCGGAAGGAAGCGGCGTGGTCGTCGAGTCGGTCATGCGCGGCAGCCCCGCCGCCGAATCCGGGATCAAGACGAACGACCTCATCGTCACTGCCGACGGGCGCAAGGTCGCATCGCTCGGAGACCTCAGAGCCGCCGTCGAAAAGGCCGGGAGCGAGGGCAAGTCGATGAAGCTCGACGTCATCCAGCGCGGCAAGCGGAGCACCGTGGATGTGAAGCCCCGCGGCCCCGAAGCCCCCGCCGTCAAAGCGGATCGCAGGGAGCCGGGGCCGGCCATGCGGCCGATGATGGAGATCCAGCGCCGGCTCGACCAGCAGCAGCAGGAGATCGAAGCGCTGAGGAGTGAGATCCGGGAACTGCGGTCGCGTCTCGATCAGGAATAAGCGTCGCAGGATCGGATCGGGATACGATCGAGGATTGGATCGCCGGATTGCAAATCGACGCCATGTCGAGGGTCCTCCGCGCTCCCGATCCCCCGCCATCCGGCCCGGTTGAACGGGAGGCCCCTTTGGAGTGCTGCGGCACGACGCAGCTTTTGCTTGGTGCGCGGACGCGATGATCTGCTGGCCACGGATTGCCTTGGCAGCCGATCCGCGGTCGTCGAGGCGGTGCGGGGTTCACCCAAAGCCAAAGCGACGTCGTGCCGTCGCACTCCAAAGGCACGTCATCGTGAAGCCGACCATCCTCCAACCGCCATCCAAGTGGCCTGGCGACCAGCGGTCTTTCGACTCACTGCCGGGCGAGCTTCGAAGCCACATCCCTCAACAACTTCTCCCGCAGCGGCCAGAAATCCACCCTCAGATCCAGCCCGTTCGCCATCAACGCGAAGGTCACCTCGCGGCCGTCTTCCGAAGTGAGAAATCCCACCTCGGTCCTCACTCCCGACATCGCCCCGAGCTTCGAGCGGACCTTGCCGTCGAGATAGCTTGTTAGACTTTGACGGAAGCGCTCGCCGTGAGGACCTCGGCGGGCGGCATGATTGATTTTCGCGAGATCCAAGGGCCGGATCATGTTCGCGCGGGCCAGGCCGCTGCCATCGATGAGGCGGAGGCCGGTGAAGTTGACACCGCGACTTTCCCAGTGGCTTTCTAACACTTCCGAGGGGTCGCGTTGTAGCTCCGGCCCCAAAGAGAGAAACAAGCATTGCGCCTCAAGGTTATCGCTCACTTTGTGGATGTTGTCGACGATCTCAACCAGCTCCTTCGAACGGTGCCCGGCAAGTACCGGAAACGATGAAAGGTCCAACTGAGACTCACGACCGAGGAACTTGACGCCGGCGGCTTCAAATTTGGCATTGAGAAACTCCAACGCGAAGGCGGGCGGATCAGGAAGCGCTCCGTTCACCGTGAAGCCGTCCTCGCCGGCTGGAACCGTCCCGCGAAGGGTAATGATCCGGCCACGGGGTTCGGAATAGACGACCACCCGATCTCCACTGCCCGGAGGTCCGGTCAGGACTTGATTGACCCAGCGGGTATCTTTCGTCGGCGCGCCACGGTTCAACAGGATCGCGGGATCGCCTTCGCGGACGCCGGGCTGGAATCGGATCGAAATGCGGTTGTGATCAACGTTGAGACCATAGGCACCCGCTCCATAGGAATTCCCGATATCTCCCCAGTTCCAGTGATCGTTGACAGGGACTTCGAAGCGCGTCGGCTCCGTGATGGAGAGACGCCCGTTGACCTGCTTCAATCCGGAACGGACCCATTCGCGTCAGGTTAAGGCCCGGATCCCTGATTCCACAGGGGATTGACGTCGCCGTTTGTCCCGCATGACGTGGTCCGGGTAAGGATCGAAATCGAAGAGGGCGGCG
>JBIPNO010000161.1:0-67798 GCA_044372775.1 Haloferula sp.
GGATAGCACCTTGGCGTCTCTGCCAGGTTGCCGGACCGTGCTTGTCACACGGACTCTCGCGATGTCGGGAGGAAATTGACGAATCCGTGGCGGGTGTTCAAGGGCAGATCGCGCTGGCGGTTGTCATCAGCCGGCGGACGTTTGCCGATGATGAATCCACTGCGCCGCCGACAGGATTTCATTCAGCCATGCAGGGATGTGCTCCTGCTGAGGTCGCCAGCAACGAGTAGCGCACGCGGTTGCGCCGGGCGAAGACGGATTGTTCCGGGCGACCGGATGACAAGGCGGTGCCGAATGTTCCAACGAACCTGAAGCGCAGTCGTGGGATCATTGCGGGGAGCGGCCAAGGACGTGTCTGCGAATTGACTGGAAAGGCACCGTTGCCCGGGTCGCCGAATTTTTCACTAGCGTTCTCGCGATCCGATCGCTGATTGAACGTCCATGAAAACCCGATTCGCCATTGCCGCCACTCTCTTCGCCTTCCTGCCCGCAATCGCTGGCGAATCCAGGCCGGTGGCCGAGTTCACCCCTGAGGAATCCGAAAAGCTCGACTGGCGCATCGTCGATGACGGCGTCATGGGCGGCCTGTCGCAGGGTAAACGTGAGATCGGCGAAGACGGCATCCTTCGCTTCTTCGGCACGCTGTCGCTGGAAAACAACGGCGGGTTTTCCTCATTGCGGACCGGGAACGTGACGATGGATCTGAGCGGTGCGGAGGGACTCGTTCTACGGGTCAAGGGCGACGGCCGAACCTATCAGCTGCGCCTGGGCACCGACGCCGAATACCGTGGTAACGAGATGTCCTTCCAAGCCGGGTTTCCGACCGCGAAGGGGGAGTGGACCGAGGTCAAGGTGCCCTTCAAGCAGTTCCTCGGCTCCTGGCGCGGCACGGAGTTGCCCGACGAGGTTTTCGACCCCGCCAAGATCCGCCGCGTCGGCTTGCAGTTGGCCGACAAGAAGCAGGGACCCTTCGAGCTGCGCGTTGACTGGATCCGCACCTACGGCGGCGAGCCCAAGCCGGCAGGATCCTGAGTGGAGCATCCGAATCCGCCCTGCCGCTTTTTTACCATGTTCCACGATACCGAGATGGAGGTCCGGGCAGCGCGGTTGGGCGATCTAAACGTCGGCATTTCGCTGTTAAGTCTGAATGCAGTGGTGATGTCCTTCAACGACAGGCCGGTGTATCGAGCCGCATCCGACAGGGTGTACCACCCGGGTTCGATCGACGTCTCCTTCATCCTCGGGTTAAACGCCGCCGCTGCCATTTCCGCCAGAGTGTGCAATCCATTTCCCACGGGCTGAATCAAAACAGCCCACGCCCGGCGCGAGGCGATCGCCGACCTTTCCTGAGTGGGATCGGGTAGCCCCTCTTACTCCTCCGGCGGCTCCGCGTCGAAGGGCAGATGGAAATGCTCGAGAACCTCCTTGGTCCGCTGGTAGATCGCCAGCTCCGACATTCCGGCGCGCTCCATCATTGCGTTGAGCGGGCCGAAGTTCTTCTGGATGAAGCGGATCAGGTCCATCGGGTCGTACTCGACCTTGGCCATCGGCTCGCCGAGGCGCTTGTAGGCCTGGAGGTCCGGCATCAGGCAGAGTGTCATCATGGTCAGGGTCTCCTCCCGCAGGTCGCAGAAGAAGAACCAGTAGGGCCAGACGCGGTGGAAGTGCTGGTAGAATTTCCGCACGTCCGGGATGCCGTAGAGTCCGGCGGGGTCGTACTCGTAGCCGTGGACCAGGAATTGGAAGCGTCCCATCAGGGAGGCCAGCTCCGGGGCCTCAGGGGCCGGGAGGCGTTGCCAGACGGGTTGTCAGCGCCTTTTGGCGGTCACGCAGGAACTTCAGGACGGTGGGCGACGGGCGCAGGCTGGTCGAGGGCGGCGGACTGTAATCGTAGCGGCGGATCGTCGATCCATCGTTGAATAGCAATGGAAGCTGGGTGGCGGCGTCGAGATAGACCACCACTTGGGGGCTTTTCGGTTTGAAGAACTTGCTGGGGGTGATCGAAGGATCTGCCTGTTTGGCGAGCATCAGCAGTTGGGCCTCGCTCCGCGACAAACGCTTCTGGTCGAACGGCAGCGAGAACCTGAAGGCTTGCTTGCCCTTGTAAGTTTTCATTCCGCGATAGTGAGACATCTCAAGCCAGTCGAGTTCCGGGAAATCGGACTTGCCGTAATCTTGCGCGGTGCTCGACTCGGAACCGACGATATACAGCCCGCGGCCGCCGGGGCGTTCGGCCACGTGTTGGCCCATCACAATCCATTCCTCCTCGCTCTCACCGTCACTCCAGCGGGTTTTGAGGCGATAGGTCTTGATCGCGGCGTCTTTTGAAAAATCGATGGAACGAATCACCCGGTTTTCACTGGGAGAGTCGGAGGCCTGTTCCCATGCACCCTCGGATTCCCATCCGCCGGGAAACTCCGCGGTCATCCGCACAGTCCACTCCGCGCGAACGGGGGCGCGTGGAACGAGCGGTGTCTTGGGCTGGACCTGGTCGGGGGGCGCCACGGCGGGGGGCACCACGGCGGGGGGCACCACGGCGGGCTTCGCATCGGGCTGCTGGGCGGTCGCGTTCGTCGCCACCATAAAGGCCAGCGTCCAAGTGAGAGTGCGGGTGATCGCTTGGGTCGGTTTCATCGTGATAAGGGGAAAGGGACGGGGCGTGTCACTCGACGACATTCTCCCATTGGATGGCAATGATCCGGCCGGTTGGCCGGTCGATGGCGAAGTGCACCCAATACCGTCGCTCCGCGGCAACTTGGAAGTCTTGAAACCCGCTCGCCGCCGGGTTGAGCTGACCGCTCTGCACCACCAAATCGAGCAGGAAATTCCATGATCGCATGGTAGTGCCGTCCGAAAGGGCGCGCACCGCGAACTCACGGCGGTCGTTGATCGACCGGTCCTGACTCGACTTGAGTTTCTTCGACAGTTCGAAAATCAGCCCTTTGGCTTTGTCGGTGGGCGCCGAGGCGCTTACCAAGGCAGCCTTGGAGGTAAGCGGTCCTTGGCCGGGGACGGTGGAGCGGACCCAAGCATGGACATCCTTGGCGAGTTCGGAGGCAAGCTCGTCATCGAGGTAGCGGCCTTCATCGATCGCAGTGCCGCGCAGCAGCGCGGCGATGACGTCGACGCTGGCCGAGTTCAGATTGACCCGGCCCGCGACCACCGGCGGTTTCGGATCGTCCGCCTTGGCCGGATCGGGATCCTCGTAAAGGCTGAACACGTCCAGCAGGCCTGAGTCGGGCGAGGAGGGATTGAGGAAATCAATGTCGCGCCACGGAGTGCCTCGGAACGAATAGGCCATCTCCGCGACGGAATGGAATGGTCGGTTGATGACCCGCGGCCGGCCGGCGAGCGAGCCGAGGGTCAGCTTGCCGGTGCTGCCGAGGGTGCAGCGGCGCGACATCGGATTGCCGACCGAGACCGAGCGGTTGTATTCGTTGACCCCCGCCACGCCGGGCCGCAGGACGTCATCGGGGTCCTTGTAGGCGAAGCTGTAGCTTCCGCTTTCGTTCCAAGCCTCGAGCGTGTTGTCAACGACGGCACCCGGGTTGAAGGGCTCATGCCATTGGACGTTGTCGTTGTAATTCCAGCCGGTGTTGGCCGCCGGGCCGGTCCAGCCGGGCCGCACGCCATCGGCGCGTTTCGGACCGAAGGCCAGCGCCGCCCCCTCGGGCCAGGTCATCTGCGGGTGGAGGGAGGTCCACTGGGTTGGCTTGAGGCCGCCGGCGAGGACGGTGGCGAGGCCGCCGAAGCGGGCGGTCCGGGGGTCGATCAAGTACGACGACCAGTGGAATGCCTCGGTTTGCCAGAGCGGGTCAGGCCGCAGGTAGTGGTCGCCCCAGTTGCTTTTGTAGGTGAACTCGGCGAGCTGGTAGGGCCGCCAATCGCCGTCGGGCCCTTGATATTCCATCTGCACTTCAATCGGGTCGCCGCGGAAGTAGCCGACGCCGAGCCGGTTCCAACTCGAGGCACCGCTCTCGATGCGGGCGGTCAAGGCGTAGCCGACCAGGAAGCCGCTGACCTCGGTGTAGTTTTCGGGCAAGCCTTCCCAGCGGAGGTCGCCCTTGCGCACCGGCACCGGACTGACCCCGCCGCTGATCGAGTAGCCGGCGACCGACCCGTGAGCGGGCGAGTGGACCGACTGCGGCTCGCGGAAGGCGGTCGAGTCGGGAGCCACCGTGATTTCGATGAATTCATCGCCGCGGAAGGTCTTTGGGAAGTATTCGGGGTGGCTGTTGCGGTAGTTCGGTGCGCCCCAGTAGGTATAGTCGCCTGCGGAGGAGCGGTCCGGTACTCCGGGGCGGTTCCCTTTGCCCGGCACCGACCAGCCTTGGGTCATGTAAAACATCGAACCGCCGGCCTGGTCGATGTGGCGCGGGCGGATGCGGAAATTCGAGGGGCCGGTGTAGTTTTCCACCACCTGATGGGGGCGCCACAGCATCGGCTGGAGGACCATCGAGCCCTCGTAGGCTTCCGACGGGGCCTTGCTGCCGTCGTCTTTGTAGACCAGCACGCCCTCCAGCGTCTTGCCGCGGTAGGGGATGGCTGACAAGCGGTTGAGGTAGGGCACGTCCTCCTTACCGAAGACGAAATACGGCCGGACCCCGGGCATGGTGATGGCGGTCGGCCAACTGTCGGTGTCGGCCTGGTCAATCAGGCAGGCCCCCATCTCGATGATGTTGAGGTTGACCGAGGCATCGATGCCGCCGATGCCGCTGGGTTTGGGCAACTGGTGCATCGAAAGGAGCTGGTCGATCGCGTCGTGGCCGCGGGCGGCGAACTGGCGGCCGAGGCTGCCGACCAGCACGGTGGAGCGGAGGATTTCGAAGAAGTTCGGTTCACGGTCCGGCGGAACGTCCTGCAAGGTATACATGCGGCCGTCGCTGCGGGCGTGGACGTATTCCCAGTGGGCGCCTTTCCAGCTCAGGCCAAAATAGCGCTCGGCCTTCTCGGGGTCGACCGGCCCCTCTTTGCCGGGGGTCGCCACCCATTTCAGGCGCTCGAGGGGAAAGCGCCGTGGGAGCAGCGGCCGGCCGCGGGTTTTATCGAAGGAGGTGGGATCCGGATTGAGGACGTCATCCTGGCCTTGGGCATCGTTTCCGCCCTGCGCCGCCTTGCGGACGATCTTGGGGCGGGCCGGGTGGGGCCGCCAGGACGGGGCGTCCAGGTCGCGCGAGAAATGGGTCAGCGAAGGCAGGGCGACGGCGGGCAGGGTTTGCGGCCGCAGCTTGGCGAAGCGCAGCAGGTCCTGGCGACCGAGGAACAAGTTGTCATTGGCCGCCAGTTTTTGCCACCCGCTGCCTTCCGACAGCCGGAGGTAATCCTGAAGAGCTTCCGCAGTGGCGTTCTCCCAATCGTGTTTCCACCCGGCGAGCCCATCGACCGCGTCGGCGCTCATGCCGGGCAAGCCCGCGAGGTCGGCCAGTGCCAGGCTGCCTTTTTGCCCCACCCGCGCGGCGTCCGGTTTGCCGGTGGGATGGCCGGCGACATTGATGTCCAGCAAGCCCGAGGTGTCGTAGAGGTTGTAGGCGTAGCGGCCGACCACGAACTTCGGGTTCGGCCCGGAGCTGCCGGCGGCCGCTTCCTTTTGCTTCAGGGTCGGATTGAAGGTTACCGGATTGCTGCCATCGCGGGACATGAAGACCCAGTCCGGCGCGGTCTCGCTGCTGAAGGTCGCCTCGGCTTCCAAGAGCTGCGGCTTGTCCCACAGCGATGGCGGCAGCGGCTCGCTGCCGCTCGCGGTGGATGCGTCCGCGGCGCGGGCCGACGGCTTGCCGCCGCGGGTGTGAAAGGGAACCTGGGAGGCCGATTGCTTGGCCAGCGAGCCGCTGGTCGGCACCGCCGGTTTCAGCGCCCGTGACACCGCCATACCGCTGGGCTTTTCGGTGAAATCATAGTGGCGCAGAACGCTGCCGTCGGCCAACGGGTTCTCGGTGACGGTCGCCGCGCCTTGGTTCATTTCGTCGGTCAAGTCGGCCAGCACGGTGTCGAGCGCGGCTTCGGCGAGGGCTTCGGCCTTGATCGAATCGCTCTCCAACCGATTGGTTTGGCCACCCAGCGTGACCAACGACAGCAGAGCCACGGCCAGCAGGCTGAGCAAGCCCACGAGGCTGACCACCACCACCAGCGACATGCCGGAGGACCGGCCGCAGTTTTTGCGATGAGTTACGACCACAAGTTTTATGGGTTCGGGTTGCGGGTTGTCGACCGGCGGCCACGACTCGTTCCCTAGCGAAATTCCGCCAAAGCGCGAAGAGCCTTTGATCTACTGTCTACTTTCGAAGAATCAGGGACATGAATTAACCGAAGCGGCCGTCGCCGATCAACGGACATTTTGCGAATATCTCTCGGGGGTGTGGTCAATTCGCGAAATGATCCTCCGCCCTTCGCGAAATCATCACAAAAGTCGCTTGTGGGTGAAAGTCCGCATCTATTTCTTGTCATCGACCTTGGCAAAAGTTCTTGGAGTCGTCGAAACGACTTTTCCGACGAACCCGCGCCAAACCGAAAAACAAAGAACCCTACCACGCGAGCCTACCAGCAATCGTTGAATTCCGACCCCAATAACCGATGAAGACCCCAGTCACGATTCCTACCCCTTACTGCCCGGCGAGATCGCCCGGCGGGACCGGGGACCCATCCTCTCTCGCCCCGTCGTTTTGGCGCCGCTGGGGCTCCCGCCTTGCCACCAGGACTGCAATGATCGCGGCCGCCGCGCTTCTGTGCGTCGGCAGCGACTCGGCATCCGCCGATAACATGCTTCAAAACTCCAGCGCCGAATCGGGAAACCTTCCCGATGCGGATTTCTGGTTTCAGGAGTTCGGTTCCGCCGATGTGATCAACGATCCGGCGCTCGCGCGGACGGGTAGTCGGGTCTGGGCGCTCCTCTCCGCCGATCCTGGCAACGGGATCAGCTCGGTGGGCCAACTGCCGCTGGTCGAGGTGGGCGAACGGTTCACCATTTCAGGATGGGTGAGGATTCCGAACGCTAGTCCCACCCATCAGCCAAGGGTGCGGATCCGTTGGGGTTTCTTTGCTCCCGGCGGCGGCGTCTTCTCGTCGGTATCGGGCGGGACCGATTTCGCCCTCAAGGACTCGAACTGGACTCTGGTGACTTCTCCGGAAATCACCTGCCCGGCGGACGGTGCCCAACTGGTGGCCCGTATCTACGTCTACAACACCTATCAGGAGACCGACGGCGGACCGCAACTGCCCGACACGCTCGGCCTGAATTTCCCGGCCTATGTGGACGATTTGACCGCCGAAAGCCCGGATTACACCTTCACCACGGTCAGTGGCGCAGTGACATCAGACAGCGTTGGCGTACAAAATCTCGTGGTCAGGGCGACCCAAACGGCCAATCCAGCCGTGTCGAGCAATAGCTCGCCCACCGATTCGTCGGGCAACTACAGCTTATCGGCCCGCGTTGGCTTCGAATACGGGCTGTCGGTCGCTTCGGGGATGCCGGCCGACAAGATCATCGGAACCGTACCCGCGGCGTTTACGCCGCTGGACACGACCCCGATCACCGGCCAGAACATCACTCTGGTGAATAATCCGAACATCGATCCGGAGCTCCTCTACTCGCTGCGTAGTAGCAGCTATGCCGGCGGGGCTACCTGGCCTACCGCCTATTCGTCGATCGGCGTCACCGAGATGACCAAGCAGGGAACACCCTCCGTAAGGACCATCAACGGCCAGAATTTGGTTAGCAACAAGCGCGACGGCGATGGCTTCCGTCTCACCAATATCCCCGAAGGTAACACCTTGCCTTTCGATGGAGGTACAATCGTCGTCGCCGCGCGGCCGATCCGCTACGCGCCCGGAAATGCCTACCAATGCCTGGTCAGCACTCTCCTGGACCGCTTCACCCTAATAGTGCAACGGGATACGGGGCGCTTGGTTGTCTGGCGCAATGATCGTTGGTTTGAAGGGCCGATCATTCAAAACGGACAGATTACGATCTTCAGCGTCGTGGTTCAGCCTGACGGCCAATTCCAGGTTTTCCTGAACGGCGACTCGACGCCGGTGATGGACATCACTGAAACCTCCCCGTTCACGGCAATGGGCGCGACCCGGTGGTTTGGCACGGATGTAAGCGTCGGCAAGGGTTGGAACGGCGACGGGTGGTCTTCGTTCAATGGCGATATCGGCGATGTCTATGTCTACAAGGTGGCGATCGGCCAAGCCAAGCGCGAGGCTCTGGAAGACAGCCTGATCGCCAAGTTCGGGACCGCGACCAATTACACCATCACGGCCAGCGCCGGAACCGGCGGCGCGATCAGTCCGGTCGGTGACGTCTCGGTGCCGCAGAACGCTGACCAATCCTTCACCATCACCCCGGCCTACGGCTTCCTGCTGGACGACGTGGTGGTGGATGGCGACTCCGAAGGTCCGATCACCAGCTACACGTTCCCGGATGTCACGGCGAATCACACGATCGAAGCGAGCTTCATCCCACTGCCGACCATTTCCGGCGCGGTGACCGATTCGCTCACCACCGAACCGATCTACAGCGCCGTGGTTTCTATCAGCCAGAACGCGGACGGCAGCGCCCCGATCGAGACGACCACGACCAACAGCGCGGGTGAGTATCAACTGGCCCCGCCGGATGAATTCGGGACCTACTACCTAATTGCCAGAAAGGGTGGCCATGTCACCTCCTCGGTGTTGACGGTGGCGATGACCGGCGTGTCGGCTCCTGGTCGGGACTTCGCGCTGGTTAAAAGCGCGACGCTTGATCCGCTGGTGTCGCTCGATTCCACCGCCCTGAGCCTGGGCCTACTGACCAACTGGACCAACGGCGGGTCGCTCGGCGGCACCTTCGATTCGTTCGCAGCCGATCGTGCCCCGGAAGTGGTCGCGGATCTTGCCGGCAGAAAAGCGGTGGTATTCACCCAGAACGCGGACGCCGAGAATCGGGAGACCCTGGTCTCGACGGTTCCGACGCCGCTGGCGATCGCTGGTGCCTCGGACTGGACGATCTCGACCGTGATCTACCGCAACCCGGGTGATCCGGGCAGTGAGAATTGCTACATGAGTTGGTCCGGCCGTGACATCGGCGGTTGGCCCTTGGCTCAGTACCGCACCGCCCAGTTCTGCTATCGTGACAACCTCGCGGCGGTCCACTACGGCGCCGACTTCGGGTTCGACGCCGGCACGCCGGCCGCCGGCGAGTGGCACAATGTGACCATCACGTACAATGGCTCGGAGGAGAGGCTCTACGTCGACGGGGTCTACCGGCAGTCGCGTTTCTGGACGCTCAACCTGAAGTCCAACACCATGATGATGGTGGGTAGCGCTTACTGGGACGGCAACAATACGTCGACTCCGTTCCAGAACCGGCAGGAAGACCAATACTGGCGCTTCAACGGTGCGATCGCCTCGCTACAGATCTACGACCAGGCGCTGACCGACGAAGAGGTGGCCTCCCTTTCCGTTGATCCGAACGACACCGATGGCGATGGTATGCTCGACTCTTGGGAAATCGCCTCGTTCGGCAACCTCGACCAGGCTGCCGCTGCTGACTTCGACAACGACGGCACGGACAACCTGACCGAGTTCCGCCTCGGGCTGACCGCCAACAGCGGCAGCTCGCGCTTTGCCCTGACCGGCGGCGCGGGTAGCTCGATCCAGTGGCCGAGTGTTACCGGAGTGACCTTCAAAATCGAGCGCAGCACCACGCTGACCGGTTGGAATGTCCTTGAAGCCAGCTATCCCGGCACCGCGGTCACGACCAGCTACACCGATCCGGCTCCGCCGGCTGGCAGGGCGTTTTACCGTGTCACGCTGAACAACTGATCCGGATCCCTCCCGAGGGTTTCGGCCAAGCCGGGGATCGCCAAGCGCGGTCCCCGGCTTTTTCGTGCCCGCCGGGTCAGGGACCGCGACCAAGGGTCATTTCGGCAATTGAGCATTCGCTGCGCGGAATGTTAATTGCTCGGGATCGCCCGAGGTGATTTCTTGGGAGTGTGACCAATTGTAACTTCAATGGCACTCGACGCTGTTTCCGCAGGACCGGCGGATTCTCGCTGGTGGAGCTGCTGGTGGTGATGGCGATCGTAGTGGTGCTGCTGACCATGGCCGGGTCGGCGGTGTGGCAGGGCCGGTCGAGATCGGGCCCCGCCGGCGCGACGCTGGCGTCGTGCGTCGAGTTCGCGCGGTCCCAGGCGGTGGCGAGGAATCGCACGGTCTGGCTGAGGATCGCACCTCATCGCCAGGACCCGATCGATTTGGAAATCCGCTTCTTCCGGGAGCGGGAGGGCAGCGGCGAGGAGAACGAGAAGGATTTGGAATTCCGGCGTTCGGTGCGGATCGAGCGGATGATGGCGCGCTCCGACCTCCCGGATTTCGGCGAGCGTCCGCGGCTGGAGTTGCCGGTGCCGTTGGAGCTTGGCGGGACGGTGATTTTCCTTCCGTCGGGGGAATCGTTTTTGACGGGCGAAACCGAGGGCTTCCCGAAGCCTCCGGAAACCTTGGTCGAGTTTTCGGAGATCGGCCTTCAGGCAACCCGCGGCGATCCGGTCCGGCCGATCGAGGGCGACGTGGTCGCGGTTCAAATTCTCGGGCTGTCGGGGCGACCGGTGGTCTACAAACGCTAATCCCATGAAGCGAAACCAGCGACAAGCCCGGCGCGGCCGGGGCTTCACCCTGATGGAGGTGGTGGTCAGCATCGGAATTCTCGCGGTGGCACTGCCCACGATCGCGGGCACCATCAGCATTTGCAGCCGCCGGGCGGCCGAAAGCGGCCATGAGGCGCGAGCCACCTGGTTGCTTGACGGCATGCTGTCGGACCTGCGGGCGGTGGTGCGCGGGAGGCAGCCCGCGACCGCGATCCATGAAATCGCGGCACCGGCGTCGGTACCCGCTAGCGACGAGTTGTTCTTCGATGGCGAGGGCGTCCAACTGAAAGATGACAAGGGGGCGTTTTATCGCTGCCGCCTGGAGTTTCGGTCGGATGAATCCAGCGCGGCGCTGATTCATCTTCAGGGCCGGATCAGTTGGCCGGCGGCGGCCCGCGAAGGACGAGAGCAAGGCTCCGTTGAACTCGTCACCAGTATCTTGAAACCGTGAAACGAGGAACGAATCATCCCGGCTGCGGTCTGCCGCGCCGCGCCCCGGCCGGCTTTACCATGGTCGAGTTGCTGGTGGTGATGGCCTTGCTGGCGGTCCTGCTGGTGATGACCAGTATTTTCGGCAACCGCTCGGTGGCGCTGATTGGCGATGTGAGTTCGCGGGTGGCGACCGACCGGATCGCGACGGTGGCGTTCGAGCAGATCGCCCGCGACCTTGAAGGGCAGGTGATCCGGCGGGAAGTGACGATGCGGGTGGTCAAGAAGGAGGGCAACGGTGACGACGAGCTTGTTCTGATCACCCGTCGCTTCGGACTTCCCACGCGAGCCGACGAGGCCGATCGCCGGGTTTCGACCGTCCACTACCGGGTGACGGATCACGTTTTGCGTCAGGGCTCGGATGGCTATCGATTCGGCGATTCGTCGTCACGGCCGTCGGAGGAGGAAGGAATGTTGGATTTGCACGGTTTGCCGGAGTCTGGCCCCGACGATCTCGATGACGATTCGTTCCGGACCTTGGCGGCGGGAGTGTTGCGGCTGGAGATCGGGTTCGTGGTCCGTAAAACCGACGGTTCGACCCGGATCGAGGCCGCCGAGCCGGTGGCACCGGACCGGGCGGAGGCGCTGATCGTGAGTCTGGTGGTGCTCGATCCCGAGCGCACCCGGATGATCGATGGCGGGCAGCGTGCCCGCATAGCCGCCGAGTTCGCGGATGCGGTGCCCGGGAAACTGGTCGCCGACCAGTGGATGGACACCGCGCGCGAGCTGGCGGGGAAAAGCGACAGCCTCTCGGTGCCGGCCGTCGCGCTGCGACAGGTCAGAGTCTATCAGCGCCGGATCCAACTGGCCGCGGCGGCGAGCAGCTTGTGATCAAAGCCGCGGGCGATTGCGTCCGGCGAATCCCGGATGGCCTGGGACGTCAGCAGGCGGGCTGGAAATTCCAGACCTGGGATGTCCAGTCGCCGGCCTGCCAGCCGTCCTTGGTGGCGAACTCGGGGAGCCGCAGCAGCCGCTTGCTGGCCTCGACGTGGAGGGGAAGGCCTGGGCGAGGATCAGGCGAGGAGTTCCTTGATGACCTTCGCCGGTTCGACTCCGGTGAGCCGTTGGTCGAGGCCCTGCGAGCGGACGGTGAAGCGCTCGTGGTCGAAGCCTAACAGGTGGAGGACCGACGCGTGGAGGTCGCGGACGTGGACCGGATCGCGGGTGATGTTGTACGAGAAATCGTCGGTCTCGCCGTGGATGTGGCCGCCCTTCGAGCCGCCGCCGGCCATCCACATGGTGAAGCAGCGCGGGTGGTGGTCGCGGCCGTAGTTGTCGCGGGTCAGTTGGCCCTGGCTGTAGATCGTGCGGCCGAATTCGCCGCCCCAGATGACCAGCGTGTCGTCGAGCATGCCGCGTTGCTTGAGGTCGGTCAGCAGGCCGAAGGTCGGCTGGTCGAGGTCGCCGCACTGGAACTTCATGCGGCCGGCGAGGTTCGCGTGGTGGTCCCAGTTGTTATGATAAATCTGCACGAAGCGCACGCCGCGCTCGGTCATCCGGCGGGCGAGCAGCATGCTGTGGGCGAGGCTGCCGGCCTTGTGGACTTCGTCGCCGTAGAGGTCGGTGACGCTCTTCGGCTCGTTCTTGGTTTCGGTGAGCTCGGGCACGCTGGATTGCATGCGGAAGGCCAGCTCGTACTGCTCGATCCGGGTGCGGATTTCCGGGTCGCCGATCAGCTCGTGGTTCATCGTGTTGAGCTGGTTGAGCGAGTCGAGGCTGGCGCGGCGGACCTTGCTGGAGATCCCGGACGGATTGCGAAGGAACAGGATGGGGTCCTCCGCGGCGCGGAAGGTCACGCCGGCGTGCTTGCCATCGAGGAAGCCCGACGACCAGAGGCTGCCGGAGATCGCCTGGTTCTGGTCGTTGTTGGTGGCGCGGGCGACCATCACCACGAAGGTCGGGAGGTCGGCGTTCATCGAGCCGAGGCCATACGAAAGCCAGGAGCCGAGGCAAGGGCGGCCGGTGACCATGTTGCCGGTCTGCATCGCGGTGATGGCCGGCTCGTGGTTGATCGCCTCGGTGTGCATCGAGCGGATGAAGCACATGTCGTCGACCACCTTCGAGGTCTGCGGCAGCAGTTCGCTGACCCACATGCCGGACTTGCCGTGTTGTTTGAACTGGTACTTCGACGGTGCGATCGGGAACCTTGCCTGGCCGCTGGTCATGGTGGTGAGCCGCTGGCCCTTGCGGATCGAGTCGGGCAGATCCTTGTCGTAGAAATCGGCCATCTTCGGCTTGTAGTCGAAGAGGTCCATCTGCGACGGGCCGCCGACCATGTGGAGGTAGATCACGCGCTTCGCCTTCGGCGCGAAGTGGATCAACTGGCGCTGGCCGGTGGCGTCGAGCCCGCCCGCGGCGGCGGCGCCGGCCGACTGCTGGAGCAGGGTGGCGAGCGAGGCCATGCCGAGCGCGTTCTTGCCGCGGGACAGGAACTGGCGGCGGCTTTCGTGAAGAAGGTAGTCGTTGAGAAGGTTCATGACGGGTGGTCGGTTGGAATCGTCTGTTAGACCGGGCGGGTCACTTGGTGAGCGTCTCGTCGAGATTGAGAAGCTGGTTCGAGATCATGGTCCAGGCGGCGAGTTCGGCCGGTGGCAGGGCGGGATCGGGCTTCGACTCGCCGAGGGTGATCAGGGCGGTGGCTTCGGCGGGGGCGGTGCCGTAGTGGCCGCGCATCGCGATGAGGCTTTGCTTGAGCACCGCGATCTCGGCATCGCGCAAGGGGCGGGAGATCACCTTCACGGCCATCGCGTTCAAGCGGGCGGCTTCATCGCCGGCGGGGGCGAGCAGCACGCGCTGGGCGAGGTTGCGGGCGGCCTCGACCATTTGCGGGTCGTTGAGGCTGGCGAGCGCCTGGATCGGGGTGTTGCCGCGTTCGCGCTGGATGGTGCAGGTCTGGCGGTTCGGAGCGTTGAAGACCTCCATCGAGGCCGGTGGGGCGGAGCGCTTCCAGAAGGTGTAGAGGCTGCGGCGGTAGAGCGATTCGCCCGCGTCCCGTTGGTAGTTGCGGGTGTTGCTTTCGTTCATCGCCACGCCTTCCCAGACGCCGTCGGGCTGGTAGGGCTTCACGCTGGGGCCGCCGAGCTTTGGCGAAAGCAGTCCGCTGACCGCGAGGGCATGGTCGCGGATCATCTCGCCATCCATCCGGAAGCGCGGGCCGCGGCTGAGGAGGATGTTCGCCGAGTCTTTTTCAAGCCGCACGGCATCGAGGACCGCGGCCTGGCGATAGGTGGCGGAGGTCACGAGCATCCGGTAGAAGGCCTTGATGTCCCAGCCCTTCTCACGGAACTCGACTGCGAGCCAATCGAGCAGTTCCGGGTGGGACGGCATCTGGCCGGTCAGGCCGAAATCGCCCGGGGAATTGACGAGGCCGCGGCCGAAGAGCTCGAGCCAGAAGCGGTTGACGGTGACGCGGGTGGTCAGCGGGTTGTCGTCGGCCAGCAGCCACTTGGCGAGGCCGAGCCGGTTGCGCGGCAAGTCGCCGGCCATCGGCGGCAGGGCCTCCGGGGTTTTTGCCGGGACGAGGTCGAGCCGCTGACTGTATTCGCCGCGGTTGAGGACGTAGGAGATCGGCAGGGTGTCCGCTTCCTTGAAAACGAGAGTGGTGGGAGTGCGGACACGGATCGCTTCCTTCTCGGCCTTGAGCGCGGCGATGCGGTCGAGCGCCGCCTGGTGCGCCTCGTGTTCGAAGCGGGCGAGGTAGGCGTCGAACAGGAACTGGCGCTCGGCATCGGACCGCTCCGCCGCCCGCCGGGTGAGAATGCGCGGCAGCAGGGCGTCGGTGGCGAGCACGTTCACTTCGTCCCCGCCGATCGCGCGGTCGAAGTAGCGGAGCCCGGCGACCGAGAGTCCGCCGATGGCATCGAGGCGCTCGCGGCGGCCAAGCCGGAACGGCACCTCGGTGCGGATCGGGCTGCGCAGGTTGTCGGCCTCGACGCGGACGCGCTGCTCGACGCCGTCGATGTAAAGTTTCACGCCCGCGGCCTTCGAGGAGCCGTCGTAGGTGAGCATCACGTGGTGCCACGCCTTGTCCGCGATGCGGCCTTCGCTGACCACCTTGATGGCGTCGTCGGCCCACGAGCGGACGAGGTGGGTGCCGATCGTGCCGCCTTGGATCCACAGGTCGAAACCGACGAAGCCCTTGGTATCGTCGAGCCGGGCGAGCAGCGAGCCGGTCTGCTGGACGCTGTCGAGATTCACCCACAGGCCGACGGAGAAGGGGATGTGGGTATCCAAGGCGGGGACCTCGGGCAGGGCGAGGCCGGGCTCGGCAAGGCGCAGGCCGCGGGTGCCGGCAGGGCCTTCGACGACGGCGGGTGCCGGCGCGACGGAGGCTTGTTGCGGCTTGCTGGCGGAGATGACTTCCAGTTGATCGACCTTCGCGCCGATGGCGGCGTCCGCGGGTCCGGCGAGCTCGGCCTGATAGACGAGGCCGGTGCTGTTAGGAGAGCCTTTCTGAAGGCTGGCTTCGATTTCGGCCTGGCGCGCGGCAAGGCGGCCTTGGGCGGCGGCGAGGAAGTCCTTGAGCGCGCTGTCCGCCGCCGCCATCTCGCCGTCGATGGCTTGCCAGCGGGTGCGGTCGTCGCCGGTCAGCAGCATGGTGGTCGGGAAGGGATCCTTCGCGTTGCCATCCATGATCGGGGTGGTGGAGTTGTTGAAGAAGGCGGCCAGCGAGTAGAAGTCGCCGGTCGGCAGCGGGTCGAACTTGTGGTCGTGGCAGGCGGCGCAGGCGGTGGTGAGGCCAAGCCAGATGGTCGACATGGTGGCGGTCCGGTCGATGCTGTAGAGCACGCGGTATTCCTCCTCGATCACGCCGCCTTCGCTGGTGCTGATGTTGCAGCGGTTGAAACCGGTGGCGATGAGCTGCTCCTCGCTGGAGTCCGGCAGCATGTCGCCGGCGAGCTGCTCGATGGTGAATTGGTCGAAGGGGAGGTTGCGGTTGAAGGCGTTGATCACCCAGTCGCGGTAGCCCCAGATCTCGCGGTAGTTGTCGAAGTGGATGCCGTGGGTGTCGGCGTAGCGGGCGGCGTCCAGCCAGTAGCGGCCGCGTTGTTCGCCCCACTGCGGCATCGCGAGCAGGCGGTCGACGTATCTCTCGTAAGCGTCGGGCGCGGTGTCGGCGAGGTAGGCGTCGAGCATTTCCGGCGTCGGGGCGAGGCCGGTGAGGTCGAAGGAAACGCGGCGGGCGAGCGTGCGGCGGTCGGCTTCGGGCGACGGGGCGAGCTTGTTCGATTCGAGCTTGGCGAGCACGAAGGCATCGAGCGGCTGGCGCACCCAGTCCTTCTGGCGGACTTCCGGCAGCGGCTGGCGGACGACCGGCTGGAACGACCAATGGCCTTCGTAAACGGCGCCGTCCTGGATCCATTGGCGGACCATCGCGATCTGCTCTTTCGTCAGCAGCTTGTGCGACTCCGGCGGTGGCATGATCTCATCCTCGTCGTCCGAAAGCATGCGCTGGAGCGCGGTGCTGGCATCCGGGTCGCCGGGTACGATCGCGGCGTCGCCGTCCTTGTTCGGCGCGATGGCCGAGTCGCGGATATCGAGCCGCAGGCGGGCCTCGCGGGTCTCGCGGTCGGGGCCGTGGCAGGGGAAGCAGTTCTCGGAAAGGATCGGGCTGATATCGCGCGAGTAGCTGTAGTTCGACTGGGTGGTGACCGGCGTCGCGACGACGGGCTTGGCCGGCGGAGCGACGGCGGTGACTTCCCACACCGCACCGTCTAACAACCACACTCCATCCGGCTTGGCGGACGGTGTGTTGACATCGACGAGCAAGCGGACCTTGCCCTGCGGCGCGATTTCACCGGTGGTGAAGACGACATCGAAAGGAGTGAGAGCATCGGCGGCGAGCTTGTCGCGTTCGACGAAGACGGTGCGGATCGCGAGGTTGGCCAGCGGGCGGTTGGCATCATCGAGCGTCTGGATGCGCAGGTTGACCGAGGCCCCGGCATCCGGCCGGGCGTCGCCGCGGACGCCGAGATTGAGGCGGAAGACATGCTCCGAGCGCGGGGTGAGTCCGGCGGGGAGATCCTGGAAAACCTGGCCGCCGGGGCTTGCGGCGAGGTAGCCGAGTTGGGTGCCTTCGCCGCCTCGGGGTGCGGGTACCAGGTCGTCAGCGGCGATCACGCCTGCCTGGGCGAACTGCCAGGATTCGATGGAAGGACGCGCGCCCGGTTGCCCGGCGGCGCGGGCCGGGAGTTCGAAGGATGGGTTGGCCAGCTGCGTCGCGGTTTGCGCGCAGGCGGTGCCGATCAGCACGATCGCGGCGAGGAGGCTGGAGGGCGAATGGTCGGATGCCATGGGGTCAAGGGTGTTTGAGAATCTCTTCGTCGCTCAGCGCGACATTAAATGCACGAAAGCGATCGAGGCGGCCGGCCATGAAAGCCTGCTTGCCATCGCGGCCAAGATAGATCGCGGCCGGAGCGTCGGCAACCCCATCGCGGAACAGGGTGGAGGGCGGGAACGGCCAGGGCTGTTCGGCCACTTTGCTGCCGTTGTGAAAGAGCGCGGCCTTCTCTCCATCGAGACGCAGCGCGACGCGGATCTCGCCGCCGCGGGCGACGGTGGTGCGCGAGGTCAGGGTGAGCGGTGCCCGGCCGGGATGCTTGAGGACCGCGGCGAGGCGGCCGCTTTCGCCGACGCCGATCATCAGGCCGTCCTCGTTCCAGTCGTTGACCGCGAACAGCGGCTGGGTGCCGCGGCCGGTGACGCTGGCGTCGAGGATCCAGGTGACGGCGGGGGAGTCGACCAGCGATGCGTCGAGCAGGACGGATTGGTCCTTGCCGTTGAGCGTGAGCTTGCCGTCCTCACGCGTCGGCGTGCCCCGCAGCAGCGCGTGCAGTGAGCCGAACTCGTCGAGCGCCTGGCCGCCGTCGCTTTCGTCGAAGGTATAGGAAGCGACCAGTCCGCGCGGCTTGGTCAGCTTGGCCGCGAATTCATCGAAATACCAACCGCCCCAGGGGACGTGGTGGTAGTGGACTCCGTCGGTGAGGTCGAAGGCCATCGAGTAGTCGGCGTCGAGGATCGTGTGGCCGCCGACCTTGCCGCGTTCCAAAGGCTGGGCCATGCCGCGGACGGTGGCGTCGCCGTGGATGTCGGAGCCCATCTGGAGATCGGTGAAGTCGCCGACGCGGGCGCGTTCGCGGACCTTGGCCTCGCCGCCGATGAAAGCGAAGCCGCGGACGCGGGCCTGACCGCTGACTTGCGCGCCGTCGCCGACCCAGGCACCGCCGGAAACGATGGCGTCGTCCTGAATGGTTGCGGCGCCGGTGACGACCGCGTCGTCGAGGATCTTCGAGTTCCCTCGTACTTTCGCCGAGCCGAGGACGCGGGCGCGCGGGCCGACGTAGGCGCTGGAGTCGACTTCGGCGCTGCTGGCGACGAAACCGCCGCCGTTGGGGTGTTTCGCGCCGGTCGATGGTTCCAGCTTGAGCTCGCGGGCAACCGGAGCGGCACCCTTGAGCAGGATTTCGTAAGGATAGCGGCGGTGCTCGGGGTGGCGGTCGGCGGCGAAGTCGGGCGTCGGGCGCGGGTAGCTGAGGCTGGCATCGGCCGGGGTGGCGACGACGAACAGGGCGAGCCGCACGAGGTCGGCGGGGGGATCGAAGGCCCCGACTCCGGGTTCGAAGACCGGGCTGGCGAGGTGGCTGCCGTCCTTGCGGAAGGCGACGAAGCCCCAGCGCCAGCTTTCGCCCGGGCCGAGGAGGTCAATCCCTTCGAGCTTCGCCTGAATCTTCCCGCCGGTAGGCGCGAGGTCGTGGACGCACCAGCCGAACTTCATCGGCGCACGGCCCGGGGCGACGCTCCAGGTGCCCGGGCGGTCGGGCACGGCCACCAGCGGCGTGATGAAGCGGAAGCGCCGCAGCTCGCCTTCCGGGCCCTCCGGGAAATACGCCTCGCGGTGTTCCGGACCGCCGACGAAGTCGAAGGTGAGCCACGAGCGGGCGATTCCCGCGGCGACGGTCTCGCGGGTTACGCCGGCCGGCAGCACGGTGGGCAGGCGGTCCCAGAACAGCTCGTCGGCCTTGCCGGTTTGCCATAACTTCGCGGTCAGGCCGGGCTCGAGGCCGAGATTGTCGGGATCGCAGTCGAGATAGAAGTAGGGCCGGTAGTCGGCATAAATCAGCCGCGGGTGATCCTGGAAATAGCTGGCGTGGAGCAGCGTGCTGAAGGGCATCGGGTCGATGCCGATGATCTCCTTGAAGTGGAGGTTGCGGTGGAAGCGGACGTAGTTGGCGTGGGATTCCCAGTGGCAGCCGCGGAGGAAGTGGATCTGGCCGGCCTGGACGCAGTGGACGAACTCATGGGGGACGGGGTTGCCCCAGCCTTCGTCGCGCAGTCCGCCTTCGGAGACATTGAAGTAGGGGAACTTCTTGTCGGCCCCCATCCAGAAGCCGCCGTGCCAGGTGGTGTGGTTGATCTTGAAGCGCTTCTTGGCGGTAGGGTCGGTGCCGAGGCAGGGGTCGCGGTAGCCGAGCAGGTTGACCGAGACTTGCCAGGTCTCCTCCAGCATGCGCAGCGAGCGGCGCGGCATCACCTTCGGGTCGAAGCCTTCCCGTTCGTGCTCGGGGGTCCACCAGATGCAGCCGTGCTTCGACTCCATGAAGGAAAGGTCGGCGACCTTCATGTCGGGCTTGAGGTTGAGCTCTTCGTAGCGAGCCGGGGTATCGCCGGGGACATCGCCGACGAGCAGCGGCCCGACGGCGACCGGCTTGCCGCGCGACGCGGCGTCGGGCTCGATCACCAGCGCGGCGCGAGTCAGGAATCCGCGCCAAAGCGGGACGAGTCCGAAGTCGAGCCGGACGCGGCGGTGGCGGCCGTCGGCGGCGAGCGGGCCGAGCGGCAGGACGATGCGTTCCATCGGCTCGTCCTCGTCGACGCCTTCCGCGGCGTATTCGACCACGACGCTGCCGGCGAAGCCGGGCGGGAGCAGGAGATCGAGGTCGAGGAAGTCGTTGTAGCCGAGATCGAGGTCGGTGCCGGGCGCGGGAAAGGTGACGGGAAACCGGGCGGGCTCGGCTTGCAGCAGGCCGTGGACCCGGCCGGCCAGGAGCTTGGGAGATTGCAGGCCGCGGGTCTCTTTTGCGAGCGGCCCGTCCCAGGCGCGGAGGCCGCTGCTTTCGGTGAGCTCGCCGGTCGGCGCGGCATCGACGGTCTTGCGGGGCAGCAGATAGGGCGCGGCGACGGCCGGCAGCAGACCGAGCAGCGCGGCCAGGCCCGCGGGAAGAATTCGCGGCAGGAAAGGACGATGCGGTTTCATCGGGGAAAGTCGGCAGGACGGGTCATTCGCGGGTCTTGATCCAGATGTTGCGGAAGCGGGTCGGATTGCCGTGGTCCTGGAGGAAGATCGGGCCGTCATCGGGTCCTTCGGGGAAAGGCGAGGCGGTGGTGGCGTGCGGGATTTCCACGTCGTCCTGCACCTTGACGCCGTTGAGAAGGACGGTCATCCGGGCGTTGGCGGTTTTTTCCCCGTCCGGGCCGAAGCGGGCGGCGGTGAATTCGATGTCGTAGGTCTGCCACGACAGCGGCGGGAAGCAGAGGTTCTCGCGGGGCTCCTTGACCGAGTAGATTCCGCCGGTCTCGTCCATCTTGCCCTCGAGGCCGAAGCTGTCGAGGATCTGGGTCTCGTAGCGGCCCTGCAGGTAGAGGCCGCTGTTGCCGCGGTCCTGGCCGCGGGCGAAGGGCTTGAACGAGGTGCGGAACTCGAGGTGGAGCGTGGCGTCGCCGAAGCGCTGCTTGCTGGTGACGCCCTCCATCAGCAGGCCGTCGGGAGTGACGCGGCCGTTGTCCCAGGCGTCGGGCTTGCCGCCGTCGAACAGCACCGTGGCGCCGGCCGGCGGCTGCTTGCCGAGGGTCGGGCTTTCGCGTTCGACCTTCTTGAGCAGGACGATTTTCGCCTCGCGGCCCTTGCGGATGGCGATGCCGTCCTTGCCGAGCAGTGCCAGCGACCCGTCGGCGCGCTTGAACTCGACCTGTTGACGGTCGTTGGCTTTCGCTTCGGGTCCGGCGACGCCTTTTCCTTCGGCTCCGGCGCCGGGCAGCCCGCCGGCGTACTCGACCCAGCGGAAGTTCGAATCGCCGAGCGCGATGATCCGGATGCCGATCCCGCCGCCGCCATGGAGCTTGCCGGCATATTCGCCCTGGAGACCGAAGTCCGGCCCGGCGGCGCGCGCTTCTTCGGGCGTGGTGAAGACCGGGTTCTCGGCGGCGGCGAGTCCGGTGATGGCGAAGGCGGCGGTGATCAGGATGGTTTTCATGGTGGGCGGGATCAGCGGGGGATTTCGTTGAGGGTATAGAAGGCTTCGGGGTGCCACAAGGGGGCGGTGGCGGACGATCGAACGCCGGGGGCCTTGAGGTGATGGACGTGGCCTTGAACGAGTCCGTCGATCGTCAGGTGGACCTTGAGTTGATCTGGCGAGACGGTCGCGGCGGTGACTTTGAGCGTGGCTTGATCGACTTCCGGGCTGCCGTAGTCCGCCTGAAGGATGTAAGTCCACGCGTCCATCGAGTAGGACGCGGGATCGCCGGCGCTGGTCGGATCGACGGGGCTGGTGAACTCGAGGGTGAAGCCGTCGCGGCGTGCCGACATCGTCTTGATCTCGAAAGGCGTGCGACCGGTCCAGCGGACGCGCTCCAGGGTGAAGGGCTTGGAGCCGCGCGAGCCCCAGCCGCGGTTGGATCCGCCGGCGAAAAGGAGGCCGGCCTGAGGATCGAAGCGGATGGGGATCAGGCCGGCTTCGAAGCCCTCGAGGAAATGGAAAACGGCGCCCTGATAGATGCCGTTGACCTTTTCCAGGCAAACCCGCTGGACCTGGGAGTGGGTCTGCTCCGCGACGTAGAGCTGGTCCCGCCACGGGCCGAAGGCGCCGGCGCTGGTGTCGCAGGCGATGCCGGTCGGCGACTGGCCGATGCGGGCGTGGGGGAAAATCACGGCGGGCGGGATGAAGTCGGGGTGCTTCTTGCGCTCGGCGAGGATTCTCGATTTGTCGCTGACCTCGGGTGGGGCGGGGAGCTTGGCGAGTTCGTGGAATTTGTTGCCGACCGGGCAGCCTTGGAATGACCCGGGCTTGAGCCATTTCAGCGAGGACGAGCCGTTCCAGATGCCCTGGTTGTCGGTGTAGAAGCAGTCGCCTTCCGCGTTGAAGCCGATGCCGCCGGGCGAGCGGATGCCGGAGCAGGTGGGGATCATTTCTCCCTGCGGGGTCACGCGGACGCACCAACCGCGCCAGTCGGCATCGGCGGTGAAGGAGCCGGTCAGGCAAAGCGCGACCCAGACGTTGCCATCGCGGTCGGGCTCGCTGCCGAAGGCATACTCATGATAGTCGCCGCGGGAGCCCCAGCCGGCGCTGATCGTCTCGAATTCGTCGGCCTTGCCGTCGCTGTTGCGGTCGTGGAGGCGGCTGACTTCGGGGCGCTGGGTCAGCCACAGCGAGTCGTCTTTCCAGAACATCCCGAGCGGCTCGTGCAGTCCGTGGGCGAACTTCGACCAACGGACTTTCGAAAGGTCCTCCTCATACGCGCCGGTGGCGATCCACAGGTCGCCGCGGCGGGTGGTGACGGCGAGCTTCTTGCCCGGCATCAGGGCGATGGAGCCGATCTCCATCACCTCGCCGGGTGGCAGCGGGATCTCTTCGCGGAGGTAGTAGTCGGCTTGGTTCGCGGCGGAGAGACCGGCGGTGAGGACGAGAGTGGCGAGTGCGCGCATGGCGGTGGGTGAGATGGGTGGTGAAATTTCAGCGCCAGAGGTAGCGGATCCCGGCGGTGGTATCCGCCTCCAGCGGAAGCACCAGCGAGCCGTCGCCGAGGAGTCGGGCGGGCTTCGGCGATTTGACTTCGACTGCGAGGCCATCGCCGAGGCTGAAGCGACCGTCACCGGCTGGCGTGATCGGAAGCCCGCGGGCGAGCAGCAGGAGCAGCGGTTCGGAAGGCCGCCCGGTCAAGCGGAGGGTGCGGTCGAGGGTGTCGGGCGCACCGGCTTGATAGCGGTCGAGCAGTTTCAAGCCGGCGGCTTCGACGGAAAAAGTCGGGCTATCCGGGGATTCGAAGCGGTAGCCGCGGAAGCGCGCCGCGAGGGCCGGGCGGTCGGGCCAGCGCTCGCTGGCTTCGGCGGCGGTGGCGAGGGCCGGCGCGTTGGCCAGTTTGATGATCCGTTCCCCGGCGGGCGGATCGTTGCCGACCCCGCGGTCGGTCCAGTGGCGGCCTCCGTCCATGAAGAGCCCGGTCCACACCAGTTCCGGCGCGAAGTGATCCGCCGACCACGCGAAACTGACTCCGCCGGGCAGGCCGATGCCGATCGCGCGCGGGGTGGTGCCTTCGATGAAATTCCGGTAAACGACGGCCTCGCCGGTGGGCGGGATGATCGGAATGTTCGGCCAGGGATTGCCGCCACCGCCGCTGGTCAGGTCGGACAGGGGTTTCCAGCGCTCCATGCCAGGGCCTTTCCAAGCCAGGGCGATGCCTTGGTCGCCGGCCGCCTCGGCGTATTCGATCCGGATCGGATGCTTGCCTTTGGTCAGCGTGATCCTGCCTTCCTTCGCCCGGCCCATCGGGCCGATCTCCCGGATCTCCATCAGGCTGGTGCCGTTCACGATCACCCGGCCGAAGTCGTCGCAGTCGAGGCGGAAGAGGTATTCACCGTCCTCCGGGGCGTTGAACTCCGCCTGCCAAACCACCCCGAAGTGATCGTTCCTCAGGCCGTGGCGGACGCTGATCAGGCCGCTGTTCTCTTCCTCGATGTTCTCGGCTTTGAGCTGGGTGAAATCGGGGAGATCGCTCCATTCGCCGAAGTAGGCTTGCGAGGTGAGGTTGGTGAGCGCGGATTTCTCGATCACCAAGGGATGCAACTTCAGCAGCTCGGGCGCGGTCCACGGCTTGGTGCGGCCGGTGCTGGCTTTGCGCGCCGCGGCGACATCGGCCGGGCTGACGACCGATGAGCGATTCCCCCATGACGAGCGGGCGTAGCTCAGAATCGCCGCGATCTCCGGGTCGGAAAGCACCGCGCCCTGCGGTGGCATGGCGAGATTGTACGTCTTTCCTAGTACATCCACCGGGCCATCCAGTCCGTGGAGCACGATCTGGATGGCCAGCGCCGCCTCGCTATTGACCCATGGGCTGCCGGCGAGGGGTGGGAAAGTGCCGCCGGTCGCGCCTTGCCCGTCGATGGCATGGCAGGCGGAGCAATGGGTGGTGTAGAGCTGGCCGCCGTCCTGGGCGGCGAGCGGGCTGGTGGCGAGTCCGAGCAGACAGGCGATGCGGGGTGAGATGGAGAATGACATGTTAGAAAGGGCGGCTCACTTGGAAGCGGGCGGAGTCAGCGGGCGGTCCATCGGGAATTTCCACTTCCAGCCGGCGGCCTCGCGGATGCGGTAGGCGGCGAGGATACGGTCATCGGTGATGCGGACGACGAAGAAACCCTTGGCGGTCTGGCCGGTGTTGACGACCGGCAGTTCGGGGCCGGCGGAGCCCTCGGGCTTGTATTTCAGGATGCCGGTGCCGGTGTGGCCGCAGAAGTAGCTGGCGACCGGGTAGGGTGCCACGGCGGCGTGGAAGACGGCCCAGTCCTCGGGGTGCCACCAGTCGGTGTCGAAGCCGCAATGGGACAGGATCACCACCGGGCGGTCCTTGCCCGCGGCGTGCTTTTCAAGCGACGACTTGAGGAAGCTCAGCGCGCCCTGGGGATCGTGCCAGACGCGGTTGTAGCGGATCTTCGCGTTCTGGGTGTCGGCCGGGTAGATGTTGACCTGGACGAAGTGGACGTCCTCGAGGTCGAAGGAGTAGTGCAGGCCTTTCGGGCAGAGCTCCTTCAGCCAGCCGAGTTCCTGGCGGCGGAGGTTGCGCTCCTTGAGCTTCGCCTGCATCGAGAAGCCGTGCTTCTCGGCGCCGACCGGCGGGCCGTCGTGGTTGCCGTAGCCGTCGAACACCGGATACTTGAGCAGGCCGTCCTTGCCGGTGAGCCCGAAGTCGCGGACGTAGTAGCCCCACTGCAGCGCCGTCTCGCCCTTCTTGTCGCCGTCGTCGATGATGTCGCCGTTGATGAACACCGCGCGCGGGCGGGTGATCGGGCCGCCGCCGAGGGCTTCGGGCCAGGTCCGCTGGTCGATGGCGTTCATCTCTTCGATCGACAGCCGGATCGACTGGTTCCGCTCCGACTGGTCGTCGGTGATGTAGTGCGAGTCGCTGGTGACAATGAAGGTCAGGTCGCGGGCGGCGGAAAGCGATGGTGCCGCGAGCAAGAGGATGGCCGCGAGACGGGCGAGCAGCGGGGTCGGGTCAGGCATGGATCGGAGGTCGGGTTCGCGGGAGACGCCGGGCCGGGAAGCGGGATTCCCTTTCCGGACTCCCGCACAACAAATGAATCCTTCCGGGCGCGGCAACTCCAACAAGCGGACCTTCGCAACTCGCCCAGCGCTCTTCGCAATACGATCAAGATTTGTCGAAAGTGTGCCCGCAGCCCTCGCGTTTACACGGGCTCATGAAGGTTCATCAAGGGAGGAGGGCCGTTCGGGGATTCGGCCCGCGGGTGTGCGCTTTGGTTCTGGCCCTGGTGTTTCCAGTCGTTGCGGGGGAGCCCGGCGAGGTGGCGGGCCTGATTCTCACCTGGCAGCGGGATCCGTCGTCGACGATGACCATCGATTGGCACGAGAAATCGCCGTTGGAGAAGCCCGTGTTGCTTCACCGCCGGAAGGGGGCCGCTTCCTGGAAGAGTTTGACTCCCGTGGCGAGCGAGTTTCCGCATGCTCCGGGGCGGATGGTTTACCGGGTCGAGTTGATTGGATTGGAACCGGATGCCGACTACGAATTCCGCCCTGCGGGACGGGAGCAGCCTTATCATTTCCGGACCATGCCGAAGCGCCTGACTCGTGCCCTGCGGGTGGTGGTGGGCGGCGACACCGCGCCGGCCGGGATCTTCGAGAAGATCAACGCGGTGGCCGCCTCGTTGAAGCCGGATTTCATCCTTTGGGGCGGGGATTATTCCTACTCCGACGGCAGGGCGGGCGAGCTCAAGAAGGAGATCCTGTGGCATGAAAACATCCGCGACCACCTGATCGGCGCGGACCGTCGGGTGATCCCGGTGATTGCGGCCATCGGCAACCACGAGGTGAACAGCGTGGTCGCGCCCTACTACGAGGCGAACTTCGCCTTTCCCGCGGCGGAAACCTATGGCGTGCTGGATTTCGGCGACTACCTCAGCGTGTGGGTGCTCGATACCAACCACCGCGCGCGGGTCGCCGGCAAGCAGACCGAGTGGTTCGCGGAGTCGCTCGCCGCGCGGGCGAAGGATCCGCGGCGGATCCTGATCCCGGTGTATCACGTGCCGGCCTATCCCTCGGTGCGCAAGGACGAGGGCACCACGCTCGAAATCCGCAAGCACTGGGTGCCGCTCTTTGAAAAGGCCGGCATCAGCGCCGCCTTCGAGCATCACGATCACGCCTACAAGCGGACCCATCCGCTGCTCGGCGGGAAAGTGCAGGATGCGCCGGCGCAGGGCGTCACGTATCTCGGAGATGGCGCTTGGGGAGCGAGCATCCGCAAGGTCCGGCCACCGGCGGACGTGCCGCACATCGCGAAGTCGCAGTCGGTCAACCACCTGTTCTTCTTCGAGATCGGTCCCGATGGGCCGCTGCGGTTCCAGGCGATCGATTCGAAGGGCGAGGTGTTCGATCGCTTCGAACTGCCGCGTCGGCGCTGAGCGGTCGGGGCGAGCCGCGGTGGAGTTTCGTCACTGCTTCACCCGGGTGCTGCGCTCGAAAATCCATACGGGTTCGGCGGCGAGCGGAGATGGCAGCCGGATCACGTTGTCCCGGACGGTCACTTCGTCGGTATTGTCGACTCCGATGGCGATTCCGCTCCAGTTCTCGATCGTGTTGCGGCGGATCAGGATGTTCCGATTGCCGATCCAATCGGTCTCGTCGAGGCCCTGGCCCGGACGCCAGGTGTTCACGTGGATGTTTCCCCGCTGCAAGTGCCGGGAATGGGCATCGTAGCCGCAACCGGTGAAGAAGTTGTCTTCGATGACGACGTTGCGGTTGACGATGCCTTCCCAGCAGGTGGGCTCGTTCTCGAGGTAGATCGCGCAGGAGGCGATGCTTTGAAAGCGGTTGCGGTCGATCAGGGCTCCGATGGATTTGACGTTGAAGCCGAAGCGCCTTCCGCCGATCAGGCGGTTGCCGCGGATGACGAGCTGGTGGTTCTGGGTGGAGAGGTTGTAGATGTGGGTGTGAAGGCGGAGATCGCGGCCGGGGGAGAGGCCTTGGACGGGCTCATCGACGCTGAAGGTGATCCGGGAACCGCTGCGCGAGGTGGTCGCGACCCGGGTCTCGGCGAGCGGTCGGCCGTCGAGCGGATTCCAAAACACGATCTCGTCGCCTGCCTGCCAGGTGGAGGTCTGATAGCCGGGACCGGTGGAGATTTCGAAGCGCCGTGAGTCCTCCACGCGGTCGATCAAGTAGCTGTTGCCCGTGATGTTCGGGCCATCGTCGGTCATGCCTTCCCACTCGCAGCCCTCGATCCACGGGCCGCGGCGGTCGTTGCCGGTGACCCAGCCGGGTGCGGACGGGAAATAGGGGGCGGGGCTCTTTTGGATAAGCCCGAGGAACTTGATGTCCGAATTGTCGCCGCCCATGAACAAGGCGCCTTCCGAGATGCCGCCGAGGACACCCGACCACGCGACATCGCGGCAACCGGACATCAGATTGAGCGGCCAGCGGCGGTAGCAGGCGAGCGCCCGGTCGCCGGGCTGAAGTTGCTTCATGGCACCGCGTTCCGCGACCTCCCGGGTGTGGAAGCGGAACACTCCCGGCGCGATCCGGCGGGTCCGGTCCCAAGCCAGATAAGTGTGACCCGGGCGGTCCGGGTGCTTCTTCATGAAGTCATCCGGGGCGACGGCATAGACGAAGAACTGGTTGACCTCACGCGGGTAGCGTTCCTCGGAAAAACCGGCAAGCACGCGGCCCTCGAACCACTCGCCGCCCGGGTCCACCGCGAGGACTTCCAGCGCGCTGTAGGGGGTGGGCTCGTGGCTCGTCTGAAGGTCGCGGATGACGATGGCGCGGCAGTCATCGAGGTGGAAGAGCTGGGACGAAGGGTCGGCAAGCGTGATGGTGGCTCCATTCCCTTCGACGAT
This sequence comes from Haloferula sp., assembly GCA_044372775.1. Lineage (GTDB taxonomy): Bacteria > Verrucomicrobiota > Verrucomicrobiia > Verrucomicrobiales > Akkermansiaceae > Haloferula. The sequence goes on from JBIPNO010000161.1 coordinate 28,228, forward strand.
CAGGTTGCGTGCGCCTTTCCAAGCAAACACCGCCTGCTGATGGCCCGGGTCCCAGCGGTAGGCGCCCTTGGCGAGGCGAATCCGGGCCGAGGGTCCGGCGGCGGCTTCGCGGGCGATGCGGCGCAGTTCGTCGAGCGATGTCAGGGGCGTCACCTCGAAGTTTTTCTCCGGCTCGATCACTGCCAAGCGCCGGGCCGATGACCAAGGTCCGGCGCTTCCGTCGTCGCGTTCGGCACGAATCCGCCAATGGTATTTGCCGGTCGGCAGCGGTTTCGCGACCACGAACCAGCGGATGACGGAGTGGACGGTGTCGTCGAGCAGGGGGGAGTCGAATGCCGCCGAAGCCGAGATCTGCACCCGATAGGAGTCGGCACCGGCGACGGCTTGCCATGAGAGATGCGGGTGAGGGGAGATGGTCTCCTCGCTGGAAGCGTCCGCGGCAGGCACTGGCGCGGCGAGTTCGGCGATGGCGATTTGCGAGGTGAGAGCTGCCACCAGCAGCGTGAGAAGGGAGCGGGGTGTCATGGGGCTGGGCGGTCCCGGTCCGCCGGGGTCGCGCCATACGGGAAGCCTCAGGTTACCCTTTCATGGCGCCTTCGACGCCGTCCATTTGTCGTGCTCGACCGGCCACGGCACGGGCTCGGGCCGCATTTTCCCTTGGTGGTTCCGGCAATAGAAGCGGGTGGAAATGAATTGGCGAACCGTCTGGTCAATTCGCGAAGACCTATTGTCGGAGAGCCCATGGAAAGGTAGAAGGATTCGTCGCGGTGGGATTGAGCTGCCCGCAACTCCCCCCCCTTGCCTTGTTGATCCGTCCCCAAGAACCCAATCATGAATTGTAGAGCCACGCTGGCGATAAGCCTCGGAATCTGGGGGATGCTGGCCCCTTTGGCGGAAGCTGCCGTGTCGATATCACCGGTCTTCGGAACCAACATGGTCTTGCAGCGTGGCAAAGCGATCCCGGTCTCCGGCACGGCAGCGGCGAACAAGGCGATCACGGTGACCTTCAACGGTCAGACCAAGAGCACGACCTCTGATGCCGCGGGGAAGTGGCAGATCGCACTGGATCCGATGGCGGCCAAGGTCACGGGCGGCAACCTCACCGCTCAGGAAGCCGGCGCGAATACCGTGACTTTGGGCAATGTGGTGGTCGGCGACGTGTGGATCTGCGGCGGGCAGTCGAACATGGACATGGTGCTGGGCAGCTGCGACCGGCAGGTGGACATCGACACTGCCAATTTCCCCGTGATGCGCCAATTCCGCGCGCCGCTGGTCCAGGCCGAGACCGCGCTCGATACGGTGTCGGGCAGTTGGACGCCATGCAGCCCCGCGACGGCGTCGAACTTCTCCGCGGTGGCCTTCTATTTCGGCAGGAAGATCTGCCAGGACCAGGGCTCGGCGATTCCCATCGGGCTTTATCTCGCCTCGGTGGGAGGAACGACGATCGATCCGTGGCTCGCCCCCGAGGGAGGGACCGACATTCCCGCACTCGCCCCTCTCTACACCCAGCCGGTCCTGCCGACGGGTCCCTTCCGCTTGTTCAACGGGATGGTCCATCCCTACGCCCCGCTGCCCGCCAAAGGGATGATCTGGTATCAAGGCGAGAACGCACAGAGTAGTGTCCAATCGCCGGACAGTTATTATCTCAAGATGAAGGCCGTTGCCCAGGGCTACCAGCGGATGACCGGCATGGAGGACTTCGCTTTCTACTTCGTGCAACTGGCCTATTGGGGCCAGCAGCAAACGAGTCCTGAACCGGTGCTGGTTTCCGGCGGTTGGGATGCCGACACGCGGATCCAGCAGGCCCGGGCGATGGCGATCCCGCGCTCGGGAATGGCTTCGGCGATGGATGTCGGGAGCTCGCTGGACGGCGATCAGATCTGGGACGGTTGGCACCCGAAGAACAAGTTCGACGTCGGCGAACGGCTCGCCTTGTGGGCGCTGAAGAACGACTATGGGAGGCCGATCGCCACCGCCAGCGGTCCCGTCCTGAAAGATGTCACGATCTCGGGCAGCAGCCTCGTTTGCTCGTTCGATCACGTGGGCGACGGCCTGATGGTCGGGGCGAAGACGGCCTACCTGCCGACCGTGGAAGTGGCGGGCGGCGCGCTCGACAAATTCTCGATCGCGGGTGCCACCGGTGCTTGGTACGACGCGACGGCCACGATCGTCGGCAACACGGTGGTGGTGTCCTCCCCCTCGGTGCCGGCACCGCGGAAGGTCGCCTACGCCTGTTGGCAGAATCCGGTCGGTGCGAATCTTTACAACCGGGTGACCCTCGGGGGCGTGGCGAATGGTCTGCCGGCGTCACCCTTTTACGTCGATGACGTCACCACGAAATTCACGGTGGCTGCCACAGCGGGAGCAGGCGGATCGATCAGCCCGGCAGGCACTACCACCTATCTCAAACGAGCGACGGCGCTTTACACGATCACGCCGGACCCGGGGATGTTCATTCAGAACGTCACCGTGGACGGAGCGTCGGTCGGCTCGGTCCGGCAGTTCACCTTTGATCCGCTCTACTCGAACCGCAGCATCACTGCCACCTTCGCGGCGACGCCTCCGACCCACACGGTCACGGCCACGGCATCCGGTGGCGGAACTCTGAGCGAGGTCGGAGCGATCAGTGTCGCGCAGGGAGCGACGCGCACTTTCACGGTCACCCCGACCTCCGGTGCGCGGGTTTCAATGACAGTCGACGGGAAGGTGCTGGGGCCGCGGACCCGCTACACTTTCGCCGACGTGCGGGACAACCACAGCATCAGCGCGACCTTCACCTTCCCGATCAACGCGCAGGCCGGCTATGGCGGATCGATCAGCCCGCCGGGAACCACCCAGGTGACCCATGGCGGCAGCCAGACCTACACCATCGTACCGCAGCCGGGATTCAGTATCGCGAAGGTCACCGTCGATGGCGTCAATGTGGGCAACTCGGCAACGCACACTTTCACCAATGTCGACGCCAGCCACTCGATCACCGCGACCTTCACCGGCACCGGCGGTCCCGGCAGCGTGCCGCGGACGGACAAGATCTACTGCTCGTTCCTGAGCGACAGCTTGCCGGCCAGCGGCAATGTCGTTTCGTGGCCTTCATATCTGCCGGCGGGCAAGACCCTGACGCCCCAGGGCTCGCCCTCGGTGGAGGTGGTCGATGGCCGCAAGTTCGTGCGGAATGTCGCCGCCGAGTCCGATGCCCTCAACCTCGGCACCGTCGCGGCACCGATCCCTTGCAACGGCGCGAGTGTCATCGTGGTGGCCAAGCCAACGCGCTTCGGAACGGACCCTGGCTGGACCTCGATCGTCGATTTCTTCTATGACCGGCTGGTCCTCGGGATCATGAACGGCAGCGGCAAGGTGGTGGTGCGGCGCAACGGTTCGGTCGATACCAGCACGGTCGCCATTCCCGACGGCCAGACGACCATCCTGAGCCTCGTGGTCCAGCCGAACGGCACCTACAAGGTCCACGCCAACGGCATCGAGGTGATGAATGTCACCAGCACCAGCGACATGTCGGCGATCGTGCCGGGCGTCGCCGGGGGCTTCGCGAACAACGTCACCTTCGGCCGCAACTGGCCCGACGGCTGGACGACCTACAACGGGCTCTACGGCGACTCCTTCGTTTACACCACGGCCCTCACCGATCCCGAGCGTCAGCAACTCGAGACCTATCTGGTCAACCGGCTGACCGCGAGCGGCCCGACCCACACGATCGATTCGTCGTGCGGCACCGGCGGCACGATCAGCCCGATCGGGGTGGTGGTGGTGAATGCCGGGGCGGACCAGTCATTCGCGATCACCCCGGACCCGGGCTATGCCATCGCCGGGGTGACCGTGAACGGCAGTCCCATCGTCGCGACTTCCAGCTACACCTTCGAGGACGTCGCCGCCGATCACTCGATCCAAGCGACCTTTACCGCGACGGGCAACCTGCCGCCGACGATCACCGGGGTGGCGGATCAAAGCATCGGAGTGAACAGCCAGACGCCATTGCTGGCATTCACCGTCGGGGACCTCGCGACTCCGGCGGGCGCGCTCAGCGTGACCGCCACATCCTCCAATCCCGGCCTGATTCCGCTCGCAAACATCGTGATCGGCGGCAGCGGAGCCAACCGCACCGTGCGAGCCACGCCGGCGGCCAACCAGACGGGCAGTGCAACCCTCACGCTTCGGGTCAGTGACGGGCTGCTGGAAGCAGTGACTTCTTTCGTCGTCTCGGTGATTGCCGGAGGAGAATTGAAGGCCGTGAGCATCAATGTCGGCTTCAACGGCTCCCTCGCACCGGGCGACACTGCCGGCGTGGTGCCGGCGGCGGGGTGGAACGAGCTTTCGGGATCGAATCATCCGGCGTCATCGGCCTTGCTCGACAACGACGGTCTCGCGGTCGCGGGGATGACGGTTTCCTTCCAAGGCATCGGCAATACCTTCAACAACACCGGCATTGCCGACCGGACCATGCTCTCCGGCTTCCTCAGCGGCCATCCGATGAGCGTGCAGCTCACGAACATTCCCTACGCGAGTTACGACGTTTACATCTACTATGCCGGCTTTAGTTCGAATCACTCCCTGACCTGGGTGGCCACGGACACGGCGACCAACGCGGTGCTCGGGACTTGGTACTCGGTCCGGGGTTCGCTTTCCGGTCCCCAACTGTTTCCGAGTCCGGGCCTGGTCCAGAGCAATCATGCGACCTTGGCCGAGGCGAATGCGCGGGCGGTGCTCGGCGATGGCGGAAATTGGCTCAAGTTCACCGGTCTGTCCGCCGCCCGCCTGAGGATCGCGGAGACCAGTAGCAACGGGGGCAACGAGAACGGCTTCGCGGGGATCCAGATCGTCAACACCGCGGCGGTCGGCGAGACCTTCAACCAGTGGATCGCAGGGTTTCCCGGGGCGGCCGGGGCGACTGGATTTGGTGACGATGCCGATGGTGACGGAATCCTCAACGGCCTCGAGAACCACCTCGGCAGCAACCCCAGTCAGCCGAGTGCCGGATTGATCCCTTTCGGGACTTCGGGTTCGGACTTTCGATTTCGTCACACTCGGAGCAGGTCGCCCGCCACCGACATCGCCGTGACCTACCAATGGTCGGGCGACCTTGTCAGTTGGTTCACGAGCGGCCAGGCGAGCCCGCAGGGCCTTACGGTTGCGATCGACAGCGAGGTGGTGACCGATCCCTCCACCCCGGACCTCGATGTCGTCGAGGTGACGTTGGCCCCGACAGCGGCGCAACCGCCTCGGCTCTTCGCGCGGATCCGGGCAAGCATCCTGCCCTGATTCCTTCCCTTTTTGAACATCATTCACGATACCTGCATGACTCCAGCATTGGTCTCTGATTCCAAGCGTCTCGTCGCCGCTCTCACGGCCCTTTGGTTGTCCGCTTCGCCGGCATCCTCCGCGGAAGCTTATCTGGACAACAATTCGCTGTATTCCAATCAGGACCCCGATACCGAGACGCGGCGCTCCGATCATTTCCGCATCAACTTCGGCCACTACAACCGCGACACCGGCACGCCGGTGACCGAGCAGCTGGTGCAGGGCAATCTCCAGATGTTCGAGCAGGCGTGGAACCGCTGGGTGGTGGAGATGGGAATGCATGACATCAACGAGTCGTTCACGAATCCCGACGGCAACAAGTACCGCGCGAATTTCAACATCCTCATGACCTGGGATGACGGCGGTGGCGGCGGGGCCTATGCGAGCATGGACCCGGGTGGCTTTGGCTATGCGATGGCGAATTCGGGCTACTGCCGTTTCGACCCACCCTCGGGCGCGACTCCCCACGAATTCGGCCATGCCTGGCAGGTCACGGCCGGTGGCTTCAATGGCTCCAACAGCTCGGGTTCCTGGTGGGAGGCGCACGCGAACTGGATGCAGCTCCAGTTCCTCAACGCCTACCCGCAGGCCGGCGGCTACCTTTACAACAGCGTCTTCTATCCGGCCCACGGGCGTGCCTATTACGACTCCTGGATGATCTTCGAGGCGGCTCGGGAAGACTCCCGCTACGGCGCAGCCTGGGTCAACGAGGTGTGGACCAATGCGACGGCAGAACAGCAGGTCAACGAGTACATCCTCGACCGGATGATCCGGCTGGATTCGTCCGGCTCCGCAGACAAGGCGGGCGCCCTGAAGGACCTCTGGGGTGAAATGGCGAGGAAGATGGTCACCTGGGACTACGAGCGGCAGCAATGGCTCGCCCAGGCGAATAATCCGTGGAATGGCGATACCTGGGAATGGTACACGCGATGCCGCGCGCCGCTGGTCAAGCTGCCGGGGTCGCCCGGTTGGTACCGCCCGGCGCGCGAGCACATGCCGCAGCAGTTCGGCTTTCACTTCGTCCCACTGGAAGCCACTCCCGGCACCACGGTGAGCTGCAATTTCCAGCCGCTCAGTGATTTCGTCCGCCAGTCCGACTGGCGCGCCTGTCTCGTGGCGGTCAATGACGCCGGCGAGGCGAGCTACTCGTCGCTTTGGAACAAGGGCAATCAATCGATCACGCTCTCCGCCGATCAGGACGAGCTCTACCTGATGGTCATCGCGGTGCCCAAGCCGATGAAGATCGCCGATCCCGCGTGGCTCGAGTACACCCGCGATTCCGGCGTTCAGTTTCCCTACACGGTATCGTTCACCAACTCCGGGCCGCTGGAGGTCACGTATCCCGCGCGGAGCCGCACCGGGATGCAACAGCACGCGAACGGCGGCGGCTGGGTGTCGAATACCGCGACGGTCGATGCGAGCGCTTACGTCGGTCCGGACGCCCAAGTGCTCGACAATGCCCAGGTCCGCGGCAACGCACGGATCGAGGAGCATGCGGTGGTCCGCAACAACGCCCAGGTCCGCGACAACGCCGTGGTCTCCGGCCACGCGATGGTTTACGAGAACGCGCAGGTTTACGGCAATGCCAAGGTCCGCGATTGGGCGATGATTTTCGGCCACAGCGAGTTGTTCGAGAACGCCAAAGCGATCGAGCACGCGGGTTGCGGCGGGGGCGATGTCGCGAGCCACAACCGGGTTTCCGGCGACGTGGTGCTCAAGGGGGTGACTTCGGTTTACAGTCCTTCGACCTTCACTGGATCCCTCATCACCGACGGCGACACCGCCAATGGCGGCACCGGCGACCGCGGCGTTCACTTCGGCTGGCAGTGGGGGCAGAACCCTTCGATCTTCACCGGTCTGACCGACAACGCTTATCAATACAGTGGTCTCACCTTCGAGCGCGACAATGCGGTGTTCGCGCTGGATCAGTTCGGAATCAATCACGGCTACCTGATGAATGGCTGCCGCACCGCGAAGGATGCCGGGGCTTCGGTCCGTGGCGGCCGGGTGCTGCCGCTCGACGGCGTGAGCCAGTATGTGGAACTCCACAACTCGATCAGCGATTTTAAAGACAGCAGCTTCGCGCTCTGGTTCAAGCAGGGCGGGGGAGCAGCGGGCCAGCGGCTCTGGTCTTTCGGGGACGGGGCCGCGAAGGAAATGCATCTGACAGCCAACGACGCCGGCACCGGCGCGCTGCGGTTTGTGATCACCGACGGCACAACCACCCACACCCTCGATGGCCCGGCGATCCCCCTGAACGTCTGGAAGCACGTGGCGGTGGTCTTCTCGGGCGGCACCTGCACGCTCTATCTCGATGGGGTCGTGGTGGCGGCGAATCCGGCGGTCACTCTCTTCCCCGACCGCCTCAACGCGCCGCTGATGGAGAACGCGAACTATCTCGGGCGCGGCAACACCGGCAACGCTTTCCAGGGATCGCTCGATGACTTCCGCTCCTACAACAAGGGCTTGAGCGCGGGCGAGGTGAGCACCTTGTTCTCCACGGCGGGTCCGGCACCGATCACGATCGCCGCGGATACCACCGCGCCCTCGCCGAACGCCGCGACCTGGCTGGTGGCACCGCTGGCGACGGGTGACAACTCGGTGACCATGAGCGCGACGCCGGGCACCGATGCCAGCGGTTGGGTGGAATACCTCTTCACCTGCGTCTCCGGCGGCGGGCATGATTCCGGCTGGGTGTCCTTCAATAAATACACCGACGTGGGCATCGCTCCGGGATCCGCTCCCACCTACACGGTGACGATGCGCGACCGCGCGGGCAACACCACCTCCGCCTCCGCGGCGGCAACCGCGACGCTCGCGGTTTCCACGGCAGGCAGCGCGAGCTTCAGCAAGGGACCCGTCGGCATCGCCAACGGTCAGATCCGGATGACCGCGACCGCCTCATCCAGCCCCAGCGGCAAGGTCGAATACAAGTTCGACCGGACCAGCCCGAGTCCGGCCAGCAGCGGTTGGCGGTCATCGCCGACCTGGACCCAGAGCGGTTTGACCACGGGCGCGACCTACTCGTACACCGTGACCGTCCGCGACGGCCGGGGAAACACCAGCAGCCCTTCCGCGCCCGCCGCCGCGATCGCGCGCGACGACGCAGGCCCGGCCTTGCCGGTTCTCGCGGCGGCGCATTGGGAGATGCTTCCCTATGCGACGATCGACAACAAGGTCTCGATGACCGCGAGGTCGGCCTCCGATCCGGCCGGGGTGCAGTACTATTTCCACTGTGTCAGCGGCGGCGGTCCCGACAGCGGATGGCAAGCCAGCCCCACCTTCGTCACTCCCGCCGCGCTGCCGGTCGGGAGGTATGTCTATCAATACAAGGTCCGTGATCAATCGGCGCGGAACAACGAGTCGGAGTATTCGGCGGACTACACGGCGAAGATCACCCGCACCACCGGCTATCACCCAGCGGGCTTCGCCGAGCTGTTGACCTTGCCGGATGATTATCTGGTGATCTTCAACGGCGTGGTGCTGCAGGCGAACGCCGACCACTATCTGGTCAAGGACGTCGCCAGCAACACGACCATCACCGTCAAATCCGACGCCTACGCTCTGGCGACGGACCCCTCGAAGGAACTGAAGCTCTGCCAGATCAAGGGTCACCTCTGGACCTTCGGCAGCACCCGCGTGGTGACTTACGCCTCGCTGACCACGATCATGGATCCGCCCGCCTTCGCGGTGTCGGGCAAGGTTTCCAGCACCAGCGGAGCGGCGGGCATCGCCGGAGCCACGGTTTACTTCTCATCCGTGCCCGGTGCCGCGGCGAACGCGACGGTGACGGCGACCTGCGATGCCAACGGCAACTACTCCCGCGCTCTTCCGAATGGTCAATGGTATGTCTCCGCCAGCGGTCCCGGTCACTTCCCGTCAGCGGATCAGACGGTCACGCTCAACGGCTATCCGGCCGGCGGGATCGACTTCGCACTGAGCCCGGCGGCCACCATCATGGTCACCTCCGGGGCGGGTGGGGCGGTCAGCCCGTCTGGCGCCGTGCTTCTGACCAACGGCTCCAGCCAGACCTTCACCATCACCCCTTCCGGCGGCTACAGCATCGGCAGCGTGAGGGTGGACGGGGTCGAGCAGGGCTCGATCACGAGTTATTCCTTCACCAACGTGAGCGGCGACCACAGCGTCGAAGTGACCTTTGTGGCGAACTCCCTCACCGTCCCGCAGACGGGCAGCCTGATCGAGTCGGTGCGGGTGGAAAGCCTGCCGGCCGGCGGTGCCACCGGTGACTGGGCGAGCTACCTGCCGGCCGGGCGAAGCTACGCGGCGATGTCCTCGCCGACCGTCGCCACTTTGGGCAGCACGAAGTGGGCGCTCACCCTGCGGGCCGACAGCGATGGCTTCGACTGCGGCGACTACGGCACGACGCCCATACCTTGCAATGGCGCGAGCATTGTCACGGTGATCAAGCCCATCCGCAACAGCACCTCGGACTCTTGGAACTCGATCGTCGATGTCTTTTACAACCGCTTCGTCCTGGGGATCCTGAACAACACAGGACAAATCATCGTTTACCGCAACGGAACCCGTTTCAACACGGGGGCGATCCTTCCCAACGGCCAGGTGACGGTGCTCAGTCTGGTCTGCCAGCCGGACGGAAAGTTCAAGGTCTTCGCCAACGGGACGCAGGTCTACACCACCAACTCCACCAGCAGGATGACCTCGCTGGTGCCGGGAGTGGCGGGTCCTTTCGCCAATCATATCAACTTCGGCCGCAACAATCCGGACGGTTGGTCCGCCTTCAACGGTCACCTCGGGGACACCTACCTGTATGGGGTCGCTCTCAGCGACGCCGAGCGCCAGTCGCTCGAGTCCGGCCTCGCCGGCAAGTTCGGCACTTCGCCCCTCCGCAGCATCGTCGCTTCCGCTGGCACCGGCGGCAGCTTGAGCCCGACCGGCACGGTGAGCGTGGCCAACGGGGGCAGTGCGACCTTCGTCGCCCAACCCGCGATCGGCTACGCATTGACCGCTCTGACGGTCAATGGCGTCAACCAGGGTCCGGTCTCCAGTTACACCTTCAGCGATGTGGTCGCGAACCAGACGATCTCCGCCAGCTTTTCTCCCGTGGCGGTGCACACGCTCACCGCCACCGCGGGACCGAACGGCTCGATCAGTCCGGCGGGTGCGGTCCTGGTGAACGCGGGTTCCTCGAAGACCTTCGCGATCACCCCGGCGACCGGTTACCAAGTGGCGGACGTGCTGGTGGACGGCGTTTCCCAAGGTGCCATCACCAGTTATACCTTCACCGATGTTCAGGCATCGCGCACTCTTTCGGCCACCTTCACCCGACGGGTCCTCACCATCACCGCGAGCGAGGGTCCCGGCGGGTCGATCAGTCCGTCCGGAGCCGTCGCGGTGAATCATGGGGATGACTCGACCTTCAGCATCACCCCCTCGGCGGGCCACGCCATTTCCAGCGTGATCGTGGATGGCGTGGACCTCGGCGCGGTCAGCAGTTACACCTTCACCTCCGTCATCGCGCCGCGCCAGATCTCGGTGGTGTTCGTCGCGGGGAACCGGAGCATTCCTGCGGCGAACCTGCTTCACTTCAGCGTGGACACCAAGGATCTGCCGGCCAGCGGAACCATCAACTCGTGGGCATCGCTCTGGCCGACGGGGATCAGCCTCAGTCGGATCGCCAGCCCGACGGTGCAAAGCATTGGCGGCGTGCCCTGGGTGTCGAACGGCTATGCGCACGGCGACGGATTCCGGGTCGGTATCTATGCCGCGGCGATTCCCGTGAGTGGCACCACCGCGGTCGCGGTGGTCAAACCCGCCCGCAATGCCATCGGCAGCAGTTGGACCTCCGTGGTCGACGTCATGTATGGCGAGATGGTGCTGGGCATCAGCAACACCACCGGCTTGCCGACGCTCCGCTTGAAGAAGAACAGCTACACGGGGAGCACGCCGGTTCCGGACGGCCAGGTGACCGTGCTGAGCCTGGTGGTCCAGCCCGGCGGGTTCTTCACGGTTTATGCCAATGGCGTGTCGATCATGTCCGGCAACGGGCCCGCCATGACCGAGTGGCTGCCCGGTAGCACCACGGGCAACCCGACAAGCTTCGACCGCTACATCAACGTAGGCCGCAACGAGCCCGATGGATGGACGACCTTCAACGGGAACATCGGCGATGTGTTCCTCTACAAGGCGGCTCTCGATGACGCTCAGCGGCTTCGTTTGGAAGCCGACTTGAAGAGCAAATTCGGGATCGGCGGCAGTGGCGGAGGCTACACGATCCAAGCCAGCGCGGGGGCCGGCGGCAGCATCAGTCCGGCGGGTGCGGTGGCCGTGACCTCCGGTGCGAGCCAGGCCTTCAGCATCGTCCCGAACCCCGGCTACTCGGTCGGTGACCTGACGATCAACGGCGTGGCGGTGGGTGTGGCGGGCAGCTACGAATTCTCCAACGTGCTGGCCAACCACAGCATCGAGGCCTCCTTCCTCGCCGGCAGTGCCATCGCGGCCTGGCGGGCGGAGCATTTCACCGCCGCGGAAATCGGGGCCGGGCTCGCGGCGGACGACGCGGATCCGGATGGCGATGGCTCGGACAACCTCACGGAGTTCGCGTTCAATGGCGACCCCCGCAGCGGGGCGAGCCAAGGCTTGTCCTTCCACCGGCTCGCGGACGGGGCCGATGGCGACGCCAGCGCCGAGTCGACCCTCACCATCGCGGTGCGTCGCGGTGCCGTGTTCGCGGCGGGGGTGAACAACGCGCAGGTGGCGGCGGCGGTCGATGGGCTCGTCTATCGCATCGAGGGGAATGCCGGCCTGGCCGGAGCCTGGAACAGCGTGATCAGCCATCACGGTTTCTCCGACACCCCGCCGGCCGGCAGCGGCTTGCCCGATCTAACAGGAGCGGACTGGCACTATCACACCTTCTCCGCATTCAACGGCTTGCCGGGCAAGGGATTCGTCCGGGCGGTCGTCGTGGCTCCCTGACGGAAGGAATTGGCGAAGCTCCTGATCAATTCGCGCAGACCCGTTGTGATCGCAAGAGAGGCCCGGTAGAAGGGCCTCAGATGAAATCACCGTCGCGATACCGGTCCGCCGCCTTGGGAATGCTCGCCCTGCTGGCTGGGACTCCGTTCTTGTCCGCCGCTCCCCGGCCGATCCGGGTGCTGTTCCTGGGGCATGAAGGCGAGCATCATAACTCCGGCAAGTATCTGCCCTATCTGATGGAGCGCTTCGGTCGCGAGGCGATCTACTTCGACTACTTCACCACGCCGGAATGCCTGAACCCGGAGACGCTCGCGCTCTACGACACGGTGATGCTTTATGCCAACCACGGCAACATCACCGACGCGCAGTATCAGGCGCTCGACAACTTCGTCGGAAGCGGTCGCGGCTTCGTGCCGGTGCACTGCGCCAGCGCGTGCTTCGGCAACAGCCCGAAGTTCATCGAAATGGTGGGCGGCCGCTTCAAGTCGCATGGCGACGGGGTGTTCAAGGCGAGCATCCTCGAGCCGGGGCACCCGATCATGAAAGGGGTCAACGAGTACGAGACCTGGGACGAGACCTACGTCCACGACCAGCTCAACGAGAAAGGCCGCAAGCTGCTGATGGAACGGGTCGAGGGCGAGCACCGCGAGCCCTGGGCCTGGGTCCGCCAGCAGGGCAAGGGCCGCGTGTTCTACACCGCCAGCGGCCATGACGAGCGCACCTGGAAGAACCCGGATTTCCAGCTCAAGCTGCGCAACGCCATCGTCTGGTCGGTCGGCGACAAGGTGAAAGGCGACTGGGAGAAGTTCCTGGCGTCGCGCGAGAAGGAAGTCCGCGAGAAGAACCCGAACGTCGCCAACTACGAGCGGCGGCCGGAGCCGGTCACCTTCCAGCATCCATTCAGCGTGAAGGGCAGCATGGAGCGGACCCAGGTGCCCGCCGACATGAGGCTCGAGCTCTTCGCCAGCGAGCCGGACATCCGCAAGCCGATCGCTTTCGCCTTCGACGAGCGCGGCCGCTGCTGGGTCGCGGAGACCAGTGACTACCCGCACGGTGTGAAGCCGGACGGCGTCGGCAGCGACAGCATCCGGATCTGCGAGGATACCGATGGCGACGGCAAGGCGGACAAGTTCACCGTCTTCGCCGAGGGCCTCAACATCCCGACCGGGCTGGTCTTCGCCAAGGGCGGTATCATCGTCAGCCAGCCGCCGCGCTTCCTGTTCCTCAAGGACACCAATGGCGACGACAAGGCCGACGTGCGCGAGGAGATCATGAACGGCTGGGGCATCGGCGACACCCACGCCCAGGCCAGCAGCCTGCACTATGGCTACGACAACTGGCTTTACGGCTGTGTCGGCTATTCGGGCTTCGGCGGCGAGGTCGGCGGCAAGCGGCTGGGCTTCGGGATGGGGACCTACCGCTTCAAGGCGGACGGCTCGGCGCTCGAGTTCCTCCACCAGTTTTCGAACAACTCGTGGGCGCACAGCCAGAACCAGCACGGTGACCAGTTCGGCGGCACCGCGAACGGCGCGCCGATCTTCTACGGCGGCATCCCGAAGACCGCCTTCCCCGATGGCATGCGCGGCATGACCGCCAAGCGCATCAACCTGGTCAACGAGGCCCACGCGATCACCCCGAACTACCGCCAGGTCGATGTGATGGGCGGCTACACCGCGGCGGCCGGCAGTGCCTTCATCCACAGCGCCAACCTGCCGCCGCGCCTCCAGGGCAAGGCGTTGGTCACCGAGCCGACGATGAAGTTGATCGGCCTGATGGACGTCCGGCCGGATGGTGCGGGCTACGTCGCGCACGATGGCTTCAACCTGGTCGCCAGCACCGACGAATGGATGTCGCCGGTCTTCGCCGAGGTCGGCCCGGACGGCGCGGTGTGGTTCGCCGATTTCCAGAACTTCATCATCCAGCATAACCCGACGCCCTCGCAGGGCAGCGGCGGCTACGATGCCAAGACCGGCGTCGGCGGCGCGCATGAGAACCCGCTGCGCGACCACGAGCGCGGCCGGATCTACCGCGTCGTCTGGAACCAGGCGAAGAAGCCGGCGATCACCAGCTTGCAGGGAGCATCCGATGACACGCTGGTCGGCGCGCTCGGCAGCGATAACCCATTCTGGCGGCTCAAGGCGCAGCAGATGCTGGTCGAAGGTGCCCAAAAGTCGGCCGTGCCTTCCTTGAAAAAGGTCGTCGCCGCGAATGACGGCAACATTGCCGCGATCCACGCGCTGTGGTCGCTCCACGGCCTCGGCGAACTCGACGAGGAGACGCATCGCACGGCCCTGCTCGCCCGCGACGGCGGTCTGCGCCGGAATGCGGTTCGCGCCCTCGGCAACGATGCCGCGGCGCAGTCGCTGCTGTTCGGCTCGGGCACCCTGAGCGATCCCGACGCGGTGACCCGCCTGGCGGCGATGGTCAAGCTGTCCGAATTCCCGACGACGCCTGAAATCACCACGCTGGTCGGCCGCAGCAGCGGCGATCCGGCGATCCTCAAAGACGAATGGCTTGCTGAAGCGGCGCGGCTGCTCTCGCAGAAGCACAACCCGTTCAAGGAGGGCGCGAACGTGCTTGCCAACTCCGGCTTCGAGGAGGCCGCGGCCGGCGTGCCTGTCGCGTGGAAGGAAGAGAACTACGGCACCGCGCCGGGCAACCCGGGCAGCGCGTGGCAAGTCGTCGGCGACGTCAAGCATGCCGGGGCCGCTTCCCTGCATCTCGAAGGCAAGGGCGGGTTCACCGAGAAGGCGATGGTGCTCAAGGCCGACCTCAAGCCGAACACTTACTACCGCCTCGCCGCGTGGATCCGCACCGAAGAACTTCACGGACGCGCCTTCATCGTCGACCGGGCCCGCGGCACCGAGATCCCGCCGGTGTCCGGCACCACGGACTGGCGCGAAATCGACATGCTCTTCAACTCCGGCGACATCCCGCGGGCCGACCTGCACCTGGTCTTCGCGGCGGAGAAGGGGAAGGCCTGGTTCGATGACGTCCGGCTGATCGAAATGCTGCCGCTCGACAGTGGCGAGGCGCAGGCCGGCGACGCCAAGCGCGGCGAGGCGATCTTCTGGAAGCATCCGGTCGCGGCTTGCATGAACTGCCACATGCTCGACGGCAAGGGCAGCACGGTCGGGCCCGCGCTCGACGGGATCGCCTCTCTCAAGGACGAGGCCTACTTGCTGGAGTCACTGGTCAATCCCAACGCCGCGCTGGCCGAGGGCTTCGACCAGGTGCCGGTCAGCCCGATGCCACCGATGGGACTGATTCTGAAACCCCAGGAGCTTGCCGACGTGCTGGCCTTCCTGAAGGGACTCAAGAAGTGATTCGAGCGGAGTGCGCCATTTCAACCTGATTCAAGCCGATGAAGCGACACCCTGAACGCCGTAATTCCGCCCTGTTCTTGGAGCGGCGCTACTCCCCCCTGGCCTTCGCGGCCTCGCTGTGCCTCGGGATCTTCATGATATCTCCTGCCGCCCGGGCCGCCCCGTCGCCCGAGGCG
The DNA here is from genome assembly GCA_044372775.1 of Haloferula sp. Classification (GTDB taxonomy): domain Bacteria; phylum Verrucomicrobiota; class Verrucomicrobiia; order Verrucomicrobiales; family Akkermansiaceae; genus Haloferula. The sequence continues at coordinate 43,994 of JBIPNO010000161.1, forward strand.
CCGGCCTCGCTTGAGAAAACGTTTCAAGCGTTGGGGGCGTCGTTCGGGAGCAAGAATAAGCAAAAAGTTATCGTGAAATCGGGGCCGACTGCCCGTGCGATGCTTCGTGGGGCGTCGCCGGGCAAATGCTGGCAGGTCTCCCTCGGTGGCGCGGATTTCAGGATCACCATCGAAGACACCGTCAAGATGGACGTGAAGGAATGTCTCCGCCGGCTCGAGCAGGTGCCGCCTGCCTACCGCGTGGCGTTTCAGATCGTCTCGGAGGGCAAGAAGGATGGCGTCGCCTTTTACTCGGATCTCGATGGAGCGGCTGCCCATGGTTCCCAGGAATATCTCAACGTGATTCCGCAGGCCAACGCGCTGGTGATGGTCCACGAAGCGGGCCACATCCTGTCGCAACGGGCCGAGGCGGCGATTCCCGGGATGAACGAGAAATGGAGCGAGGCGATCGCCAAGGACGGGATTTCCGTATCGCCCTATGGAGACACCGTGGCCCACGAGGACCTCGCCGAGTTCGCCCGGATCCACGCGATGTGCCTCGACGCCGGGCCGGAGAAACTGGCGGAACTCAAGAAGCTATCCCCGCGCCGCCATGCCTTGTGGGAGGCGATCCTGAAGCTGGCGAAGGTCGAATGAATCATGGCCTCCCGGGAGGATTGCCAACGGCGGCGTAGGACAGGATCCCACACTTTGAAGGGCAACTTCCATATCGAGGAGATGATCGCCCAGGCCGCGGACAGGGTGGTCTATCGGGCCTTGAACCAAGGATCGGGACGTAGCGTGGAGCTCATCCGCTTTCTGCCGTTCGGGCATTCTGGAGGTGGCTTGCCGAAGGCAGGCAGGCAGTGTTTCGAAAAGCGGATAGAGAGTCTGGTCGAAGTTGTCCACCCCGCCTTGAGGCCGGTGATCGGCGGGGGCTGTGATCCAAACGATGGGATTCCTTTTGTCGCTCTTGATTGGTTGGAGGCACAATCCCTCGCTAGTCTCCTTGACGGGTCGAGGTTATCAGCGGGCGATACCAGGAACCTGATGATCGGTGCCCTGCAGGTTTCCGAGCGAATCTCCCACGTGTGCGGGGTGGATGCGGTGTGGGTGGAGACGGATCCCGCCGCGATCCGGGTCGTGGACCGCGGCGATGGTCAGGAGATCATTTTTTCGATATCTGTGGTGAAATGCGTGGGGGTGGACGGCGAGCAGTCGCGGATGGAGCCTCTCTTGGCGCTCGGCGAACAGTTGCTGGGATGGCAAGGAAAGCTCGTCGGCGATGATGCCGGCGAGGGCTTGGGAGCATGGATCAAGTGGCTGCGCGGCAACCCGCAGGTGTCGGTTCGCGTGGCTCGGGAGCGATTGCTCGCCGACACCCGCCAGCATGTTCCCGGTCAAGGGGCCAAACCGAGGGGGCAAGGGATCCTCAAGCCCCCCGTGGTCTTGGTCGAACGGGAGAATCCAAGTTGGCCGGCAGGGATCAGCATCGCCCTGCTGCTGCTTGTGGGTTGCCTTGGCATGGTCATGGCGAGCCGGCACCGACCGGTGGATCCCACCGCCGCCGCCCCGTCAGTGCCGGCCGCTGCGGTCGCGTCGAGCGGAAGCCAAAGCGGAGGCATGCCTATGGTTGAAGCGGTGGTGGAGAACGCCGAGGACAACAAGGGGACGGCGGTTGCGGAGGCCGAGACGCCGGCCATCGATCCGCGCGAAGAGAAGGTCCATCCACTTGTCGATGCCGAGGTCAAATTACCTGCGGGTGTTTTCGACACGCGGCAGCGGGAAGAGATCCTGAGATGTTTTCGAGAGCAGATCGAGATCGAGGGCGAATTGAGGCAGGTCAGGTTGTCGGGAAACCGGAAAATTTGGTATCTTGAATTCTCTCAGGAAGACCCTTCGTCGCACGTTCGGGCGTATCTTTACGTTGCCGATGCAAAGCGCGAAATCACCCGCGCCGATTTGGAGCCGTTGCTCGGCAGACGAGTCCGCCTGCGCGGCCGCGTCGACACGGAACGCATCAAGCAAGTCCGCCAGCCCAAGCTGATCATGCACAGTTGGGCGGACGTGACCGTGGTGGATTGATCCACTCCCGGTAGACTCCCCCAAAGGCTGTCTCAGGAGCATCCCGCCAGAAGCAAATTCCTAGCAGTCGGAGACCAGTGCGGTGGCGGCGAGGGTGTGGAGCGTGTGACGGATCATGGCTGCTTGGCTGGAATGCAGGAAACGTTGTCGAAAGTGGCGGTGTGGACTTTCGATTCATCGCGGCAGCCGGCGGTCACCGCGAGCCCGGCAGACACTTTGGGGCCCATGGACACGGTGACCGGTTCACCGACTTGGGACCAGGTGCTGCCATCCTCGGACCGATGGCCGGTGAAGGTATCGCCGCTGCGGACGAGCTTGAGCCAGCACGGTGCGGTCTTGGTTTCAGGAGCGGGTCGCAGGCTGCGGCTGCCGCCGGCGGGCTCGGTGCGCGCGGACAGCCTCACGCCGACGCGTGGGATGAGCAGCAGTGCGACGTTGCGGGCGTCTTTGGCTGATGACTCACGCATCATGATGCCGACCTTCGGTTCGCGGCTTTTGACTTCGGAAGTGGTGATGCGTGCGATGAGTTCGCCGTCGCCGATGAGTTCCTGCCACGCGAACTGGCAGTTATCGATCGGCTCGCGTCCTTCGGCGATGTCGCGGCCGGAGCCGCTTACGGTGATGGTGCCCTCGGAGAAATGGGCGCCGCTGCCGGGGCGTTGGGGGTAACCGACAAACGATTGCTGCCACGGGGACGGCAGGGTTCCGGCGGTTTGGAACGGGACCGAGGCACCGGCCCACGCGGTGCCTTTGGCGTTGCGGGCGGACGCGCGGTAGTAATAGGTGGTCCGCGGGCTCAGGCCGGAGATTCCGGCGGTGGCGGTGGCCCCCGGCTGCTGGACACCAAGCGGCTTCGAGTTCTCCCATTTTTCCGGCTGGTCGCCGCCATCGGTGCTTCCCCAGTGCAGCGTGATCTCGGTGGGTGACTCCGCCTGATAAACGAGCCGTGCCGAGAGCGTGGCGGCGGTGCTGCTGACCTGGGTCGCCCAGTCGCCGTTGTTGACCACCGCGGGCAGGCCGGAGTCGGACCATGACGGGAAGATCTTCTTACGCATCGACTTGCCCCAGCCCTCGGCGGAACGGTTGATCGCCGTGAAGGTGCCGTCCTTGATCCTGCATACCACCAGTTCGCCGTTGCTGCTGATCCAGTTGTAGCCGCGCCACTTGTTATCGACCCCGCCACCCTGGTGGCCGACCAGAATCGCGACGACGTTGTAATCCTGGATCACCTGGTGGAACTTGTCGGCTGCGGAGTAGGTCCACCAATTCTCGTCAACCGGCCGGAAGTGTTGCACGACCACCACCGGGCGGCCGGAGTCGCCGACATTGCGTTTCAGGTCGTCGGCAAGGAATTCCCGCGCGTGTTGAGGGTGGTGGCCCCGGCCGTAGGCGTCGGCCTCGCCTTCCCAGACATCGCCCGGGAACAGGTTGACGTTGACGAAGTGCACGCCGTCCCAGTCCCATGAGTAATGGTATCCGTTGGGGGAGATATTCTTGATATAGCCGAGTTGTTTGCGGACCAGGTTCCGTTCCTTGACTTGGTTGAAGACGAACATGTCCTCGTTGACATCATGGTTACCGACGCCCTCGAACACGGGAAACTTGCAGCGGCCTTCGCCGTTGACTCCGAAGTCGGCGAGGTAATTCGCCCACTGGGTCGGATACTTGTCTTTGACGGCTCCGTCGTTGATCAGGTCGCCCTGCATGACCACGGCGCGCGGTTTGTCGACCGTTCCGCCGATTTCGGCCGGGTAGGCGGTATCAGGGAGCGAGTTGATCACCGGCACTGTGTCGCTTTGCACGATCGGCGGGCGCTTGCCGCCGCCGTCGGCACCGTAGTGGACGTCTGAATAGCTGAAGAAAGTGACATCTGCCGCGAGTGCGGCACCGCAGGCGAAGGCAAGGCAGGCGGTCAAGGTTGCCGGCCGGGTGGCGATGTGGGTGTGGGTTTCCATGGGTAGTCGGGCTGTTGATACCTTTAAAAAATGATTGGGTGATGCCCACGGGTGGCGAACCAGGCCCAATGGACACCTGGGGCTCAGCTTCCCGGGATGGTCACGGCCGGGGCTCGAATGGTGGCAAACTCTTTCCCGGGCAGATCAGGATGTCTGAACTTGCGGCCGGTCAGCGTCCGCCGCCCTTCGACTTCTCCTTGTTCCGCTCCAGGGCGTCGAAGGCGGCTTGCTCTTCCTTGGTCCAGGCGAAGGGCTTGAGCTTGGAGCGATCGAGCGATTTCAGATGCGGCTCGTTCTTTCGCGATGGGTCATCGGACCGCACATAGCGCCACGGGTTCTTGCCGAAGATCTCGGCGCAGAGCTTGGCGAGGGCGGGATCATACTCGAGGAGTTCCTCGCGGGTGTCGACGTGGTTGTGGATGGCATCATTTTCGCGGTTCGTGTCGAACCACGACTGGACGCCCTCCGCCCAGTATTCGGAATGATTCTCCGCCGCGTAGAGTCCTTTCCAGAGGCCGGCTTTCATGGCCGCGTCGTAGGCCTCGTGAAGGCGGCGGTCGAAGGTCGGATCAAGATCCTTGAGGGCGGTGTGGTGAATCGCGTGGGCGAACTCGTGGACCATGATGCTTTCGGTGGGATATTGATCGCCCGGATGGTGAAGGAGGTTCTCCTCGCCGCACGAGACGCAGGGGGCCCTGCGGGTGGCGCCAAGTCCCCGCGCGCGCCGATTCCAGAAGGCCTTGGGCTGGAGGTCCGCGTGTTCCGGCAGATCGCAAGTGCGTTCGGTGACCGCCATGATGCCGAGTCGGATCTTGTTGGCGGCGAGCTGGCGGAGGATGTCCGGGCGTTCCCGGAGCATCGAGCGGACATTATGGGCGGCTTCCTCGAGGGCGGCCGGAGCCACTTGACCGGATGCGACCACCGGGAAGCCTTCGACCAAAACGACCTGCTGGTAGTGCTCGCTCAAGCCGAACGATTCCCGGAATTCGGCGCCGGGGACGATTACCTGGGAAGACGCCGTGGCGCAGAGGGCGACGAATGCCGCCAGCGGCCGGCAAGAGGATGGAAGAGGAGACATGATTGGAAGTTGGAGGGGATGTGGAATGAGATGTCGGATCCGGCGGTCGGTGTCAGCCCGGAAAGCCGGGTTGCGCGGATTCTACAATCCGCTTCGCACCGATGATAAAGCGTGGGATCGGTGCCCGGAGACTTTCCGCGGGCCGCCGGCCGGGATCGCTTTCGGAATTTCCGGGCGAACCGTGCCGGGGGATTGATCATTTCACGAAACATCCGCATGAATCACGAAGCCCGGGAGGTTCGGGAAGCAGCGCCCCGTAGCACGGGCGCTCCGCTCCTCAAGCGGTGCCATTCTTTTCCGATGAAAACCCTGCCCCGCTCCTTCGTCGTCGCGCTCCGCTTCACCGCCGGTGTCCTCCTGCTGCCCGTCTGCCTCGCCACCGGCGCGGAGGCCCGCAAGATCGTGCTGATCGCCGGCCACCCCAGCCACGGTCCCGGCGACCACGAGCACAACGCCGGGGTGCTGCTGTTCCAGAAGTGCCTCGAAAGCGTGCCGGGGATCGCGGTCGAAGCGCATCTGAACGGCTGGGTGCGCGACGACAGCGCGCTCGATGGCGCGGCGGCGGTCATCGTTTACTCCGACGGTGCCGGCGGGCATCCGGTGCTCCAGGACCAGCGGCTGGCGCGGATCGCCGGGCTCGTCGAAAAGGGCACCGGCCTCGGCATGCTGCACTTCGCGGTCGAGGTCCCGAAAGACCGCGGCGGCCCGGAGTTCCTGCGCTGGACCGGCGGCTATTTCGAGACCTACTGGTCGGTCAATCCGTTCTGGACCGCGAAGTTCACGAGCCTCCCGGAGCATCCGGTGACCCGCGGGGTGAAGCCGTTCGAGATCCGCGACGAGTGGTACTTCAACATGCGCTTCGCCGGGGACATGAAAGGGGTGACCCCGCTGCTGAGCGCGGTGCCGCCCGACGACCTGTTCCGCGACGAGAACAGCGACCGCGGTGGGAATCCCGACGTCTTCAAGATGAAGGGCCAACCCCAGCATCTGGCGTGGGCCTTCGAGCGGCCGGACGGCGGACGCGGTTTCGGCTTCACCGGCGGACACAACCACGCGAACTGGGGCGACGACAATTTCCGCAAGCTGGTGCTCAACGCCATCGTCTGGCTGGCCAAGGCCGAGGTGCCCGCCGACGGGGTGGTCTCGACCGTCAGCGGGGACGACCTGAAGCAGAATCTCGATCCCAAGGGCGGCCCGCCGCCGGCCGCGAAGGCATCCGCCGGCAAGCCGGGGACCAAGCCGGTGTGGCGCAGCAAGGTGTTCAACAAGGGCATGGTCGACATCGACGTGAAGCTGCCGGACTCCAGGAAGATCTGGCTGGTGGTGGGCGACGGCGGCGATGGCTACGGCTGCGACTGGGCGAACTGGATCGAGCCGCGCGTGGAGACCGCGGAGGGCGAGATCAAGCTGTCGGCGATCGAGTGGAAGTCGGCGACCAGCGGCCACGGCGAGGTCCGGGTCGGCCTGAGTTCCGGCGGCACGCCGCTGATGACCGACGGCACGCCCTACATGGAAGGAATCGGCACGCACTCGGCGTCGGTGATCGCTTACGAACTGCCCGCCGCGGCCACCCGCTTCACCGCCAAGGGCGCGCTCGACGACGGCGGCACGCGGCAGGGCTGCGGCTCGACCGTTTCGTTCATGGTCTTCACCGAGGAACCGCCGGCGCTGGTCACCGCGCCGGCCGCCGGTGGTGCCGCGGCGCGTGGCAGCGGCCCCGAGGCGGCGCTGGAAGCCGCGGCGGAGAACGTCGTCGCCGATGGCCTGGAAGCGACCCTGTTCGCCTCCGAGCCGATGGTGGTGAACCCGACCAACATCGACATCGACGCCCGCGGCCGGGTGTGGGTCGCCGAAGCGGCGAACTACCGCGGCCATCAGACCCTGCGGCCGGAAGGCGACCGGATTGTCATCCTCGAGGACAGCGACGGCGACGGGAAAGCGGATCTCTCGAAGACCTTCTATCAGGACCCCGCGATCAACGCCCCGCTCGGGCTGCTGGTGCTTGGCAACCGGGTGATCGTCTCGTGCTCACCGAACGTGTTCGTGCTGACCGACACCGACGGCGACGACAAGGCGGACCGCCGCGACACCCTGTTCAGCGGGATCGGCGGCCAGCAGCACGACCACGGCGTGCACGCCTTCGTGAGCGGTCCGGACGGCAAGCTTTACTTCAACATGGGCGATGCCGGCGGCCAGCTCCGCGGGCCGGACGGCGGGCCCTTGACCGATCTCGCGGGCAACGAGCCGTCCGCCAACGGCAAGCCGTACCGCAAGGGCATGGCATTCCGCTGCAACCCGGATGGCAGCGGGCTGGAGACCATCGGCCATAACTTCCGTAATAACTTCGAACTCGCGGTCGATTCGCTCGGCGCGGTCTGGCAGTCCGACAACGACGACGACGGCAACCAGGGCGTGCGCATCAACTACGTGATGGAGTTCGGCAATTTCGGCTACTCCGACGAGATCACTGGCGCCGGTTGGACTTCCGAGCGGACCAACCGCGAGGAGGCGATCCCGGACCGCCACTGGTTCCAGAACGATCCCGGCGTGGTGCCCAACCTGCTGATGACCGGGGCGGGATCGCCCTGCGGTCTGACGGTTTATGAAGGCGAGCTGCTGCCGGAGAAATTCCGCAATCAGATCATCCACTGCGACAACGGTCCGCGCGTGGTGCGGGCCTACCCGGTCCAGAAGCAGGGGGCCGGCTACCGCGCGGAGATCGCGGACCTGATGACCAGCGGCGACACCTGGTTCCGCCCGTCGGACGTCGCGGTCGCGCCGGACGGCTCGCTGTTCGTCGCCGACTGGAACGATCCGGGCGTCGGCGGCCACGGGATGGGCGACAACGTGATGGAAACGATGCGCGGACGGATTTATCGGATCGCGCCGGAGGGTCACCGCACCCCGGCGGCGAAGGTCGACCTCGCTTCGTCGGCCGGCCGCATCGCCGCGCTTTGTTCGCCGAATCCGGCGACCCGCCAGCTCGCCGCGACCGCCCTGCTCGACATGGGCGTGAAGGCGGAAGCGGAGCTCGCCGGTTTGCTGCGCGGGAAGGCCGGCAGTCCGCTGGCGGTGCGCCACCAGGCGCGCGCCTTGCAGTTGCTGGTCCGGCTCGAAGGCCGCGCCGCAAGCTACCTCGCCGAAGCCGCCGCTGCCAGCGACGCCGACCTGCGGGTCGCCGCCCTGCGCGCGGCGCGGGCGGCCGGGGTCGACGTGATCCCGCTGGTGGAAAAGCTCGTCGCCGACCCCGCGCCGGAAGTCCGCCGGGAATGCGCGATCGCGTTGCGCAAGAACCCGTCGCCGAAAGTGCCGGGCTTGTGGGCCGAATTGGCGAGCCGTCACGACGGCAAGGACCGCTGGTATCTGGAGGCGCTGGGAATCGGGGCGCAGGGCCGCGAGGCCGAGTGCTTCGCCGCCTGGCAGGCGAAGGCCGGCGACAGCTGGAACACCCCGGCCGGGCGCGACATCGTCTGGCGCAGTCGGGCGCCGAAGTCGGCGACACTGCTGGCCAAGCTGATCCTCGACAAGGCGACCCCCGAGGCCGAGCGGCCGCGCTACATCCGTGCCCTCGATTTCATCAGTGGCCCGGAGAAGGATGCCGCGCTGCTGGAGATGCTGGGCGCCGGTCTTTGAGCTTCCGATTCACGAGTGCATGAAAGTCTCCCGCATCACCCTGCTTGCCGTCGCTTCGATGATCGTCCTCGCCCGCGGCGAGGAGCCGGCTCCGGCCCCGCCGAAGGTCGCGCTCGAGGCGCTGCAACGGCTCAAGGGCGTGGACCTCGAAAGCAATCCCGCGCTCAAGGCGGCCGTCGCCAAGGTGGTGGAATCGACCCGCGGGACGCCGGACTTCATCCAGGTCGCGCGGATCCTCGAACTGCCCGATGCCAGCGGCGAGGTGCTGGCGATCGCGCTGAAGCTCGGCGCGGACGACGCGCGGGCGGTCGATGGCTTGCGCTGGATCCTTCAGAAAGGGGAGCTGGACCTGGCGCGCGACCGGCTCGCCAATGGCACGGCGGAGGAGGTGCCGGTGATGATCGATCTGTTAGGCAATGCCGGCGACCCGCCGGCGATCGGGCTGCTGGTCCCTTTGCTCGGCGAACCTGGCCGCGCGGCGGACTTGCGGCAGCGGGCGGTCCGCGCGCTGGCCCGCAGCGAGCCCGGGGCCAGGGCGCTGCTCGACGCGGCGGTGGCGGGGAAGCTTCCTGACGACCTCTCGGCCACTGCAGCTACGACCTTGCGGGTCGTCGCGTGGCCGGCGATCCAGGCGGACGCGGCAAAGCAATTCCCCGCGGCTGGAGGCGTCGATGGCTCTGCGATGCCGACCTTGGCCGAGTTGCTCGCCATGACCGGCGACGTCACGCGCGGGGCGGAGGTGGTGGCCCTGCCGCAGACCGCCTGCTTGCTGTGCCACAAGGTGGGGGAGCGCGGCGTGGACTTCGGTCCGGCGCTCACGGAGATCGGCAACAAGCTGAGCCGGGAAGGATTGTTCGAAGCCATCCTCGATCCGGCGGCGAGCATTTCGCACGGGTTCAAGGGGATGCAGATCACCCTCAAGTCGGGTGGCGCGCGCACCGGCTTCGTCGTCAGCGAGACCGCCACGGAGATCGGGCTCAGGGAGCCGAGCGGGATCGTCACGCGGATCCCGCTGGTAGAGATCGAGAAGCGCGAGGAGCTGCCCGGGTCGATGATGCCCGCAGGCCTGGACCGCGCGATGTCCGCCGCGCAGTTGGCCGATCTGGTGGCTTATCTCGCAAGCTTGAAGCCCTGAGGCGAGCGGTCTGATAGATCATCTCTCCGTGGATTTCGATCGGTATCAGTCAGCGCGGCTATCGGAGAAGCTCGGGAGGCCGGGTTTCCCGAGCGGTTTGACCGGTTCGACTTGACCTGACGCGAATGCCCAGGTGGGGAACCGGTATCTAACTGCTTCCGGTGAGGTTGTGCTGTGCAGAAATTGCACTCGGGTAGTGCGGGAAAATAGATTTTCCGACTGAAGAGCGACGTAGCTGCCTGTTAGGGATGATCTGCTCCTGATCCTGAGAGCGGGGGTTTGCACTCCAACCAATGACATGAACTGCGTCTCCCAACGACTCTCTCCGCTCGTTCTGACCGGCCTGCTGCTCGCCACAGGCATTGCTGGCGCGTTCCCGCCCGCCCCCTATTACACGCTTTTCGGCATGGTCCGCGACCAGGTCGGCCAGACCGTCACCGCCGAAGGTGCGGAGGTGATCCTGCTGCGGGGCGGCGTCGAGGTCGGCCGCACGGCGATCGTCTCCAGCCGGATCGACCAGAGCTACGAGCTGAACCTGCGGATCGACCAGAACCGCAGCGGCACCACCTTCTACACCGACAAGGCGGTGGCGGCGGGCGGGCTGTTCAGCCTGGTGGTGTCGATGAACGGCGCGCTGTTCTATCCGATCGAAGTCTCCGGCAATCTCACGGCAGGGAAGGGGGGCGAGCGGGTGAAGCTCGACCTCACGCTCGGCGAGGACAAGGACAAGGACGGCCTGCCGGACGTCTGGGAAGCCTGGCAGCTCTATCAGGCCGGGCTCTATCCGGATGAGGACGGCCTCTGGGATCTGAGCCTCCTCGACAAGAACGGCGACTTCGACAAGGACGGCCAAAGCAACCTGCTGGAATACATCGCGGGCACCTTCGCCGGTGACGCGACGGAGACCTTCAGCCTGACGATCAAGGAGAAGCTGCCGCAGAGCGTGCGGCTCGAGTTCTACGGGATCACCGGCAAGGTCTACACGATCGAGAGCTCGTTCGACCTGAAGACCTGGACTCGGGTGCCCTTCGCGGTGGGTGCTCCGGGGACCGGCAACAACGCCCACCAGGCCGAAGCGGTCGGCATTATCTCCGCCTTCACGGTGCCGCGTGGGACCACCTCCGAATTCTACCGCCTTTCCGTCCGATGAAATCGCTTCTCCTCGCCCTCGGCTTTTTGTTCACGGCCGCCACCGCCCACGCGCAGTGGCAGAGCACCACCTACACGCTCAAGGGCGGGTGGAACTCGATCTACCTGCACGGCGACGCCACGCATGCGACACCGGCCCAGCTCTTCGCCGCCAACCCCGAAGTGCTCGAAGTCTGGCGCTGGAATCCGAATCCCACGCAGACCGGCTTCACCACCACGCCCTTGCTTCCCAGCAACGGCACGCCGGAGTGGAGCAAGTGGGTGCGCGGGGGGCCTACGGCCTCGCTGGTCGGCCTGACCGGCCAGTCGGCCTATCTGGTGAAGTGCTCCGGCCCCGTGTCGGTGGCCATCGCCCAGCGGCCGATGCCGCCAAGCAACACCTGGGTGCGCAGCGGCGCGAATTTCCTCGGTTTCCCCAGCAGCAAGGCGGCGGGAAATTTCCCGACCTTCTCGAACTACTTCGCGACCTTCCCCACGGCGATCGCCGCGAATGCCAGGATCTTCAAATATGTCGGCGGCGAGTTGAGCGCGGGCAATCCCTTGCAAATCTTCTCCCCTGCTGCGGAGCGTGTGGATCGCGACCAAGCCTACTGGTTCTCCTCCGAAGTGGTGGGAAATTTTTATGCCCCGGTGCAGATCAGCCTCTCCAACCGCGAGGGGCTGGCCTTTGGCCGGCGTGGTTCGGTGATCACGGCTCGAGTGATGAACCGCACTGCCGCTGTGATGACGCTGCGGATCGCGCCGGTCGCCTCGAACAGCCCGCCATCGGGTCAGGAACTCATCACGGCCGCAGTGCCGCTCACTCGTCGCACTCTTGATGACCAGGCGGAGTGGGTGGAAACCCCGATTGCTGCTGCCTACAACGAGGTCATCGCGCCGAATTCCAGCGTCGAGCTGAGCTTTGGCATCGACCGCAGTGCCATGGCTGGCGCGGCGGATGCCCTTTACGCCTCGCTGCTGCGCTTCACGGACTCGGCCAATACCTTTGACATCCTTATCCCTGCCACCGCCCGCAAAAGCACGCTGGCCGGGCTCTGGATCGGTGACGCCGTGGTCTCGGCCGTGGAAAGCAAGCCGCTGGCGGATGAGGTGAAGCCCGCGGGCAGCACGTTCCCCCTGCGCTACCTGATCCATGTGGCCGACGATGGGACAGCCCGGGTGCTTTCCCAAGTCTTCATGGGCCCCGTGGCCGCCGCGCCTCACGACTTCGGCTTGTGCCTGTCGGAGGCCGGCTTGAAGGCGGACGCTAAAGCGGCGGCCCGCCGCATCGTCGCGACCCACATGCCGCTGGATCTGGCGCTAAACAGCAACGGCAGCTTTGGCAGCGACCTTTCCTTCACCATCGCCACGCCTTTTGACGATCCGACCAACCCCTTCGTCCACCAGTATCACCCGGATCACGATAACAAGAGCGGCCAGACCGCGCTCGTGGCCGGCCAGGAGAGCCACAGCGTCACCCGCCAAGTTACCTTCACTTTCACGGATTTTCCGCCCGGCGGCGGCAGTGCCACCGGCTGGGGCAGCAGCGTCATCGGTGGCACTTATGCCGAGGTCGTCAGCGGCCTGCATAAGGACAGCGTCGGAGTCGGCACAGGCAATGGCATTCGCCTCTCCGGCATCTTCGAACTCCGCCGCGCCTCGGAACTCGGCACTCTCAATCCCTGATCCTTTCCCGATTCAAACTTCAGCACCCGTCCCACACCATCACCATGAAACTCCATCCTCTGCTCACCGCCTGCGCCGCCCTGCTGGCGCTGGTCCCCGGCCCGGTCGCGGCGCAAACCAGCGCGGTACCGAACTTCATCAGCTACCAAGGCCGCGTGGTGGATGCGGCGGGAGCCAACGTGGGCGCCGGCACTCCGGTCAACCGCACGGTCATCTTCCGCATCTGGGACAGCCCGTCCTCCACCAATACCGCCAACCTCATCTACTCCGAGGCCCAGACTGTCACGGTTTCCGAAGGCGAGTTCAGCGTGCTCGTCGGCCAAGGCGTGGCCAACCCCACCCAGACCTTCGGCTACAGTGAAGCCGACCGGAAACTCGCGGATCTCGGCACCGCATTCAACGGCAGCGCCCGCTACCTGGGGGTGACGGTTGCGGCCACCGCGACCATCGCCCTCACCGACAACGAAATCACTCCGCGCCAGCAGATCGTCTCCACCGCCTTCGCCATGCGGGCCAAGTTCGCGGAGAGCATCGGCACTTCCTCCGATCTCGCCCTCACCCCGCTCAGCGGCACCGCCAGCAACTATGGCCTCGGCTGGTATGGCACCGGCCGCCTGTTCGGCGGCAATGCCGTGGACGGTCCGGTGCTCTATGGCAATGCCGGGGGAGCGCTCGGTTCCAATGCCTCCGGTTCCCGGAACACCGCCCTCCGCTGGGATGCCAGCGGCCGCGTCGGCATCGGTGCGACTTCCATCAGCTCCGCCACCAACAAGCTCACGCTGCAGGGCGACATGGCCGACACCCCGGCCGACCAGCTCACCATCCGCGGCAACGCGGACAACAACAAGCGCCTGCTGCTCGGCTACAACACCGCCGGGAATAAGGCTACCCTCCAATCCTACACCGCTCTCTCCACGGCGGGCCATCTCCTGCTCAATCCCGGTGGCGGCAATGTCGGGGTCAATAACGACTCTCCCAACTCCGCCCTCGATGTGAAGGGAGGCATCTTTGCCAGCGGACCGGTCATGGGGGGAACCATTTCGACCGTCGGCAATATCGGTATCGGCACGCCTGGGCCAGTCGCCAGATTGGATCTTATCGATGGAGTGACCTCCGGGACCTATGGCTCCGCGCAGATCAGCCGTCCTGCCACGGGGCACACGGGATCCCACCTGGCCTTCGTGCGCGCGGGTGGCCAGGTCATGGGGTTGGGTTACGCTCAGTCATCCAGCACATTCGGTTTTGGTGGAGGGACATCCGGGGCCTTCAGTCCCGGCATTCTGTCGATCGACGGCAATGGCAAGGTCGGCATCGGCACTGCGGCACCCGCCAACCTCCTGCAGGTGCTGGCTCCAGCAGCCGCGCAGACCACCACCAATACGGTCACATCGGCAAACGCGGTCGCCGCCATCGGAGCGTCTGATACCGCCCTCCATTTCGGAACCTACAACGGCACCAATAACTGGGGAAACTGGATCCAATCCAAGAGAACCTGGGATGCCGTGTTGTTTCCCATGGCCATCAACCCCAACGGGGGCAACGTAGGGATCGGCATCTCGAACCCGAAGTCTCTACTCGATGTGGGTGGCAATGCTTACGTGAGAGGACAAATCAATTTGGACGGTGCCATCGTGATGGGTGATGGACCCGCGATTTGGGGTAAAAACACCGTGGGTGCAACTGAGCAGGCCTTCTGGCCACGGTCGTCAAATGGCACCTACATCAACTACGGTACCGCTGGCTTCTACATCCGCAACAATGCCTCCGTGAATACGATGACCATGAACGATGGTGGCATCGTCTCCATTGGCACCGGGACGGCTGCGGGCCGACTCAACGTTGGCACCACCCTCGCCACCTATTATCGCTACGGCGGCCTCAGTAGCAGTGGAGGCAGTGACAGCAACAGCCAGCGAACCAATATGGCTGTCTCAATCTGGGCTGATGGAACGATTGTAACCAACTTGGTCGACATCCATTCAGACGCCCGCATCAAGAACATCCTCCACCCCACGGATTCCGCCAAGGACCTCCAAACCCTGATGGGGATTGAAATCACCGACTATCAATTCAAAGACAAGGTCGGCAACGGCAACGCTCCGCAAAAGAAAGTGATCGCCCAGCAGCTCGAACAGATCTTCCCTCAGGCGGTCAGCGTCCGCAAAGGCGTGGTGCCGGATATCTTCAAGAATGCCGAGATCAGGGATGGCTGGGTGCAACTAGCGACCGACCTCAAGGTGGGGGAACGGGTGCGCTTGGTTTCGCCCGGCGGGGAATCGGTGGAGGACGTGCTGGAAGTGCGCGGCGACGCATTCCGCACCAGCCTGAAAGCGGCGGAAGAGAAAACCTTCGTTTATGGCCGCGAGGTGCCGGATTTCCACAGTGTGGACTACGATGCGATCGCGATGTTGAACGTCTCGGCGACGCAGCAGCTCAAGCGCGAAAAGGATGCGGAGATTCAGCTCTTGCGGGAAGAAAATGCCGCTCTGCGTCGCGAGCTCGCCGCCAAGGATAAAGGTGTGGAAGCGCGCCTGATCGCCCTCGAACGCCGGATGTCCGGAGAGGGTGAGGCCAAGACGGTCTCGCTGGAGACGGCTAAGGTCGCTGAGTAGGCCACTGGTGGCCCCGACCACAGCTCCGATGAATCACGCCAGCACCAGTGTATCCAGCCTGCCCCCCACGCCGCGAGCGCGGGGGCAAGAGGCCGCCGCGCTGCAAAGCGACGCCCGTGGTTGCGCCTTGCGGCTGGCTACGGCGTCCCAAGGGGTGACGCCGGGGCCCGGGCTTTATCCGCCCGGTTCAATCGGCTCCTGCCATGCGCTCCGGGGGCACTTGGCCATTTGATTGATATTTTCCCACCCACCTCACTTTTCCGTCTGTTATGAATCTCCGCTTTCTCACCTTGATGGCCGTCCTCGCCGCGCTGCTCTGCACTCCGGCGGCTCACGCCCAGTTTGAATTGAAAGGCGGTGCGACCAACCTCCTTGACAAGCGGCGGGCGGGGGGCTCGCCGACGGTGTCCGGTGCCGGGGAGCTCACGGGCATTACGGTGCGCGGAGGCGGCGGTGGCTATACGAGCGTCCCGGTGGTGAGCATTGCGGCCCCCGCCAGCGGCACGACCGCCACCGCCACCGCCACCATCAGCGGCGGAGTGGTGACGGCGATCACCGTCATCAACAAGGGAAGCGGCTACAGTGCCGCCTTTCCTCCCTTGATCAACATCGCGCCGCCCAAGGTGCCCAGCGGCACACCGGTGACCAACGTCCAGTTCGCCGGACGGGCGACCACCGCGGCCAGTTCCGGGGCCATCTCCACGGCCGACCTGACCGCGGGGCGTTACCCCCGCGCGATCACCACCACCAATGGCGTTAGCATCACGACGATCCACTTGAAGCGCAGCATTCTCGGTTATGCCTTCGCCTCGGGAGTCCCTCGCTATTTCATGGGGGATGAAATCCAGCGTCCATCGGTCAGTTGGGATGGCGCGCCGCTGGCGGACAGCGGTTATTGGCGGGCCCAGCCGGTTCAACCGGGCGAGCAGTTCAGCTCCGCGCGACTGACCAATACCGTGGAAGGACTGTTCCAGCCGCTGCTACCTGCGGGAACCGTCGCGGTGACCAAAAGTTCCACCACCAGCCCTGTGGTGGAGGTCTCCAGCGTGCCGACTGGTCTTACAGTCGGCGCCACGCTGCTGGGGCGAGAGGTGCAGCTCATCAACGGAAGCACGCTGACGCTGTCCGGGACGGCCAATGTGAACATTGTCGCCAGCACCTCCATGACCTTTCTGCCTTACCAGCCTTACTATTACAGCCCTCACGCGGACAAGGTCTATGCCAGTCAGACCGGCCGGGTGACGATCACCTGGGTCTCGGCCGTGCCGGACACTTCTCACGGAACCAGCACGCCGTCTTATAAGTTCCGGCGCGAGACCTTCGCGGTGTCATCCGCTTCGCAAGCCGAGCCGAGGGTGATCTACTGGACGGAGAAAACCTTCGATGGACCGATCGTCCGAATCCCGGCCGGTCGCATCGAGCGGGTGAATCCGGTCTTCAACTCTTTCGTGCCTGGCCAGGCGGTGGAATACACCCCGGTCGGTGGTTCGAGCAACCCGGGCATCGCCGCGCCGGGGGAGCCGCGCACGCTGTGGTTCGACACGCTTTCCGGCCTGCCCGCGCTCCGCGCTTACAATGCCGAGGGCCGCGTTTTCGTCGAATACCTGGGCGGCGAGATCCAGGGCGAGGCGGGCCGTCATGAATTCCTCGGTGCCGACATCGTGGAGATCCGCCGCAGCGCCGAAGTGGAGATCATCGTGACTCCGTTGGGTGAGCAGCTGCGTCCCCGGGAAGGTCCCGAGGAAAATGGCGACGACCAGATGAGCCCCGCGCTGCCGGCCATGGCCGCCGCCGTGACCAGCAAGCCGCTCTACGGCACCTTCATCCGCCCGGACGGGATCACCGAATACTATGCTGAGCGTGAGAACCTCAATCCAGACAACATGGTGCTCTACTGGATGGGGAAGTTCGACGCCTCGCTTCATGCCGTTTCCGGTGGTGACCTTGCCGGCCTAGATATCTCCTGGCCGGTGGCCAAGCGGAGCTACCTCCACCAGTGGCCGGCAAGCCCGGCCGATTACGAGCCGGTCAACGTCACCCAGACCGGCCTGGACGCCGCTCTTGGGCCGAAGTTTGAAGCCATCAGCCTGCCGAGCCTGGTATTCCAGGACGATCCGGCGGAGCTGGAGTCGGAGATCGACGGTGCCTCCCAGCGCCTGCTGGTCAAGTTCACGGCCAGCAGCCCCGACCGGCGGAACCGCTCGCTGCTCAAGTTCAGCTCGGTGGCGGGCGCCCAGTATGTGCGCCTGTGGATCGAGTCGGAAGAAGCGCTGGGTTCGCCCGCCATCGCCGATAATCCCGCGACGACGACCGTCGATGAAAGCCGGCCTGCGGTTTACACCCTCAACGACCTGAATGCTGACGGCGTGCGCGACTGGTCGCCGACGACGGCCGTCGGCGCCACCACCGGCGGGCGCACCGCGGCCACCGTCGGCAGCCGCATCGAAGCTCCCGGGCCGGGCTATGAAATCGCCGGTCATATCTCCGGCGGCGACTGCTATTCTGCGGCCGCGTATAAGAATCCTCTCGGCGACGCGGGCTTCGCCGGTGCCGCGGCCGGTGCCATCATCCCGGTCAACGCCTTGTCCGGTCGCAATCAACTTTCCGTCTGGTGGTTCAAGAAGGTGTCCTTTCCCGCCGCGACGAAGATCGCGCCGTTCTACGTGCCAGCCATCTCCGCGCGCTATCAGGTGAGCTGGCCGCAGAATCCGCAGCAACTCGTGATCGCCTCGCTGAAGGGGCTGGAGAACCCCGGCCTCACTTCGGTCCAGCTCGCCGGCAGCATCTATCGCCAGCAAGATCCCGCGCTGCCGGGCTACAACCCCAACGAAGAGCACGGGCTGCTGATCGATGGCAATGTCTTCGCCCTGCGCGATGACTTGAATCTTGCCACCAGTTCCGAGCCGTTCGTCCTGCTACAATACACGGATAGCGAGGATCGTCGTCCTGCCATGCGGGTGGCCAAGGTGGTCCGCGCGACCGCCACCTATCCGCTGCAATACAACAAGATCGCCGGCACTCCGCTCACCCCGCCACTGCCGCTGGCACTCTTGCCGCTGCCCAAGAATCCGGACAAATCGGTGCGCAATGAAGAAGTGACACTCCTTCCGGATACCTTGCCTCTACTCCCAAACGGCAATGCTACCACCGCCTTCATCGCAGCTTACAGCAAGTTCACCTTCGAGGACCGCAAGGGCACGCACTGGCTGTTCCGCGGTCCACACCGGGGAGAGGTGGGGCTCGGCACGCAGCCGAGCTTCGGCATGAAGTTCTATTACAATCAGCGGGAGGACTTCGATTTCCCCGCCCTGGCCCTGGACGCGCAGCCCGCGCCGGGCAGCATCCAGCCTTTCATCGCGAATACCGGCGGCGGCTCTTCGGTCACCCTCACTTATCTGCCCAAGTGGCCGGACGACACGTCCCTGCCGGTCGCGCAGCGCAGCGTGGTTCCCGAGCTGGCGATGGCGGAGACCCTTGGCAAAGCAAAGGCCAGCTCCACCAACGGCGGTGGCCTGCCTCAGGTGCTTGGCCAGAGCAGCGCCCAGGTGCTCTACCAGCAGTCGATGGCCTTGAAGTTGAATGCTTCGTCGGCGGCCTTGCACGATCCGATCCGCGCGAAGACCTCGGCCATGGACGAGCTGCCCCCGGGGCTGCGGACCAGCAACTACGCCGGCAAGACCTACTTCCAGGGCCTCCCGCCCAACCTCCAGAACCGCTTCTATTACGATTCCCTCCAGAAACGCCTGGAGCTCATCGGCGAGTTTGTGGACGAAGTCGCGACGGAAGATTATTTCAATCTCAACCAGCTCAGCCAGCAGGATGTGGCGGCTCTCAAGGCACTTCTCCCGCTGGCTGCTGACGCTGCGGATAGGACGGTATGGGATAACGCGATCGACGGGCTCTCGACCAAGCTCGAGACCTTCCGCGAGAGCTCCACGGTGCCGGACACGTATGTCGTGAATGCCGGGCTGGATAAGACGATTCCGGTCATGGGGCGTTCCGACATCACCGATCCTGACACGGCGGTGGCTGGCTACGCGCTGAGTTCCACGGGGGACGGTACCGGCTACGTGACGCTGGTGTTTGGCAACGGCCTCGCCTTCACCGATTCGGGAGATCCGGTGCAGATGCAGATCATCAAGGTCGTGCCCGACCTCTACCAGGGAGACCTCAAGGTGCTGCTCTCGTCCAACCCGCTGGATGAAAAAGTGACCGTGCGCCACAGCGGCGACTACGGTGGCAAGCCGGAGAACTTCGAGTTCCGCTACCGCTATGCCTTCAACGACAGCAATGGCCAGGCACCGGTTCTGCCTGCTGACAACAGCACCCCGATCTCCGCTTGGATCGATCCTGATAACACTCCCTACAGCCTCGGTGGTTCGATTCTTGTGGGGGCGGACCCGGCGGCTGTTGTCAGCAATCCCGCCGTGCTGATGGGAGATGTCAATTTCACCATGAGCTACCGGCTCAAGGCTCAGGGGAGCGTCCCTGCAGGCAGTTGGTCGGACTGGACCGATGCGATGCTCGTCGAGGGGTGGATCAAGCGCGTGCTCGCCAAGATCACGCCCTTCAACCAGCGGATGTCGGATCTCTACAGCAACTCGATCAACACGGATGTCTCCCTGCTCACCCAGGCCGGCACCCGTTGGGAGGGTGACATCGCCCTGAACATGGAGAACATCAACGACGTTGGCTTGATCGAGATTTACGAGACCGTGCTCAACCGCGGCAAGGGATTCACGATCAACTCCGACCTCGACACCTCCACCACCAACAACGCGCTGATTCTCGCCGCCGGTTATCTCAACGACCTTTACACCATTCTCGGCAACGAGGCCTACGCGGACGGTGCCAATCCGACGATCTCGGTCGACGACAAGGACAGCGTGACCGAGGTCAACACCAGCCGTTTCGCCTTCGAGGGCCAGGTGGCCAGCTCGCTCGATGAGGAACTCGCCCTGCTGCGCGGCCGGGATGACTTCAACGCCCAGGGCACGGCGCGCGCTCCGGCTTACAACCGCTTGTGGTGGAACTACACCCGCGGCATCAACAGCGGAGAGGCGCTCTATGCGGTGAACTACAACATCAGCGAAAAGGCGGGCGCAAGCACCGCCAACGGTAATGTCGATGCGGCGGATGCCCAGCGCATGTTCCCGCAGGGCCACGGCGATGCTTACGGTCACTACCTCACCGCGCTCAAGGGCTACTACAAGCTGCTCACCCACCCGTATTTCACCTGGCGGCCCAGCGCCGAGACGGTGACGGTGCTCGGCGTGCCGGTGTCGGTGGACTACAAGGACGAGCGGAAGTTCGCCGCCGCCGCCGCCAACGTCGGCCGCACCGCCCAACAGGTGCTCGGGTTGGTCCATCGCCAGAGCTATAAGGACGATCCTGACGCCGGCTGGTCGCAGTTCCGAGATGGCAAGAGCAATCCCCGCACCTCCGTGGTCCGGCATCAGGGGCTGGACGAAACCGCCAGTCGCTCGACCCAGGGCGCCTTCTTCCACTGGATCGTCGGCAATGCGATGCTGCCGGATGTGGATAACAATCCCGCTCACAGCGGCGTGCAGATTGTGGACCGCACCACGGTGCCGGAACTCAACGAACTGCCATCCCTGGCGCTCAGCTTCCAGACGACCATGGACTCCGCCAACGACCGCCTCAATCCGCTGGGCCTGGCCCCGGGGGCGATCGCCTTCGACCTGGATCCCTACTTCAACAACTCGCTCGGGCAGGAGCTTTCAGGCGTTGATCCGGGTGCCAGCCACTATGAGCAGATTTCGGCACGCGCCTTGCGCGCCCTGAACAATGCAGCCGGCTCCTTCAATCAAGCCGCCACCATGACGCGCCTGCTGCGCAACCAGGAGAACCAGATCAGCGACCAGCAGACGGCCATTGAGGACGAGGAATACGCCATGCTTCAGGAGCTGAAGGACATTTACGGCAGCCCCTATGCCGGTGATGTCGGTCCCGGGAAAATCTATCCGCAGGGATATGAGGAGCCGGACTATTTCCGTTGGAACATCATTGATCGTCCGCTCGACTGGATCGACACCGCCACGCCGGTCACCGTGACCTATCGTTACCCGGTGCAGTATCAGACTTTCACAGGCGGGGCCATTGACCAGATGATCAAAAGCTATGAAGGGGGAGATCGCGACGGTGATGGGGTCTCGGATACCGTGGCAAAAACCTTCCAGGTCACCCCGAACCAGTGGGTGCAATTTGCCGACGTCGTCGGTCCGGGAGCCGCACTCGGCAAGCGGCCCTACACCGGTGCTTTGCAAGACGCCCTCGTCGAGGCGCAACTGGCCCAAGTTGCTCTTTTGGCGGCCAGAGACGACCTGGATGACTTACGGACGCGCTTGTATCGGGAAAAAGAAGTTCTCGAGGGGATGATGTCTCTGCACGAAAGTCAAAAATCGGACCTTCTGTCATTCGGCTCGGGGCTTGTGGCGAACGACACGGCGGTAGCTGTGTTGGAGTCTCTCGGTGAACTTCTTGATCTCGGTGCCGAGTTGGCGGGCGATATTCCAGAGGCGGGGTCGGCCTTCCTCCCCCTGTCCGTAGGTTTGGCAAACGATGTGACCTCGGCAGGTCGCGGTGCATTGAAGTCCCTCGGAACCGGGACCGAGAACGGGATCAAGAGTGCTGCGCTTATCCCGAAGGCATCGGCAAGGCTGCTCCAAGCCTCAGTGGCCGGCTCGCTGCAACTCGGGTGGGATTACAACCTCCTCGCCACGGGTCACTCTCAGGACGAACTCCAGGCGGCGTATGAGTTCGAGCAAAGCTATCGTGAGCTCATCGGGATGTATAGCCGGTTCACCGAACTGTCCACCGCCTACGCCACTGCCACCCAGAAGATTCAAAACCTTCGGGTGGCCGGGGAAACCATCCGCCTGCGGCGTGAGACCCTGCGCCAGCGCGCCGCCGCCGTGATCAACGGCTACCGGACCAAGGATCTGAGCTTCCGCACCTTCCGCAACGAGGCACTGGTGCAATACCGGACCTTGTTCGACCTCGCCGGGCGCTACAGCTACCTCGCGGCCAAGAGCTACGACTACGAAACCGGCCTGCTCGGCACCCCGCAGGGACAAGCGGTGATCAACCGCCTCGTCGCCTCCCGCTCGTTGGGGGACCTCACCGGCGGCGAACCACAAGCCACCACCAGCACGCTCGGCGATGCCGGGCTGGCCGGCACGATGGCCCAGCTCAACGCGGACTTCGCCGTCGCGGAAGGCCGCCTCGGGATCAACAATCCGGACCATTACAACACGCTGTTCTCGCTGCGTCAGGAGTTGTTCCGGCTGCTGCCGCATGTCGAAGACGAAACGATTTCCGCCGATGAGGCATGGCAGCAGACCCTCGAGCAACACATCGTGCC
The DNA here is from genome assembly GCA_044372775.1 of Haloferula sp. GTDB lineage: Bacteria > Verrucomicrobiota > Verrucomicrobiia > Verrucomicrobiales > Akkermansiaceae > Haloferula. Next base: position 66,669 of record JBIPNO010000161.1, read on the forward strand.
CAATGTCTTGTCGGATCCCCAAGTCGCCGCCTACTGCCGTGGCCTGAAGAAGGCCGACGGTAGCGCGATTCCCGGCTTCATCATCCCCTTCAGCACTACCATCGAAGACGGTAAGAATTTCTTCGGCCTCGATCTCGCGGCTGGAGACCATGCCTACAGCCAGAGCAACTTCGCCACCAAGATCGCCGCCGTCGGCGTGGCCCTTCCCGGCTACGTCGGGATGGCCGACGGGGAGTCCACCGCGCCGGGTGCCCTCAGTGCGACGCCGTATGCCTATCTGATTCCCTGCGGCAGGGATTTCATGCGCACGCCGATGGGGGATACCGGCGACATCCGGAGCTGGCAGGTGGTCGATCAGGCCCTGCCGCTGCCCTACAACTTGGGAGCCAGCGATTTCAACACCACCCAGTTCTTCGGGCCGAACGACACCTTCGCGGAGCGGCCTTGGGTCACCCGTAAGCATCAGGCCTTCCGGATGGTGGCGGATCCCTCGCTCTACGAAGCCGGCGATCTGCCGACCGTCTTCACCAACGCCCGGCTCATCGGCCGCAGTGTATGGAACAGCCAATGGAAGATCGTCATTCCCGCCAACACCCTTCTCAAGAACGAGCAAGAGGGCATGAACCACTTCGCCGCTACCGTCGATGACATCAGACTCTTCCTCCGCACCTACTCGAATGCCGGGAACTGATGGGAATGCAATCGTCCCCAGGAGCGCCTGCGCCCTATTCGTTCATCGGATGAGGTGACAACAAGGCGTCGTTCCGGCTTTTCCGCCGGCTTCCCCGTTCGCCATGCAGGGGAGGCTTCGGGTTCCCGGCCAGCACGGCGGATTCGGCAAGAATTTTGCCGGATTGGTCAATTGGAGGTAGGCGACCCGGAGACCGGGGGCTTGATGGACGGATGCCTTCCGCGTCTCACCGCCTCACCGCTGGCTTGCGATCTCCCAAGGGGTTTTGCTTGCGGCTTGCGTTTGCCTTGATGCTCGTCACGGGAAGCGCGAGCGCGTTCCCGCCCGCCCCCTATTACACGCTTTTCGGCATGGTCCGCGACCAGGTCGGCCAGACCGTCACCGCCGAAGGTGCGGAGGTGATCCTGCTGCGGGGCGGCGTCGAGGTCGGCCGCACGGC
>JBIPNO010000192.1:0-5574 GCA_044372775.1 Haloferula sp.
TTCACGATATCGTCACAGAACCGCCGGGGATACGGCGAGCTGGTCCGAGTTCCCGCTTGCCACCCCAGCCCGCGCTCGTGCAGTAGTGGAATCACCCATTGTTGATCCCGCTTGCCTTAGATGCCGTGCCGGTCTCCGGATGAGACGTGTTGCCTCCACGATAGATGCATCAGCCTGACGACCCGTCCGACGACGACGATCAGGACGGGGCCGGAGGGGATCGAGTGAAGGATGAGGAACGGTCCCGGCGGCTCGCCTTCGATGACGATGAGGAAGTTCCGGGAGCACCTGAAAAAGCTGGCGTGAAAGACGGAAAATTCCTTTGATCTCAACAAACAATGCCATCGCTTTTACCACCGCTGCTCCATTCGATGGTCCCTGATGCATTCGAATGGCCTGTGTTCATCGAAACCGGGTCCTACCATGGAGACACCATTTTTGCCATGGAGCCGCACTTTGATGAGCTTCACACAGTCGAGCTTAGCGATGACCTGTATCGAAAACTCGTCGGTCGTTACCACGGTGCGAAGATCCGGTTCCATCATGGCGATTCGGCTGAAGTCTTCGCGTCCCTGCTTCCCTCGCTTCAAACGCCCGCCATCTTCTATCTCGACGGCCACTGGAGCTGTGGAGGAACAGCTCGCGGGCCGGTTGATGTGCCCCTGCTTCAGGAAATGGAGGCGATTAGCAGGTATTTCTCCCCCGCCGCAGTGATCATTGTCGATGACCTTCGTCTCTTTGGCCAGGGCCCGCACTGCGGTGAGCCGGTCGACTGGACGGGAATCAACCCGGCCTCAGTGCGGGAAGCCGCGGGGCCGCGCTTAACCACATGGACGGAAGACAGCCGCAACGACAAACTCATCTTGAGGCTGGCCGGAATCTAAGAATCCAGGGGGTATTGAGCTTCTCAAGCATTCGGAGTCGTCGATAAGCTGCTTGCTCTCAAGGGTTGCTTGTTGCGCGCTATCCGTCTGATGGTGCCGATTTGCACTCATTCCGACCTTTCGTCCTTTCCCCGTCCTTTGCCGCGCGGCCTGCTCTGGTCTTTAGTCAATGTCGCAATGAATCAGGAAGCCGGAACATCGCTTGACCTCGCTCCGGTTGAAACCTCGGAAATGATCCGCTGTACCATCCCGAAATCGTGGCTACGGACGTCCCTTGCCGATGTTTGGCGAGTGATCCCACTAGCTGGCGGTTGCTCTTCTGGTGGGTCCGGTCGGCGGCGGTCAAAACGAGCCTCACGTTCGGAAGAATTCCGCGACTTCTTCGAGGTTCGAGCAGCGTTCTTCGCGCGACTCTGTCGTCCTCATCTTGCGGATCTCCCGGAAAGGAAGGCGCAATCGTTTCTCTGGAAGGCCCAGGAATACGGCGGCTTCGGCGATCTCGCTGACCCCGTCGTAGGCAACCTCCTTCACTCCGCCCAAGCCGCTAGCCTTCCTCAACTGCCGGAACTCATCAAGATTGCCGAGGAACTTCCGTACACTTTCCAAGGTGGCTGGAGAAACGCGAACGCGAGGGGGATCGCTTTCTCCGGCAAGTCCGTCCCCGCGGTTCCATTGTCCGGTGATCGTGGCCGCTTCAAGGCTGATGGCGATGTCCACCGGGTCTCGGTTGACAAGGACGACTCGGTCGAACATTTCGTGATAGAGGTTGGCGATGACGGAGTCTGTCCGATTTGCAACAAGCTTGATACCGGCGATGCCGGGCTTCTCCCGGAGCCAGCGTGCGGCATTGTCCGGAGTAGTGTCCTTACAATCGCTCCCGTAGGCTTCACGCGCCGCGGCGTTCGGGTGGAAGGGCTCGTTGAACACGCGGAAACCCTGAGGAACCCGGGCATCGAGTTCATGGCACAGTCTTGTCGTTCCCGAGCGTGGGGATCCGTAGATCAGAAACATTGGACCTCGAGGTCTCGCCTGGCGGGAGCCGCCGGCTCCCTCCGCCGGAAGCTGGATCCAATGATCGGGGCAGATGTTCCAGGGCCGTCCCGCGAGAAACCTTGAAGGCGCGATCACCGGGCGAGCATCCGACAGCCATGCTCCCCACCAGCCGAAAGTGCTATTGGAAAGGATGAATGCCTCGCACGAGCACATGATCCGAAGGGTGGTCAGCTCATCGACCGGACCGATCACCCGCGTTCCGGGCACGTCGGCCAGGGTTTCGCGGCACCACGCGGGATCGTCCGAGACAACAATGAAGTAGGGATCTGCCACCAGCGCGCGCATCAGGAGAATCGCGTCGAGGTAGTATTGCGGGCGGCAAACATCGTGTAGCCCGCTGCGCACGAAATCGCCCCGCCGCACATGGACGCAAACCGGCGTGCCCGTCGGCTCCTTGTATTGATCGAGAGGCGGGAGCCGGAACCGCTCGCGGACTTCCGCCGCGACCGGCCGGAAGTATCCCTCGTTCTGAAAGTAGCCGGCGATCTTCACGGAACTCGCGGTGATCGAGCGAAGCCGGCTCAGGGTGGACCACTCTGCCGCTTCGTCGAAATTGCCATCGTAACGGATGACCTCGGGATTTCCAAGCTGCCCTGGATCGAGCGCGAGGCCGAAGTGGTGCAATCCGAAGGGCCGGCCGTAATCGGCGAACAAGAGCTTGAGTTCCACTCCCATCTCGCGAGCCAACGCGAGACCGTGCGCATACTGGAACATCTGGTTGCCGATCCCGCCGGCGAGTTCGACGGCAAGGCTTTCGACAGTCGATTTCACACAACGGTAACGCCGAAGGCTCCCGGAGTCGGTTCCGGATGCCTGCTCCGGCACCAGCGATTCCTCGGGCCACGAGAACCATTTCAGCCGGATGACGCCATTGGCAACGGCGGTCCAGGTCCCGCAGCATTCCGTCGAGCACCGGGTGAACGAGCCACTGGGGAATAGCTTGATCCGGTCCCGCCAGTGGCGATGGACTGCCTCGACCTCGGACGCCTCCGAATGCCGGATCTCATGAATCACCCGCAACCGCTGCGGGGAGCACCAATGCGATGTCACGACGTCGTTCTCCGCTTGCGGGAAGCGCGCGGTGTTCCAGCAAAGCCGGCGGGTTCCCTTGAGGCTGGCCCCCATGACTCGGGCGGCATCGCCCATGATCAGATCTTCCGCTCCGGTCTTCGACAAACGTTGGTCGGCGGCCAATAGCGCCGCCAGCCGGCGGGTCAGAAAATACCCCGCTCCTCCACTCGGTGCTCCCCGGGATTCGATGAACTCATTGCCCACGAGATCGTGGTCGCGGAACGTCAACTCGTGGAGCCGGGAAAGATCGACATAGGTGTCGTCATCGCACTTGAAGAGCCAATCGAAGTCCCGGTCGAGGGCGACACGGAAAAACTCCTGCACCTTTTCGGGCAGGTGATCGTAGTCATCCCGAGCCTCGACCACGACAATGTCCCCGGTGTCTTCGAGCGGGTGTGCTCCCTGTCCCACGAAGAAGACGACCTCGATGTTCTCCGCCGGACACGAAATCCAGGTCTCACGCACCGCCTGACGGCGCTCGGAATTCGGGCGCGCACTGCAAACGCCGACCAGGATCCGCTGGCCTGAACAAGTTTCCGGAGGTGCCGCGGAAGGTAGGCGCGCGAGGGAAATCCCATGCTGCTCCATCAAATCGGCAACAACGCTGTCCGCTGCAAGGTTCGTCAGCGCATCGGGCTCCCTGCGGGCCATCTCACCCCAAAGATGAATCGCGAAGGACTCTGCGAAGACCGGGGAATCAAGCCGAAGCGTGCCGTCGTACAGATGCCTCCACACGCCGTAGTGGACCGGATAAACCGACGAAGGAGCCACGGGATGCTCCTGCAACCCGAAGTGCCCAACCGCCCTCGTGAACTCTACCGAGCCCGCCGAGCCCCATTCGCCCGCAATGCGGCGGTCCGCAACCGCGGGCACTGAACGGATTAATTCCGCCTTCATGCGGACCTGCTCGTCCGTGTCCCAGGGGATGGCCGCTGCCGGATCGGATGCCAGGCGCTCCATCTCCTGGAGAAGCTCGTGTCCCGGCGGAAACGCGAGAAGCCCCATGGCGACAGTGCTGCCGCTCTCGCGGGCGAACCATGGTGAGCGCCGGATTCGAAACGGCTTGAGACAAATCATATCCATGTCCACCCACACGCCCCCGTGCCGGTGGAGGAAGCGGTAACGGAAGCAGTCCGCGGCGGGCGCAAGGCTCCCGGTCTTGTGAACGAAGGCATCGTTGGCCGGCAGGACCATTTCGGCGTCGAGCATCTCGGTCCCCTCCGGCACGTTCTCCACCGGGCCGTAGGTGAACAGCTTGAAGCGAAACCCGTGGCACAGGAACGAGCGGATGCAAAGCTCTCCAAGAAGGGACAGTCGCCCGCCGATCCACAACCCGTGGACTTCTTCAGGATCGGGAGGGTCGAGATCGACCCCCGTGTCATCGTGTGCGGCGGCATTCATTCCGGCAGCTTCGACATTTGCTCAAAGACTTCCGCCCATGAGGCGCAGGACTGCTCAAGGCCGCCCAGTAGCTGGCTCCGCTCACGTGCCGCTTCAGCCATGTCATCCCTGAGGTTCGGCTCGTAGGCCATCTTGCTGGCATGGTAGATGAAGTCCCTCTCGTGGTCGCAGAGCCAACCGGTCTTACCGTGATCCACCATCTGTTGCCAGCCGCCCCGGTTGTCGACGATCAGCACGCTGCCGCTGGCCATGGCCTCGAAGCCGATCCGCGGCCAGTTCTCGGTCGTATCGCTCGGCTGAAGGATGATCTCGCAGTGGCGGTAGAACTCCTGCTGGGAAACCTCGTGGTGGTCCCGCGCGCAGCGGATCCAGTCGTAGGGCTTGCCGATCTTCTCCTCGCTGCGGTGGTCGAACCCGAGGAAAAGCCCCTTCTTCCACTTCGGAGCGACGAAGTACTCGTAGATGTGGAGCGTGTTCCGGGAGAATTTGTCCGCATCTTGCCGGGAGATCCGGCCACAGCCGAAGTGGTCCGAATTTCTTGCTTCAACATACGGGAACCGCTCGGCCGCGAAGTAGGGCTTGAAGGAGGCGAACGCGATGGCGGGATCGTCATTCAGAGCACGCAGTTCGGCGCGGTGCTTTTCAAGGACTGCTGGATTCTGGTAGAGGAACATCCCGATTTGTCCGCGTGCCATCGCCTCGCGTTCCTTGTCGAAGAGCCAGGTCATGCAGTTGAGAAACACGGTCCGGCGGGTGCGTCGGCGGATTTCCGGCAACGCCTGCAGGAACTCCGCGTTGCAAAATCCAAGGACCGGGTCGCCGGCTTCGACCGCACCAAAGTCGTTGGGGCCATGGATCTTGACGCTCCTCTCCTGCATCTCCGGAAACAGCGGCTCGTTCCTGAATCCGTCATTGGTCGGAACGAGATGAACCTCAATTCCCAAGTGCAGCCAGGCGATGATCTGATGATGCAGCTCGGTTCCCGCACCTCCATAGAGGCCCGGGAACCCGTGAACGTAGAGTCGTGGAATGGGAAGTGACACGGCGTTGGCGGGAGAGCTTCTCCAGCTGGATGAACACTACTGCACGAGCGCGGGCTGGAGTGGCAAGCGGGAACGCGGACCAGCTCGCCGTATCCCCGGCGGCTCTGTGACGACGTCGTGAA
>JBIPNO010000155.1:0-5535 GCA_044372775.1 Haloferula sp.
TCTCCACGTCTTTACCGGTGTGCGTCAGAACCGACTTAACAGATTTGGAAGTTAAGTCAAAATTGTTCCTGCCAACGACGACAACAGAGACACTTAATTCTCTAGAAAGAGCCATTTTCAAATGTTTCTGTTTATCCGAAGATTTTCTTAAATAGTTTTAGCGTAAATCGGCCAAATGCCGAACCTCTAAATCGGGACTTGACCCAGTGGCTTATTCTTCGAAGCGGATAGCTATAACGCCAAGTCCTGGATTGGAGAACGTCGTCGTACTGTGCCTGGACTCCCTCATATTTCCTTTGCGCTTCTTCATGTTTCCTTTCGGCGGAAATCTTGGCCGAAATCATAGAGTTTTCGAATGCATATAGTTCAATCTCTCGCTCCAAGGATGCGCTCAGAACGATTTTGTTTTCGAGTGGATTTCTTTCTTTCATCGACACGTCACCCCTAGGTAATCTTCACTTGAAGCTCAAAACATCAACGAATTCCAATATCTTAGCTGAGAATCAGTCTATATTCTGCGCAAATCTCATCGGGTATGCCTGGTTCAATCTCAAGAATACGGACAGATATATTTAGAGAATCTCTGTGAAGCCGTCGAAACCAAAGCTCCTGACCTAGGCGCAAATAGAATTGAAGCCTTTACTGCACCAGCACAGAAAATCCACAAGGGCACCAAATAGCTAAAAATGTCACCAAGCGGGTATTGTTTTGGAGGGGTGAAAACGTGGGATGAAAACCGTAGTCAATCGACATCTGATTAAGACGGAGCCAGTCGAAAACAAGAAAGGAAATCATGGACAAGGTGTTCATTCATGAATCTGCAATAAAGCGGAGGAAAGACTACGAATTTGAAAAAGTAGAGGTTTTTTCACCTCCAAATTGGCAAACGTCTCGAGATTCTGGCACTGGTGAAATCGAAGACTTTAGCAATGTACTACTAAGACTCGAATCCACCAATCACTGTAACTTTGCATGCACCTTTTGTCCTCACCCAACCATGGAAAGACCAAAGGGTTTCATGGATGACTCCCTGATTGCCTCACTGCTATCAGAGGCCGGTGCCCTAGGTTTCCAAATGTTGGATCTCAGAAATTTTGGAGAGCCGCTAATGGACCGGAGGCTAGCTAGTTTTGCAAGCCTAGCGCGGGGTGTCGGATTCAACAAGATATATATCCACACGAATGGGCATCCATTGCGCAAGAAGAACTTGGACGACTGGGGCTCTTCCGGAATTACCGACGTAAACTTGTCCCTCTCTCCAAAAAGAGAGTTTGCTGTCACACGACCAGGGGTCAACGTCGATAAATTTTACGAAAATCTAGAGAATTTGATGGCGAGCAAATCGGACCACCTAGGTATCCTCAGTGTTGATTATATCAGGACCGGTTTCAGCACACAGGAGGAAGAGTCGGAGTTTTACTCCTGGCTAAAAGAGGTCAGCCTTCCAATTAGAACAGAGATCGAACTTCATAATTGGGGCGTTGGTGAAGAGAAGATTCATTACAAGTGTCATAGGCTGTGGTCATCTGTGACGGTGCTGTGGGACGGAAGAGTATCCTTGTGTTGCTTGGATTATGAAGGAGATTACATCCTCGGAGACACGAACAATTCCAGCCTGATTTCAATAATCAACGGGGATACCTATAAAGAAATTCGGCGAGGCCACGCAAATGGTAACTTTCTTGCAAAATGCGCCTCATGCGACATGCCTAGGCAGAAAGACCTTTGATCCAAAAGACAAAATCTGGTCGAGGGGCCATTTGTTTAGAAACAAGCAGCTTGAGTAGACTAAAGTTTGAATTAAACGATCAAAGCCCCTATTTGTGGCACCAGCGTTTGTAGCTCAACGGATAGAGCATCTGACTACGGATCAGAAGGTTGGGGGTTCGAGTCCCTCCAAGCGCACATGGTTGGGGGTAAAGACACTGTGACATTTGTGTTAGTAGGTTTGAAGAATGATGGACTCGTTGGGTTTGTGGTTAAAGAGAAAGTTTCCAGCACCGCTTGGGTCGAGAAACAAGAGCGACTCAGACTCGAATCGAGCAGTGTTTAGTAATGTCTATCAAAAAAAATTGTGGGGGATAGCTTCTCCAGAGAATGCATCACCATTCCACTCAGGCCCAGGTTCTTCAGACCCACAAATAGTTGGTCCATACGTGGAAACTGTCAAGAGATTCTTTGCGAGCCTCCCTACTAAGAAGAATGCAGTGGACTTAGGCTGTGGAGATTTTCGTGTGGGATCTAGACTCGTAGATTCGTTCGTTTCATACACTGCCTGTGATGTTGTTCCTGAATTAGTTCACTTTAACCGACAGTATTGGCAGCACCTCCCAGTCGAATTTCGAGTTGTTGATTTGGTGAAGGACGAAATACCAGACGGCGATGTGTTAATCGTTCGACAAGTTCTTCAACATTTATCCAACGACGATATAATTGAATTCACACAATCTATTCCTCGGGGTTTTAGCTACCTTCTGGTAACTGAACACTTACCTTCGGACAGGGACTTCTTAGCAAATAAAGATAAGGCATCAGGATCTGACATCCGCTTAAGCAGTGGGTCAGGTGTTGTTCTTACTAAACCGCCATTTAGTATGATTTTTAAGTCCGAGACAACATTGCTTTCTGTGCCACAGTTTGGAGGCTCTATTGTCACAACTCTTTATGAGCTTTAGGTGCAGCACCTCCCCGGTTTTATAGTCCGAATGCTGTTAGGTACATAGCTCACTAAACTAACCAACTTAGGTGTTCGCGACGCCGACACCTAAGGGACCCAGCGTAGGGGGGATGACTCAAACGCGGTGGGTCCTATCTAATTTCCCTTAGAAAGCAGCTCAGGTAGCGAGCTGATAACCCATGTTTGGAAATTCCGTCCTACCTCTATGCTCGCAAATTCAGAAAAGTGGAAGTTCTCATCCCGATAGAGAGGTATACCGTCCTCTGTTTTAAACCTACATTCGTCAGAATCACAGAAGACGGAATTTTGATCAAAAAACAAGACTTCAGGATTGGACTGTCGAATTCTTTCAGAAAAATTCCGGAAGTCTTGTGCAGCGATGTCTCGTATCTCTGTCGACTCGATACAATCTTGCGTTGCTGGAATTAAAGGCCTTGCGTAGCAGGAGCTGATACCGTATGCGGGGATGAGGTGCGGCGAAAATACAATTACTTTTGCCCCTTGCTTCTCAAAAAATGAAATTGACCTTCCAAGCTTTACCAAGTACTCATCATCCCACTGTCCCTTAACAGGCATACCGCCGAGTATTACGAACCTTATCGGTTCGTCGGCTGATAAGAAAATGTCATAGATGTGTTGCTGTTGCGATTTGCACTGCATGAGCAACTCAGGATGTTCCTCCCACGTAGGATCACAGATTCCAATTGACAGGAAAGTGAGATTATCGAAAGCCTCATTCTGAACCAGTCCCGGGTAAATCTGATTCGCGTAACTGTTTCCTAGAATAACCACGTCCGGGGTTTCGTTACTGTTGGTCATGCAGAACCACCAGGGAAGCTCACCTCGTTCTGGAAAATCGTATCTGTCATTACATAAGTCATTGCTGGAATATTCCCAGAGGGGACCGACAAAATATGCGCTTGCCAATTTAGCTTCTTTTGTCTCGGGACTGCGGTCCGGAAAACCTTGTTGAAAACTCATCAGCAGACCCGCAGTCAAGACGATTGCGGACGCTGATGACACGACGGTGATTAATCTTTTTGAAATGCGAAGGTGCCGTATTGGTTTTTCGACCCACTTATAGGTCGCCCAAGATAAAACGAGAGCGAGGACAATAAGAGTGACTTTGGCCCACAGAGGCGGATCTTGTCCAAGAATGATGCGTGAAAATGACAAAACCGGCCAATGCCAAAGATAAAGCGGAAAACTTATGAGCCCCAACCATACGAGCGGGCGTGCTGATAAAATCTTGCGATTGAGAAACGTGCCCTCACCCGCAGAAATCAGAAGTACCGCCGCTAAAACCGTTAGTAGCGCCTGAATACCCGGATATGGCTGAGTGTCAGAGACAACAATAACTGCGGCAATTAGAACCACTAAACCCAGAGCTGATCTGAAGCCAGGATTTGTTATCAGTTTCCAAACTCTCGAATTTCCACCGTATTTTCTTGCTTCACCTGATTTGCGGATCGCCAAGAACAGGATTACCCCGGCCAGTATCTCCCAAAGTCGTGTGAGCGGTGAATAAAAGTTACCGATTGGGTGTGTGTTCATCCAACTAAGGTTTAGCGCAAAGGATGCAAGCGCCAACATAACCATGATGGGCAAAAAGTTGCGACGAAGCCTAAGCGCTATCAAGGCAACAATCGGGAATAGGAGGTAGAACTGTTCTTCGACCCCCAGGCTCCAGAGGTGAAGCATGGGTTTCAGTTGAGATCCTGTGTCGAAATATCCAGCCTCAAAAATCAGAAGAAGATTAGAGACAAAAAGCACGCCGGCCGCGACGTGCCGCCCAAGCTGTTCAAGCTCGGTAGGCAACAGAAGAAACCACCCAGCCGTTAGGGAAGCTGCGAGCACGACAAGCAGAGCTGGACCTAAACGCCGGATTCTTCTTGCCCAAAACTCCTTCAGCGTGAAGGTTCCGGCCTCCATGCTCGTGAACACCACGGAAGAAATGAGGAAACCTGATATGACAAAGAAAATGTCAACACCGACAAACCCGCCAGGAACTTCATTTGGCCATGCGTGATACAGAACAACTAAGAGGACTGCTACGCCACGAAGGCCATCGATGTCGGCACGATATTTGGGACTGTGCAACCCAACCCCCGGTCAATAACTGCTGTTGGTAAGGCCATAAAATCTGGAGCAGGTATCCACGGCTTAGATTAGTTTACCGACAAAATCGAGACCAGAACGGGTTTACCTTCACTAGGCGTCTCTCGAACGCTGTGTTAAAAGACGACTTTCTAGCGTTCAGGAATGTTTTGAATGCGTGCAACGGCCTGTCGAGATACTGGTTTTTCAAGAAACGATTCAAAATCTACTGGGATTCCCAGTCCGTGCATAACTGTACCGACCGGTCCAAGGTTCACAACCGAGACCGGATGACCTTGCTTAATGATGTAGTTATAGGCTGGTGCAACGTAATACTCTCCTAAGGTGGAGTCTTTGGCGGAAAACATTTCCCGGAAAGCCTCGAGCATTACGGTCGCGCTGCTAAATCCGTAGATCCCCACAGTGGCAACATTAGAAATCACCTCCTTCTCACGGACCTCTTCAACCAGCCCTTCACTCGACTGTCTAACGTAAGACCATTTTTTGTCCGAATCTTCCATGCAGAGAATAACGTTCGCAGAACCAGGCTCAGAAACCCTGTCGTAGAAACCGCTCAGGTCAGCATCTATGTACTGGTCACTGTTTGCAACAACCACCGGAAGATCAGGATTCAGGTAAGGCTTAGTTAGCCAAACCGTGCTTGCGGGTCCTTCTGTCAATTCGTCAACTTCAACAATATTTACCGGAACCCCATGCGGACTAAGAGCTCCAACGATTTCACGTGACAGGCCCCACTTTCT
>JBIPNO010000085.1:0-20030 GCA_044372775.1 Haloferula sp.
CGCGGACGGGGTTGAGGTCGATGTAGGCGGCCATGGCCCGCAGCGCCTGGCCTTTGCCTTCCACCAGCACCGAGCGGAATCGGTCCTCCCACAGCGTCCCGCGGCGGGCGTGGCGGCCGTTGAACCATTGGGTGAAGCGCTGCTTGAGCACTTTCATGAAGGCGCTGATGTCCCACATCCGGCCGAACCACTTCTCCCTCAGCTCCTCGGCGGCGGAGGTATTCTCCTGCTTGCGGTGCAGCTCGAGTTGCCATTCGAGGTCGTTGGCCAACTTGTCGCCCAGGCAACTGCGGACATGCGCGATCAGGCCGGCGTCATTCGGCAAGGCCGCTGCGTCCGGCCGCTGGGGGACTTCCACGAGGATGTGGAAGTGATTGGACATGATGCAGTAGGAGATCACGCGCAGCCCGCCGAAGCGTTCGTAGAGGCGCATGTATTCAATGAGCTTGTCCTTCTCTTCCTCGCCGAGGACGAAGTCGCGGTTCACAATCCGCGAAACCACGTGGTAATACGCCACCGGGAGGAAAGCGGGAGCTTTGAGGCGTGGACGGCGCATGGGGGGAGGTTGGAAAGGTCAGGGGATCGGGGCAAGTCTTCTTTTCGAAGGGACAGGTAAACTTTTTACGGAGGGCGGAGGGGGAATTGGGCGGGTTGCCATGGGAGGGGCACTTGCGGCAGGATGCCGCAGCCATGCTCCGGTCCTGCCCTCCATCACTCCGGCTTTTCCGGGCGGCGGAGGGTCATGGTGCCGTGGTCGGCGGCGGACCGGTAAGTGGCGTCGAAGGCGTCGCGGGTGAGCTTGCCTTCGACGCGGTAGTTGCCGAAGCCGCCGGGCAGGACCATCTCGCCGGAGAGCTGCAGCGAGCCGTCGGCGGCGGGCTTGGCGGGGATGGTGTGGGTGTAGTCGCCGAATTTCACGAGGCCCCAGCCGGCGCGGTAACGGAAGTCGTAGAAGCCGGGGCGCTCCGGCGTCGGCTGGACGATGCACCAGAGCGGGCCGGTGTGGCCGTTGACATCGCTCTTCCAGGTGCCCTTCCACGGGCCGTCGGCACTGGCCGGCGGGTTTGGCATGGTGGCGACGGCCTGGTCAAAGCCGCGCGCATACTTGCCGCCGACGCAGGAAGTAAGGGCGAAGGCGAGGGCGGCGGAGATGAGGGACGAGGTGAGGGCTTCCATGGGGATTGGAGATTGGAGAATTAGGAGATTGGGGTGTTAGCCCGGCTCGCCGGTGATTTTCCAGAGGTGCTCGTCGGTGCGGAGATAGAGGGCGCCGTCGAGGAGGACGGGGGAGGCGAGGGTGCGCTCGGCGGTGTCGAATTCGAAGAGGATCTTGGCACCCTCGGGCGAGACTTCGACGACATACACGACGCCGTCTTCGGTTGAGATGTAGAGGACCTTGCCGGCGAGGATGGGCGACCCGGAGAAGTTACCGGGGAGCTTCTGGTTCCAGACGGACTTGCCGGTCTTCGCCTCGAGGCCGCTGAGGGTGCCGGTGTCGTCGAGGGTGATGACCTGGCCGTGGGAAGCGAGCATCGACGGGGTCTTGGGCATGCGGCGGGTGACCTCCCAGACCTGGTGGGTCTTGGTGACGTCGCCCTCCGCCTTGCCGAGGCGGATGCCGAGCAGTTTCGGGATGTTGTAGCCGGTGGCGACGAAGAGCATGCCATCGGCGGTTACGGGGCGGGGGACCACCGAGTAGCCTTCGCCGTAGGTGACCTTCCAGAGCAGGCGGCCATCGTCGGGTGCGTAGGCGCCGACGAGTCCGCTGCCGGGGCTGAGGATTTCGGTGCGGCCGTGGTTTTCGACGACCAGCGGCGTGCAGAAGGAAAAGTAGCTGCGGACCGGCTGCTGGCGCGGGGTGCGCCAGGCGATTTCGCCGTCCTTGCGGCGCAGGGCGAGGATGGTGGGATCGACCTCCGCGTCGGCGTTGACCACCAGCAGGTCGCCGACGAGCACCGGCGAGCTGCCGTTGCCGTGCATCGGTTTGTAGGCGATCTGCTTTTTCCAGACGGTCTTGCCGTCATCGAGCTTCAGCGCGGCGGTGCCCATGTGGCCGAAGTGGACGTAGACGATGCCGTCGTCACCGATCACCGGGGTGGAGCTGGCGAGGCTGTTCTTGGCATGCATCGCGGCGGTTTCCGCGCCGGTGGGTTTGAAGAGATCGACGCTCCAGAGGGTGTCGCCGGTCTTCGCATCAAGGGCGAAGGCGTTGAGGATGGTGGCGTCGCCGTCTTTCCGCGCGCCGGTGAGGACGATCTTTCCCTTGGCGATGACCGGCGACGACCAGCCGCTGGCGGGCATCGGGACCTTCCACGCGATGCCCTGGTCCTTGCTCCACTTCAGCGGGCCCTTGCCGGTGGCGATGCCCTGGCCGGTCGGTCCGCGGAATTGCGGCCAGGAGGAATCGGCGGCGGCGGCGAGAGTGGAGAAGGATACGAGCGAAAGGGTGGCGATGAGGAGATGTTGGGAAAATCCGGAGGATTTCATGGTGCGAGGCTGGCGGGACGGGGCGTTCGAGTCAACGGGTCAGGACCAGTGGCTACGGCGCGGGAACGGCGGGATTTCGGCAACCTTCGGGAAAAGTCCCGGATTTGAGGCGTTTCGCAGGAATTTCAGTTCTCGCCCCGGGCGGAGATGCGTGCCACCCTGCCCCTCCAGAACCATGGCGACACCCAATTACAGTTTCGAAAAGCGCCGGCGCGAGCTGGATAAGAAGGCCAAGAAGGAAGAGAAGCGGAAGCGGAAGCTCGAGGGCGGATCGTCCACGGCGGAAGAGAACGCGGATCCCGTGGAGCCGGCCGGCGATGCGGCGCCTGCCGCGGCTGAAGACGCCGCGCCCGCGCCGGAGGCTTGAGCCTCCTTCTAACGGAACTGGTTCTGCGCGGGCTGATAGAGGTAGCCGGCGTCGGCCAACTTCTTTTCCAACAGATCGCGTTCCAGGTGATGGGTTTTCACCAGGTCGTCGAGCGAGTCGCAGTGGTTGCGCAGCTCGGTGTTGAGCAGCCCCACCAGCAGGTGGGGATCCATCCGGCGGTAGCTTGAAAGGTCCACGAGGCGGAAGCTGCCAGCGCCAGGCCGGTGCCGCAAGCGCGGCAGCCTTCCACGGAGCCGGCCTCCGGGTTGTGAGGCGGCCGCTCGGTGAGCGCGTGGAAGCGCTGGCTCACTTCGCGTAGATCTCGACCTTGGAGGCGGAGATGAAGGCTTCGCGGGACACGTTCCTGAGTTTCTTGCTGCCCTTGGCGAGGAGGGAGGGATCTTCGCCCTCGCGAATGAGCGAGGTGGGGCGGAGTTCTTCGGCCTTCAGATCACGGTTCACGGTGATCATTCCCTTGGGTGCCACCGAGGCGGAGGCCTTTTTCTCCGTGTGCAGTTCGCCGAGGCCCATGCCGAACTTGGAGGCAACGATCAGCACCTTGTTGAAGGCAGGGCCGAGTTTGGCGGAAAGTTTTCCGTGATTGCCGATGATGAATTCCTTGGCCGTGTAGGTGGCGATGGAACCGAAGATGAGGGCAAGCAAGGCGACAACGATGCGTTTGCCGCGGGGGGAGCGGGTGGTTTTCATAGGGTGGGGGGTGAGTCATTCCGGGGGTGAAATGACGGGAGCACAAAACACCGCGTGGGGATGAAGATCAAGAATACTTTAGCGATCTACGTGATTGCGTAGCCGCCGCGACGGGCAAGGCTGTCGGCGTGACAGGCGAGTTGATTCTGGGGATCGATCTGGGAACCACCCATTCCGCGGT
Source organism: Haloferula sp. (assembly GCA_044372775.1). Taxonomy (GTDB): domain Bacteria; phylum Verrucomicrobiota; class Verrucomicrobiia; order Verrucomicrobiales; family Akkermansiaceae; genus Haloferula. The sequence goes on from JBIPNO010000085.1 coordinate 3,744, forward strand.
GGGCGCGGTGGAGTCGGGCTTTCCGATCCTGCTGGCGGACGAAGGAGGGCGGCGCATCACGCCGAGCGCGGTGTGGTTCGGCGCGGACGGCACCGTGGAAGTCGGGCGCAAGGCGCTGCGGCGGCGGACGGTCGAGCCGGGCCGGGTGGTGACCAGCGTGAAGCGGCTGATGGGCCGGCGGCACGGCGAGGAGCGCGAGTTCTGCGTGCCGATGGAGCGCGCGGCGGATGGCGGGGTGACCGTGCTGGGCAGAACCCCGGAGGATGTGAGCGCCGAAATTTTGAAGGAGCTGAAACGGATCGCGGAGATGCGGCTGGAGCGGCAGGCAGGCAAGGCGGTGATCACGGTGCCGGCCTATTTCAACGATGCCCAGCGCGCGGCAACCAAGCGCGCCGGCGAGCTGGCCGGGCTGGAGGTGGTGCGGATCCTCAGCGAGCCGACCGCCGCGGCGCTGGCCTATGGACTCGACAAGCTGGGCGATCGCTCGCGGGTTGCGGTCTATGATCTGGGCGGCGGGACTTTCGACCTGTCGGTGCTGGAGATGCAGGACGGCGTCTTTCAGGTGCTGGCGACGCGCGGCGACACGCGGCTGGGCGGCGATGACCTCGACACGGCGCTGGCGCGGCACTGCGCGGCGGACTTCGACACGCTGGATGCCGGGGCGAAAGTCCGGCTGATCGAGGAGGCGGAGCGGGTGAAATGCGCGCTGTCGGAGAAGGAGAACGAGACCTTCCGCGCGCCGTTCTACGATGGATCTCGTAGTTTGGAGATCAATGTGGGCCGGGCCGATCTGGAAGCGCTGGCGAAGCCCCTCATCGCACGCTCGCTGACCTGCTGCCGCCAGGCGCTTTCCGATGCCGGGATCGCCGTCGCGGAGCTGGACGCGGTGGTGCTGGTCGGCGGCAGCACGCGGATCCCGGCGGTGCGCGCGGCGGTGGCGGAGTTGTTCGGCCGCGAGCCGGATCTTTCGCAGCATCCGGACGAGGCGGTGGCGCTGGGCGCGACGATCCAGGCGGGAGTGCTCGGCGGGACGCTGCGCAAGATGGTGCTGCTCGACGTCACGCCGCTGAGCCTGGGCGTGGAGACTTTCGGCGGGCTGATGAACGTGATCATCCCGCGCAACACGACCATCCCGTGCAAAGCGGGCGAGATGTTCACCAACGCGGCGAGCGGCCAGGCCTCGATGCGGGTGCGGGTGTTGCAAGGCGAGCGCGAGATGGCCCGCGACAACTGGGAACTGGGGAATTTCGAGGTGCCCTTCGAGCCGATGCCGAAAGGTCAGGCGCGGGTCGGCGTGCAGTTCCGGATCGATGAAAACGGCATCCTCGAGGTGCTGGCGCGCGACGTGAAGACCGGCCGCGACACGGTGGTCGAGATCCGCAACGCGGCGGTGGATGTCGACGACGCGGCGGTCGAGAAAATGGTCGGCGAGTCGGTGGAGTACGCCTTCGACGACATGGCGGAGCGGATTTTCACCGAGGCGAAGCTCAAGGCGGAAGAACTGCTGCCGGCGGTGGACCAGGCGCTGGCGATGGCCGGCGAGCTGGTGTCGGACGAGGAGCGGCGGGAGATCGGCGAAGCCGCGGACGCGGTGCGCGAGGCGCTGGCGGCCGGCTTGCCGAATCCGTTGAAGGCCGCGGTGCAGCGGCTCGACAAGGCGACCGAGGCCTTCGCCGCGGCGCTGGTGGAGCGGGCGATGGAGGAGGCGCTGGAACGACGGGGCTGAGCGGGTCGGAGGCCGGGATCAAATCACCAGATCCGCGCCGCACCGAGCAGGCTGAGCGGAGTATCCGGGGAGAGCAGCGTGCTCCCGGATTCGATGGCATGGGCTGCAATCAAGCGGTCGAAGGGATCATCGTGCCCGTCGGGCAGCTTGCCGGACCGATAGATGACGGCCTCGTCAAGCGGAAGGTCCTCCAGTTGAAAGAAGTCGCGCCGGGAGGGAATCCAGGCTTCCGGCGGCAAGGGGAGCGGGAGCTTTCCCGCGCGGTGCTTGAGGACAATTTCCAAAATGCTGGCCTGACTGAGGCGTCGCACGGTGCCGGGATGGTCAAGAATTTCCCTGGCTGCCGACGAAATCCGGCCGGGATCGAGCGCAAGCCAGAGGAAAGTGCAAGTATCCAACAACGCGTTCATCTCAAGCCCCAGGTCTTCAACTCGAGTTCATCCATCGGCCGGAATGCATCGTCCGGAATGACGAACGGAGCGTCCATGACCTCCCCCACCTTCGGCCTTGCGGCGGGCTCGTCGTAGGGAACCAGCTTCGCCAGACGCTTCCTTCCCCTGGAAATGACGATCGTCTCTCCCTCGGTCACTTGCTGCAGCAACGCGGAGAGATGGGTCTTCGCTTCGTTGGTGGCGACAATCTTCATGCCTCCAATATGAACGATGGGTTGACCAAGTCAACCAACTGCCGAGGAAGGCGGTGCTTCAAGTCGTGGTGGACTCCGCCAAAGCCTGCCTGGCGGCGGTGATCAAGGCGGCATCGGCGATGCGGCGTTCATACTCGCCGGGGACGCGGTCGGCACCCATCGGGATCTCCGGGCGGCGCCAGGTCATGGCGCTTTCCTGCAAAGTGCGGGCGGAAAGGTGGATCTGGTTCACGCCGGTGCGGCGGACGATTTCGGCGACCTGCGACGCCTTGATGCCGCCGCCGGGCAGGATGTCGAGGCGGCCGGCGGCTTGTTGGACGAGCGCGGCGATGGGGTCGAGCGCCTCGATCACCGAGGGCGCGCCGCCGCTGGTCAGGATGCGCTCGAAGCCCAGCTCGGCCAGGATTTCAAGCGCGGCGGGCAGGTCCTGGCAGACATCGAAGGCGCGGTGGAAGACGGCGGGGAAGCCGTCGCAGGCATCGAGCAGGGTCTCGATGGCGGAGAGATCGAGCGCGCCGTCGGGCAGAAGGCAGCCGAAGACCACGGCATCCGCGCCGAGGTCGCGGGCGAGTTCGATGTCGGCGGACATGGCGAAGATTTCCTCCGGCCGGTAGGCGAAGTCGCCGCCGCGCGGGCGGATCATGAAAGCGATCTCACCGGGGAAGAGGGCGCGGGCTTGGGACAGGGTGCCGGCGCTGGGCGTCAGGCCGCCTTCGGTGAGCGAGGCGCAGAGTTCGATGCGGTCCGCACCGGCTTCGGCGCAGGCGATGACGGAGTCGAGGGAATCGACGCAGATTTCGAGGAGCATGGATGTTTTGGAGATTAAGGAATTGGGGGATTTCAGGTCTGCCATCTTCCTGCGCCCAGCCTACGGAGGGCAGGGGGGCAGCGGCCATCGGAATCTGCCGGAACTCGCGGGTGGCGCTCCTGCCGTGCATGCGCTTGGTTGGTGGGGATGATTCCGGAACGACTCGATCTCACGCTGCGCGACGGCACGCCGGTGGTCGTGCGGCCGTTGACGCCAGCGGACCGGGAAATGGTGGCGGAGGGCTACCGGCGGCTGTCGCCGGAGGCGCGCTACCAGCGGTTCTGGGTGCGGGAAGGGCAGGTGATCGGGGATGCGATGCTCAACCGTCTGCTCACGGGTCAGCCGCCGGAGCACGCGGTGTGGACGGTGTTCGACCCGGCGCGGAAGGATTTCCCGGGGATGGGGGCGGCGAGTTTCTGGCGTTCGGAAGCGGATCCGGGGGAGGCGGAATTCTCCGTCACGGTGCTGGATGCCGACCAGGGCCGCGGGGTGGCGACGCTGTTGCTGGCGGTCATGTGGCTGGTCGCCTACCGCCACGGGATCGAGCGCTTCACCGGCTACACCGTGCCGGAAAACGTCAAGGCGCTGCGCTGGATGCGCGACACCGGAGCGGAAGGCGAGTGGGACGGCTACAATGCGGTCTTCCGCTGGAATCTCGCGGACCTCGACAAGTTGCCGGAGACCCCGGCGGGCGCGGACCTGGCAGGGCGGCTGGCGGAGTTGTCCGGGCTGATGCTTTGAGCGGACGCTGCGGGTTCAGGGCAGCACCGGAACCCACTGCCGGCTCTTGTCGACAAGCTCCGGCGGTTCCCGGGCGGCTTATTTTCTCGCCGATCCGATCCGGTATTCCTAGACGGCGGTGTGTCGTCGCACTCCCTCCCTCCGCTTGACCGTCGAGTCTTCTTTGTAGCGGTGCTTCCGCTGCTCGCCTTGCCCTGCCTCGCGCAGGACATCGAGCCCCGCCGCTGGAGCCACCTGCCGATCGGCGCGAACTTCGGCGGGCTCGGCTACGCCTTCAGCAGCGGCGACATCACCTTCAATCCGGTGCTGCAAATCCAGGACGGCCAGTTCGATCTCCACACCGCCGGCCTCCAGTACATCCACTCCTTCGAGCTGATCGGAAAGTCCGCCCGCTTCGACCTGACCCAGGCCTACCAGAGCGGCACCTGGGACGGTCTGCTCGGCGGCGTGCCGACTACCGTCAAACGAGAGGGCTGGGCGGACACCTATCTCCGTTTCGCGGTGAACCTCATCGGTGCCCCGCCGCTGTCCGGCAAGGAATTCGCGGCCTACAACGCCGCAACGACCTGCGAGGACATCGTCGGCGTCGGCCTGCTGATGCGCCTGCCGACCGGTGAATACTTCGATGACAAGCTGATCAACCTCGGCGGCAACCGCTACACCTTCACGCCCCAGTTCGGCTGGGTCCACAACCAGGGCAAGTGGTCGACCGAACTCTCCGGCTCGGTCACTTTCTCTACCGACAACGACGAGTTTTTCCGCGGCAAGTCGTTGGAGGAGGACCCGTATTTCGTCGGCCAGGCCCACGTCTCCTACACCTTCCGCCCCGGCTTCTGGCTCACCGCCAGCACCGGCTACGGCCTCGGAGGCGAATCCAGCGTCAACAGCGTGCCGGCCGACGACCCGAAGGGCAACTTCGGCTGGGGCCTCAGCCTCGGCATCCCGATCAACCGCGCGATGGGATTCAAGCTGTCCTATATCGGGACGCGAACCCAGGAGGACACCGGCGCCGACACCGACACCTTCAGCCTCGGTTTTTCGATGATGTGGTAAGGGGAGGGGACTAACTCGTCACGATGCCGCGGAATCCCCCGTAGGCCATGCGGGTGTAATCGAAGAGCGGGTTGTCCGTGAACTTCAGGGGTTTCCCGCGATGACGCTGACCATCCAGCCGACGCCGAATTTGTCGGTGCACATGCCATAACAGGGTGACCAGAAAGTTTTACCAAGCGGCATCTCGACGCTGCCACCCTCCGAGAGGGCATCGAAGAACCGCTTCGTTTCCTTCTCGCAGTCGGTGCCGATGGACAGGCGGAAGCCATCGAACTTCCCGCCATCCGGCCCGCAGCCGTCGGACATCATCACCATGCTGCCGCCGATGAAAACGGCGGAGTGCATGACTTTCTTTTCCCAGCCCGGCGCAAGCATGCCCTCGGGCGGCTGATCCGGAGCCTCGTCGAAGCGCATGAGCATGACGCGCTTCGCTCCGAGAGAGGATTCGTAGAATTCAAGAGCCTCTTCGCAGCGTCCGCCGAAGAAGAGATAGGGTTCAATGACCGGATTTTTCACAGGTGTCGCAGTTTGCAGTTTAGGAAGGGATTTTGATGACGAGAGCTTCAAGTTGGTCGGTGGCGATGCCCCAGCCGGTGTGGAAACCCATTTCCCGATGGGCCTCCACGTCGTCCTTCGTCCAATGCCGGACGATGGCGGTGTATTTCGTTCTCCCTCCGAGATCCTCGAAATCGAGGACGATGGTGCAGAACGGCTTCGGGGAGGGCTTCCATGCCTCCGTGTAGGCGTCGGTCATGACGAGGCGCCTGTTGGGATGACTTCGAGATATACCCCGGGGTTCGGCATCTCCGTGCCGTCCGGTGCCTGCATCATGATCAAGGATTTCCCGCCGGGACGCACGTCGAGTTCGGCGGCAATGGTTTTGTAAGGCGGAGGTGTGAACCATTTCACGATCATTTCCGGATCGGTCCATGCCTGGTAAACTTTCGCGGCGGGAGCCTCGATGATACGGCGTAAAACGAGATCAAGCTCATCCGGGGCGATGACCGCGAGTTCCAGCTCTAGCCGGTCGAGGACTTCCTCGTTGCACCGCGGGATGTAGGCCTCGCACTTCCTGTATTCCTCGGCGGACAGGAACGTCTGGTTCCAGGTGATCCGGCTGCCGCCCTCCACGGCATCGATCAGGATCTCCAGCACGAACTCGTGCACCGTCGCGAGATGGCGGAGGACGATGCGAGCCGGCGAGATTTCTTCGAACACGCTGTGGTTCGGATAAACGGCTCCATCCGGCCCGATCATCTCATGCCGCCACAGGCCGCCCGGCGTGAAGTCGAATTCCTCGATCACGTTGGTGAATCCAAGCGGCCCCCACCAGTTGGCGATGGTCCCGGGATCGGAAAAGGCTTTGAAAACCGCCTCCGGAGGAGCTCCGAGCGCACGGCTTGCGGTGAATGTGTTGGGCGGGTTCATGGTCGTTCTTGGGCATCTTTCACCATTTGGCTCGCGCCACAGCGCTCCATGAGCTTCCTGACCTCGACGGTGGCTCCGTAGGGCAGGCCGGGGCAGAGCTTGGCGATCTCGACCGCCTCTGCCTCGCTGTTCACGGTCAGAATGAAATACCCGGCCACGGATTCCTTCGCTTCCGCGTAGGGGCCGTCAGTCACGTTGCGGTCGGTTCCGCGGACGACATGGCCCTCGTGCTCCAGCGATTGTCCGCCGCGGCAGCGACCTTCCGCGACCAGGCCATCGAACCAACTCATCCAGTCGGTCATCACTCGTTGGGTCTCCTCCGGGGAGAGTTGCTGGTAGCATGCGTTGTTGCGGAAAAGCAGCAGGTATTCGGATGGGTGTTCGTTCATGGCTTGGCTTGTTTCCGTCGGTTCATGGTGACAACGAACGGCGATCCGCTCTCAGGACAACCCGGCGAAAAAAAATCCGCTGGCGGTCTTCCGCCCGATGTCCTTGGTGCCTGCCCGCATTCGTTGTAGAAGCGAATCGCCAGCCGCATGAACCCCGCCGCCGAAGATCCCGCACACCGGCTTGCCGAGCATCTCTTCCGCCACGAGTCGGCGAAAATGGTGGCCATCCTCACGGGCATCTACGGCGCGCGGAACCTCGAGCTCGCCGAGGACGTGGTGCAGGATGCCCTCGCCCGGGCACTCGCCGCGTGGCCCTTCGGCATCCCGGAAAACCCGTCCGCCTGGCTCCTCCGCACAGCGAAGAATCTCGCGATCGACCGGCTGCGGAGGGAGAAGAATTTCCAAGGAAAGCAGCCGGAGATCATCGCCGAAATGGAAAGCCGCATCGCCGGCCAAGCCGGGCCGGATGGCGGTAGCGAAGTCACCGACGACCTGCTGCGGATGATGTTCGTGTGCTGCCACCCCGGCCTGCCGCCGGAGGCTCAGTCCGCCCTCGCCCTGAAAGCCCTGTGCGGATTCAGCCCCGCCGAAATCGCCCGAGCCTTCCTGATTTCCGAAGCCGCGGTCTCGAAGCGCTTGGTCCGCGCCCGCCAGCGCATCCGCGACGAGCGCATTCCCTTCGAAATTCCCGCCGGCGGGGAACTCCCGCCCCGGCTCGATGGCGTCCTGAAGATCCTCTATCTCCTCTTCAACGAAGGCCACAAGGCCTCCCACGGCGAGGCCATCATCCGCGCGGATCTCTGCCACGAGGCGATCCGCCTCGCCTTGCTCCTCGCCGCGCATCCAGCCGGAGACCGCCCCCCGACCCACGCACTCATCGCCATGATGGCGTTCACCGCCGCCCGCCTGCGTGCCCGCACGGACCATGAAGGCCATCTTGTCCGTCTCGAAGATCAGGATCGCGCGCTTTGGAACCAGGATCTCATCGGCATGGGCGTTCGTCACCTCGGTCGATCCTCGGGTGGTGAGGAACTCAGCGAATACCACCTCCAGGCAGGCATCGCCGCGTGCCACACCCTCGCTTCGAGTGCCGCCACCACCGACTGGCCGCGCATCCTCACCCTCTACGATCAGCTCCTTGTCCGGAATCCCTCGCCCGTCGTCGCCCTGAACCGCGCCGTCGCCATTTCGAAAGTCCACGGCCCCGAAGCCGCCATCAGCTCCCTCGAAACCGCGCAACTCCGCGAGCGACTCGGAAACTATCATCTCCTTCACGCGGTCCTCGGCGAGCTCGAGTTCAGCCGTGGGAAGCCCGGAGCCGCCGCCGACCACTTCCGCCGTGCCATCGACCTTACGGGGAACGTCCCCGAGCGCGCCCTCCTCGCCGAACAGTTAAACAAATGCGGGTCGCACGAATCATCCCGCTGATTCATCTAACACCTCCCCAGGGTCTCCCGCGGGCTCTCGCCGAACAGTGCCCGATACTCCACGGCGAAACGTCCGAGATGTCGGAACCCCGTTTCCAGCGCCGCCATCTTCACCGTTGCTTCGCCGGGGTCCGCAGCCAACAGCTTCCGCCGCACGCCATGCAACCGCTGGTGGCGGAGGAAGACGAGCGGATTCACCCCGATGAGGTCCTTGAACAAGTTCTCCGTCCCGCGCGGCGACAGCCCGATCTCCATGCCCACGTCATCGAGGTGGATGACCTCCTTCAGGTGACCGGCGATGAATTCCCGCGCTTGCCGCATCCGCCGGTATCGCTCCGCCACCCGCGGCGGCGGCGGCGGCACCAGCGCGTCGCAGCCGCTCCGTAGCGCCATGAAAAACGCCGCCAGCAGATCGCGCTCGACCGCCGCGCTCCCCGTCAGCTTCCCGGGCACGCCGCGCCGGGTCCGGATCCCTTGCTCGACCTCCGCCAGCAAGCGCTCCAGTGCCACCCGCTCCGCCGCCGCCACCTTCATCCCGGCACCGTGCCGCAGCACGCGGTCGGGTATTTCCGGAAAGTAGCGGGCGACCGCGGCGTGAAATTCGTCCACCGGCACCGTCAGGCTCGCCGTGACGTAGCCCTCGGGGGTGGCGATATCCAGCACCGCCCCCGGCGGGAAGAACCCGAGATAGCCGTCCGCATGCCGGACTCCGAAGTTGAAGGAGTTCGCCTCCCCCGGACATGCCGCCACATAGACCATCGTGTAGCAGTGCTTCGGCATTTCCCCGGAAATCATCATCGCCGGTCCCAGCGACACCAGATCGAGGCCTACCCGCGCACCCGTCAGCCGGCCCATCCACGTCGGCAAGGGCCGCCCGCTCAGCAGGCACGGCGTCAGCGCCGAATCCCGGATCGCCTCGCGAAGCATCTCGGGATCCAGGAATTCCACAAAGGTGATCGCCGCAGCGGCCTCGGCCATGCCGCGAGGCTAGTCCGAAGGGTCCTATCCAGGCAATCCGATTGGCTGCGATTTTCGGATAGTCTTTTGCCTCGCGTGCAAGGATCACGCGAATCAACAGTGCGAGTGAATCGAAAGCCCGCCGCGTTCACCCCATCCGCCCGTCACCTCAGGCGAAATGCACCACCCCGCTCTCTAGCGCAAATTCTGTCGGACACTCCGCCTTTCCTGCGACAGCGCGGAATTCCCTTCTTCCCCGGCACGTTCTCCGATCAGATCCTTTAAGATATCACCCGAACTAACGTCCATCCCGTGAAAACCACCGCTCCCCTCGCCATCATCACCTGCGGCCTCGCCCTCGGCGCGAATGTCTCGCAGGCCCAGTCCTCGCCTGACCGCACGGTCCTGCCCATCCAGGAACCGTTGCGCAAAACCACCGACGTCCTGGACGTCCGCAACGCCACCGCACCGCCGCGCTTCGAGGTGAAAGCCCCCGCGGGCGCCCCCAATGTGCTGCTCGTCCTGCTCGACGATCTCGGCTTCGCCGGCACCAGCGCCTTCGGCGGCCCCGTCGCCACGCCGAACTTCGACCGCATCACCGCCGGTGGACTGAAATATAACAATTTCCACACCACCGCCGTCTGTTCGCCCACACGCACCGCGCTCAAGTCCGGCCGCAACCACCACGTCAACAACATGGGCGGCATCATCGAAACCGGCACCGCCTTCCCCGGCAACACCGGCCAGATCCCGCAAAACGTCGCCCCGCTCGCGGAAATGCTGCGCCTCAACGGCTACGCCACCGGAGCCTTCGGCAAATGGCACGAGACCGCCGCATGGGAAGCCAGCGTTGCCGGCGATTTCGACCGCTGGCCGCACCGCCAGGGCTTCGACAAGTTCTACGGTTTTCTCGGCGGCGAGACCAACCACTGGGCACCCTTCATCTACGACGGCACCCACCAGGTCGAGATCCCCGAGGACAAGGACTACCATTTCCTCACCGACATGACCAACCAGACGATCTCCTGGCTGGGCCATCAGAAAGCCCTCACCCCCGAGAAACCCTTCTTCATCTACTACGCCCCCGGCGCCGTCCACGCCCCGCACCACGTGCCCGCCGATTGGATCGCCAAGTGGAAGGGCAGGTTCGACGGCGGCTGGGACGCCATGCGCGAGCAAATCCTCGCCCGCCAGATCGAACTCGGCGTCGTCCCCAAAGGCACCAAGCTCGCCCCCAAACCCGACGCCATCCCCGCTTGGGAAACCCTCAGCGCCGATGAGAAAAAACTCTTCACCCGCCAAGCCGAAGTCTTCGGCGCCTTCCTCGACATGACCGACCACGAAGTCGGCCGCGTGATCGACGCCATCGATAAAACCGGCCAGCTCGACAACACCATGGTCATCCTGATCTACGGCGACAACGGCACCAGCGCGGAAGGCGGCCGCAACGGCATGTTCAACGAATACACCTACTTCAACGGCGTCCAGGAAACCGTGCCTGACATGCTGAAACACTACGACCAATGGGGCAGCGCCGAAACCTATCCCCACAAGTCCGCCGGTTGGGCCGTCATGTTCGATACCCCGTACGCGTGGACCAAACAGGTCGCCTCCGACCACGGTGGCACCAAGGTCGGCATGGCCGTCCAGTGGCCGAAAGGCATCAAGGCGAAAGGCCAGGTCCGCACCCAGTTCCACCACGTCATCGACATCGCCCCCACCATCCTGGAAGCCGCGAAACTTCCCGAACCCAAGGTCGTCAATGGCACCGAACAACGCCCGATGGACGGCGTGAGCATGGCCTACAGCTTCGAAGACGGCGCCGCCAAAGAACGGCACACCACCCAATACTTCGAAATGTTCGGCAACCGCGCGATCTATCACGAAGGCTGGTACGCCCGCACCATCCACAAAGCCCCCTGGGAAGGCAAAGCCCGCCGCGCCCTCGATGACGACTCCGCTTGGGACCTCTTCGACACCACCAAGGACTTCAGCCTGACTGACAATCTCGCCGCCAAGCATCCGGAGAAACTCGAAGAACTCAAAAAACTCTTCCTCTCCGAAGCGGAAAGAAACTTCGCGCTACCCATCGACGACCGCTCCATCGAGCGCGTCAACGGCGCCCTCGTCGGCCGCCCCGACCTGATGGCGGGCCGCACTTCGATCACCCTCGCCGAGGGCATGACCGGCATGACGGAAAACGTTTTCCTCAACGTCAAAAACAAGTCGAAGACCGTCACCGCCGAAATCGAAATCCCCGAAGGCACCTCCGCCAACGGCACCCTCATCGCCCAAGGAGGACGCTTCGGCGGCTGGTCGCTCTACATCAAGGACGGCGTCCCCGGCTACCACTACAACATGTTAGGCATGAAGCAGTTCCCTGTGGTTGGCGCCGAGAAACTGCCCGCCGGGAAACACACCATCCGCCTCGATTTCGCCTATGACGGCCCCGGCCTCGCCAAAGGCGGCACCGCCACATTGTTCGTCAACGACAAGCAGGTCGCCCAAGGCAAACTCCCCGCCACCCAGCCGATGATCTTCTCCGCCGACGAAACCGCCGACGTCGGCATCGACCTCGGCACCCCGGTCGTCGAAGCCATCGGCGCCGAGCGCAAATCCAAGTTCAACGGCCGCATCCCGAAAATCACCGTCGAGGTGAAGTGAGTTCACTCCCGCCAGAAGCTCCTCCGATCCCGCAGAAGCCTTATGAATCCCTGACAACAACTCACCATGAAATCCACCCTCATCGCCCTCGCCTTCCTGACCTGCTCGCTCAACGCGCAGGACGCCGATCTCGCGAAGAAGCTCGCCAACCCGATCTCCGACCTGATCAGCCTGCCGATCCAGAGCAACTTCGACTTCGGCGTCGGCCCCGGCGACGGGACGATCTCGCGCACCAACATCCAGCCGGTCATCCCCTTCGGCATCAGCGAGGACTGGAACCTCATCTCGCGCACCATCATTCCCGTGGTCGACCAGGAGGGCCTCGCCTTCGCCGGAGACGGCCTCGACGAGTCCGGTCTCGGCGACATCACCCAGAGCCTCTTCTTCTCGCCCAAGGAAAGCTCGCCGATCTGGGGCGTCGGCCCGGTGTTCCTGCTCCCCACCGCCACCGACTCCCTGTTGGGAACCGAAAAATGGGGGGCCGGCCCGACCGGCGTGGTGCTCAAGCAGAACGGCCCCTGGACCTACGGCGCGCTCGCCAACCACCTCTGGGATTTCGCCGGCGACGACAGCCGCGGTTCGGTCAACGCCACCTTCCTCCAGCCCTTCGTCGCCTACATCCTCCCGACCCAGACGACCCTCACGCTGAACACCGAGACCACCTACGACTGGTCCGAGAACCAGTGGACGGTGCCCATCAACTTCATCGTCAGCCAGCTCTTCAAGATCGGCGACCAGCCCGTGCAAGCCTTCGTCGGCGCCCGCTACTATGCCGAAAAAGCCGACAACGGCCCGGAATGGGGAGTCCGCTTCGGCCTCACCTTCCTGTTCCCGAAATAGCCAATGAAGCAGTTGTTCCGACCTTGCGAGACTTCGCGGAGGAGAATCTCCTCCGCTCTCGCGGCCTTGTCTTTCAGTCTGTTCAACGCCGCTTGCTCGCATTCCGCGCCCCTCTCCACCATCGGAACAGCGCGCGGAGGGATTCAATACACGCTGCATTCCCCAGCCAAGCCCGCGCATCAGAGGGTGATCCTCTCCCATGGTTTCCTGCGTGGCGCGGAGACCATGGATCATCTTGCCAAGGCGCTCGCCGCGGATGGCATCGAGACCGTCTGCATCTCGCTCAAGCGCTCGAAACCTTGGGCTGGCAACCACGAGGAGAACGCCCGCGACATGATCGCCCTGCGCGAGGCGCTCGGGTGGAAGAACGTGGCCTATGCCGGATTTTCCGCCGGTGGCCTCTCCGCGCTGATCGCCTCTTCACAAGACCCCGCCTGCGTGAAACTGGTTCTCTTGGATCCGGTCGATCATCACCCACTCGGCATCGAAGCCGCTTCCAAAGTCAAGGTTTCAACCCTTGCCATGCTCGGCGAGCCCGGCCCCGGAAACGCGAACCGCAACGCGGCGGCGATGCTCGCGGCGATTCCGCGCTGCCGTGTCATCGAAGTCCCGGACGCCACCCATTGCGACTTCGAGGCGCGGCCATCCGCCCTCTGTCATTTTTTCACCGGCTCCAAACCCGACGCGCCGCGCACCTCCGCCGTGCAGGAGGCGATCTTCGCCGGGTCTTCCCGTTTCCTGAAAAATCCAACCGAAACCAAGCCATGAAAAAAGCAGTCGGCCGGCTCATCGGCATCCTGCCAATCGAACTTTTTCGTGAACCGCTCCCCCCATTTCCTCGCCACATCCATGGTGCATCGTGATAACTCCGTGACACTTCCCACCCGACCTCTGAATCCAGCATGAAAAGACCGCGCGCAAATCCCTTGGCCGGAAACCCATGGGCCGGCACCCTGGCCTTGCTCTTCTGCGGCCTGTTCGCCGTTGCCGCGGCCCACGCCGCGGACCCGAAGCCCAACATCCTGCTCATCATCGCCGATGACATGGGCTACTCGGACATCGGCTGCTTCGGCGGCGAGATCAAGACGCCGCACCTCGATGCACTCGCCAAAAGCGGCATCCGGGCGACGAATTTTTACGTCGGGCCGACCTGTTCGCCCACCCGCTCGATGCTGCTCAGCGGCTGCGATCATCATGTCGCTGGCTTTGGCAACATGGACGAATTCGCCGGGCCGAAGCAGAAGGGGAAACCCGGCTACGAAGGCTATCTGAACAACCGAGTGGTGCCGGTCGCGAAGGTGCTGCGCGAGGCGGGTTACCACACCTACTGGGCGGGGAAATCCCACATGGGCTACGAACCTTCGCAATGGCCCGCGGCGATGGGCTTCGAGCGCGACTTCACGCTCTTGCAAGGCGGCGGCAGCAACTGGAGCGACATGACGTATCCGAACCCCGCCCACCCGAAGCTTACCTTCACCCTCAATGGCAAGCCGCTCGACAAGCTACCCGACGATCACTTTTCGTCACAGGCCTACACGGACTTCATCATCAAGAGCAACGAGGAGCACAAGGCGGACGGCAAACCGTTCTTTGCCTACCTGAGCTTCCAGGCGGTGCATTCGCCTTTCGCCGCGCCGGACGATTGGCTCGAAAAATACAAGGGCGCCTATGACAAGGGCTACGATGCCATTCGCGCGGAGCGACTCGTGCGGATGAAGGAATTGGGCATCGTGGGCAAGGAATCGGCTCTCTCGCCGCGGCTGCCGACGATCCCGGCGTGGGACAAGCTCACGCCGGAACAGCAGAAGCTCTCGGCACGCCGGATGGAGGTCTATGCCGCGATGCTGGCCAACATGGATCATCACATCGGGCGATTGGTGGATCATCTCAAACAAACGGGGCAGTATGAGAACACGGTGGTGGTTTTCCTCTCGGACAACGGAGCGGAACCCGTTGAGTTGAGCGCGCTGGTCGAATCGGTCTTCAGCGCGGACGCGAAGAAGTGGTTCTTCGAGAACTTCGACACCCGCCCCGAGAACTGGGGTCGCAAGGGATCGGCGACGGACTACGGCGCCGCGTGGGCGCAGGTCGGCTCAACGCCGTTCCACTTTTACAAGGCATGGACGGCCGAGGGCGGCATCCGCTCGCCGGTCATCATCGCGGGAGCCGGGGTGAAGAACGCGGGAGCCATCAAGCCCGCCGTCATGCACGTGACCGATCTCGTGCCCACGTTCCTGGAACTCGCCGGAGCGAAGCATCCCTCCGTGACCGACAAGAAGCTCGCGCCGCTGCGTGGCAAGTCGCTCACCCCGCTGCTGACCGGCAAGACCGAAGCGGTGCGCACGGAAGAAGACTGGATCGGCGAGGAGCTTTTCGGGAACCGCATGATCCGCCAGGGTGACTGGAAGCTTTGTTATATTCTCAAGACCGCCGGCGGCAGCGGTGAGTGGGAACTTTTCAACCTCAAGGCCGACCCCGGCGAGACGACGGATCTCTCCAAACAAGAGCCTGCAAAAACGAAGGCACTGCTCGCGCTGTGGGAGGAATATGTCGCTCAAAACGGCGTGATTCTGACCGATGACGGTCCCTTCAAGGCCAAGAGCGGGCCCTGAATGCCCCTTCCCCAAACCCGATCAGCTTCGCTTCGACTCCTTCCAAACATGAAAACCAAACTGACCACCGCCCTCGCCGCCGCCAGCACCCTGCTTCTCGCAAGCTGCGCCACCAGGATGTCCAACGACCCCACCGCGCCGAGCGGCCCGCCGGATGCAACCCTGTCGGTGAAAATCGTCCAGGCTTCCTACTACGGCTCCGCGTCCACCGGCAGCGGCACGTTGCGGTATCAGGGACGGAACCATCCGATCTCGATCAAATCCCTCGGCGGTGGCGGCCTCGGCGCCCAATCCATCAACGCCACTGGCAAGGTCTATCATCTTGACTCCCTGTCCGCCTTCCCCGGCACCTACACCGGGGCCCGCAGCGGCTTCACCCTGCTCGAGGGTAAAATGCACGAACGCCTCGAAAACAACAAAGGAACCGTTATTTATCTCACCGGTGCCACCTCCGGCCTCGCGACATCCATGGGTATCGACAAGTTCGTCATCGAATTCAAGTGACCCTCCCGGGTTCCGGAAACGACACATCCTGTTCCCGAAAGAGTCCATGCCCATGAGGGAAACCGCTCGCCGACTCACCGCCATCCTGCCCGTTGCGGCCGGGTTGGCGGGCCGCGCGAGTTCCTGCCGGATCTGAAAACTCACCGTGGACCAAGGCAATCGGAGCTGCGGAGAAGAGAAGTCGGGAGGCGATTCACGGGGCTTTCACGACGCGGTCCGGATTGGACATGGGAGGCACTGGCGATGCTGCCCCGGGACAGTGGTGATTTTCTGCTGGATGATCCCGGGCTGCCCAAACGATAACGTCGACGAATGAGTTTTTCGTGCTCCCTCGCCCCGCTGCTCTGCGCCGGCCTGCTGACCGCCGGCCCATTCGCGTCAGGTTAAGGCCCGGATCCCTGATTCCACAGGGGATTGACGTCGCCGTTTGTCCCGCATGACGTGGTCCGGGTAAGGATCGAAATCGAAGAGGGCGGCGATGTCCGGGGCTTT
>JBIPNO010000001.1:0-210741 GCA_044372775.1 Haloferula sp.
GCGATCCCTTGCCCAAGGAGATCCGCATCGAGGGCAACGGCAAGGACGGGGCCATCCTGGTGGATGATGAAGGAACGGTGACCGATCTGGCCCGCTGGCAAGACGGCCTGGTGACCACTCCCGGCGATACCACGCTCAAGGTTGAAGAGTTCAAGGTTTGCGTGAACGGGTATCCTGAGACCCGGAAATTTCTCACCCTCGCCTGACATGGCCCACCTCATCGCTCCAATCATGGTGGGTGGCGTCGAAATGTGCTGCGACCCTGCTACCAGGCGCACCGACGCGGTCCTGATCGAGTCGGCCAGCGAGATTGGCCCCAGTGAATGGGAGATCTTCCGCTCCGCCGCCTACGGGGATTCCGAGTCCAACCCGAGGGCTGATAGCGAGGAACCGGTCGGCGGCACCGCCGTCTTCGGGATCTGCTGCGGCACTCAGGTCGTGCTGGAGGTCTGGGGAGAGATCGAAATCCTCAACACCGGCTTCGACTGGCTGGAGGTGCGGCTGAACGGGGTGCGGCAATTCTATCACGAGAGCACCGAGGTCACCGGTGCCGATCCGTGGGGCAAGGTGGCGGTTGGACCATTCAACGTGACGATCAACCTCGATGACCGCCCCTGCGGCCACATCATCGAGATCGAGGGATCAACGAAGGATGAGATCGCCAACAATGACGTTTGGTGGCGGGCGAAGGTCGTGTCGATCAGTTGACAGCGGCCCACCGGCGTGAGGCTCTACGTCGACCTTGAAACGCTGGAATTGATCGAGGGACCGGGATTTCGCAACCCGGTCACCTCGCTGCGCTTCAAGCGCGGGGACGCCGCGAAGCTGGAGGTGAGTTTCCTCTCAAACGGCACCACCGCTTCCGACATCGGCGATCCGCTTACTCTCGAACTCCAGTTCGGGCTCAAGCCGCGCGGGCGCTACGACGTCGGCTACCTCGTCCATGAATCCGCCTGGGTGCTCCCGGCGACCGGCGCGACCAGCCCCGTTTACTCCTGCTCGCCGAGCTTCAACACGGTCGAACTTGATTCGGCGATGCAGGTCGGCTCTTCCACCGGCACCGAGCTTTCCGAGATCGGCCTCATGGGCGAAATCACCTGGCGAGAGGGCAGCGGCCAGCCGACTTCCACGCGGACCTTCCTCGTCATCGTCGAGAACGACGTGAACCGGGGTACGGAGGGCGTCCCTACCGATGCGGAGCCCGCGTATCCGGCACCGCAGAACATCGCGTCGCCGGCCGATCTGGCAGCCACGATGGCGGCCCACTTGGCCGCAGCGGACCCGCACCCGAACTACCTGCGGCACGACATCCAGGAATCACTGAGTTCGCTTCACCGAACCCGGGTCCGCGCCGCCATCAACGCTCCGGAAGCTCCGCCCGTCCTGACCATTCCGATGCAGAACATCGGCGGCACCTGGTATCCGGCGGTTCTGGATTTCGCCCCGTCGAACCATGACAGCGGCGCGATGATCGACGGCACTCCCGGATGGCGCGGACGGCTTGCCGCGGTCGATGGCCAGGCATGGCTCTGCACCAAGGACGACATGACCACGACCAACGACGGCTGGATCATGATCCTCAGCCAGGAAGAACCTCCGCCGCCACCAACCGTCACTACTGTCATCCTCGACAGCTACGAAACCCAGGTTTCGTTCGGCACGGTGGAGGCGGGCAAGAACTACCACGTCCGCTTCGACAACTTCGACTCGCTCCCGATGAGCAGCGACAATTTCGGAATCGGATACGTCAATTCCGGGTCAGGGGACTTCTCCAACGTGCAGCTCGTTGCCAGCAATTTCCTGTCTGCTTCCATCAGCGAAACCGCTGACTTCTCGGCCGCCATCGTCGATAGCCCGGCCAGCTTTTCGGACATATACGCCGAGTTCACCTTCACGGCGGACGCGAGCTTTGATTGGGCCGGCTACTCCTATTTCGGGATGTATGGCTCCGGCGAACAGATCGGCTTCTACGTCACCCTCACCGAACTGCCATGACCGACCAGCCACCACCCGACCTCCGGCTCCGCCCGGCACGGATCGCCCGCCGCCGCCAGCTCGAAGCCGCCTGGCAACAACGTCTCGCCGCCGGGCTTTCCGCGGGCGGCCTCACCTTGCGCTGCGGGGAGTCCGACCGGAGCGCCTTCAGCCAGCTGCTCGTGATGCTCGCCGAAGCCGAGCGCCTCGGTCCGCTGCCCGCCGCGGTGCCGGTGACCGACCGGGCGGGGCAAATCCACGACTTCTCCGTGCCGGACCTCCGCGCCCTGCTGGTCGCCTACGGCGCGGCCTACCAGGCGCTCTGGATCCGGAAAGCCAGGTTCCACGAGGCCATCGAGCAGGCGGCATCCCCCGAGGCCGTCGCTGCCATCGAAATCACCTTCCCATGACCCATGCGCCATCCATTCGACTACGACTACATCCTGAAAGCCATCGTCGGCATCGCCTCGCCGCTGGTCGGCGTCATCACCTCATTGCAAGAGCAGATCGAGTGGACGCTGCGCGTCTCGTCCCTCGTCGTCGGTCTCCTGGTCGGCCTGATGTCGCTCGTCGGGATGATCCGCAAGATGCGCCGCCGTTGACCGTCGGCCCCACGGCCGGGACTTCATCGAGAAGCCAACAAAAAGCCCCCGGATGGTTCTCACCGTCCGGGGGCTTCCGCTTTTAAACGTCAAGCAACGTCGATTCGGTATTTCTTGCGGATGGCGGCCATGACCGCATCAAACTCGTAAAGGTAGAGCCGCGGCGTGACTTTGATGCAGGGGATTTCGCGACGTTGAACCCACGCATCAATCGTGTGAGGGCTGACTGACAACCGTTTGGCGAGCTCCTTCTTTTTGATCAGGACGGGCTGATTCGAGACTGGGGACCCGGTCGTGGAATTCGAGTGGCTGCTGTTCATGGTCTGATGGGTGGTGGATTGAATAATGGCTTTCATGGTTACGCTGCGTTGGTGCTGTCAACAGACGGTGACCCATGGTTGGCGAGCGCACGCACCAGGCGATCCCGCAGGCTGGGGCCCAGCCCGACCGGCATCCAGCCATCGGGCGGCATCATGCCGAACCATTTCCGGGCCGCTTCCTCATCCACGATTTCCCGATAGTGGCGGAAGATCATTTTCGGGGAGTTTCCAGCCTCCAGAGAGGTCCGGGCGACGTCGCCGGTCTCCGCTACCCGATAGCTGATGAACGAGTGTCTGAGGGCATTCTGACGCCATCCGCCGGGGATTTTCGCCTTCACGGCGGTATCGCCCAAGGCACCTGAGACATCGCTGATTGAGATGATCGGTCCAGTTTCCTGACGCCACGGTGCAAGCCACGCCTTGAGGTTGTCGGGGAGGGGGACGAGTCGCCGTGCCGCCGTCTTCGCCTTGTGGCCGGCGATCTCGATGTGACCGCGATCCCACTTGATGTCCTCCCAGTTGAGGCGTTCAACCTCGGCCGACCGGATTCCGCAGAATCCGCCGATGGCAATAAGCGGCAGGATCCGGGCGTGGGCGGCGAGCAGGATGCTCTCCATTTCATCGGGCGTGAAAATCTCGATGTCTTTCTCGGGCTCCTTGAATGAGTCGCTCTGTTCTGCAGCCGTCTTGCGGTCGGGATGGAGGTAGCCCTGCTTCTTGGCGAATCCGAACATCGTGACGAGGTTCCGCCGGAGGCCGTTCTTGCTGACCGGCCCGAGGGTTTTGAGTCCATCGAGGAACCGGTTGATGTCGGCCACGCTCACATCGGCGATGGTGCCTGGCATGGCATCGGTGAACCGCTTGAGGCTGCCGGTTGCATTCCTGACGTAGATGTCGCTCACGCCCTTGCGTTTCAGCGACACGACGAACTCGGCGGCCACCTGGACGTTGGTCCGGACGGCGAACAAGTCAGCCCGGTTCGCCTGATAGAACCGGACGGCATCGGACAGCGGGATCTCACCTGCGGCCTTCCGTGCGCTGGCCCATTCGTCCATTGCGGCGGCGAGACCGACTCCGTGTTCGCGTGCCACCTGCTCGCAGTGGCGGAGCAGGTCGATGTCGCGGCGGGTCGCCTCATCGGCGGCCGTCCAGCCGTTGGTCAATCGGACGCTGATCTGCTGGGCGATCATCCGTGCCTCGTCCATGTCTGAGAAGCTGCGGGTCTTGCGCCTGCCAGCCTCCTTCCATGAGAGCGTGAACTCGGGGTAGCCGTCCCGACGGTTCATCGTGTAGATCTTGATTCTCGCGGGACCGTTGCCGATCTCCACGATGCTGCTGCGACGTTTGCGTTTCCTGGGCATCGACCCCGGCTTTGGAGTCAACTTGTCAGAAAAACTGTCAGGAAAATCTGTCCCGGCTTGCCCAGAAGGCTCGCAAGTTTCTGATTTCGAGCTGGTTGCCTCGATTGGGCAGCCAGATGGCGGAGAGAGTGGGATTCGAACCCACGGTAGGTGTTAAGCCTACGTTCGATTTCGAGTCGAGTGCCTTAAACCGAGCTCAGCCATCTCTCCTTGGTCGGCTGGGGCGGAAAGCTAGCAACGCGGGCCACCTTGTAAAGCTCCGGCTTGGGCAAATCCTCGCTTTCCGGCCGGGACTAGCGCTTGCCATCCGGCCCCACGGTCGCCGCGATCTCTTCCGGCCGGCTTTCCGTGGAGGGAATGGGAGCCACCGGGACCTGGCGGATGACCTGCGATGCAGACTCCTCCCCACCGCCACTCCGGCGCACGGCGTCGCGGGAAATGTAGTCGACCGCAGCGCCCGAAAACAGAATCGCAGCCGCCGCAAGGCCCATCCCGATCACCCACCAGCGGTCGGACAATTTCACTCCGCCGAAGGATGCTTCGCAATCCATCACCACCCGCGGCACCGGCGGGGCGGCACGCCGCTGGGGAGGCAGAATCTCGAAAGCGGGATGCACCAGCAGCGGCTCGGGCACGGAAAGAGTCACCGGCGGCGTGTCGGCCCACCGCGCCGCTGAAGGGCAAGGAACATCGGCGCGGCCGGCGAAGGAATCGAGATCGACCGAGGAAATGCCCTCCACCGGAGCGTCTCCCCCAGCGCCCAGCAGCACCTTGCGGACATCACCAGCACGGACGAAATCGTCGAATGCCTCGTCGCTGGAGCCAGCCTGCACACCATCGCGCGGCAGGACGGGCAAAGGACTCAGATTGGTGGGTAGGAACACGGCGGAAAAAGTTACCTGAAGGTGTATTCGCTGCGTTTCGAGACGGTCAATGATCAATTTTTCTTAAATAATTTCGCACTTTTCCAAAAAAGACCTGACGCGGGAGACCCGGGAATGCTTGGCTGACCCCATGCACGCGACCCTCGTCATGACCGTCCTCGCCAACGACCGGCCCGGCCTGGTCAGCACCCTTTCGGAAACGATCGCGGCGCACGGCGGAAGCTGGCAGGAAAGCCGGATGGCCCGCCTCGCCGGGCAGTTCGCCGGGATCCTCCGGGTCGAGTGCCCGGCCGACCAGTCGGCCGCGCTGCTGGCCTCTTTGTCCGGTCTTGAAAGCCAGGGGATTTCCGTCCAGGCCCGGCTCGAGGCCGCGGCGCCCGCCTCACTGCGGGAAACCGTAACGCTGGATGTGGTCGGCAACGACCGCCCGGGGATCATCCGCGCGCTCTCCGCCGCCATCGCGGCGGCCGGGGGTAACGTGGAAGATCTGGCAACTTCGCTCGAAAGCGCGCCGATGTCCGGCCACCCGATCTTCCACGCCACAGGCCGGGTCTCCCTCGCCACCGGCGGCGATCCCGCGACTCTGATTGCCGGGATTGAGAACCTCGGGCCGGACTTGTCGGTTTCTGTGGGCGCCGAGCGCTGAGACGATCACGCCGGGATGACGCGGGCGATCCAGGCGATCATGTGGGCACCGGGAATCATCAGGAAGTGCGCGAGCACCGTGCCCAGCAGCCGGCTGCCCGCCATGCCGAACACCGCCGCCCGCAGCCGGGTATCGCCTTCCTGCGCGTTCTTCGCCGCGCCGTCGGTCACGTAGGACAGGTAAGGATCGACGAAAGCGAACAGCATGATGGTGCCGAAGAAATTCACCACCGCCGAAAGCTGGCCGGTGGTCATCCGGAGCTCCGGCGCATAGACGCCGGCGTAGAGCGAGCTGAGCACCCCGGTGGCCAGCAGGGCGGAGCCGATCACGTTCATCGCGAAGATGTTCCAAGGCAGGCGGTTGCTGGCGGAAAGGTAGCTGAAGTTCGCCTTCGAAGGCACCGTCCACGAAGCGCCGAGCGCCTTGATCCCGGGTTTGCTGAGCGCGTATTTCACCATCCGCGGCAGCGACGGAAAGCGGTCGAAGGCACCCACCACGCTGGTCACATATCGCTGGAACATCGGGATCAGGCAGGCACCTAACAGGGTGGCCGCGCTGGCGGAAAAGATCAGCAGGTGGAACTCGTGCTGGAGGCCGTCGGTCAGTCCGGTATCAATGCCCGACTCGACCCGCTTCGAAAGCGCGGGGGTGAGCAGGGTGTTCGAGGTCCGCGATACCAGCACCAGGATATTGAAGAGAGAGAGGCAGAAGGCCACCTTGCCGGTCCGTGCCCCGGCGATCCGCACCCCGTAGGAGAGGGTCGCGATCAGATGGATGATCGCGATGAAGAAGCAGAGGTAGTAGATCGGCATCGGCGGACCGGCTTTATCCAGCGCGTCCCGGCCCGTCAATCGCGCCGCCCCGAAAGCCCGGGATTGAACCTTGCCATGCTTTTCGCCTAGGCTTCGCCCAACCCCCATGGAAAACGAGCTGACCCTCCTCCTCCGCACCGAGATCCTCGACACCACGGAAGTGCTCACGCCGCGCAACGACCTCTTCGCCGCGGGGCTGGACTCGATGGGCATCATGCAGCTCCTGCTGGCCATCGAGGACCGTTTCGGCGTGGCGATCGATCCCGCCGACCTGTCGCGGGAGAATTTCTCCACCGTGGAGAAGATCGCCGCCCTGATCACCGAGAAACAAGCGGCGGCAAGCCGTTGACTCCATTCCCGTGGCGGCTTCTCCAACCATCCTGCCTCCCCTGCCCGTCACAGGCAGCGACGGCTTTCTGCTGGGGCTGGAGAGCCTGATGCGGCGGAGCGGGCAAGGACCGCACCTCGCGGTGACGCTGGTCGAGTGCGGGGGTTCGCCAGACCTCGCCACGATCCGCCGGACGGCAGCGACTCTTGGACACCGCTATCCGATCCTCCACGCCCGGGTCGCGCGCAGCCGCCGCGACTGGGTCGCCCGCTGGCGGCTCGACGAAGCGGAAGCCGCGGCGATCCCCGTCCATTGCTGGCATTTGCCGGGGCTGTCCGCGGAAGGCGAAGTGGTCGCGTCGTTGGAGGACTTCATCGCCGGCCGCATCAACGACAACGACATCGACATCCGCGCCGCCGGGCCGAACCTGCGGCTCCACGTCGTGGTCACCGCGCCGGACCGGTGGTCGCTGGGCGTTGTCTGGAGCCACTCGCTCATGGACGCTGTCGGCATGACGAAGTTCCTCCGCGAGCTCGCCGCGCCGGGCGACGACGAATCGCCCCGTTCCGGCGGCGTCGACGATCCCCCGCCCTTGCCGGGCATGTCCGCCCTCTACCGGCAGGCGCTGCCGATGATCCAGGAAATGCGCTCCTTTCCCGCTTGGCGGGTCCGCTCGCTCCATCGCAAGCACGCCACACCGGGACCCTGCCGTTTCCAGGTCGTCACCTTCGACACCGCGGCCACCGCCACGATCCGCGACAAAATGGCGGCCACCGCCGGCGAACTACTACTTTTGCCGTATTTCGCGAGCTGCGCGGCGCGGGCGGTGCGCTCGATCATCGCGGCACGGCATCCGGACGAGGCGGTGCCGGTGCTGCTATCGCTACCGGTCCAGCGCCAGAATGATCCCGCCAAGCGCCCGCTGTTCCAGAACCACATGGCGCCCTACACCCTGCTGCTGACCGCCGAAGAACTCGCGGAGCTGAAACCGGCGGCGCGAGCGCTCTTCCGCAAGTATTCCGACTTCATGCGACGCAAGCTGCCCGCCGCGATGGACGCGCTGATGCGGATGATGGAGCGCTGCCCTTCCCGCTGCTACAACCTCCCCGCCTTCCACTACATGCGCGGCGAAATCTGCACGCTGTTCCATTCCCACACCGGCGAGTTCGCGGCGGAGCTGGGACCGATGTTCGGTTCGCGCGTCCTCAACGGCTACCACGTGCCCTCGGTCGGCACCCCGCCGGGGATCGGGATCTTTTTCTCGGAGCACGAGGGCCGGCTGACGCTGACCTTGTCATGGCGGGACGGCTGTCTGTCGCCGCTCGAGCTCGACCTCCTCAAGTCCACCCTCACCGAAGACCTTGGCTCGCCCCTGCCGTGAACCTCATCGAAGAAATCGCACGCCTTCATGATCCCGCCACGCTTGCCGTCGTGAGCGGAGACCGCCGGGTGACCTACGGCGAGTTGTTTGATCACGCCCGGGCGATCGCCGGATGGATCCCGGAAACCGGCCGCATCCCGCGCATCGGCCTGCAATGCCCGAACGGCGTGTCTTACATCGTGCTCTCGATGGGCATCCTGCTGTCCGGTGCCTGCCTGGTGCCGCTGGCGGAAGAACTGACCGACGCCGAGCGCGCCGAGATTGCCGCGACCACCGCGCTCGACTTCATCCTCGCGGCCGATGAACTCGCGTGGCACGGTGCCGAGGAAATCATCGCCGTCGCGGAATCGGACGGTACGCCATGGAAACTCCATCGCCGGGAGCCTCTACCCCCCGCATTCCCGGAGGACGCTTTCCAGGCGCTGAATCCCGCCTTCATCCGTTTCAGCTCCGGCACCACCGGTACCAGCAAGGGCGTGGTGCTGTCCCACGAAACCCTGCTCGCCCGCATCACCGCCGCGAACGAGGGATTGCGGATCGGCCCGGAGGACCGGGTGCTGTGGATGCTGCCGATGGCGCATCATTTCGCGGTATCGATCGTGCTCTACCTCCACGCCGGCGCGACCACCGTGCTGGAGCATTCGTCGATGCGCGAGGACATCCTCGCCACCGCGGAAAAGCATGCGGCCACGGTGATCTACGGCTCGCCCTTCCATTTCGCGATGCTGTCCGGCGACACCGGCGGCTTCATGTGGCCCGGCCTGCGGCTTGCCGTCGCGACCGCCGCCGCCTTGCCGGAAGCCACGGCGCGCGCCTTCGACCGCCGCTTCGGCAAGCCGCTGCACCAGGGACTCGGGATCATCGAGGTCGGGCTGTCGGTCATCAACCTCGACGCCGCGCGGGAGAAGCCGATGTCACTCGGCAAGCCGCTGCCGGCTTATGAAGTCGACCTCCGCGACGAAGAGTTCCACGTGCGCGGCCCGGGGCTGTTAGATGCCTATCTTGTTCCGTGGAATCCCTCGCCGCTCGACGACGGCTGGTTCGCCAGCGGCGACCTGGTGCGGCGCGATGAGGACGGCCATCTCTTCCTGATGGGTCGCAAGAAGTCGGTGATCAACGTCGCCGGGATGAAGGTCTTTCCGGAAGAAGTGGAGCGCGTGCTCAACGAACATCCCGCCGTCGCCCGCTGCCGCGTGCTCGGCCGCGAGCATCCGCAGATGGGTCAGGTGCCGGTCGCCGAGATCATTCCCGCCGACCCCTCCGTGCCGCCGAAGCCGGTGGAGCTCCAGCGCCACTGCAAGTCCGTGCTTTCCGCCTACAAGGTGCCGATGGTCTTCAAGATGGTGGACGAACTGCCGCTGACCGCCTCAGGGAAGATCAAGCGTCTCGAGTAGTCTCGCGGAAGTTTTGACGCATCACCGACGGCAGCCTAACTTGGTGCCAACGAACGCGGGGAGGCCCGTGCGCCAAGCCGGTCGTGTGGCCACCATGCGACCTCTCCGGGGCTACCCCGGGGGATCGACACTCCGAAGCATCACGAGGCGAGGGCCGAATCACGCTGCCGCGTGAGACCGCCCGCGCCGGACAGGACGCGTTGGCGCGCGGTTCCCTTCCCGCGTTCGCCCCCTTTTCACCGATGCCATCGCAAGCCCAGCACGTCCGCCGACTCGCCGCCGCCCTGACGGCCGGGCCGATGGATGATCGGGAGGCGATGCTGGCCCGCACGAAGCCGCTGGTTGGCGACCTGCGCAAGGCCCGCTGGTTGGAGCCGCTGGTTTGGAACCTGCATCTAGAGTTCGGCGAAGCGCCGCGGCCGACCATCCGCCGGATCGCCGAGCGGATCCTCGGCCACCCGCCCTTCGTCAAAGCCTGGATCGCGGGACAAGGCAGGATCCTGCCGCTACCGGTCACGCCACAGATGGCTCCAGCGGCAGGCGCTCCGCGCGATTGGCAAATCCCGGCCATCACCACCCTGGGAGAGCTCGCCGACGAACTGCGGCTCCACGGCGACGATCTCGGCTGGCTGGTCGCCCATGGCCAGGCCGATCATTACCGCCACCGCTGGCAGGCCAAGCCGAAGAGCGGACGCTTCCGCCTGATCGAAAGCCCGAAGACGCTGCTCAAGTTCGCCCAGCGGCAGGTGCTTCGGAAAATCCTCGACGCCATCCCGCCGCATGAAGCCGCGCGGGGCTTCCGGCCGGGAAATTCGGTGCGCGATTTCGTGGAGCCCCACTCCGGTCGGGCGCTGCTGCTGCGCTTCGATCTGGAGGACTTCTTCCCCTCGCTCTCCGCCGCCCGGGTGCTGCGGGTCTTTCTAACAGCCGGCTATCCCGAAGCGGTGGCCCGCGCCCTGACCCGGCTGACCACGCGGGCGACTCCGCATTCCACCCTGGAGGAAAAGCCGCTTGCCTGGGCGGAACGACACCGCCTGGCCACGCCCCATCTCCCGCAAGGCGCGCCGACCTCGCCGGCCTTGGCGAACCTCGGCGCGTTCCGGCTCGACTGCCGCCTCGCGGGCCTGGCGGAAGCGGCCGGCGCGCGATACACAAGATATGCCGATGACCTGCTGTTTTCCGGCGGCGCGGACTTCGCGCGGCAGGCGCGGCGTTTCGAAGCTGCGGTCGGAGCGATCGTGATCGAGGAAGGCTTCCTGCTGAATCACCACAAGACCCGCGTCCTCCGACAAGGTCAGAAGCAGCACGCCGCAGGGCTGGTGCTGAACGACAAGCCGAACATCGACCGCCGTGACTTTGACCGGCTCAAGGCGATCCTGACCAACTGCGCCCGCCACGGCCCGGCATCCCAGAACCGCGACCGTCACCCGGACTTCGCCGCTCATCTCGAAGGCGGGATTTCCTGGGTGCGTTTCATCCATCCGGGGAAAGGAGCGAAGCTGCGTGGGATCTTTGACAGGATCGAGTGGAGTTGAATCATTTCCTGTCGCTGGCGCGTCTCGCGCCAGTCCGTTCCAGGAGGCGTCTCGCCTCCTGCATTCCTTCTCCGGGCGAGACGCCCGGAGAACGGACTGGCGTGAGACGCGCCAGCTACTTTTGATTTCACAAAGCCAGCGATGAAGCGGCTTTTGACTTCGCCTTCTCGTTTGCTGCACCGACACTCCGTCCGACTCCCCATGACTCCCGACCTCGCCATTCTCGGTGCCGGCCCTGCGGGTTCGACGCTGGCCGCCTTGCTCGCCCAGCGCGGTTTCAAGGTGCTCGTTTTCGACGACGCCAAGCGCCCCGACCTCCTGGTCGGCGAGTCGCTGGTGCCCGCCACGGTGCCGGTGATGCAGCGGCTCGGGATCGAGGAAAAGGTGGCCGCCTTTTCCCTGCGCAAGCCGGGCGTGACCTTCCTGCACCGCCAGGGCACCCGGCTCGATTTCACCTTCGGCGTGGTCGCGGGCACCGTTCCCTACGCTTACAATATTCCGCGCCCGCAGTTCGACGACACGCTGCGCGAGCGGGCTGAGGAGCTCGGGGCGCGCTTCGTCACGCATCGGGCGACGGTGGAAAAAGGCGCCGCGTCGCGGGAGATCCGGCTGACCGCGGAGACGATGGTCGCCGCAGGACTGACGGAGCATCCGCGCTTTCTGATCGACGCCACCGGCCGCGCCCGCCTGTTCGCACGGACCTTGGGAATCGGCGCGAAAAGCGGGGAACGCAGCGACGTCGCCTACTTCGCCCATTACGAGAATTTCGAGCATCCCTTCCCGCCCGAAGGCCAGGTGGTAATCAGCATTCTGGAACATGGCTGGAGCTGGCGGATTCCCCTGCCCGGCCGGCTGTCGGTGGGGATCGTGGTCCATAAGGACGTCGCCAGGACTTACGGCGGAACGCCCGAGGAGCGGTTGGAGCATGCGCTGAAGATCGAACCGGTGCTCCAGGAGCACGCGAGGAATGCCAGGCGGATCACGCCGGTGATGACCTATACCAACTACCAGCTCGTCTCCGACCGCGGCCACGGCCCGGGCTGGGCGGCCTGCGGGGATTCGTTCGGCTTCGTCGATCCCATGCTCTCGCCCGGGCTGTTCATGGCGCTGGAGTCGGCGCGCTTGTTCGACGAGCACGTCTTTTCGAAGGGCCCCGAAGTACTAGATTCACCGGAGATCCTCGGGGCCGGTTTTTCCGCGGCGGAGGTGGAGCTCCACGACTGGCACGAAAGCTGGCGCGAGTTGATCCGCCACTTCTACGACGGCGGGATTTTCTCGATGTATGAGACCGGCACGAATTTCTCCGCGCAGTTCAAGGGCTGGCCGGGGATCCAGTTCGTCGAGAACCACATGACGAAGCACATCGCGTCGATGGCCTCCGGTGCGTTCACACGCCGGAAGTACAGCCGCGGCCTGGTGAACTTCATGCGCCAGCACATGCTCCGCAACTGCCGCCCGCCGGAGGACTACGCGGTCCTGCCTGCCGTCACGTGAGCATTTTCACGCACGCCAGCAACGCCGAGCATACCAGCAGCCCGAGCGCGGCGCCACCGAGGACGAGATCGACGGTGGTGGTGTGCGGGCGGTGCGGGGAGGCGGACTTGGGGAACACCAGTGCGGCGTAAACCATGCCGGCGATCAGGCCGCCGGCGTGGGCGGCGTTGTCGATGAACTTGCTGAACACGATGCCGATGACGGCCGTAAGCACCACCCCGGCGAGCAACCGCCGGCGCGCGCTTTCGGGAACCAGGGAGCGGTGGAGCGACTCGAACACCAGCAGGAAGCCGAGCAAACCCATCAGCCCACCGGAGGCACCGACCGAGGATATCTTCATGTAACGCGCGGAGGCTTCGCCGCCGATCCAGGCGCTGATCGCGAAGGCCATCGCGAAGTGCGGCCAGCGGGCGAAGACCTCGACCCGCTTGCCGAGATAGGCGAGCGCGGAGGCGTTCATCAGCCAGTGGAGCCAGTGGCCGTGAAGGAAGGGCGCGGTCAGCAGCCGCCACCAATCGGTGGCCGCACCGGCGAACTTGGTCAGCCCGGCCCGGTCCACCGTGATCATTCCGAGCTGGGGCGGCTGCGTGGAGCGCCACTCGACGAGGACCTGCACCAGGCCGGCCAATACCATCAACCCGAGCAGCAGGCGGGTCGCCGGAGCCTTCTGGACCGACAGCCAGGTTTCGAAGCGCAACACGGGAGCATCGGCCGCCATCTCGCCGGCCACCCAGATGTGGGCTTTCTTGAGCCGCTTGTGGCCTTGATACCACGGGAGAAAGCCGAGGATGAAGAACAGCAGGAGCGCGAGGCCGGTCGACCCGCTCGCCATGATCTTGCCGGTCGAGAAGGCCGTCCATGCCAGCATCACCGCGAAGACCGCGCCGAACATCAGCATCTGGCGCTTGCCCTCTT
This sequence comes from Haloferula sp., assembly GCA_044372775.1. GTDB lineage: Bacteria > Verrucomicrobiota > Verrucomicrobiia > Verrucomicrobiales > Akkermansiaceae > Haloferula. Next base: position 13,647 of record JBIPNO010000001.1, read on the forward strand.
CGATCTCCCAACGCGCCCAGCGGATGCGGGCCTCGCGCAGCGCGGGGTGCAAGGCGGGGATTTCTTCAGGCAGGACCTGGCCGGGTGCTTCCGGCGTCCAGACCAGATCGACCCGGGCCCCGGCGTCCTTGACGATGGCCTGGGCCAGCTCATCGAAGCCGCCGCACTCGACCCGGCGGCCCTTGCGATCGACCCAGCCCCAGCCCGATCCCGCCGGCCCGAAGGCATCGGGGCGGGCCCAGACGGGTTGTTCGGCGTCGGCGGTCATTCCGGAAGGATTCAAGCTCGGGACGTGCCGGGGTCCAAGGGGAATTCCCCGGGCAAAAAAGAGGCGCGTGGCGAATCCGCCACGCGCCGGGGAAAGGTCCGCATTCCGGACTCAGGGCTGTTCCGGCGGGGTGCTGTCCGACGGAGGAGCCGGCTCGGCCGGGGCTTCCGCGGGAGAAGCTTCCGCGGGAGGCGGCGTGCTTTCGGTCGGTTCGGCCGGGGTGGCGGGCTCGGCAGGCGTTTCCGCAGGGGCCTCGACGTTCGATTCGGCCGGGGTTTCCGCAGGTGCGGCAGGCTCGGCGGGGACCTGAGCGGCCGGGGTGACGGCCTCGGGCTCCAGCGGCTTTTCTTCCGCCGGGGCCGGCGTCTCGGTCACCTCGGCGGCGGGCGGCACGACTTCGGCCACCAGGCTCTTGCGCTCGTTGTTGTTCTTTTTGCCGATCATCACGGCAAGCGCCAGGGTCAGCACGAAGAACAGCGTCGCCAGATAGACGGTCGCCTTTTGCAGGACGTTGGACGTGCGGGCACCGAAGAGCTGGTCGGTGGTGCCGGATCCGAACGCGGCGCCAAGGCCCTCGTTCTTCGGACGCTGCATCAGGATGATCATGCTCATCAGGAGGCAGACGATCACGAAAACAAAGAGCAGCAGGTTGATGCTGATCGAGAGCCAGTCGGCGGCGAGAACGGTCATGGGGCGCGGACTATAGGACGCGGTTCCCCCGTGTAAAGCGGGGTTTTCGAGGGGAAAAGCGGGCCCGGGCGCATGACGGAACTTCGCCCTTGGCAGCGGCCCGGGCGGGTCCAAGCTCTCGGCCGATGATCGCTCGGTTGCGCGGAAAAGTCCTGGAAGCCTATCCGAACCGGCTGGTGGTGGACACCGGCGGGGTGGGCTACGAGGTCCATGTGCCGCTTTCCACCTTCGACAGGCTGCACGCGGCGGAGGGGGTGACGGTGGACCTTCGGACCCACCTGAACGTCAGCCCGCGGGACATGGTCCACACGCTGTACGGATTCGCCACCGAGGAGGAGCGCGATATTTTCCTGCTGCTGATCGACCGCGTGAGCGGCGTCGGGCCGTCGGTGGCGCTGGCCGTGCTCAACGGGATGCCGCCCACGCGCTTCAAGGCCTGCGTGGCCGGCGGGGACGCGGCGGAGCTTTCGAAAATCAAGGGCCTGGGGAAGAAGACCGCCGAGCGGATCATTCTGGAACTGAAGGACAAAGTCGGTGTGGCCGACACCTGGCAGGAAGTCGCGAGCGGCCAGATGGCGCCGGCCACCGCCGATGCCGAGCTGGCGCTGATGGCGCTGGGCTACAAGCAGGTCGATGCCCGGAAAGCGATCCGCAAGGTGATCGACACCCAACCGGAAGCCTCGGTCGAGGAACTGGTCCGCGGCGCGCTGAGATCGATGCAATGAGCCTGAGCTTGGAACAAATCACGGCCGCGATGCCGGAGGGCGGGCTGTTTGACGGCGGGTGGAAGTTTTCCCCGGAACCGCTGCGGCTCACCAAGGCGGAGGGACGCTTCATCGCGTCGCTGGGTCATCCGCTGGCGCAGTTCCAGCAGGCCTGCGACGAGCTCTACCGGCGGAGCGCCAAGGGGAAGCTGCCGGGCTGGATCGCGGCGCTGCTCGATGCCGGCAAGCCGGGGTGGATGGCGGACTTGCAAAAGAAGGTCGAGACCCGGGCGGACTTTCCCCGGGTGATCCGGCCGGACCTGATCCTGACCGAGGGCGGCTTCGCGCTCACGGAACTGGACTCCGTGCCGGGGGGAATCGGGATCACCGCGTGGTTGTCGCGGCTGTATGCCGATGCCGGCTACCCGGTGCTCGGCGGACGCGATGGGATGATTGCGGGGTTTTCCTCGGTGCTGCCGGAGAACGGGGCCATCCTGCTTTCCGAAGAGTCGGCGGATTATCGGCGGGAGATGCAATGGCTGGCCGGAGAAGCAGGTGGCGAACGGACGGTCGAGGCCGCGGAACGCTACCAGCCGGACGGACGGGCGCTCTACCGGTTTTTCGAATGGTTCGACTGGCAAGCGATCCCGGAAGCCAGACATCTGGCAGAACTCGCGGCGGCCGGGGGCCTGGCGCTTACCCCGCCCTGCAAACCGCACCTGGAGGACAAGCTGTGGCTCGCCCTGCTGTGGACCCCGGCCCTGAAGCCGGTCTGGGAGAAAGTCCTGCGCGGCAGCCACCTCGCGCGCGTCCGGGAGATCGTCCCGCCCGGCTGGGTCGTCGATCCCGCCCCGCTACCGCCGCAGGCAGCGCTGCCGGTGCTCGGGGTGAATTCGTGGGAGGAAGTCGCGGACTTCAGCCAAAAGCAGCGGCGGCTGGTTCTGAAAATCAGCGGCTTCCATGAGACCGCCTGGGGTTCGCGCGGGGTCCACATCGGCCACGACCTGTCTCAGACCGAGTGGTCGGACCGGGTCCGCGGAGCACTCGCCGATTTCGGTACCCAGCCCTGGATCATGCAGGAATTCCGGGAAGGGCGACTGGTGGAGCACCCGGTCTATCAGGAGGACGGCAGCGTCGCCCTGATGCGCGGCCGGGTCCGCCTCTGTCCCTACTTCTTCACGGACGACCAAGGCCGCACCACCCTCGGCGGAGCGCTCGCCACCCTGGCACCCGCTGACAAAAAGAAAATCCACGGCATGCGCGACGCCGTGCTGCTGCCCTGCGTGATCGAGTGAATTTTCGGGATGGATCGGCCCGGCGGCATCGCTAGGATCCTGCCATGCGTCTGACTTTCCTCCTGCTCTTCGCCGGTTCTTTGGCGGCCTTCGGTCAGGCGAACACCCCGCCGCCCGAGTTCGTCGAACGCGCCGGCCAGTGGATGATTTCCACCGACCCTTCGAAACGCCAGGCGGCTTACCGTTCCTGGCTCCAGCTCGGCGCCGGGGCGATGGACGCCTACGAAAAGGCCCTGCGGAGCACCCTGAAATATCACGACCAGAAGATCGACAAACTGGCCCGCGGCGAAGGTGCCAGCAATCCCTACGAGGCGCACGACGTCGCTTTCAGCGAGCTGGAAACCGAGCGCGAACGGGTGATGGTTCTCATCCGCACCGACTGGAATAAGGACGGAAAGAAGGTCGCGATGCTGCGCGAGGAAATGGAGGGCCTCACCAAGCTCCACGCCAAGGTCAACAAGCTCGCATCCGCCAACACCTCCAGCTTCGACGCCTCCCTCGATGCCTCCGTGCTGGGCATGTTCGAGATCACCCGCGAGCTCGAGCGCTTCGACCTCGAAGCCGAATCCAAGCAGCTCGACGACGAACAACTCCAGTCAAAGCTCGTTTCCGACCACATCCACGGGGCGCATCTGGTCATGCTCCGCAACCGCCTCCAGATCACCCGCGACGCGGTCAGCCGCCTTGAAGAAGCCACCAAGGCCAACAAAGAAGGCGGCCGCTGGATCGACGGCGGCATGCGCGAGTTCTCCATCGTGCTCAACCGTGAGCGCGACATCTGCGGACTGGCCCCTCTCCGGCTCGAAGAGAAACTCTCCGATGCCTGCAAAGGTCATTCCGCCGACATGGCCCGGCTCGGGTTTTTCGCCCATGAATCCCCCGTCCCCGAGAAGAAATCACCGTGGGACCGAGCCCGGCTCGCTGGCTTCGCCGGCAATGCCAGCGGCGAGAACATCTTCATGGGATCTACCAACTTCCAAGCCGCCTACAACGGCTGGTTCGGCTCCGACGGGCACCGCTTCATCATGTTCGCCGACGGCCCGAACGTGCTCGGCCTGGGGATTTCCGGGGTGCATTGGACCCTGATGACCGGCAGGAAGAATTGACGGCACCTTCGCCGAATCGTGCCAAATCACCCGAATCGCGCCACTTTAAGTGGCACGATTTGGCTTAATCGTGCCATATTGGGCGATTTTAGTGGCGCGATTATGGGAATTGTGCCAAATTGGCGGCGGAATCATGCCACCACAAGTTCCAGCAGAAGAACTCGGACAACTCGTCCGAATCATCGAAGCTTCGCCCGACGGACGATCGGTCGGCGACCTGCTCGCGTTGCCGGACCTCGGGATCAAGAAGCGGACCCTGCAACGGCGCTTGGACCAATTGGCCGGTGAAGGAAGGATTCGCACTCAAGGAGAGGGTCGCGGTCGACGCTACCTGGCGGCACAGAACATCGTCCCTTCACTGCCGGCGAAAGTCACCTACAAGGCGGCGGCGGAAGACGACCGTTACCATGGAAATTTCCTGCGGGAAGAACCGGGCGACCATGCGTGGCTCACCGACGAAGCGCGGAACATCCGCGCCGTGGTCGAGCAGCCCCGGGCCAAGCGGACACCGGTCGGCTATCAAGGAGCGTTTCTCGACGCCTACCTGCCGAACCGGACCTTCTACCTCCCCGAGACCCTGCGCAAGCAACTGGCCGAAATGGGGCAGGTCGGGCTGACCGACCTGCCTGCGGGTACTTACGTCCGGCAAGTGCTGGACCGCCTGCTCATCGACCTTTCCTGGAACTCCAGCCGGCTTGAAGGAAACACCTACTCGCTGTTGGAAACCCAGAGGCTCCTCGAACAAGGCGAGGACGCCGAAGGCAAGGCCACGGAAGAGACCCAGATGATCCTCAACCACAAGGCCGCCATCGAAATGCTGGCGGACCAGGCGGACGGCATCGGCTTCAACCGCTACACCATCTGCAACCTGCACGCCCTGCTTTCGGACAACCTGCTGTCCGACCCGGCGGCCTGCGGGCGCATCCGCTCGCGGCCGGTGGGAATCGGCGGGACCGTGTTCCATCCGCTGGAAGTGCCCACGCAGATCGAGGAGCGCTTCGAGCAGATCATGGAGAAGGCGGAGGCCGTGAAGGATCCCTTCGAGCAGTCCTTCTTCGTGATGGTCCACTTGCCCTACCTCCAGCCCTTCGAGGACGTGAACAAGCGGGTCTCGCGGCTGGCGGCGAACATTCCGCTGATCCGGCACAACCTCTGCCCGCTGTCCTTTATCGACGTGGAGCAGAAGGACTACGTGACCGGTGTCATTGGAGTCTACGAGCTGAACCGAGTGGAATACCTCCGGGACGTCTTCGTCTGGGCTTACCGGCGGTCCTGCGTCCGCTACGCCGCGGTGCGCCAGTCGCTGGGCGAGCCGGATCCGTTCCGGATGCGCCACCGCTCGGCCATCGCAAAGATGGTCCGGGAGGTGGTGCTGGAACAGATGGACAAGGCGAAGGCGGTCGACTGGATCCTCACGGAGACGGCAAAGGAGATTCCGGAGGCGTCGCGGACGAAGTTCGTGGAAGTGGTGGAATTGGAACTCCGCTCGCTCCACGAAGGAAACATCGCGCGCTACCGGCTGCGGCCGTCGGAATTAGGGGCGTGGCAGGCGGTGTGGAAATAGCCTGCCGCGCATTCCGCTTCCCGCCCCGGCATCCGGGCTGCTTCACTGGCCGGGCCGATGACTGAAACCAACCCGACCCGCGAACAGCTGCGCCTCGAAGGCTTCGAGCTGATCGACGAAACCCTCTCATTCCTCGTGGGTTGCCTTGGCGACGCGCTGAAGAGCCTGGGGGAAGACGAGCTGCTGCCCTTCCTCCCCTGGGCGGGCACTCCACCCGCCGGAGGACAGCCGCCGGAAGGGACGCAGCAACTTTATTCGATCGGTTTCCAACTGCTCAACATGGTGGAAGAGCGGGTCTCGGCGGCGATCCGCCGGGAACGGGAAAAGGTGCTCGGCGCGGAGTCGATCCGCGGGCTGTGGCCGCGCGCGCTGCGCGACATGCGGTCGATGGGACTCGGCCCGCAGGAAATCCTGGCGGTGCTGGCGGACGTCGATGTCCAGCCGGTGCTGACCGCCCACCCGACCGAAGCCAAGCGGGCCTCGGTCCGCGAGCGCCACCGCGCGCTCTACGAGGAGTTGGTCCGCAACGAGTACCCGAAATACACCGACCGCGAGCGCCGGCGGATCCGCGAACGGGTCGTGACCGCGCTGGAAACGCTGTGGCGCACCGGCGAGATCCACCTGGTCCGGCCGGATATCTTCCGCGAGCTGCGCGACGCGATCCATTACCTCCGCGACCTTTTCCCCGCGGCGCTCAACCGGCTCGACCTGCATTTCACGGAGGCCTGGCGCGACGCCGGCTTCCCGATGTCCGACCTGCGCGCGGCCGGCAACATCCCGCGGCTGTCGTTCGGAAGCTGGATCGGCGGCGACCGCGACGGCCATCCGCTGGTCACGCCGGAGGTCACGGAGAAGGCGCTCGAAATGCTCCGCCGCGCCGCCTGGCAACTGCTCCGCCGGGAAATCGAGGTGGTCGCCAGCCAGCTCACGCTTTCCCGCCAGCTCAATGCCGTGCCGGAAGCGCTGGAGACACGGATCGACGAAATCACCTTCGTGCTCGGCGACGAGGAAACCGCCAACGACCTCCACGACCGCTTCCACGAGGAACCCTGGCGCCACTTCGCCAGCCTGATCGCGGCCCGCTTGCAACGCCAGATCGATGGCCACGACGGCTATCGCACGACGCAGCAGCTCGATGCCGACCTGGAACTTCTCGCCGCCGGCATCCGCGGCGCCGGTTGCTCGCTGATCGAGGAACAGGTGATCCGCCCGCTACGCCAGAAGCTTGATATCTTCGGCTTCCACCTGGCGACGCTCGATGTACGACAAAACTCGGAGTTCCACGACAAGGGCATCGCCCAACTGCTCGAAACCGCCGGGGTGCCGGACGGCGCGGACTACGCCGCATGGCCCGAGGAGAAGCGCGTTGAATTCCTCACCAACGAACTGCTCTCGCCGCGTCCTTTCCTCCACGACTCCGCCCGCGTCGGCCCGGAGGCGGACCTGGTGCTCGACAGCTACCGCGTGCTGGTCCGCCACCGCCGGGAATGGGGCGATGCCGGACTCGGCGCACTGATCGTTTCGATGACCCGCCAGCTCTCCGATCTGCTCGGCGTGTTCCTGCTCGCCCGCGAGGCCGGGCTGATGGACGTCACGGACGACGGACTCTGCTGCGCGATGGAAGTCGTGCCGCTGTTCGAAACGATGGACGACCTCGACCGCTCCCCGGGCATCCTCGCCGCCTTCCTCGATCATCCGATGGCCCGCCGCTCGATCCTGCGCCGCGCCGCGGCGTCGGGCCCGACCCAGCAGGTGATGCTCGGTTACTCGGACTCGAACAAGGACTGCGGCATCCTCGCCGCGCAGTGGGCGCTCCACCGGGCGCAGGAAAGCCTGACCGACACCGCGACCACCCGCGGGATCCGGCTGCGATTCTTCCACGGCCGCGGCGGCACGATTTCCCGCGGCGCCGGTCCGACGCATTGGTTCATGGCCGCGCTGCCCCATGGCTCGATGAGCGGCGGCTTCCGGATGACCGAGCAGGGCGAAACGATCGCGCAAAAGTACGGCAACCTCGCCAACGCGACCTTCAACCTCGAGCTGCTGCTCGCCGGGGCCGCGATCACCACGGCGAACCACCGCCACACCGAGAAAACGGTGGATCCCGCGCTTGAGTTCCTGCCCTATCTCGCCGAGGCCAGCCAGACCGCTTACCAAGAATTCCTGCGGACCCCGGGCTTCATCGAGTTCTATCGTCTGGTCACGCCCATCGACGCGCTGGAGAACTCCCGCATCGGCTCGCGGCCCGCGCGCCGCACCGGAAAAAAGGGTCACTCGATCGCCGACCTCCGCGCCATTCCGTGGGTCTTCTCGTGGACCCAGGCGCGCTTCTACCTGCCGGGCTGGTTCGGCACCGGCTCCGGCCTGGCCGCCTTGAAATCCAGCTCGCCGGAACGCTTCGAAGCGCTGAAGGCCGCCCTCGCCCGCTCGACCTTCCTTTCCTACGTCTTCACCAACGTCGAAACCAACCTCGCCTCCGCCAACCTCGACCTGATGGCCGACTACGCCTCGCTGGTCGAGGACAAGGCCCTGCGCGAGCGTTTCATGAAGCTCATCGTCGACGAATTCGAGCGCACCCGCGACCTGCTCGCCGAGCTCTTCGACGGCCCGATGGAAGACCGCCGCCCCCGCATGGCGAAGACCCTCGGCATTCGCGAAGCGCCACTGAAAGTCCTCCACCACCAACAAATCGCCATCCTCCGCGAATGGCGCCAGCTCGTCGCCGGGGAGCGTGAAAGCGAAGCCGACGCGATCTTCCCGAAGCTTCTGCTGTCGATCAACGCGATCGCCTCGGGACTGCGGACGACGGGTTGAAGGACCGGAAAATGCGATCGCATCGGCGGCCGGAAGGTATATCTTCTCCCTCGGTGAGCGACCCCGATCCAGATCACCGGAACCCATTGCCGCCGCGGTTGCCGCCGGGCGACAACCCGCCATCATCGCCGCCGCGTGATCCGTCGCCGTCGGTTTTCTCGCTTCTCGCCTGCCTCGTGCCGGGGGTAGCGGCCGCTTACGGGACGCACCAAGGCTTGCTCCAATTCTCGATTCCGGGAAACGACTTCGCGATCATGACGGGACCCGGCTATTTCTTCTTCGGCATGGTGGGAGGGGCCGTGCTGGGTGTCGGGCTGAGCTGGATCGCGATCTCCCGCGGCGAGTCCCTGAGCAAGACTCCGATGTTCCTTATGCCCGCGATTCTCGGCAACCTGGTCGTTTTGGCGGCCGGACTTTGGCTATCAAGGAATCTTTAGCACCCCGCCTGCCCAATCTTTCCTCTTTGCTCGCTGCCTTCCGGCACTTTAATGGGCGCGTGACCGCAAAAATCCTTCTGCTCGCCCTGTCCCTCGCCACGATCACCGCCGCACCCGCCGCGGTCAGCCTTGGCACCGATGCCCCTGTCGCCCAACCCACCGCCGCCGAAGGACCGGCCAAGGCGGCGCTCGATGCGTTCCGCGAAGGCCGCCACTCGATCGGGGTCGATCTCGCCAAGCCGCTCGCCGAAAAGGGCAACGCCGACGCCTTGTTCCTGCTCGGCTTCGCCGCGGAGACCGGCCAGGGCCTGCCCGCCTCGCGCGATTCCGCCTTGGAGAACTACCAGAAAGCCTCCGCCGCCGGCCACAAGGACGCGACCTACCGCCGCGCGCTGATTCTCCTCAACTCGAAGGAAGACAAGGACCGCCAGCAGGGCCGCGAGGCGCTGGAGTCCGCCGCCAAGGGCGATGCCGCCAATGCCGGCCGCATCCTCGGCGAGGCCTGGCTCCGCGGGCTGCTCAGCGAGAAGCCGGACTTCGAAAAGGCCGCCGAATGGTGGAACAAGGCCTCCGAAGCCGGTGACACGCCGTCGATCCTCCTTCTCGCCCGCCTCTACGAAGGGGCCTTCGGCGACAAGGAAAAGATCGACGCCAAGCGCTCGCTCGACCTCTACCGCAAGGCCGCCGGACTGGGCGACGAGAACGCTTTCATCCCGCTCGGCTCCCGCCTGCTGAACGGCGACGAGAAACTCCGCAACGAAAAGGAAGGCCGCGAATGGCTCGGCAAGGCGATCGAGAAGAAGCAATTCGCCGCCTACCTCGCGCTCGGCGACTTCGAGGAGAACGTCAAAAAGGACGACAAGGCCGCGCTGGCCCAGTACATGAAGGGTGCCGAAGAAAAGCAACCCGACTGCCTGCTCCGCGTCGCCGCCTTCCACCTCGAAGGCCGTGGTGGTCTTGAGAAGAGCGAGGAAAAGGGCCGCGAAGGCCTCATTCAGGCCGCTGAGGCCGGCAGCGCTCTCGCCTCGCTCGAAATGGCCTCGCGCATCGCCAAGGACGAGAAGCCCGACCTGCTGGGCGCTTACAAATACCTCCTCTCCGCCGCCAATGCCGGCCTGCCCGTCGCGCAGAACGAACTCGGCCTGCTTTACGTCTCCGGCAACCTCGGCCTGAGCGATCCCGCGGCCGGCGTCGCCTGGTTCACCACCGCCGCGAAGGGTGGCTTCGCCGCCGCCCAGAACAACCTCGGCACCCTCTATGAACGCGGGATGGGCGTCGCGGTCGACTTCAACAATGCCGGCCAGCTTTACATGCTCGCCGCCAACCAGGGCCACGCCGCCGCCACCACCGGCCTCGCCCGGCTTCACGCCGCCGGCCAAGGCACCGATCAGAATCTGCCGAAAGCCTGGGCCCTCGCCTCCCTCGCCATCGAACGCGGCGACGCCGAAGCCAAGACCCTCCTCGGAGACCTGACCAGCAAGCTGAGCGACGACCAGATGGCCGCCGCGAAAAAGGAACTCGAAGAGCTCAAGAAGCCCGCTTCCGAAAAACCCGCCGCGGAAACCCCGAAGCCCGAAGCTCCGACGCCGGACGCACCGAAGCCCGACGCCCCCGCGCCCGCGCCCGCCGAGGAAAAGAAGGACCAGTAAGCGATCCGAGTGCCTTCCCTTTGGCACTTGGAACTTCTTCACTTGGAACTTCCCTCTCTTGGCACCTGGCACTTCCCCACTTGGAACTTCCCCCATGCGCGTTCTCGTCACCGCCGGCCCGACGCGCGAGGCGCTCGATCCCGTCCGCTACCTGACGAACCGCTCGTCCGGCAAGATGGGCTACGCCATGGCCGACGCCTTCGCCCGCGCCGGCCACCGGGTGCTGCTCATTTCGGGCCCGACCGTGCTGGACGTTCCCGACGGCGTCGATTTCCTGCCGATCGAGACCGCCGCGGAAATGTTCGACGCCGTCCAGCGCCACATCGGCCGGATGGATGCCGCCGTCTTCGCCGCCGCCGTGGCCGACTACCGGCCCGCGGAGGTCTCCGATCAGAAAATCAAGAAGACCGGCGAAACCCTGACGCTCGAACTTGTCCGCACCGCCGACATCCTCGGCTCCGTCCGCGGCGACTTCGGCTTCACCGGCACCCTCGTCGGCTTCGCGGCCGAGACCCGCGACCTCGAAGCCAACGCCAAGGAAAAGCTCAAGCGCAAGGGCTGCGACCTCGTCATCGCCAACGATGTCTCCAAACCCGGCATTGGCTTCGACTCCGACCGGAACGAGGTGCTGCTCGTGTTCCCGGAGCACGTCGAAGCGATGCCCGAAGACGAAAAGCATCACCTTGCCCCTAGGATTGTCCGCGAGATCGAGCGGATCGCGGCGGAGAGGAGCAGTTAACCCTCGCCCGATCCGCTGCAATGCCTGCCGAGCCATCGCCGATCCAAGAGTTTCCCTACCGGAAGCCTGTCGACATCGCCCAGATGATCGTCCGGATCCTCTTCGCCGCGGCGATCACTCACAACACGATCCTCGCCTTCACGGATCCTAGCATGCTGAACACTTCAGTCCTGATTGTGATGCTGGTGGTCGTTGCGTTCGCAGCCATCGTCCACTTCTGCAAACCTGACCAACCACCGACCTTCTACATCTCAGAAACCCACGCCGGCTTCGGCAACCCCCATCGCGACCGGTCTGCCTTTCCATTCCATGCCGTCACCGAGTGCATCGAAAGCCCGTCGAGGCTCAATCTCGTCCATGAGGCGATTAGTGTCCCCATCGGCATCGAACTCCGCCGCCACGACTTCGCCCTCGAAGACTGGGAAATCCTCACATCCCTCCTGATCCAAAGGGTCAGGGAACACGCACCCCATGCCCGCGTCAGAACCCTCCTCGACCCACCTGGAGATCCCTGATGGACCTCATTGGTGCCCTTCTTGGCACTTGGCACTTCTCCCTTGGAACTTCACCCTCCGCCCGTGACCGACCTCGAACTCACCGTCCACGCCGCGCTCGAAGCGGGCAAGCTGCTCAAGACCCACTTCGGCAAGAACCTTGTCGTCGATGAAACCACCCATCACGACATCAAGCTCGCCCTCGACAAGAAGTCGCAGAACCTGATCGAAGGCATCCTGCTCGGCGCCCGCCCCGGCGACGCGCTCTACGGCGAGGAAGGCATGGGCGGCGATCCGGACTCGGACCGCCAGTGGATCGTCGACCCGATCGACGGCACGGTGAACTACTACTACGGCATCCCGCACTTCTGCGTCTCGATCGCCCTCCGCATCGCAGGCGAGGTGGTGGTCGGCGTGATCCACGACCCGATGGTCGGCGAAACCTGGACCATCGAAAAAGGCGGGGTGCCGATGCTCGACGGACATCCGATCTCCGTCAGCCCGCGGACCAAGCTCGAGGAATGCGCGCTTTTCGTCGGCTGCGGCAAAGACGAGGAGGCACTGCGCACCGGACTGGAGCGCTTCCGCAAGGCCTCGCTGAAGGCACGCAAGATGCGCATGATGGGCAGCGCCGCGCTCGGCATGGCCTACATCGCCAGCGGCCGGCTCGACGGCTACATCGAGTCCCGCATTTCCCTCTGGGACATCGCCGCCGGCAAGCTGCTGGTCGAAGCAGCGGGCGGCAAGGTCCTCCTCGAGCCCGCCACGGATCACCCCGACGCCTGGGCCATCGTCGCAACGAACGGCAAGATCCCGATTGAGGAGATCCTTTGAAGAACAGCCGATAGTAGATGGCAGATGGTAGATGATGGATTCAGAAATCTTGCTCTCCCCATCTACCATCCACGATCTACCATCCACCATCTCTCTCCATGACCGGCATCGGCTACGACGTTCATCGTTTCAAGGAAGGCCGCCCGCTGATTCTCGGCGGCGTGGAGATCCCGCACACCCACGGGCTCGACGGACACTCGGATGCCGACGTGCTATGCCACGCCATCGCCGATGCGATTCTCGGCGCGCTGGGTCTGCCGGACATCGGTTATTACTTTCCGCCCGGCGACCCAGACTGCCTGAACATCTCGTCGCTGAAGATCCTCGAGAAAGCCGCCGCTCTTTGTGCCGAACAGGGCTTCTCGCTGGTGAACATCGACAGCACCCTCGTTTCAGAAGCCCCGAAGGTCCTGCCGTACCGCGAGGCGATGAAGCAGAACATCGGCCGCGCGCTCGGGCTTGATCCGGCGCGCGTCGGCATCAAGGCGACCACCAACGAGACCATGGGCTTCGTTGGCCGCCGCGAAGGCATCGCCGCGATGGCCGTCGCACAGGTCAGGGAACTGGCGTGACGTCGGCCATCCGGCCCAGTTCCTCCGTCACGTCGGCGGCCTTTTCCTCCAGCATCCGCAGGTCGCGCTTGGTGAAAACGCGGGGCGTCAGGTCCATCACACACAGCGCGCCGACCGGCTGCCCGTCCGGCGCGTGAATTGGCACACCGGCGTAGAAGCGGATCCCGTGTTTCAGCAACAGCTCGCTCTTCCCGAAGCGCCGGTCGCGCTTGAGGTCCTTGACCAGCACCGGTCCGTTCGCGGCGACCACGTGGGCACAGATCGAGAGATCGCGCAGCATCGTCCCTTCCGCCGCCAGTTCCTCCGGCAGGCCCGTGTGGGCCTTGAACCACTGCCGGTCGCGGTCGATCAGCGTGATCGCAGCCACCGGGACGTCGAAAACCCGCGCCACCTTGCCCGTCACGCGATCGAGCACCGGCTCGCGCTCGCCGGTGGCAAGTCCCAGCCGGGTGAGTGAAAGCAGGCGCTCTTCCTCGTCCCCTGGCCGCGCCGGGGGTTCCGTTTGCTCCGTCAGGTTGGAAGCAAGCCGATCCACGTACGCGACCAGGTCGGGGATCGTGGTGAAAACCTCGTCCACGCCGGCATCCCGCAGCAGTTGCACCTCTTCCGAAATCTCGTCCGCCCTGCCCCACAGTCCGACGACCAGCCGCTGCTCCGGCAAGGCCCGCCGGAGCCGCTGGCACAGGTTGCGGGCATGCAGGGCTTTCGAAGGCTCGACCACCGAGATGCAGACGAGATCGGCAGGATCGCGCTCCAGCGAGCCGATCAACTCGCTCGTGATGCGGACGCCGGGAATGACCGCCGCGTCGTAGCCTTGCTGGAGCAAGACATGCGCCGTCATCGCCCCGGCGATCTCGTCCCGCTCCGCCCGCGCTGCGATGCAGCGCACGCGGCACGCCGCTTGGAACGAGGAACCGCCACCGCCTTCATCAGCCGGTGGCAGGTGGCGCTCGCCCAGATCCTCGACCAGATCGCCGAGGGCCTTGATAATGCGGGTCCGCTGGTCGGCCTCGATCGCTCCCAGACGGTGGTCCTCTTCCCCGGCAATCAGCACCGGAATCAGAATGCCGTCGTAAAGCTCGACCAGGGATTTCGTTTTCAGAATCGACTCCGCCAGCTCGGTCTCGTCGTGCTCCCCCTGCTTCAACAGCCGGTGATAAAAATCCTCCGCCGGCGTCAGCGCTTCTTCTTCCCCGAGGACCACGCTGAGGAACGAGAGCTGTGGGATGTGCCGGCCCATCACCACCAGGCACACGGTGATCGGCGTGGCCATCACCAGCCCGACCGGTCCCCACATCCAGGTCCAGAATACCGCGGCCACGATCAGCGCGATCGATGACACGCCGGTGCTCGTTCCGTAAAGCCACGGCTCCAGCACGTTGTTGCTCACCAGCTCCAGCACCACGAACAGGCCCAGGGTCAGCAAGGGGGTGGTCCACGAAGGAGACACCGCCAGCGAAAGCAGGATCGGGAACACCGCCGCGATCCACGGGCCGATGTACGGGATGAATCGTAGTCCGGCCGCCAGGGCGCCCCACAGCACGGCATTCGGCACTCCGATGAAATAAAGCCCGATCGCCAGCGGGATGCCGTAGGTCACATTGACGATCAATTGCATCAGCAGATAGCGGCGGACCCGGGTGCCGGCTTCGTCCATTGCCCGGGTGGTCGCGCTGATCTTTCCCTGACCAATCAAGCGGATGATCCGCCCCTGGAGGTCGTCCCGCTTCAGCAGCATGAAAGTCGCCAGCAGGAACACCAGCGCGGCCGTTCCGAGCGGGCCAAGCACCGGACCCGCCACCGAGCGGAAGATTTCCACCGGCCCGTCGCTGGCATCCTCGACCACTTCGACCGCTACGGGCTCGGCTTCATTCCGTGTCCTGCCAAAGGCATCCTTCCCGTCCTCTCCATTGCCGGGCAAATCCTTCTTCAAGTCGTCCATCGCCTCCTCGAGTTGATCGAAAGCCCCGCCCTCCGGAACTCGGAACGACTGAAGCTTCGCGCGGATGTTCTCCTTGTAGCCCGGGAGTTCGTAGGCGAGGTCCACCGCCTGGCTGCCGATGGTCCATCCCAGCGTGACCGCACCGCCGAGCAGCAGCGACATCGCCAGCAGCACCGCCACGATCTTACCCAGCCACCGCTCCAGGCGCGACACCAGCGGGGCCAGCAGGAAGGTGATCAGCGCCGCGAGCGACAGCGGGATCAGCACGTCGCGGCCGAAATACAGGCCCGCCATCAGCGCGGAAGCGAGCGTGATCGAGCGGATCCCCGACAAGGCATCGGACGCCGAACGGCGGCGCAGCGGCAGGTGGACGGCGGGCGGGCGTTGGGAAGCGGGACTCATGCAGGGCTCGGATTCGGGTTCCGCCGGCAGCGGGCGATCCGGCGATCACTATCATTCGCCGTCCTGCGAAAAGCAAAGCCTGTCGTGCGACCGATGTCCGCCTCCGCCAGCCGCTCCTTGCCAGCCGGACCGGCCGCGGTTAAATCCGGCCCGTGACCCACGGCAAACCGGAACGTCCCTACCTCGAAAGCTGGCTGCGCCGCATGCGCAAGCAGCTTGCCGGCAGCGGCCGTCTGACCGAGCTCGCGCTGATTCTTTCCCGCGAGGAAGGCAACACGCCCGCCCACTGGTCCACCTTCCTGCGCGACGTGCTGGACGAGGTCGAAACCCCGTCGCTCGATCTCCTGACACGCATCGACGCCCTCCTCGCCCGGCCGGTGGCCACCCCTGCCCAGGAAGATCAACCCGGGCTTTTCTGATCGCACCCCGCTTGATCTCCGATCCCCACCCGGCCCGCATACACGCGGAACTTCGGCGGACGCAAGAAAGCCACCAGCGTCTGGTTCGACTGCCGCGCGAACTCGATCGCCAGCGACGACGGCGCCGAAATCGCCGCCACCAGCGGGATCCCGCCGGCCAGCGCCTTCTGCATGATCTCGAAGGAGACCCGCCCGGACACCAGCAGGAAGCAGCCCGACAAATCCAGCCCGACCCGCAGCGCGTGACCCAGCACCTTGTCTACCGCATTGTGGCGGCCGATGTCTTCACATACGACAAGCATCGTACCATCCGCCGCGAAGATCCCCACCCCGTGCAGGCCGCCGGTGCGGGAGAAGACCTCCTGCGCCGCCGCCAGTCGATCCGGCGCGGCCAGCAGCACCTCCTTGGAAAACAAGGGCCCCTCCGGCAATCGTGGATGGCACGAGGTCACCGCCTCAATCGTCGCCTTGCCGCACATCCCGCAAGAAGAACCGCTGAAGACATGCCGGGTCAGCCGCGCGAGATCGATCTCCACGCCGTCGGCCAGGAACACCAGCGCGTGGTTGTCGCGGGATTCCGTATCGATCTTCCGCACGTCCGCCGCCGAGCCGATCACGCCTTCGGTTAGCAGGAATCCCAGCGCCAGCTCCGCGTCGTGGCCCGGCGTGCGCATCGTCACCGCCACCGGATGACCGTCGACGACGATCTGCAGCGGCTCCTCGACCACCACCCGGTCGGGACTGTCCGCGCCGACCGCATTCCTCGCCATCACGTGCTTGTCCATCCGGCCGGCATGCTTAGGCTCGGCCCCATGTCAGGGAAAGTCCCGATTGCCCTCCTCGCCGCCGTCCTGCTCGCCTCCTGCGCGGGTCCGGGGAACCTGCACCGCGTCGATGCCAAGGTCTGGCGCTCCTCGCAGCCGACCCGCCACGATTTCCGCGGGCTGAAGGAGGAAGGTATCGGCGAGGTGCTGTGCCTCCGCCGCTGGCACTCCGACAAGGAGGAGGCCCGCGGCATGAAGCTGCACCACGTCCGCATGAATGCCGGCGAGATCCGCGACGAGGACATCGTCGCCGCCCTGCGCGTCATGGTCGCCGCGGAGCAGCCGCTGCTGGTCCACTGCTTCCACGGCGCCGACCGCACCGGCGTGGTCGTCGCGATGTACCGGATGGTCGTGCAGGACTGGCCGCGGGAAAAGGCCATCGCCGAACTCACCGATCCCCGCCACGGCCATCACGCCGATGTCTTCCCGAACATCCGACAATACCTCGAGACCGTGGATGTCGAAAAGATCCGGCGGCAGGTGGGCCGTCCTTAGGAAACGATCCGGCAACCCGGCCCCCTGTCCGAGGTTCACCGGTAATCCGCCGGCGGGCGCGGGACGACGCCGAGCTTCTCGTAGTTGAAGCCGCTGGAGAGCGGCTTGTAGTCCGAGGCGTAGTCCACGGAGCGGTCCGGGGTGATCTTGTCCTCCATGGCAAGTCCCCAGTAGGCCCCGTTGACGACCAGCCGGCGCAGACCGGGATTCTCAAGATCCTTGGCGCTGCCCATCGTCGAATGCACGACGCGGGCCGCTTTGCCGCCGCTGGTTTTCCAATCCTTGATCCACACCACCGGCAGCGGTTCCTTCTTGGGATTGTCCGCGCCGCCTTGCACCCGGCCGATCAAGGGCTGGCCCATGACGAGAGCGGTGCATCCTTCCGGCAGGCCCGTGCCTTCCTTGAAGGTGCGATAGACATCGGTGAGGCCCCAGATGTCCTTCACTCCTGTTAGAACCGGATGATCCTTCATTTCCGGGATGATGTCGCCGCGGGTCGAGTCCGCCTGCCAGTTGCCGTGGTGGCTCATGAAGCTGCCACCGAGGATGTCGCCGATGTTCACCCGCTTGCCATCGATCTCATAGGGCAAGGGGCTGCGGAAGCCGTGGTTGGCGGTGCGCAGGGCGATGACCGGCTTGCCGGAGTCGAAGTAAGCGACGAAGTGCTTGAGCTGGTCGTCGGGCAAGGTCAGCAGCCGCGTGGCGAAGATCATCAGGTCGGCCTTCGCGAGGTGCTCAAGGCCGGCGATGTGATGAGGCTTGAACTCGTCCTCCTTGCCCTTTTCCGGATAGACCGGAGCGATGGGATCGACGAGGCCCTGGTCGTTGACGCCGAAGAGGACGGTGCAATCGAAGCCGTGGTGCTTCGAAAGGACGCCGGCCAGCATCGGCATCGAGTGCTCGCTGCGATATTCCTGTTCGGCGGCGATCAGCACGATGTGCTTCCCCTTTCCCGGTCCCTCGGCGCCGGGATAGGTCAGCCACAGCGGGCTCTCCGGGACCGGGTGCGCCATGATGACGGGACCGAGAAGGATCGAAAGAAGCAGGGCCAGCGGTTTGGTTCTCATGGGGGACAAGGGGATCTCCATCGACTAAAGCAGAGGTGGCGGATTTGGCGATGACACTTCTTCGCATCGCGCCGCCCGCCTGCCCTCCTCCGGGGTGGAGCGGTCCGCGGTTGCCATGAAAATCCAGTGGCGGAAGCGCGGAGGAACGGGCTTTCTAGCGGCGGATGAATTCGAGCCGCCGCCCGACGACCTCTTCACCGCCGCCCGCCGATTCCCGGCGAACGGGAAAACGCGCGCTGCTGGCCGCTTACCGGCTGGGTCTGCTCGCCGCGGCGTTCTTTTGCCTGCACCTCGCGACGGCGAAGCGCGAGGCGGGGAAGGATGCCGTGCTCGATGCCCGCGCGCTGGCGGCGGTGAAGACTTATCTCCCCGCCGCGGAGTCGCTGGGCCCTCCGGACGGCGACGACCGGGTGTCGGCGGTGCTCGATGCCAGGGGCGAGCCGGTCGGTTGGGCGGCGCAGACCTTTCCCGAAGCGCGGCCGGTGACCGGATACGCGGGGCCGTCGAACCTGCTGGTGGTCTTCGACCTCACGCGCCGGGTGGCCGGGGTAGAGCTGTTAGAGAGTGCCGACACCTCCGGCCATGTGGCGAAGGTCGTGAAGGACCCGGATTTCCTGACCCAATGGAACGGCCGGCCCCAGTCGAGCCTCGGCGCGGCGGGCGAGCCGCGGATTGTCAGCGGGGCATCGCTCACCAGCGAGGCGATGGCCCGTGGCGTGGCGGCGCGATTCGGTGCGACCGGGATGGACCAGTGGTTCCCCGGCGAGGTGGCGGTCGAAGCGCTGCGGACGTGGTTTCCCGAAGCGGCGTCGCTTTCCGGGAACAAGGTGATAGCAGCCGATGGCAAGGAGCTCGGCACGCTGCTCCGGGCCAGCCGGATGGAGGTGTCGGTGCGCGGGTTCCAGGGAGCCTCCGACGTGCTGCTGGCGCTCGACCGAGCGGAGCAGACGGTGCTCGGCGCGGCCATGCAGGGGAGCCGCGACAACGAACCCTACATCTCCGACGTCCGCGACGGCCTGCTTTACGACCAGCCTTTCGCCGGCATGACGGTGAAGGACGCGCTCGACATTGAAACCGGAACCGCGCTGCTGGTCAGCGGGGCCAGCCGGACCGCGGAGTCGGTGGAGGAGACGGTGAAGGAAATGCTGCGGCGACATTTCGCGCCCACACCGGTCGAGCCGCCGCTGCTCACGCCGCGCGCTGGCCTCGCGTTGGCATGGATTGCCGCCGGGCTCATCGTTGGCCTCGGTCCGTGGCGCGGGCGGAAGCGGGTGCGCACCGTCTTCGCCGCCGTGTCCGTCCTGGCGGGCGGCCTGTGGCTCGGCCTGATGACCGGCCAGGACCAGTGGATCAAGTCGGCGATGCGCGGCTCGATGGCAGGCACGGCGCTGCCCTTGCTCGCGCTGACCGCCGCCGCGCTGCTGATCCCCGCGGCCTTCGGCAAGAACGTCTACTGCGCCCACCTCTGCCCGCACGGCGCCGCCCAGCAACTGGTCGGGCACCTGCGGAAGCGCCGCTTCGTGCTGCCGCCGAAGTGGCATCGCGCCCTGAGCGGGATGCCCTGGCTGACGCTCGCGCTGCTCTGGCTGCTGGCCTTTCTCGGCATCGGCTTTCCCTTCGCGGACGCCGAGCCCTTCGAAGTCTGGAGCGCCGGCTTCGTGGCGTTGCTGCCGGTGCTGATCTTCGCCGCCGGCCTGATCGGCGCGGTTTTCCTGCCGCAGGCCTACTGCCACTATGGCTGCCCGACGGGTGCGGTGCTCAAGTTCCTGGCAAGTTCGCCCGGCCGCTGGACCCGCCGGGACGGGATCGCCGGTGGGGTGGTCGCCTTGGCCTGGCTCGCCCTGCTGCTGCCATGAAACGCCGCCTCGTGCTCGCCGGGATCGCCGGCACGTGCTTCGCCCTCTGGCGCAAGCAGGACCGGCCGCCAGCCGTGCTGACCGGCCGGGCGATGGGCTGCGAGTGGAAATGGCTGAGCGACGAAAAGACGAACGTGGAAGAATTGCGACCCGAGATTGCCACAGTGCTGGAGCACTGGGAGCAAGTGCTCAGCACCTGGCGACCGGATTCCGACCTGAGCCGCCACAACCGCGGCGAAGCTGCCAGTGACGATCTCTCGCGCGTCCTCCGATTGGCGGAACAGCTCCGCAGCAACACCGGTGGAGCCTTCGACCACCGGATGCTCTCGCAACTGACCGCGGCCGGCTTCGGCCCGGGCGGGAGCGGGAGCGACCTGTCGTCGATCGGCAAGGGCTTCGCCGTCGACCGGGTGGCCGAAATTCTGCCGCAGCGGGGCATCCGGCGCTTCGTATTTTCGCTGGCCGGTGAAGTCCGGGCCGGTGAAGGGACTTGGCCGGTGGAGATCGAATCGCCGCTTCCCGGCGGAGAAACGGGCGCCACGATCCCGCTGTCGGGAAAATCCCTCGCGACCAGCGGCAACTACCGCCAGGGCCGGCGACGCGCCGACGGCAGCGTGGAAAGCCACATCCTCGAACCCGCCACCGGCCGCCCGGTGCTGCGACCGCCGTGCAGCGTCAGCGTGATCGCCGATGACGCGGCAAACGCCAGCGCCTGGGCCACGGCCCTCTTCGTCAAGGGTCCGCAAGCTCCGGCACCCGCCGGCATGCAGGCCATCTGGCAGGGGATCAACGACTGAGCCCGCCGGGATCCGGAATCCCGACTCTCCGAGAAGATTGCGTAGTTCTCCGGATGGTGAGGAATCGTTGAATTTGTAGTCTGCTTTAACCCGGAACTCCCCGCCGGAATTTGTCGGTTCTTTCAATGGCGGTGGAGATTTTCCCGGAATTCGGAAGATTTTCATCCGAAAGAGGAGTTTTGGCTTTCTTTCAAATCTTTAAAAATTTATCTTCCGAAAATGTTGCCTATTCGATCCTTGATGTCCGGGCTCTTCCGTATTTTCGGACTCGCTTTCGCTAGCTTCACCTTCGGGTCGTTGGAAGCCCTAGGGAACTCAACACCCCAAGCCGTCTCGCTCGCATGGGAACGGAATCCGGAGCAGGACGTCGCCGGTTATAAAATTTATTGGGGCGAGGTCAGCCGGCAGTACACGCAGGTGCGGGATGTCGAGAACACCCCGTCGGCAGTGCTCACCACCCTGGAGGCGGGAAAGACCTATCATTTCGCGGTCACCGCCTACAACGCAGCCCTTCAGGAGAGCACCTTTTCCCAGGAAATCGTTGTCGCCATCGCCCCGACGGATCCGGTCGCCCCGGACCCCAGCGGACGCCTGGTGCGATTCGAGGCGGAAAGCGGGCAACTGGGAGCCCCGATGGCCGTTTTCAATGGTCCGGCCGAGTCCTGGGTCGACACTTCCAGCTACTCCCAACTGGGCTGGACGAAATCGACCTTCGAAATCCCGGTGGCCGGCGACTACCACATCTGGTGCCGCGTGAAGGCCCCCACGGCGGCCAACGACTCCTTCTTCGTGATGATGGACGACCAGACGGAGGAAGTCTTTCACGTCTATGGCACGCCGACCCCACCGGAAGGGATGCGGACCGCCAACTGGACGTGGCGGCGGATCCACGTGACCGACGCCGGCCCGCGGGTGCACGCCCTCGACCAAAGTTCCCACACCCTGCGCTTCCGGGTCCGCGAGCCGGGCACCTTGCTGGACCGCGTGGTGCTTTCGTCCGATCCGGCCTTCGTGCCGACCGATGCCCTGCCACGGAGCGGGGATGCGGTAGTGGTGACGCGGCCACCAGCCGCCGTATCGGTGTCCACCGGCCAGCCGGCGAGCCTTTCGGTCATGGCTGCCGCCAGTGGTCCCGTTTCCTACCAGTGGCGGAAAAACGGAACCGTGATCCCGGGCGCGACCTCGGCGGTCCTGACCCTGGATCCGGTGCAGACCGCCGACGCTGGCAGCTACACGGTCAGCCTGACCTCGGGCAGCGCGACCGCGACCACCGGGCCGGCGTTGCTGACCGTCACCGGCCCGCAGCAGGACCCGGTGTTCCGAGTTTCACGCCTCACCCTGAATCCGGATCGCAGCGTCGACTTCGAAGTCGAGGGCGAAGCCGGGGCCAATGTCCGGATCTATGCTTCCGGCGACCTCGACGACTGGACCCTGATCGGCCAGGCCATCAACGAAAACGGGACCGTCCGGGTGGACGATCCCGCTGCGATCGGCGCGACACGGCGGTTCTACCGCCTGGTCAGCGAAGCGATCCCGGAGGAGTGAAGTTTACCAGGTGCTCTGCTTCACGTAGACCGTGTCGTAGGGACGCAGGTAGAACGAGCTGCTGGAAGCTCCGCTGAGGGTGTCGGCCAGATTGAGGGCGTAGCGCTCGCTCTTGCCGTTCTTGTTGCGGACGACGACGACCTGCTTCGGGTTGGCGAACTTCGAGAATCCACCGGCTTCCATGATCGCTTCAAAAGCGGTCATCGGACGATCGAGGGGCACTTTGCCCGGCTTGGTCACTTCGCCGGAAACATAAACGCAGGCGGCCACTTCCTCGACCGCGACGAGCACGGTGGGATTCTGCAGGTGGCTCTGATAGAGGCCGGTGAGCTGCGATTGGAAGGAAGCCGCGCTCTTTCCCTGGGCGGTCACGTCGCCGATGGTCGGCAGGCTGACCTTGCCGTTGGCCATGATCTTCTGGGTGGTATTCAGCTCCGGAGCGCCCGGGTAGCTGACGCGGATCACATCGCCTGCCGCAAGGGTGCTGCTGGGCCGCGAGGTGAAGGCATCGGCCGGGATCGGCGTGTACGGCTCGGGGCTTTCGCAGCTCGAGGAGGCAAAGACGAGCATCAGGGCCGCGAGCGCGGTCATGGACGTCAGGATGCCGTGGCGGAAGCGCTGCCATCCGGAGGCCGGATTGGGGCGCCGGGGAGTGCCGACTGGGGTGGCTGGGGTGGTTTTCATGGGGTCTTGGTTCGTAGGGTGAGGGGGGTAACCGTGGACGAGAGCTCGATGTTTCAGATTGTGGCGGGACCGGCCAGATAGCGGTCCCAGTCGGCATGGAGAGGTGCCTTTTCGACATCGCTGGCGATCCGGCCTTCCCAAGCCGGGTTGAAGACGGTGCTGGTGCCGTAGACCATGACGAGGTCCTCGTTGCCGATGTTCCGGAGCGCGTGGGCGACGCCGGAGGGAATCACCACGGCCGCATTGTCCGGACCCGCGCGGCTGTCGCCGGGAATGGTGAAGCGCATCACGCGGCGCGGCAGGCCTTCACGCTCGTCCACCAGGATCATCTCGCAGATGCCGGTGAGGAAGAACATGACGTCCCACTGCTCGCGGTCGTAGGGCCGCTGCGAGACATCGCCGGGCGACTCGACGTAGAGCTTTTGAAACCACGCGGCGGGCTCGATGCCCTCCGGAATGTGCGGCGGGTGGATGTGGAAGCCCTTGGCGCTGTCGCGGTGCATCAGCGCGGAGGCCCACTGCCGCGGGGCGAGGCCGATGCGGTCGAGCGTGCCTTCCGTGAGCCGGGTCAGCTCGCCGAAGTAGCCCCTGCCCTTCTGCTGATAGACGCGGCGCTGGAAAAGTTCGACACCGGGAATCCAGGCGTCGCCGAGCTGGTCGCGGCCGGCGATGGCCTCGGAGGCGTTCACCCCGCCACCGGCGAGGCGCAGCGCGAGGTCGCCACTGGAGTAGTCGCGGGTCTCGAGCCGGGCGCGGGCGTCGGGCTTGAGTCCGGCCCACGGATCGTTGGGAGTCGATGACATGGCGGCGGTTTGTTAGAGCGAAGCGAGGTATTCGCCGTAGGGGGTCTTGGCGTACTTGGCCACCGACTCGCCGAGCTTTTCGCGGTCGATCCGGCCTTGCAGGTAGGCGACTTCCTCCGGGCAGGCGATCTTGAGTCCCTGGCGCTGCTGGATGACCTGGACGAACTGGGTGGCGTCCGCCAGCGAGTCCGGCGTGCCGGTATCGAGCCAGGTGGTGCCGCGGCCGAGCAGTTCGACCCGCAGTTCGCCGCGCTCGAGATAGACGCGGTTGAGGTCGGTGATCTCCAGTTCGCCGCGCGGCGAGGGCTTCAGGACCTTGGTCAGCTCGACCACATTTCCGTCGTAGAAATAGATGCCGGGAACCGCGTAGTTCGACTTCGGCTTCTCCGGCTTTTCCTCGAGCGAGACCACGTTGCCTTCGGCGTCGAACTCGACCACGCCGTACTGCTCCGGCTGGTTCGTGTGGTAGCCGAAGACGGTGGCGCCCTCCTTGCGGCGGGACGCGGCCATCAGCGATTTGCCGAGGTCATGGCCGTAGAAGAGGTTGTCGCCGAGCACCAGGCAGACCGGCTCGCCGGCGAGGAATTCCTCACCGATCAGGAAGGCCTGGGCGAGTCCCTCCGGCTTCGGCTGCTCGGCGTAGGAGATTTTCAAGCCCCACTGCGAGCCGTCGCCGAGCAGGTGCTCGAAGGAAGGCAGGTCGCGGGGCGTCGAGATCAGCAGGATCTCCTCCACTCCCGCCAGCATGAGCACGGTGAGCGGGTAGTAGATCATCGGCTTGTCATAGACCGGGATCAGCTGCTTGCTGACCGAGTGGGTCATCGGGAACAGACGGCTGCCGGTGCCACCGGCGAGGATGATGCCCTTGCGGAGCTTGAGGTCTTCAGGCGGCAAGGCGGCGCGGTGCTTTTCGAGTTCGAGCATGGGGAGGAATCAGGGAAAGGGGTTGGATCAGGCGAGGGTGCCAAGGCGTTCACCGCGGTAGCTGCCGTCTTCGATGGCCTGGATCCACGACTGGTTGTCGAGGTACCACTGGACCGTTTTGCGCAGACCGGTGGCGAAGTTCTCGTTGGGCGACCAGCCGAGTTCGTTCTCGATGCGGGCCGGATTGATCGCGTAGCGGCGGTCGTGGCCGGGGCGGTCGCGGACGTAGGTGATGAGTTCGTCGGCCGACTTCGACGCGCACTCCGGGGCGAGTTCGTGGACGGTGGAAATGAGCGCCTTCACCACGTCGATGTTCCGCATCTCGTTCTTGCCGCCGATGACGTAGGTCTCTCCCATCGTGCCCCGGACCAGCGCCATCGCGAGTCCGCGGCAGTGGTCCTCGACGTAGAGCCAGTCGCGGACGTTGGTGCCGTCGCCATAGACCGGCAGCGACTCGCCGCGCAGTGTCTTCTGGATCATCAGCGGCAGGAGCTTCTCCGGGAACTGGTAGGGGCCGTAGTTGTTGGAGCAGTTGGTCGTGATGACCGGCATCCCGTAGGTGTGGTGGTAGGCGCGGGCCAGGTGGTCGCTGCCGGCTTTCGAGGCACTGTAGGGACTGTTCGGCGCGTAGGGCGTCGTTTCGCAGAAGGCCGGATCATCGGCGCCCAGCGAGCCGTAGACCTCGTCGGTGGAGACGTGGAGGAAGGCGGACTCGCCGCCGTCGGCGATCGACTTCCCGTAGTTCGGCAGGGCGGTGCGGCCGCTGTCGGCGAGGTATTTCCGGAAGGTGTCGAGCAGGCGGAAGGTCCCGACGACGTTGGTCAAAATGAAGGCCTCGGGGCCGTCGATCGAGCGATCGACGTGGGATTCCGCGGCCAGGTGCATCACGGCATCGATGTCGTGCTCGCGCAGCAGGCGGCCGATCAGTTCCTCATCGCCGATGTCGCCCTGAACGAAAACGTGGCGGGCATCCGCTTCGAGATCTTCGAGGCTGGAGCGGTTCCCGGCGTAGGTCAGTTTGTCGAGGTTGACCACCTTGCCGATGGTGACGCCGAGTTCGCCGGCTGCATCGCCGAGGAGATAGTGGACGAGATTGGAACCGATAAAGCCGGCTCCGCCGGTGACGAGGATGTTCATGTTTCGGGGAAGGTGTTGGCAGTAAGGCACGAATTCGGGCCGCGGGTCAACCGCACGCCGCGGCGAGGAAGGGGTCCAGGCAGCCGCTTTCGGCGAAATGCTGCCGCAGCGCCAGCTGCCAGGACCGCGGTTCGGCACCGGTGAAAGAGGCGAGCTTGGCATTGCTCATCACGCTGTTGGCAGGGCGAGGGGCAAGGAAGGCGGGGATGTCGGCGAGGGAGTTGGCGGCGATGGTTTCGGCAAGGACCGGCACGCCGGCTTCGCGGGCAAGGTCGATGCAGTACTGTCCCCAGTCGCGCCAGGTGCAGGAACCGGAGTTGCAGAGATGATAGATTCCTGCGGCTGGCGGGCGGGCAGGGTCGAGGATCAACGCGGCGATCCAGTCGGCCACGTCCACGCTGGAAGTCGGGCTGCCGGTCTTGTCCCCGGGCAGCGAGATCGCAGTCTCGGCGCAGGCCTTGCCGACGATCCATTCGGGGAAGGCGGGCTTGCCGGGACCATAGAGCCAGGAAACGCGGACCACCAGATGAGTGGGATCGGCGGCGAGGACATGGGTTTCCCCTTTCAGCTTCGAGGCTCCGTAAACGCTGATCGGTTCGGCGAGATCGTCTTCGCCGTAAGTGCCGGACTTCCGGCCATCGAACACGAAGTCGGTGCTGACATGCGTCATGTGCGCGCCTTTCGCCGCGCAGATCTCCGCGATAAGTTTCGGAGCGGCGGCATTGATCGCGAACGCGGTTTCCGGGTCGGTCTCGCAGGAATCGACGGCGGTCATGGCGGCCGGCAGGATCAGCCGGTCGAAGTCCAGGGCTTCCAAGGCGGCCCGGATCGAGTCCGGGGCGGTGAGATCAAGATCCTTGCGGGTCAATCCGATGACGGTGGCTTCGCGCGAGAACCTGGTTTGCAGCGTCTGGCCCAGCCGTCCGGCTGCGCCAACGATCACGATACGTGGGGGGCGATTCATGAGTGGGGGGAAATGAAGTCCGCCGACAAAAGTCCGGGAGACGCTCCGTCGATCTGCCGACCATGGCGGGACGACGTGGAGCGCCGGGCACGGGAAATCCCGGGAGAGCGGTGGCTCTCCCGGGAATCCGGGGCAAGTTCAGTTGGCGACCGGCTCGAAGATGAGCTGGTAGAAGGCGCGTGGCCCGCCCGCCGGATCCGGCACCGCATAGGTGGCCCGCTCTTCCGGCGTCATCGCCTCGATCTCGGCCTTGGTCACCGTGTCGATGCGATTGGCCACGTTGCCGATGTCCGTGAGATCGGTATCCCGGTGAAGGTGATAGTTCCCGATCGGCTTGAGAACCGGCAGGGCGATCACCGCATTACCGGCCTGCGTGGTGCAGTGGAGGCGGAAACCGAGGTCGTCCGAGGTATCATTCGGGTCCATCTGGAGCTCGAACTCGTCGAAGTTGCTCAAGCCGCCGCCATCCGAATCCACGTTCGTCTGGCCGGCGAGGTTGTTCAGGACCAGCCACTCCTCGAAGGTCGGCGGACCCACCGGCTGGATCGCGTGGACCTCGATGCCGCAGACCTTCGGGTTCTGGAGGTCGAGGTGCTCGAAGCGCAGGTTCACCTGACCGTCAGTCACCGTCACCGGGAAGACCAGCGTGAGCGCCGCATTGGCACCGACCCGTGCGAAGATGTCCAGGTCGTCGATGGCGAGGCTTTCCTCGGCATACACGTCGAACACGCGCTGACCGGCCGCCGTGATCTGGGCGTAGGTCTCGGCGAAGTGAAGCTTCACCTCGTAGGTCCCGTTGGCGGCGGCGAAGGCGTATTCGAGATCGTCCCCGCTGGCGGAGGTGTCGTAACGCTCCGCCTGATAGAGGATGTCATCGACGGTGCCGGCAATCTCGTTGCTGCTGGTGGCGGTGGTTCCGATGTTGAAGCCGATGTCTTCCGACCAGGCGTTGCCCAGCGCGTCGGTGAAGGCGTTGCCGCCGGCATTCAGTCGGACCAGAACGTCCCCGAGCACCCGCGGTGTCGCGGAAGCGGAAGCGTCGGCCGAGGCATTGAGCGCGGCATCGATGGCGCGCACCTGATAGGTGTAGGCGGTGCCGTTTTCCAGACCGCTGTCGATGTAGCCGGGACCCGCCACGGTGGCGATGGGCACGGGATTTCCATTCCGCCGGATCTCGTATCCGGTGACCCCGACGTTGTCGCCGGAGGGCAGCCAGGAAAGCGTCACGGATTCATCACCCGCGACCGCCGTCAGGAAAGCCGGAACGCTCGGGGCGGCGGTGTCGGCCAGGGTCGTGCCATCCGTTTCCGCGGCCGTGGAAATCCGGCCTGCGCTATCCACTGCAACAACGGAATAGGAATAGAGCGTGCCGGGGATCCGTCCGCCATCCTGGAAGGACGTGCCGGTCGGTTCCCCGATCAGCGTGGCACCCCGATAGACGCGGTAACCCGTCACGCCGCCAAGGTCAGTGGAAGCGGTCCACGAAAGGTCCATCGTGGTGTAGCCGGGAGTCGCCAGCAGGCTGCCGGGCTCCGTGGGATCCACCAGATCGACATCCGTGCTCGCGGTGACCTGGGCGGGCGATCCCGCGTTCAACGCCGCATCGAATGCAATCACCTCGTAGTCGAACTCGGTTCCGCTGGGCAGTCCGGTGTCGGTGTAGCCCGGCGTGGTGACCGTGGCCAAGGGTTCACCATCGCGATACACATGGTAGCCGGCAACCCCGGTGCCGCCCAGTTCATCTTCCGCGGGATCCCAGCTCAGCACCATTTGCGTGAGTCCGGGAGTGGCCACGAGGTTGGGCGGGATCGACGGAGGAAGGCCGTCCGGCACCAAGGTAGTAACCGGCAGGATGGCGGCGTCCGACAGGTTGTTGGCACCATCGACCGCGATCACGCGGTATTCATACGCCGTGCCTTGGGTCAGACCGCTGTCGGAAAAGCCGGGAACGGGGACGGTGGCGAGCAACTGCGCCTGCTCCGGGGACTCGGTCGCGGGGATCCGGCGATAGACCCGGTAGCCGGCGACTCCACTCAGGGGATCGGTGGACGCGGTCCAAGCCAGATCGAGGCTGCTCGCGGTCACGTTCTGGGCCGCGAGGGCACCCGGGATGGAAGGCGGGACGTTGTCGCCGGCACCGCCGCTGAGAACCGGATAGACCTCGATCGCGCAGATCTGCGGATTCTGGACCACCACGGTGAGGTCGATGGCCAGCTTGCCGTCGGCGACGGTGGCCGGCACCGATTTCACCAGCGCGTGGTTGAGGCCGACTTCGGCGAACACATCGAGATTGGGCAGCGCGGTCGCACCTTCCACGAGCACGTTGAACACGCGGGCACCGGGGGCGGTCGCACCGGTCCAGACCTCGGCGAAGTGCAATCTCACGTCGTAGTTGCCGTTCGGCACGTTGAATTCGTACTTCAGCGGCGTGGACGAGTTCCGGTTCTTGAAGCGGTGGGTCTTGTAGATCTCCGGAGTGGTCGTGCCTGCCACCGTCACCGTGGTCGAGCCGATGCTGACGTTGTTGGCATTGTAGCCGGAATCGACGGCCCAGATGTTCCCCGACGGGTCCGTGTGGTCCGCCGTCAGGTTTCCGCAGTTCACCCGGAACAGCGGGTTCCCGACGGCCATCGGCGTCGCGGAGGCGCTGGCCGGATCGGACTCGTTGTCCGCGCTGTCAACCGCCACCACCACATAATTGTAGAGCGTGCCGTTGGTCAGACCGGTATCGGTGTAGCCCGGCGTGGTGACGGTGGCCACCGGTTCGACGCTGCCATTCCGGTAGATGTCGTAACGCTCGACCGAGCCGTTGTCCGTGGACGCGTTCCAGGAAAGGACCACGGTGGCATTGCCCGCGGCGGCCGTGAGGCTGCCCGGCGACGAGGGCGGGATGGTGTCGGGCGCGGTGGTCGCATTGGCCGGTCCGGCGGGGGCCGAGGCATTGCCGACCGCGTCCCGTGCGACCACGGTGTAAACATAGGAGGTGTTCGCGATCAGCCCGCTGTCGGTGAACACCGTATTCTGGGTGCTACCCACCAGATTCCCGTCGCGGCGCACGTCGTAGGTGGCGCCAGATTCCGAGGCGGTCCAGCCGAGCGAAACGCTGCCCGCGGTGACGCCGGTGACCGCAAGGTCGGCCGGAACCGGAGGCGGATCGAGGTCGGGTGGACCGGATTCCAGACCGTAGATCTCGATGCCCGCGATCGTCGGGTTCTGGATCACGTGAATGAACTCGATGGTGATCGCGCCACCCGTGACGGTGACCGGGATCGCCTCGACGTGAGCGGTGGCGAACCCGCTGGCCGCGAAGATGTCGAAATCCTCCAACGCGACCTGGTCCTCGACCTTCACGTCGAAGACGCGGATGCCTGCGGAAGAGGCGCCACTCCACACTTCCGCGAAGTGCAACCGGAGCTCGTACTCGCCGTCCGGCAAGGGGAAGGTGTACTTCAACTCGGCTCCGTGATCGCGGTCGAAACGCCGCGCCTGGTAGAGAGCGTCGTCGAGGGTTCCCGCGATGGCTCCCGTCGAAACCTCCGCGACGCCGGTGTTGAAGCCGAAGTCCGCGGACCACAGCCTGCCCAGGACGTCGGTGTAGTTCCCGCCACCGCAATTGACGCGAAGCACCGCCGGCCCGAGAGCGCGCGGACGGACGGATACCGTGGCAGGCGTTGAAAGCTTGCCCACCACGTCGACCGCCACGACCTCGTAGTCATAGAGGGTCCCGTTGGTGAGTCCGCTATCGGTGTAGCCGAGTCCCGTGACTTCCTGAATCAGCAGACCTCCGCGGAAGATCCGGTAGATCGCGACTCCGGCGTCATCGGTGGAGGCCGTCCAGGAAAGCACGGCCAGCCCGTTGCCTGCCACACCCTTCAGGGTGCCGGGCGTGGTCGGGTTCTGCTGGTCGGCTGGAGTCGTAACTTCCAGGGTCGTCCGACCGGAGACGTTGCCGGCGGCGTCGAAGGCTTCCACGCCGAAGACATAGGGCGTGGAGGGGATCAGGCCGCTGACCGGAAGATTCAGCAGGGTCGTGGTGCCGATCTGATTGCTACCTTGGAACACGCGGTAGCCGGTGACTCCCACGAGGTCGGTCGATTGCGACCAGGCGAGCTGGATGCTCCCCGCCTGAAGTCCGGTGTAAGTGAGGACGCCGGGTGCGCTGGGCGGATCCTCGTCGGGGCCGGAGGCTTCCAGCAGGAAGATCTCGATCCCCGAGATGAACGGATTCTGCGCGACGTGCCGCAGACCGATGTTCAGCTGGCCGTCGTTCACCGTGGTCTGCAGGGTCTGCACCAATGCGGTGTTCGGGCCCGCGGTGGCGAAGACGTCGAGGTCGTTGATCGCGGTCTGACCTTCCAACAGGACATCGAAGACGCGCTGACCCGCGGCGGTGATGCCGGACCAGGTCTCCGCGAAATGAAGCCTGACTTCATATTGCCCGTTCGTCACGGGGAAGACGTAGTCGAGAGGGGTGGACGGGCTGTCGTCGTAACGGAACGACTGATAGATCGCATCGTCGATGGTCCCGGCGATCGCGTTGGTGAACGTCGATGAGCTGCCCGACGTGAACCCGCTGTCCGGGCTCCAGATCTGGCCCGCGGCATCCTCGAAAGTACCGCCGCCCGCGTTGATGCGGTAGAGGGCGGTGGCCGGAGCCGCGTTCGGGTTGTAGTCGATCGTCAGGATGTTCGACGAAGAGCTGCGGTTGCCATTCGTGTCGTAGAGGATGGCGGAGACCAGATTGATTCCTCCGAGTTCCTCGCTGTGGCTGAGCTCCAGCGGCACGTCCACGAAGCCGTTCGCCCCGATGACCGCTTCGTTGAAGTCGAAGGCGACCACGCTGTTCGAGTCGAAGGGCGCGAGGTTGTAGCCGCCGTTCGGCACCGCGAGGGTCCCGTCGTCGAGATGCAGCGCGGAGTGGAAGACCCCGACCTGGACCAGGGAGCCCGGAGGACCGGCGATCCGGGCGCTGGGCTGGGTGGCGATGCTGAAGGGCGAGGTCTGGCCCTGCACCGACAGTCCGGGGACCGGCAGGTTCGAGGAAGAGAGGACGCCGACCGAGGTTTTGTTGGGATTGAAGCTCCCTGGCTCGGCGGTGTAGCCGGCGAGCCTCACCTTGCGGACGCTGCCGTCATCGAAGGTCACCGTGATGGTGGCTCCGGTCAGCTCCAGTCCCGAGATGCTGCCCGCATCGAAAGGACCCGGGCCCATCACTCCTTTGATGCTGTTCGGATCAATGTCGGAAGCGAAGGTCAGCAGGTCACCGGGGCCGAAATCCACGCCGACATCGCATTGGACGTTCAGCACCTGGTAGCCATCGTTCCCATCGACGCCGTTGAGAGGAGCCCCGAAGGTGTGGGAGATGTTCTCTTTTCCGGTTCCGCCGATCAATTCATTGGCGACGAAAGCGGTTCCGTCATGGTCGCCCGCGGTATGGTCCGGATCGAAGACGATGTCCGGCAGCATCGCGGTGGAGAGATCGACCTTGACCGAGGTGATCCGCTGCCCGCCGGTGGACTGGTTTTCCAGGCGGAAGGATCCGGGCGAGTTGGTGGAGGAAGTCGCCAGGCTGCCGCCCGGGCTGGCCACGGTCAGCCGCGCGGCGGCGGTGCCGGGCACGGGGTTCACCTGGAAGTAGTCCCAGGTGGCATTGAAGGTCGGGGTCGCGACATCCCCGGTGGTGGCCAGCAGGCCGAAGGCCATGGCGGAGGGGCCGCGGATCGAGTCGAGGATCTTGCCGCCCACGGTCAATGGCAGGGCACCGACATAGGTGACCGGGCCGGCTCCGAGGCTGTAGCCGGGGTGGACGGTGCCGGCGATGGGATCGATGAGGAAATGCAGCGTGACATTCCCGCCGAACAGACCGGCGGCGGGATGAATGGTCTGGGTGAGGATCACCCCGTTTTCCTCGTGCACGACCTCGATGCCGCCGGCTCCGGAGTTCGCGTTGACCGCAACTTTCACGTAATTGTCCTGGTCGCCATTGCCAATGAAGATGCCGTGCGACTGTCCCGCGGTGGGAGCTCCGTTGAACAGGAGGCCGCCGAGTCCGGAACTGGCAAGGAAGGGCCCGGTGGACTCGTCGAGATTCACGCCGAGGTGGAAGGCGTTCATCTGGGTGTTGGAAGAACCGTGGGGATTGCCGGCGCCGACCAGGGGATCGGTGAACAGGCCGGCGGTGCCGCCCGCGATCAGTTCATCCACCGCCATCCGCTGCGCGTAGTTCTGGCCCGGGTTGAGCATCACCCCCTTGAAGCCGATGCTGAAGAAGCCGACGCCCAGTTCGTTGAAAAGTTCACGGCGGACCGGCGGGGCCACGTCGAGACCGTTGAGCGCATCGATCGGGAACAGGTCCTGGGTGTCCGGGATCCCGTCGTTGTCGTCGTCCGCATCCAGCAGGTCGGAGAGGAAATCGCCGTCCCAGTCCGACGGAGTGACGGCCGGGGAGCAAGGGTCCGAAGCGTTCGAGACCTCGTCCGCGTTGCTGTAGCCGTCGTTGTCCTCGTCCAGCGAGAAGCTGAAGATTCCGGAGCAGACATTGCCTGCGGAATCGAAGTCGGAGGGTTCGAGCACGGTGATTTTGCTCGAGTGATGGCCGACGAAAATCGTCCCGGAGAGCGCGGGTGCCGCGCCGGGGCCGGGGCAGGTCACATCGAGCGGGGTTCCCCAGGAGCTCCCGTTCAAAAGGACGCTGCTACCGGTCACCGCGGTGCCGTCGGCGTTCATGTGCACCCGTTGCACGGTGGCCGCGCTGTAAAGGGTGGTGATGATGTCGCCCACCATCGCGCCGCCGAAGTTGGACGCGGTGTACTCGGCCATGCCGCAGGTGGAGGCGCTGTTGATCAGGAGGGCTCCGCTGATCGGTCCCGGAAGAAGGAACTGGCCCTGCCGCGGATCCGCCAGCGAAGGCGAGACCGGCGGCCAGTCGGTGGTGGGAGATGGCGAGAACACCAGTTGCCCTGCCACGTCGTCGTAGCGGGTCCATCCGGCACCGGTCGGATTGGCGCGCAGCGGATGCGGGTGACCGCCGTAGTAGCCCGGACCGGTGATCCGGTGGAGACCGTCCTTGTTGTTCACCACGCCCGGTTCGCCCGGAACATATTCATTGGTGGCCAGGCTGGCCCCGCCGCCGTCGAGCAAGCCGTTGTTTTTCGGGTAGCCGCCCCAGCCGGAGTTGCCCGCGTTGTCGAAGGTATACATCTTCCCGACTTTCCCCGGCGTCTTCGCGATTAAGACGTCGTAGGGATTTCGGAAACCCGAGGCGTAGACCTGGACCGGACCACCCGCGACCAGCTTGGCCTGGTTCAGGCCGTCGTTCCCGCCGAAGGGGTCGTTGACGTCGGAGCCGTCCAGATTGTGGGCGCGCGCCGGGTTCGGATCGTTCAGGGTCGGCAGGTCGTAGAGATAATTCTGCCCGTAGGCGTCGGTCTGCACCGGCAGCGCGTTGATGGCCGTGAGGTCGACCGTGAGGATGGCCGCCGCCAAGGCGGTCTCGCAGGCGAAGGCGAAGTTGTTCGAGGGTCCGCCGGCGTTCGTGTTGCCACCCACCGCGAGGTAGATGACCGTTCCGTCGGCATTGATGTTGAGGCCGTTGACGGCGTGATTTTCCTCGGACCGGGGCAATCCGCGGACCACATCGACCTTTTCCCACACCCCGCTCGAATTTCGCGTCAGGCGGGAAAGAACCGCGGAGTTGGTGTCGAGGTTCAGGTCGACCGCACCGCTCCCCGCACCTTCGCGCGGGTCGCAAGACGTCGCGTAGATGACCGGATTCTCCGGCGTTCCGACGACCAGGATGCCGGTGGCCTGCCGCGAGGTCAGGCTGAAGTTGCGGTTGCCGTCGTCGTCGTAGTTCGGAATGTTTTTGACGAGACTGATCGTCTCCGCGTTCGACGCGACGTAATTGTTAGGTCCCAGGCGGGCAACATCGCAGGCGATGATCGTGCCGTTGACCTGAATGAAATACAGACGGTTGTCCGGACCGAACTGGAGCGAAGTCACCTTGCTCGCCTTGTTGTTGGAACCGCTGACCAATCCGCCGAGAATGCTGGCGGAGAATCCGACCTGCGCATTGGCAGAGGGGAACAGGGAAGCGGCCGCGAGCATCGCGGACAGCGACCAGTGGGTCAACGAACGGGAAGCCGGAGGCTGGGTGCCAACACGGCGATGGGAACCTCGGGAAAGGAACATCGATTTCATCTAGGGGGGTGGGGTGAGGGGGGAGCAGCTTGAAAGGAAATCAACCAATGCGGACGAAGCTCAATCCGCCGAGAACGATGGGCGGAGAGCAGGAATGGTGCGCGACTTCAAAAACGGTTCATTCCGTTTCGAAGGCGTCGGCAAAATTCCAAGGGGGCGGACAGCCTCCTCGAAGGAAGCAAACAAGGGAATCACGGGGGGGTGAGGCATCGCAGTTGGGGGGAATTTGAACACAGGAGCCGAGATCGGGCTGCGCGCAACCGGAAGTCGTCTCAAATGCGGGGGGGAAAGAAACTAAAGCAAATTATCAACTCCAACCGAAATACGCCAGATATTTTTGATAGTCTCTGATATCCTGATATTTCGGAAAAGTTAGATAACGATGCTTCAGGGCTTTGTCGGGAGCCGATGCGCGCCAGAAAACCAGACGTTCGTCGCGGCACCAATTCAATGCGAGTCGTCGCGCAAAACTAAGCAGGATATGCGGAGTCGCAGGACTCATCCGGGCCACTCCTTCAATCTCCCCGACCGCAACTCTGGTGACCCTGCCAGACACCTAGGTTCCAGGACCGGCGCTGGAGGTAGTGGAAGTGACGGGCATCGCTGAGGAACGACTTGCCAGCCTTCGTCAGCACGCCCAGTCCGACGATCTTCCCGAGGGCGGTGGCGGCTTTGCAGAGACGCGATGCCAAAGGGGCGCTGCCCAATTTTCGCCCGACCAGCAGGCCCATCCGGCGGTTCCGCTCCAGCGTCCACTCGGTCGAACACCGGTCGGCCGGGACATGGTGCCAGACCAGGGCGGCGGGGAGATAGACCCCTTTGGTGCCTTGCGAAAGCATGATGCGCTGGAGGTCCGTCTCGTCGCCGATCGAGATCAGGCGGCCGGGGCCGATGTCCGGATTGAACGAGCCCGCGTTCGCGATGTCGTCGGCGAAGGCCGCCCAGTTGAAGCCGAGCGCGAGCGGCTCGTTCAACTCACTGACCTTGTCCCCGTAACTCCAGCCCTTCGCGGAGAACGGCAGGTAGTGCTTCAGCCACTCCGGCGGCTCGACATCGTAATCGACGTTGCACTTGCCGGCATAGAACTCGCCGCCGGTCTTGCCCGCGGCCGCGTCGGCATAGGCGCGGACGCAAGCGGGATCGATCCGCACGTCATCGTCGAAGAACGCCACGAACTCCCCCTGGCAGGACTCAAGCGCCAGGTTGAGCGCGGCGCACTTGCTGCCGACCGGCGTGTAGAGATACTCGATGGGCAGGCGGCCGGCGAACTTCGCGGCCTTGGTTTCCGCCTCGTCTTTCCTGCCGTTTTCAACGACCATGACGCGGCTCACCGAATCGGGGAGATCGGCATCGACGAGGCACTGGAGCGTGCGCTCCAGCAGCTCGCCGCGTTGGCAGGTGGGGATGATGATGACCATGGGGAGGTGGATCTAACGGGACCGGAACTCGGAAGCGATGCTGCGGAAGAAGGCGAGCTTGCGGAATCCGAAAAGCAGGACGACGCCGTAAACGATGCCGAAGGTGGCCATGGCGGCCAGGGTCAAGGGCCAGCCGATGTCGAGGCTGGCACCGGAGGTCTTGATCCACATGACCGCGGCCGCGGCAGGCAGGCAGGAAAGCGCGGGGATCAGCATGGTCCTGAGAACCGCGCCGACCGCCACCGGCGTTCCCTTCAATGCCCAGGCCCAGTAGGGGACGAAGTTGAGCAACATGGCGGCCGAGTAGCCGATGGCCACGCCACGCATCGAGAACGACTCGCCGGCCGCCTTCGGACCGTAAAGAAGTCCGATCACGAATGCCGCGACGATGACCGCCGAGTTCGCAAGCCCAAGCAGGCGGTAGCGTTTGGTGAGGCCCAGCGAGATGAGCACCCAGCCGGCGGGGTTTGAAATGCCGCCGATCAGGGCGGCGAGCGCGAGCAGTCGGAAGAGGTCGGCGGATGCGGCCCAGTCGGGCCCGAGCCAGACCGCCACGATCTCGTCGGCAAAGAGCGTGATCCCGGCGATCACCGGCATGCTCAGCGAGCAGACGAGGAGGATCGCATTGAGGAAGTAGCGGCGGAAGCGCTCGGAATCCTGCTGGAGACGGGACAGCGCGGGGATGCTGACTGATCCGAGCGGGCCGTTGATCTGGCCGACCGGCATCAGGAGAAGGCTGTAGGCTTTCTCGTAAGCCGCCACCGGAGCCGAGCCGCAGAACTTGGCGATCAGCACGGTGTCGGCCTGGCGGGAGAAGTAGTTGACGATGTTGAAGCCCAGCACGTCGCCGCCGAATTTCAACATGCTGCGGACGCCGTTGCCGCGGGACGGGAGGCCGGGAACCCAGCGGAGCGCGATCCATGCCGCGAGGGTCTTGGCAACCGGGGGCGCCACCGCCATGCCGACCAGCGACCAGTAGCCCATGCCCTGCCGGGCCATCCACACGCCGGCGACCACTCCGGCAAACATCGAGAAGATTTCGATCCCCGCGAGAAGCGGGTAGCGCATGTTGCGGGTGAGCAGCGCGAGGTGCTGCAAGCCGAGGCTGCCGAAAAGGAAGCTGACCGCGAGCACCGGGATCATGCCCACGAGAGCGGGCTGGCCGTAGAAAGCCGCGATGGCGGGTGCCGACAGCGCGAAGACCGCGCTGACCACGACGCCGAGTGCGACGTTGATCCAGAACAGCGTCGAGATCTGCCGGTGATTGATTTCCGGTCGCTGGATCGTGGCCTGCGAAAGGCCGACATCCATGAAGATCCCGAGGAAGCCCGAAATCACCGCGGTCATCGCGAAAAGGCCGAAGTCGTCCCGGGAGATCAGGCGGGCGAGGATCCCGGTCGACAGGAAGCGCAGCCCCATCCCGGCGACGCGGGAGAAGGACATGACGGAGGCCCCGCGGACGGAACTCCGGCGCAGGTTCTTCGAAACATCCGGTGCGGCGAAGGGATCGCGGCGCGGGGGATTCGAGGGTTCGATGACGCTTTCAGCCGGCATGCAACAAGATGGGGGAAGAGAGGATGCCGCCGGTTCAGCGGATCGGGTCGAGGAACTTCGCGAGATCGAGGGTCAGGTTGCGGCGTTCGAACTGGCGGACGTAGTCGGCATTCCAGGTCACATCATTTCGCCCGGCCTGCCACTTCGCATGCTGTTGCTTGAGCGCGGCCAGCATGCCCGCCACGTCACCCGGTGCGGCGAACACCCCGGTTCCCGCCTGCTTGAGGAAGTCGCGCGCATCGCTCGCCGGCAAGGTCGCGAGGACCGAACGGCCGGCGGCCATGTACTCGTAGGTCTTGCCGGGCACAAGCCCGGCCTTCATGCCCGGCGGCATCTTGTGCATCGGCAGGAACAGCAGGTCGGCGCCGCGGACATAGCGCAGGCACTCCGCATGGTTCAGGTAGCCCGAGCACGAGAAGAGGGGCTTTGCGGGGGAATTGTCGATCAGTGCCTGGTCGGACTTGGAGAGCACCCCGACGCAGTGAACCTGGATCGTGTCGACGATCCCGGGCGACTCTTCCAGCCACTGCTCGAGGGCTTTCAGGAGATAGTAATGCGAGCGCGGCAGACGTTCGACGCCCGGGACGGTCCGGCCTAAGAGCCGGTACTGGCGCTGCCTCGACTGCTCGACCAGACCCGACTCCGCGTGGAAGTAGCCGGAGTGGACGATGTTGAACTTACCTCCTCCGATCGCTTCGACCTCGCCGGAGAAATCGCTGGCGTCGTAACCGTTGGTGAGGCCGACCACGTTCTTCGAGCGCAGCCGCGGCAGTTCCTCCTTCACCCGACGCGCGGACTCGGGGGTGTTCATGATGATCAGCGCCGCGCTTTCCAGAGACTTCGCCATCTGCGATTTCTCGAGCTCGCGATGCCAGCGGGTCCGGTGAAGCTGGAACTCGTCGAGCGCCCAGGGATCGCGCAGGTCGGCGACCCACGGGATCCCCGTGCGGCGGGAAATCTCCGCCGCGGCATCGGCACCGTCGAAGGGCGACATGGTGACGAAGATCAGGTCAGGCTTCTCTTCTTCCGCGATCCGGCTGCCGGCTTCGATCACGCGGTTCATCCAGGTTTGACCGAAGCGGGTGCGCATTCCGAGCAGCTCGCGCGCCGCGCGCTCCAGCTTACCGGGCACGTGCACTTCGTCCGGGATCGACACCCGGTGGATCCTCACCTGCTCCGGCACCTCGTCCATCAGGGCCTGGTCCTTGGGGGTCCAGCGCCGGTCGTCCGGGGCCTCAATGGTCAGCACCACCGGCAGATAGCCGCAGTCCGGCAGATACTTCACGAACTTCAGCGAGCGCTGCACCCCTCCCCCGCCGGCCGGCGGGAAATGATAGGCGATGAAGAGGATCTTTCTCATCGGGGAAGGCTTGCGCGGGAGAGAGGTCGCGGTGGATCGGTCCGCATCCGAGAGGGAAGGAGATGCATTCATTTCAGGCGGCGGGGGGGCTTGCCATTGAACAGGAGCGCCAGCACGGGGGCGCGGTGGATCAAGCAGCGGTGAAGGAAGAGCGTCGTAACGAAGGTCAACAATGCGACCAGGCCGAGCAGCAGCATCGAGCCCGGAACAAATCCCCGGAGCAGGTGGGCGAAAAGATAGATCGAAAGGAAATGGAAGAGATAGACCGAATAGGCCGAGTCGGACAAGCGGCGGGCGAGTTCGCTTTCGCCCCGCACCCATTTCCCCGCCACCCAGAACAGCAGGCTGGATAGGGTCATCGCCACATAGCTCTGGAGGCACAGGATCACGACCTCTTCCAAACGCCCGGGATCCGAACCGAAGCGGCGCGTGGCTTCGAAAAGCAGCGAGCAGGAAACCACGAGCTGGATCCAACGCAGCTCCGAGAACACTTCCCGCAGGCGAGGCGCGGCGAACAACAGCATGCCCAGCACATAGAAGGGCAGGAAATTCCCGATCGAGCGGACGACGTAATGCGAGGAGACAGGCAGGGCATCCTTGACCAGTTCGAAGCCGACCCGGGCCGCGAGGCAGCCGCCCATCACGCCGGCGCACATCGCCAGGAAGGCCAGTCCCGGCGGACGGATCGAAAACTTGACCATCGCCAGACCCTTGTCCACCAGCCGCTCGGCGGCGGGCGCCAGCAAGGAGTAGATCAACAGCGCCAGCAGGAACCACAGGTGCAGGTGCCAGTTCATCGGTCCATCGGCACCATCTGTCCCCTTCCCTGCCAGGTAATCGGCGAAGGAGATCGGGCTGTTGTGGTAATTGTAAATGAGGTGGTTGGTCAGCGGATTCAGCAGCACCAGCGCGGTGGCGAATGGAATCCCGATCGCCAGCAAGCGCTTCTTCACCGTCACCTTCGCCCCGTACTTCTTCAGAAGCATGTAGGCGAGGAAGCCCGAGATCACGAAGAACGCTTCCATCCGCACCAGTCCGGAAACGATCGCGAACGAACGGAAAACGCCGTTGTCGGGGTCGAGGGTGCTGGTGTGGACGAGAATCCCCCAGAACATGAGGGCGGCCCGGAGGGCATCGAGATGGAAGAAGCGGGGCGAAGCGGGCTTCGCCGCACCCACCGAGGCGTCGGCAGCCACGGCGGCCGCCGGCCCGGTCATCTCAGCGGATCTGGCGTGAATCATAGGGGGGAACGATTCGGGATTCTCAATTCCAGCTTGGCATGCCGGGCGGTGCCGGACGGGGCCCGGCCGGCTCCTCAGGTGCTTCTTCGGACAAGGAATGGCGCATCCAATGGAACGAACTGATCGTCGCGATGCTGAACCAGAAGAAGAACACCGACTGGTCGTAGTAGGCGACCGAGATGCTGGTGGCCACATGCGAGAACAAGCTGGCACCCATGCACCAGATCATGAAGCGGTCGCCGCTCTCGTCGTCCTCGGGGATGCTGTCGATGGCGTCACCCACCCATTTGAAGGCGACCCAGCAAATCGCGACCAGAAGCAGAACCGAGAGGATCCCCCCCATCACGCCGAACGCCAGGAAGTAGTTGGTGATGTCCGTGTGGTCCTCGCTGAAAGTCACACCGGTCGGCATCCAGGAGCGGGTGTAGTCGGTCCCGAAGGCCCACCAGTCGCCGAAATATTTGATCGACGAATCGATCAGGTGCGAGCGGTGCCAGCCCGTGCTGCCCCCCATGCTGAGTTCCCCGATGATGTAGTAAACCGGCCGGGTCATGACCATGGCGAGCGCCATGTAGCCAATCGGGATGCTCCAGCGGATCATTCCCATGTACGAACGGAAGCGCCACAGGAGGACACCGAAGAGAGCGAACATGACGCTCAGCACCGGTCCGCTGGAGGCGCAGGTGGCCACCATCGTGATGCAGGCCACCAGGCCGATTTTCGCGGCTCCGGGATTACGCTTCCACAAGCCGAGCATGATCGGCACCAGGGCGGCGCCCACGGTGCCGGCGAGGATCGCGTGGCGGAACGGACCGCGTGCCCGCAGCTTGCCATCACGCTCGACCACCGCTTCGACCACCCCGCCGAAGGTCTTGGAGAAGAGATTGGTTCCAGTCGCCTTCTCGAAGATCATTTCAAGGGCGATCGGAACCAGCATGAGAGCGATCACTCCCATGATCGAAGCGAAGTCGTCCATGTCGTGGCAGAACGCCCGCACCAGCAGGTAGCAAAGGCCGATCTCCGCGATCTTGCCGATGATGAACACCGGCCCGGCGGCGTCGGCACCC
The DNA here is from genome assembly GCA_044372775.1 of Haloferula sp. GTDB lineage: Bacteria > Verrucomicrobiota > Verrucomicrobiia > Verrucomicrobiales > Akkermansiaceae > Haloferula. Next base: position 55,511 of record JBIPNO010000001.1, read on the forward strand.
GGTTCGTGGAAGAAACTCGCGAAGAAAAGCCACCCGCAGAGCCCCATCATCAGCTTGTCGATGAGGTTCATGCCGCCGGCGATCCCCTCCCCTTTCACGATGATCCGGAACAAGCCCACCGCGAGCAGCATCCTGAAGACCGGCAGCTTGATTCCGCCGAGATTGATGGCCTGGCCATGGGTGATGAAGACGACCCCCATCAGCAGCGGGATGATCGCCCAGCGCCGGGGAACGCTCATCAGCGCGATGGCGCTGATGAGAAAGAACAGAATGCCGAGGGGATTCACGGAAGGAGCGGGGGAAAGCGGGAGGGAAAGAAAGGCAAACCGCGCGCTCAATCCACCCGGGTGCGAACCGTGCGGTAGACATCTTCCAAGCGGCGGCCCGCCTCGTCCCAAGTGAGCTTTTCAAGTCCGGTGCCGGATGCCACCCGGAGCCGGGCAAGAAGAGCCCGGTCCTGGTCGAGCTGACGGATATGGCCGGTCAAGGACTCAACGTCCCGCGATCCGTGGATCAAGCCGTTCTTCATGTGCTCGCAGACCGCGCCCGAGGCATCGGAGACCAGCAGGACGCAGCCCGCGCCGCGGGCCTCGTAGGTGACCAAGGCGCTGCCCTCTTCGACCGACGACAGCACGAACAAATCGCTCTGGCGCATCAGATCGGGAAGGTCGGTGCGATGCCCCATCACCTTCACGCTGGGATGCGAGATCATCGGCTCGAGGCGTTCGCGATACCCCGGGACGAACTCGCCGCACACCATGAAGGTGCCTTTCTCGTGGGCTCCGGACGCAAGCCAGGCCTTGAGGGCGTGATGCAGTCCCTTGCGGGGCTCCACCACGCCGGCATAGATCATGACCAGACCGTCGTGGTCCGCCGGTTCCGCCGCCGGAGCACCGAAGCGCGTGAGGTCGAATCCGTATTGATGCCGGACCAGTTTGGCCGCGGGAAAACCCCGGTCCGAGAAAGTTCGCGCCACGAATTCCGACGGGCAGAGAAGAAAGTCCGCTTCCGCATATTCGGTCTCCTCCAGCGCCAGGCGCTTCGGGTCGAACTGGTGATCATGATCCTCCGGCAGTTCGATCCCGACTTCACGGTTCTCCTTTGCCACCTCCTCGTAGGCGAAGGCGGTGTGAGCATTGGGTCGCTCGAGCACCACCGGGATGCCATGCTTGCGGGCGACCCGGATGGTCTTCAAGGCACCCAGCGGCCAGCAATGGACCACGTCCACTTCCCGGTGATGTGAATCCAGCCAGCGCGCGGTGACCCGGTCATGCCAGGAACAAGCCAGGTCACGGCCGACCAACCGGTAAGGCACCCGCAGCTTGCCAACGGCAAGTGTCGTCTTGACCTTGGCACCGTGATGGAGCGGCCGGGCCTGGGAGCCGGTGATCACCGTGATCTTCGCACCGGCTTTAGAGGCACCTTCCACCTGATGCCAGGCCGTGCTGCAGATGCGGCCTGCACCGAGCTTGTGGGGAAAACTGTAGAGAACTCGGACGGGATGGCTCACGGGGGGAATGAGGGTGGGAGGATGGCAAACAAATGGCACCACGCTTCCTGCGGGGTGCCAATCGTCGGGGGGACGAGGTTGAAAATCCTGTAATCGAGGGGGACGTCACGGAGCCCCGATCACCCGCAACCCTTGTGGAGCGGAAAGTGGAGCGGAGCCCCCGAGGGCGATATCCGTGACCGTGTGAGACCCTCCGCTCAGCGCGACCAGGCCGACATGATCCAAGGTGCTGACCGTCGCCTGCTGGGTCCTGAATCGATAGTCCCGGGCGATCAGCACCGGAAGCCCGCCGTCAGGAGTGACCGTGACGGAGTAGTCCTTTGCCACGAGGTCGATATCGAGTTGGAAACGGTAGATCGTCCCCGCCGTGTAGGTCACGGGTGTCAGCGCGGTGTAACTGCCACCATTCCGGACATCGATGGTCCCGTTAACCGCGAATCGGACGATGCAGGCGAGGTCGTCGTAGGTGTCGACATTCCCGAGGGAGACTCCCGTCACACCGTCGATATTGTTGCCGTCCGGAACCGCGTTCCAGCGGATCGTGAACTGGCCGGTCTGCGCCGGGATCGTCACGTTGCTCCACGCTTCGCTTGCCTGATAGGAGTTCCCGATTCCAAAGCTCGCCGAAGCCACCGGACTGTTCGCGCTTCCCGCTTTGAAACCCACCGCCTTGAGGGTGGAAGTTGAGGAGATGAAGAAGGGGCCGCTGTAAATTGTGGAGGTGCCGGTCGGCACGCTGCCATCCAAAGTATAGCGGATGGTCGCCGCCGGGGTCGGACACGTGATGGTGACTGACTGGGCGCTGCTAAACAGCCCGCCATCCGGCGAGATCACCGGCGTCGAAACCTGATTGACGATGAAATAGTCAACGCTCTCCACCGATGAAGTGGTGAGCCCGCTGGCGGTCGCCAAAGCCTTGAGAGTGGTCGATGCACTGACGTTGATGGGCCCCGTGTATCGTGTCGAAGACGGGGTCGGCGTGCTGCCATCCGTGGTGTAGAAGATCGCCGAACCGGCGGTCGAGCAGGTCATCGTCACGGACTGGGCGGTTCCATAGGTCCCGGCAGGCGGGATGAACACCGGCCGCGAGACATTGGTGGTGGCACCCGGATTGGCCCAGATCGTGTTCAGATAGGAAAGCGTCGGATAAGGCGGCATCCCGGAGTTGCTCGCATTCAGACTGCTGTCCACCGTCCAGGAACCGGACAGCGGTTGGTTGGACGAGCCGTAGGTGCGGTCGGTTTTCGAGTTCGAAACGAAGCTCCAAGGCCGGGCGGCGTCCGCCGTGTTCAGCGCCATGCCACCGATGAACACGCAGTCCTTGGCTTGGAAATTCTTTCCCGAACCGTTGAAGGCGTTCTTGGTGGATTCGGTGGCACCGCCGGGAAGGTGCGGATAGCGGGACAGGGAGACTTCGCCGGACACCACGTAACATTTCTCCAAGAAGAACCCGTCCACGTTGCCGGTTTGGATCGAGCAGTTGTTCGACGAGAAAAAGGCGCTGTCGCGGAAGGTGATGTTGCCGTAGCTGCCCCCACCCGCCGCGGCGAACTGGACCGTGTCGGTGTGGGGCTTGGCACCGGTGTAGTTTGCCTCGAAAAACCGCGGCGCGTGGTAGCATCCGTCGAATCGCCAGTTCTCGAATCCACCGCCACCTGCGTAGTAGTCCGCGGAATCGCTGCTTTTGACGTAGTGATCGGGCTGCACCACTTCGACGATCTCCATGCCCTGGGTCACGAAACCACTGGTTCCGTAGATGCCCAGATGGCCGGTGCACCGGGTCCAGGCCAGCGCCGAGCGGCTGCAGCCCTGCATCTTGATTCCGATATCGTTGCCGTCGCAATCAAAGCCGGCAAAGCAGACGCCGAAGACTTTCAGGAAGCGAACGCCCTCCCTGAACTTCACCGTCCCGAAGCCGTCCCGGGGCGCGACGGTGACCCGCTGGGCCCAGTTGAGGGACCCGATGTTCTCCAGCACGGGAATCGCTCCGCTCGAGTTTCCGTTTCCAACGAGAATCCCGGGAGCGACCAGGATAAGGGTTCCGCTGTTGGCCTGGTTGGTCGTCACGGCCTGGATCGCATTCCTGATGGCAGCCCAGGAACACGGCACCTCGACGATGTTCGACACCGTTTCGTCGTACATGAACGGCGTCGGGATCAATTCGGGCCAGTGGGTCCCGTTGGGTCCGAACGAAGGCACGCGGGTGGGCTTCGAGGAAGCGGCGAGAGGCAGCACGAGCAGGGAGGCGAGCAATGTGAAAATTTTGATTCTCATGACCTTGGAGTTTGCATTCCAGACGGAACTTGGTGTTGGGACGGACCGGTCGGGAAACGCGAGGGGTGTCGGTTGGGCTCAAGATCACGGCATTGCTTCCGTCGGAATGACTGAAACGCTGCCGGAGATCCCGCCGAAGGCGACGCTGCCGGACAAGACGATGAAGGGCTGGTTGTTAACGAAGTTTGAAATTTCTGATATTTTTTAAATACGAGAACCTTAGAATCCAATTTTTTCTGCTGTTAGCAAGGAGGAAGTTGCTCCCTGCCACTAACTGTTGGAAAGCCCCTAAGCTATTGATTTTCTTGAATTTAAAAACACCTCGAAGGATTCCTCAATGTTTACCCGTTCAAAATCGTGAAAGATTTGCCTGAAATCTCCGGAGTCACCGTGCCCAAGCTCAGGGTGCCAATCCTTGCTTGAGGCTGCCAATCCGTTGGAGCGTTTCACTGCGGAGCGGCTGGCGCTTGGCGAGGAGCTCAGGAAGCAAGACGGATGCCGACTTCATGGCGCGGAAGAAGTCTTTCAGGTGGCCGCCACCGCACGCTTTCACGAATTGGTAGCAAATCCGGGGGACGACATAGCCGACGGCCTTGATTCCAGGCAGGCAGGATGCCGCTAGAAGCACTTGGTTTCTCGGCTTGTAGAACACGGTGACTTCACTCCGCCGCGACACCTCGTTGGCGTGGTGAAGAGCGACCAGTTCCGGGCAATGGAGGATCGACCCGCCTTGGTCCAGGATGCGGAATGCCAGCTCCACCTCCTCGTAGTGCATGTAGAGGATCTCGGGATACATCCCGGCGTCCAGCAGCGCCTTGCGGCGGAAGGCATAACCGGTCCCGCTGAAATAGGAGGTCAGGAAACTCTTGTCGGCATAGCCCTCGATCGGCACCGGATGCCACCAGCGCGGCGTGTCTTCCGACCTGCCGTCCGGCTTCAACAGGCGAAAGGCCAAGCCGTTGACCGAAGGATGGTCCCGGAACCGGCCGAGGACTTTGGAAAGTAACAAGCGGTCCGGGACGGTGACATCGCTGTCGAAGCCGACCACGATTTCCCCGCGGGCGGCGAGGATCCCGCGGTTGCGACTCACCGCCGGGCCGCCGTTCTTCTCGTTCACGAGAACCGTGGCCTGGGGAAAGGCGCGCCGGATCGCCGCGACGCTGTCGTCCGGTGAACAGTCGTCCACCACGATCACTTCCATCTCGACCTCCTGCTGGGCATAGAGATCGGTAAGAAGCGCGAGGACGCAGTCGCGGCGGTTGTAGCTGGGAATGACGACGCTGATCATGCTAGGAGGGATGAGGGTTGATCCACGATCAAACCGGATTGCGACCGGTCGTCCCGTAGCCGCCGATCCATTGCTGGCGCTGCTGCCACAGGGTCTGCCAGCGCCCGGCACTGTCATTGTGGCCCGGCTCCGACCTCAGGCGGCTGATCGCGGCACGGAGGCCCGTGCCGGTGGCGAGGAAGAAGAGACCGAGCGTCTGCGCCAATCCCTTCCAGTGGGTCCGGACCAGACTGGCCTTGCCCCGGTAAAGCAGCATCGTTTTATGAACCGGCGTGTCGGAGCAGGCACCCACCTCGTGGATCAGCTTCGCATCCGGACAAATCACCGGACGGTAGCCCGCGGTGCGTGCCCGCATGGCCAGGTCGGCATCCTCGCCATACATGAAGTAGCGCTCGTCGAGTCCGCCCAGTTGGTTCCAGACTTTCAGCGGGGAGAGCAGGAAGCAACCGGTGATCACGCCGACTTCCCTCACGGTGTCCCGCTGCCAGCTACCGAGGGACTCCGGATCCAGCCAGCGGTTCCTGGGGGCCAGCGTCGTCAGGCCGAAGGCGAACAAGGTCATGCTCCACAGCGAGGGCAGGCCCCAGCAGGAAGAAGGTTCCAGGCTGCCGTCCGGCCGCAGGGTCCGGCCGCCGTAGAGACCGTGACCGGGATTCTTGCGCGCGAATTCCACGACGACATCGACCGCGTGGTCGAGGATCTCGGTGTCCGGGTTCAGGAGCAGAACGAACTCGGCATCCGCATGCTTCACTCCCAGGTTCACGCCCGCGGCGAAACCGAGGTTGGCACCGGGCAGGACCAGCTCCACTTCGGGGTACTTCCCGCGGATCAACTCGACCGTCCCGTCGCGGGAGTCGTTGTCGACCACGATCACCTGCTGGGTGACGGACTTCCTCTGCGCGAAGACACTGTCGAGGCAGGCCCCGATGTGGTCTTCAGAGTTATAGGATACGATAACGATGGCTACGTCAGCTTTCATGGGGGGATTCAGCGTGAGCGGTTTCTCTTTTTCCAATCACCCTTGCGGGCACTCCGGCGGCGATCGAGCCGGCGGGAAGATCTTTTGTGACGACGGCACCGGCACCGACGATGCAGCCGTCGCCGATGGTCACGCCGGCCGTGACCACCACGCGGGCGCCGAGCCAGACGTCGTTGCCGATGCGGATATCCCGCTCGTTCTTGGGCTGCTGCCGGAACGGGATTCCGGCTTCGAACTTGTAGTCGGACGCGGTGATGAAGACTTCGGGAGCGAGCGAGACGAAATCGCCAAGAACGATCTGCCCGGTCGAATCTCCGGCCCACAGGTAGCAGCGTTCCCCGACATGACACTCGCGGCCCATGGTGATCCGCTCGCCGTTGCGAAAGGAGACGTTGGGGGAAATGCCCGTGCCTCGACCCAGGCGCAGCTTACGGCGCTCGCGGACGTGGCTGTAACCGCAATAGTGCAAGAGCCGGAGGGCGTGAAGATACGTGCGGGGATCAACCAGGGATCCGATGGCACCGAACGCTTTGGAAAGTGTCGACATGACCTTTAGCGGCGGTTGCCGGCACCCCCTTGAAAAATGAACTCGCGGATCCCGTCCACCAGACCACCCGATGCGTGGGCGCCGATCGGCTCACGGCCCTGGAGCTCGTCGACACGATCGAGCTTTTCCCGCAGTTCGGCTTCGTCGAAAGCGACGTTCACGTTGCCGAGCGCCATCATCCGCTTCGCGGTGGCGGTCTGGTGCTCGTTCCGGTGTTCGCCGAAGCTGGCCTTCTTGGGCATGACGAGGATCGGCTTGCCGTGAAGCAAGGCGGAGAGGATGGTCCCCATCCCCGCGTGTCCGATGATGAGGGTCGCCTCCGCGAAGCGCTTCTTGAATTCGGCCGGCTCAAGGAACTCGACGAAAGGAACGTGCTTCGGTTGCCATCCCCCTTCCCCGATCTGGGCAAAGACGTCCTTGCGGCCCGTCTCGCCCGCCCACTGATCGATCACCTTCATCATCCGGTCGAAGGGGAGGTCGGTACCAACAGTGATGAAGATCATAGCACGTTTCCTTTCCACTGGGGGCCCCCTTCACGGGCCAGATGAGACCATTGGGTCAGCCACAGATCGGCGCAGGTGCCGGCCTTGGCTCCGGACATCGAGATCTCCTCCGCGTTGGCGATGCTATCCACCCAGATCGTGCGGATTCCCATCAGCCTGCCCAGCTTGAGGGCGAAGAAACCGGGAGCCGCGCCGGTCGATATCACCACGTCGGGGCGCTCCCTCCGCAGCAACGAGAAGATGCTCCAGGCCGACTTCAGCAGGCCGATCTTGTTGGAGCGGTTTGCATCCACGATCACATGAAATGACGAGCTTCCCACATCAGCGCGATAACCTTCTTTCGCCGTGGCAAAGACCACGTCGCAACCTTCGAAAGCAGGGCGGAGGCGCAAGAGCTGCACCCAGTGACCTCCGCCCGACGCGATCGCCAGCACCTTCGGTTTGGAACGGGACATGTCGGGTAGATGTCAGGACGCTCCGCGACCGAGAAGCACCGCCGGCACGGTCTTGATCAGGATCTTCATGTCCAACCAGATCGACCAGTTCTCGATGTACTCGTTGTCCATCTCCATCCAGCGCTCGAAGGTCGTGTTGCTACGGCCGCTGATCTGCCAGACACAGGTGATGCCCGGCTTCACCGAAAGGCGCTTGCGGAAAAGCCACTCGTAGCGCTTCACCTCGTCGGGCAAAGGCGGCCGGGGGCCGACGAGGCTCATCTCGCCATGGAGCACGTTGAAGAGCTGCGGCAGCTCGTCGATGCTGGTCTTGCGGATGAATCTGCCGATGCGGGTGATCCGCGGGTCGTCCTTCATCTTGAAGGCCGGACCGTCGGCAATCTCGTTGAGGTGCTGGAGTTCTTTCTTCCGCGCCTCGGCGTCGATCACCATCGAGCGGAACTTGTAGATCCTGAACTTGCGCTGGTTCATGCCCACTCGTTCCTGGGCGAAGAAGACCGGACCCGGACTCGTGACCTTGATCAGGATCGCGACCACCAGCATCAGCGGCGCCAGCACGATCAATGCGATCAGCGAGATGGAAGTATCGACCAACCGCTTGGCCAGGAGCTGGAGGAGCATCTGCTCCCGGAACAAGGTGACCACGTGCTCGCCCTCGAACTCCTCGAGGTGCAGGCTCTTGAAAAGGGATCCGTCCTGGAGATCGGGCATCAAGCGGACGACGACCCCGAGATCCCTGGCGTGCTGGACGACATTGACGATGTCGCTGAAGCGGGAATCCACCGGCAGGCAGACGATCATCTCATCGACCCGCTCCCGTTTGAGGACTCCCTGCAGGTCGTCAAGCGTGCCGAGAACCTCGCCATTGCCTTTCCAAGTATCCCGGGCCGCCGCGGTCTCGGCGACGAACCCGACGATCTTGTAGCCCAGCTCGGGCCGGGCGTCGATCCGTGCCACCACCTCGTTGGCCCGGCCGTTGGCGCCGATCACCAGCAGGAAGCGGTAGTTGTAGCCGGAGCGCCGGGCGCTCATCAGCGTCACCCGCAGCATCAGGCGGCTGAATACGCCGGCCGCAGTAACCGCGCTCCAGAAAAGCAGGATGTTGACGGTGTTGATGCTGCGGACCGAGAAGACACCGCTGACAATCACCAGCCAGAAGGAGGCCAGCGTCGTGGCCTTTACCAGATCCTTGAGCTGGGTGCTGAGTGCGACGAACCGGTCGGCCTTGTAGCGGATACAGTAAGCAAAGATGCCCACCCAGCCCAACGCGAGCAGGAGGACACCCACCGTATCGCTCATGCGATAGGTGGCTTGGCTGAAGAATTGCGAACCTCCGCGGATTTCAGGGCGGAAGTAGATGATGAAGGCTGCCGCGGCGACCAGGATCATCTGGTCAAGAAGGCGGAAGCTATGGATGAGCACTTTGTGCCTGAGACGAATCATTGGGGGGTGGGGGGGTGGGGGGAGAACAGCGGGGAACTAGCAGGAAATTTGGAGTTTAACAAGCCGGATTCGCATCATCTTCGGAAGAGGCGACCTCTTTACGGTACCAGGTGGCGAGATCCCTCGCCAAAGGGTTCCAATACTTGCCCTTGTATCGGGTGCACAGGTGGTCGAGAAACTCCCGGATGATGGAGGATGGATAGCAGGAGGAAGTCCGTCGGCCCGAAAAGTCGACGTAGTCGGGATGGATGTTGACCAGGGCCAGGCCTCCCCGGCTGGCGATCCAATCCAGCTTTCGTTTCCAGATCTCCGGAGTTTCTTCACCGAGGAGCAGGAACAAGGTCGAGTCCTGCGGCAGCGTGTACGGAAGCTCGGTGTATCCGATGCCGGATCCGCCGGCCTTGCGGACCTGAAAAGGGAAGATGGTATTCGAGCCGTCCGGCTGGGGCTCGAACGGGTCGGTGTCAAAAGTGGACGCATCGTAAAGGACATCCAGATCATGGATCCATTCAAGCTGGCGCAGCATGAAGCCCGAACGGAATCCGACGGCTCCCCACGCATCCAGATAGCGGTTGATTCTCGTCGCCTTGTCCCGGAATCCCTGGCGGGATCCATAGAGACGGCCGTCGTGATTCAGATCATGGACCCCGACTTCGAAACCCCGTGCCTCAAGCCACTCCCGGACTTCGACCGGATCTTCATAAGGGCCTTCGGGAATGAAGTTGAATGAAGATCGGAAGCCCTGGCTGATCTCCAGTTCGGCGAGACTGATCACCTTCTCGAGTCCGGAGGGCGATTCGACGTCATGGGTGATGACGAGGGCGAAGTCCTTGGAATCCGGCCATCCGGGCCACCCGGCCGGCACTTGGCCCGCGTCCGGATTGATCGGCCAGGTCGCACGACACTGCTTGATGATCCTGCGCGCCCTGCCACGCCTGACCGCGAGCCGGACCCGTCGGGGAATGTAGGGCTTGAACGCGAAGTACGCCTTGGCCAGCAAACCGGGAGTCCCGGTGGCCATGGCGTCATACGCGGAAACCAGAGGTTTGGTCATTGCCGTTCCGACTGGTGAAGATGCTCGGGAAGTCCGGATACAACCTGGGCGTCAGGCTTCACCACCGATCCAGCGCGGCGCGTGGCTGCGGGCCTTGTTGAAGACGCACGACACATCCGCCCTGCCCTTCACCAGCTCGGAGTAACCCCACTTCAGGGTATCCCTGCTGGTGTCCTCCCCATCGACGACAAGAAGCACCTTGTCCATCAGGCCGGCCATCGCGAGCGTCGGGCTGGTCTGGGCCATCGGCGGCATGTCAAAGATCACGTAATCGAACTCGCTTGCCCTGAAGTGAGGAAGCAATTCGTAGAGGTGCATCGGCCCGAAGGCGGTCGCATTCGAATCGGTCTTCCGCGCTGCCGCGCTCGCGAGGTAGAGGTTCTGGCTGCCCTCCTTGAACCGGGTGTTCCTTGCCGCCTGAAGCGCGCCGACCAGCGAGTGAAGCGGCTTGTTGCCGAACATCGGATTGTCATCCGGGCATGCCGAGTTGAGATCCACGAGGAGCACCTTGGCACCGTTGATCTCCGAGAACGCCTTGGCGAGCCCGGCCGCGATCGTGGAGGTTCCCGCACCGGCGGACAGACCCGTCACCGCCATCATCTTCGGCTTGTGGGTCATGTTGTTGATCTGGAAATTGAACACGATCCGGTCGCGGATCGCTTCCGAATAGGGATGGATGAAGTGATCGGTCTTGCCCGGCAGGGCTTGGTAGCCTTTCGCGTCGCGAATCGCGGGCAACACGCTGCCGCCCCCCTCCCCTACCGCTTCGCCGGCACGATCGTTCGAGATCATCAGCGCACCGCGGTTTTTCGGCCGGACATACGGGATCGAAAGCAACAGGGGCAACTGCATCCGGGACTCGATCTCGGCCGGCCGTTTGATCCTGCGGTCGATCACCAGTTCGAGCAGGAAGGCGAGCCCGATCCCGACGAGGAAGCCGGATGCGGCAAGCCCGAGCACGATCTTCTTGGCCATTTCGCCGAATGCCCGGACCGGGGGCGAAGGCTCCTGCAGGGTCCGGATGCCCGCCATCCGGGAAGGATCCAGATCGACGTCGATACGGGCCTTCTTCAGCTTGGACTCCAACAACCGGTACTCGGCATCTTCCATCTGCATCCGTCGCTCGAGGTCGGCGATCTTCAGCCCGACGCTCGTCAGACGGTCGAAGCGGGCTTCCTGACTGACCAGATGTTCCTTGTAAACCTTGTGCCTTGCTTCGAGTTCGCGCAGCCGCGTCCTCGCCTGGGCGAGCAAGGCCACCGGATCCACGGTCACCACGGTGCCGTCCGCGCCCGTCACCGCCGGCTCGCCGACGAGCGAGGGGGATCTCGCGATCATGTCCTGCCGCTGTTGCTTCAGCCGCTGAATCTCCTGCCGGTTGCGGACCACCAGGGGATTGTCCTCCTTGTACTTTGCGGTCAGTTCGAAGTCCTCCTTCTGGAGAAGCTTGAGCCGCTCCGAGATCTCGGCGAAAGCATCCAGGTCCTCGTTGCTCGGCCGGACCGGCGCGATCTCGATTTCCTGCACGGCAGCCGGCTGGGCCACCGCGCTCCCGACGCTTTTCTCCAGGTCCTCAACCCGTGATTTCTGGGCTGCGAGTTCCGCCTCGGTGGCATCGAGGTCCTGCATGATCCGGTCGCGCTGGCTGGCCAGTGAAAGCGACTCGTCGCTCACCGAGATGATCCCGGACTCCGCCTTGAGCTTCCCGAGTTCCTCCTCGGTCTTTTTGAGGCGGCCCTGCACTTCGTTGACCTGCTCCTGGACCGTGTCGAAGGCACCGACCGAGCGATGGATCTCAAGATGCCGTTTGGAGTATTCCTTCACCACCGCGTTCAGGACTTCCACCGCCAAGGCCGGATCCTGATTCTGGTAGGAGGCGTAAACGACATTGCTGCCTTTGGAAATGGGCTTGAATTCCAGTCCGGCGAGAACCGCGGCGGCCGCATCATCGCGGGTTCCGCCCGGCGCACCGAGAATCCGCTCCACCCCGATGGAGTCGGCCACGGAAGCCGACAGATCCAGGCTTCGCATGATCTCCAGCTCGGTGTTGACCACCTGCTCGCCCGAGCGGCCGCCGGCTTCCATCTGGGCTTCATGGTCATCAAGGGCATCGCGCTGCAGCACGTAGTTGATCAACAGCTTCGCCTCGGATTTGTAGACCGGCTTGGTTTTGAAAAACAACGCGGTGGCGGCGGCCAGACCCATCGTTCCGCAAAGCAGGATCTTCCACTTGTGTTTGAACAAGACATACAGGATGTCCTGGATTCCAAAGCTGGGCTTGGCAGCGGTTGAGGGAGACTTTTGCATGCGGGGGGGGGGGGCGGTTGGTTCAGGAGATGGATCGAAAATCTTCGGGAGCTGAAATGTCTGCTTTCGAAATGATTGAGCCGGAATCGGGCCAGGACGGGAAACTTCGGATGATCGGAACTCGGTGGGTCGCGTGCGCGGCCGGGAACGGATTATTCGGATGGCGCGACCCGTTCCGCGGACGAAAGGAGCCGTGCGGGATTTCCGGCCACGGTCGTGAACGGGGCGACATCGCGGGTGACCACGCTGCCGGCACCCACCATGGCACCCTTCCCGATGGTCAAGCCGCCGAGCAGGGTGCTGCCAGAGCCGATGGAAGCCCCCGACTCGACGACGGTGCGCTGGCATTCCCAGTCGTCCCCGGTCTTCAGTTTACCATCGTCCGTGGCCGCACGAGGGTATCGATCGTTCACGAACATCACTCCGTGTCCGACGAACACCTCGTCGTGAATTGTCACGCCCTCACAGATGAAGGTGTGGCTCGAGATCTTGCAGCGGGCACCGACCTTGGCACCGCTCTGGATCTCAACAAAAGTTCCGATCCGGGTATCGTCCCCGATGTCGCAGCCGTAGAGATTCACGAATCCGAAGAGCTGCACTCCAACTCCGAGCCTGACATCCGGCGCGATTCTCATTCCCTCATCTTTCATTTCGGCAAGAGGCCGATGGATCTTCCTTGGGCGGACTGCATGGTCAACGGACTGTTGTCATGGCCGCGGATCCCCGCGGTGCCGATCGGACCGCCTCCCGACCGAAGTGACGCGGAACTTGCTTCAAGTATCCTCACCAATTCCAGCCCGCGGGGGCCGCTGCTCAGCGGCTCCGAACCGGACAGGACGCAGTCGATGAAATGGCCGCACATGACCTTCAAAGGTTCGCTTTGTTCGATCCGAGGAAGGTAGCAGTCGCCGTAATGATACGCATACTGGAACTCCGCGAAATCCTCATAATGGGGCGGACGCTCGACCCTCACGTCGTAAATCCGGATCTTCTCGAGGGGTTGCAGATCGTCGTAGGTGATCATCTTGCGGGTCCCGACAAAAGTCATCTGCCTGACTTTCCGAGGCTCGATCCAACTGCTCTGAACGGTCGCGAACCGCTGGTTGGGAAATGTCAGGGAAAGATTGGTGACATCCTCGATGCCCGGGGTCACGTGCGAGTTTCCCTGGCAGTTCAAGCTGACCGGCAGCTCCCCCATCATGTGCAGGATGATCGAAAGATCATGAGGAGCGAGATCCCAGGCCACGTTGATGTCGCTCTGGAACAGCCCGAGATTCAGGCGCTGACCGTTGATGTATTTGAGTTCTCCGATTTCCCCGCCGTGGATGAATTCGGCGATCCGCCGCACCGCCGGCGCATAGAGATACGTGTGGCTCACCATCAGGGTGAGGCCCCGGGAAGTGGCGATGCCGATGAGGTCCTCGCACTCGCTCGCGCTGGCAGCCATCGGCTTCTCCACCAGCACGTGTTTTCCTGCCAGCAGTGCCGCCTTTGCAATTTCGTGATGCGTTTTGACCGGAGTGGCGATCACCACCGCGTCGAGCCTGCCGCTCGCGAGCATCGCTTCAAAGTCAGCGAAGGCCTTCGCGCCCGGATAATTTCCCGACACCCGGTCCAGGCGTTCAGGATTGAGGTCACAGATGGCGCGGACCGTTGCACGGGGATCCAGGTTGAATGTCCGCGCCAGGTTCGGCCCCCAGTAGCCACAGCCGACAACTCCAACGGCGAGCGGAGGGCTCATGACCTGTCCGTCAGCCTTTGGGTCGTATACCCAAGAACGGGATCAGAGGAAGCGATGCGCCGGGAAAGCTGATGCTGGCGCATGCACTCCCCCATCTGCCGGAGCAAGGCCATCGGCGTGCGCGCCATGATGCCGAGGTCCAGGCCAGGCGACATGTTCCGGGCGTAATCGAGATCCATCGCGTTCATCTCGTTGAACGTGGCGCGGTTCTTCCCGTTGATCTGCCAGAGCCCCGTGAGACCGGGAAGCACGTTGAAGCGTCGTCGCTGCGCGGCGTTGAAATAACCCAACTCCTCCGGAAGACAGGGACGCGGGCCGACCAGACTCATTTCGCCGCGGAGCACGTTGAGCAACTGGGGGAGCTCATCTAGTCCGGCGGTGCGGAGAAAGCAGCCCCCGGGAATGAGCCGCGAGTCACCGATCAGGTCGAGCTTGATCATCGGACTGCCCGATTCGACCAAACGGCCTACGTGAAGCTTGTGATCCGTGGTCGCCGCCCCGTGATACATGCTGCGGAACTTGAAAAGCGTGAAGCGACGGCCATCGAGCCCGATGCGCTCTTGCAGGAACAATGCCGGCCCGCGGGACACCAGACGAATCCAAAGTGCCACCAGGAGAATCAGGGGAATCGTAAGCGGCAAACTGGCAATCACCCAAGCGCTGTCGAAGACCCTCTTCCAGGTTGGCACCACGGACCGGGCGGGAGCCCGGAGCGGGCAGGCGCCGGGATCGGAGGACGTCTGGCGATCAGCGGACGCAACTCGGGACCGGGCGCGCAACTTGCCGCGTCGTGTGCGGAGTACGCCGTCATAAGAAAGCCTTCTGTCAAAATCGAGCCGATCAGCACGGCTCCGCCTTTCATCGTTCTTGGTGATCATCCGGGGGGGCGGGGGTGGGGGGTGGGGGGTGGGGGGAGCTATGGAGTCGCAGGTTGATGGCCCGGCATCAAGCAAATATCGTGCGAGATTGAGTTCAAAATCTTCAAACCGCGCCCATACAAGCTGCCGCCCTTGGTCAATTGGCTCCATGGGGTGCCAAAACCTAGCAATCGACGGGGACGGGTGTGACCTCCGCACCGCTTCATCCGAGGAAAGGAATTGGGCGAACGTCGTTCTCTCCGGAGAGAGCGGGTGAGACGCAGCCGAAGGCCGTCGAAGATCAAGCGTGGGAGATTTTTAGGGGAGGAACAGAACAGCGGGGCAGCTTTATCCGAAACGGGTACAATTATCAAGCTTTTATTGAAAATCCAGTTCACCACTTCGCGATGTTTTAAAAATTCAACTCCTGTGCTTCGTATGGGCAAATCGGGGGCGGCATCCCGGCTGGCGTTTCCCGGTTTTTCCCATGAGCCGCACGTCTCCCGTTCGGAAATACTCGAGATCCTACGGCGAGGACCCGGCCAGCATCCGACGTGCCATCCGGGCGGAACTAAAATTCTCAGCCCACTCGCTTCCCACCGTCGCCGCCAAGATGAGGGACGGGCCTGGAGTTCAAATCCCATCGGAGCCGACTAGAATTCAACGGAAATTCCGGTCGAGACCTGCCATTGCGACCAGTCTTTCTGTCCGTCGTTGGTCGTGCAGCGGATCGAAGCATCAAAAGTAGCCCGGTCGGCGAACAGCTTCCGCCGGTAGATGAGGTGGCTGCTGAAATACTCGTCATCCTGCCGCAGGGCGGCGATCGCACCCACCGCCTCGTATTCGGACGATCCGATCCCCAGTCCGAATTCGAGCGAGGATGGCCCGAAGTAGCGGATCACGCCGACGGTGAAGGAAAGGTCGTTGACCAGGAGGTTGAGGTCGTTCGGAGACGGCACCGTGGCATAGCGCAAGGCTCCCCGCAGGGTCCAGCGATCGCTCAGCCGGTAGTCGGCGGAGAACGCTCCGGTAAATCCGGATTCGCGACCGCCCGGCTGGCGGGAGTTCTTGGAAGACTCGATCCCGCCCGATGCGGCAAGCATCACCTTCTCGCCCCATTGGTAGCGGGTCTTGACCAGAAGGGCGATCGCATCCCGCTCGCCGGTGCTGTCCGATTCGGTCAGCGTGTGACGAATCGCGGGGCCGAAGCGGAGCCGCTCGGTTGCGTTCCAAAGTCCGGCAAGTTCCGAAGTGTAGACATCGGCTCCCGAGCGGCCGCCGGCGTCGTAATCGGATTGCGACGCCGACCAGGATGCCAGCAGGGAGGTCCGCGGGGCGAGCTGGTAGGATCCGTTGATTCCGTAGTTGAAAATCGAGCCCTCGATGAAGCCACCCGCGATGCGATCCGCCAACGCAACCTCGGCGTAGTCCGCGTAGATCGAAAGCTGCGTGCGCCCCCCCTGATACTTCAGCGAGATCCCTCCCGTGTGATCCACGCCAGACAGGTCGGAATTCTCCAGGTAGGTCCGGAACGCCGGTGAATAGCGGGCGTCGATCGAGAACTCCGCACCACCCTCCGGATCGGTCCGATACACCACCCACGGCGCGACGACGGTGGTCAGTTCGCTGCTGTTGTAGTCATCGGTGATGAAGAAGTTGGAGTCGTAGGTGACGCTTCCATCCACACCGAAAAAGAAGCCTCCTTTCACGCCACCCAGCATCTCCGCGGGCAGCAATGAATTGTCGAGCACCCGGTCCCCTTCGCTCACGCGCAGGGTGAAGTCTTGTGCTCTGGAAGAAACCATGCTTCCTGCCATTGAAAGAAGCAGGGCGGCGAAACGGATTTTGAGTGGGTGCAGTCGGGGGGATAACATGCAGAAAGTGCGGGTGAACGCGGTGCAGTTAATCCCGGCTTAACTCCTGACTGTCAATCACAATCGACCCTTGGAGCCATGATTTCCCCTGCCCTGCCCTGCCGGCTCCACGACCTCGCGAGGAAAGGACCGCGCCCGGCCCCGCATGTCGCGAACTGATCGGCGAAAGGCGCACGGAGGTCGTCAACGCGGTTCCAAGCGGAAAAACGCCTTCGGGTCCGTCGGGAAGAAGCGGACCTCGAGCTTGCCCTGATTGCTGACGGACGCTGCCGGGGCGGACAAGGGGAACAAGCTGAAATTCGACAGATCCAACGACCTCTTCACCGCGACCGTCACCTTGAAATCACCGGTGACAGGGTCCTTGGAGATCAGCGGGGTTCCCGGATTCATGGCTTGAAGTTGCTCCCCGCTGTAGAGCCCTTCTGCATTCGCCCCCCACTGGAGCATCTCAACGAGGGTCTCGTCATTGACCTGCCAATCGAACCCAAGGGATTCCAATCCGAGTTCGACCACGTCGTTCAAACCGTCTCCATCGGTATCGTCCGCCGCGGACAAGCCCTGGCCGGTCAATGTGATCTCGAACGGGCTCCCTGAACCCGCATTGCTCTCGATCAGCAGCGTGCTGACCCTGCTGCCGGTGGAACCGGGAGCGAAACTGACATCGACCGTTGCCGTCGCATCGACCGCGAGACTCAAGGGGAGCGACGGGATTACGATTTCGAAGTCGTCCGAATGGCCTCCAGCGAGGAAAACCTCCTGGATTTCGAGAACCGAGGTTCCGATGTTGCGGAGCACCACGGTCTGCGTGGAGCCCGCCGTACCCACGGGAGCATTGCCGAAATGAATGCTGGCCGCCCCCCCTAACAAACCGTTCCCCGGCGGTTGTTCCACTTGCATCTCCGGAGACGGCGGATCCGGATCGAAGCAATAGACCGAACCGCGATTGTGGGTCGTGCCGTCGTGGAGCGGGGCTCCAACCACGAGATTCACACCGTCGATGGCCACCGCCGCGCCGAAAGCATCGAGTGCCACCGTCTCCCCGGTTTCGAGAAGATCCGCCGGCACCGTGCTGGTCGCGGAATTCAATTCATACACATAGGCAGCCCCCGCTCCGCTGGCAAAAACGCCCGACCCGTAGGTGCCCACGATCACCCGCGTTCCGGAGATCGCCACGGCGGCTCCGAAGAAATCTTCATCTTCGGGATCCGGCCGGGTGAGACTTGCGACCGGCGAGGCCGGTGTGCCCGAAGCGAGGTTGTAGATCCGGACGTCCCCGGAATTCGTCCCCAGAGCATCATCCAGCGGGGTCCCGACCACCAGGTGGGGCCCGGAGACCGCCACCGCGGTTCCAAACTCATCGTTGATGCCGGGGGTCGGGTTGGCGATCACCGTGACCGGAACGGTTGGTGTCGGCGAGGAAAGGTCGAAGACATAGACCCTTCCGGAATTCGAGGCGTCGGCATCCGCGCGCGGCGCGCCTGCCACCAGGCGGTCCCCGGAGATGGCGACGGAATATCCGAACAAGTCGCCGATCACAGGCACTGGGTTGTCGATCACATGCACGGGAACTCCCGGCGTCGGCGATGCGAGGTCGTAGACGTAGACCGTGCCGGAGTCGTCACCTCCGGTATTGTTTTTCGGAGTGCCGACGACGAGGAGATTGTCCCACATCGCCAAGGCACTGCCGAACTCGTCTGCGGTTTGAGGCGCCGGATTGGAAATCACCCTCACCGGGACTCCCGGCACCGGCAGCGAGGTATCATAGACATAGACGGTTCCGGCGTTCGACGCCCCGGCATCATCCTGCCTGGCACCCACGGCGACCAAGGAACCCGAAGCCGCCACCGCACCGCCGAAGTAGTCGTTGAAGGTCGGCGACGGATTGAGGATCTGAAGCACCGGGACCTGAGGATCAAGTCCACCCAGATCATAAATCGCCACGCTCCCGGCATTGTTCGCGCCCGTGTCATCGCGGGAGCTTCCCGCCACGACCATGTTGCCGGAAATCGCAACGGCACTGCCGAACTCCTCATTGGCGGAAGGACTCGGGGTGTTGATCGATGCCACCGGGACACCGGGGGTTCCCGACAGGATTTCGAAGACGTAGGCGGAGCCGGCACCGCTCGCACCGGTGTTGTCTCCACCGGCTCCCACCAGCAGGCGGGTTCCCGCAAGCGCAACGGCCCGGCCGAACTCGTCGTTGGATGCAGGGCCGGGATTGCCAATGGAGACAATCGCCGTTTCCGGAGTGAGGGAAGAAAGGTCGAAACAATAAACACTCCCCGAATTCGGCGCACCGTCATCATCCAGATGGGCACCGACCGCCACCATGTCTCCTGACAAGGACAGCGACATGCCGAAAAGATCGCCAACCGCAGGGGATGAATCCACGAGGATGGCGGTCGGGACTTCGGGCGTCACGGAAGAGAGGTCGTAAGCGTAGGCACGACCGGAATCGATGCCCATCGTGTCGTCGCGGGGAGCCGACACGACCAGGTGGTCCCCTTTGATCGCAACCGCGAAGCCGAATTGCTCGTTGGTCGATGGCGATCCGTCATCCAAGGTCAGAACGGGGTCGGTCGGCGTGACCGAATCCAGCTCATAGAGGTACACCCGGCTCAGATCCGCACCCACGCCCTCCTGGCAGGCCCCGACCGCAACCGTGGATCCGAAGATGGAGACCGAGTGTCCGAACTTTTTCCCCGCGGGATTGGGATGGTTCATCTGTCTCACGGGGGTCGCAGGAGTCGGCGAGGTGAGATCGTAAACATAGACGCAGCCGGCATCAGCGATTCCAGAGTCTCCATTCGGAGTGCCCACCACAATGTCGGTTCCGGAAATGGCAACCGAATATCCGAAGCGGTCGTCCACTCCGGGATTCGGATTGGGCAGGGTCAGCACCGGCACGGTCGGCGTGACCGAACCGAGGTCGTAAACATGGACGATCCCCGCATCGCTCGCCCCGGTGTTGTTGTCCGGTGTTCCGATCACCACGCGGTTTCCCGAGACGGCGACCGACCAGCCGAAGTAGGTGGCCGGGTGGGGCAGCGGATTGTCGATGCGGTGGAGAAGGGTCCCGCTCGCGGCGTTGTGAATCCACACCACCCCGCTGTCCATGCCGCCGATGTCATCATGGGGAGATCCGATGACCATGAAGCCGCCGTCCATGGCCACGCTGGTGCCCAGCCTGGTGTCCATCTGACGCGCCGTGACCGGCGACGGGAAATCGAATGTCAGCGAATGGGGAATCGGCGCCGCGGTCGCCAGTCCCGCCCACGAGCCGAGAGCGGCAAGTGCGATCAAGATGGAGCGATGGGAGATACCGGGCATTGGCTTCGAAGTCGGTTGGGGGATCAGCGGGTTTCCAGTCGGAAGTAACCGGTGTCGTCCGGGACGCTGAACCAGAATTCCATCTCACCCACGGGCGTGAGCGTCGTGTCCGCCGGCACCAGAGGAAAAGGTTCATAGCCTGACGGAATGGCGCTTTTCTCCAGCCAGAGCGTCAATGTCATCTCGCCGATCCCGGGACCGCGGGTCAACGTCGGCGGAGGAATCCGGAGCGAGCCCACCTGGTCCGGACGATAGAGTCCCGCCTGGTTCGCCGAAGCGTCGAAAGCGGCCACCAACTCGGGATTCGCGACCTCCCAGTTGAATCCCAGACCGGACATCCGCAGCTCCGCGACGTCATTCAGACCATCGCCGTCGGTGTCGTGGTCGGGCGAAAGCGAGTGTCCGGACAGCTCGATCTCGAAAGGATCCTCGTCGCTGTCGCTGTTCGCAATGCTCAGCGTGGTGGCGCGCAATCCCGGAGCCGACGGATTGAGGGTCACGGTGAAAGTCGTGTCATCCCCGGGAGGCAACGAGGAGATCATTCCCGTCGTCGTCACCGTGAAGTCGGCGGCATTCCCACCGCTGACGGTGACGCCGCTCACCGCCAGTGCGGTGATTCCCGTGTTGCGCACGGTGAACTCGAGCGTTCCTCCGCCTCCGGCACCCATCGCGATCGCCCCGAACCCGACCGCATCGCCGCTGTGGAATTCCGTTCCCAAGCTATCCATCACCGCGATCTCCGGCGCGGCAGGTCCGAAAACGTAGGCTGCTCCCTTGTCCGTGGCCGTCTTGTTGTCCGACGGGGTGCCGACGACGATGATCACGCCGTCCACTCCGACCGATGCCCCGAACAGATCGCCCGCCACCGGCTGCGGCTTGGCCAGGGAGGCGGATGGCAGGGTGGGCGTGGGAGACTCCAGGTTGAACGAGTAAACGCGGCCCGAATCGGTGGGCCCGTCGTCCAGCATGGTGCCGACCACGACCCGCGGTCCGGAGGCCGCGACCGAAAGCCCGAACTGATCGCCCACGGCGGCGGCCGGATTGGCAAGCACCGCCTCGGGCACTGTCGGCGTCGGGCCGGTGACCATGAACACCACCACCTGGCCGGCGTCCGTCGCCCCGGCATCGGAGCCTGGCGCCCCCACGGCGACCCGGCCGCCTGAAATGGCGACCGAAGTACCGAAGAAGTCCCCCGAGGCAGGGGTTGGCATGGCAAGCGTGTGGAGGAGGGTGCCCGAAAGATTGAAAACATAAGCACTTCCGCCGTCGGCCGCGCCAGCATCATCGCCGGGAGCACCGACGACCACGAGCGAGCCGGAAATGGAAACCGAAGCCCCAAAGCGATCCCCTGCCCCCGGCGACGGGTTTTCGAGAACGGCGGACGGCGTTTCCGGAGCCGGGCCGGCAAGATTGAAAAGGTAAGCTCGTCCGGAATCGGCAGCGCCTTCATCGTCGTTGCCGGCACCCACCACCACAAGATCGCCCGAGATGGCCAAGGCGGATCCGAAACCGTCGGAAGCGGCTGGGTCGGGATTTTCCAGGGTCACTAGCAACGAGACAACGCCGCCGGGCATCAGGTCGTAAACGTAGGCTTTCCCGGCATCCGCGGCTCCCGAATCATCACCGGCGGCACCGACGGCGAACCGGTTGCCGGAGATCGCCACGGCTCCTCCGAATCCATCTCCCGCCATGGGATCGGGGTTCTTCAGATCGGCGACTGCCTGACGCGGATCGGCCGTGGAGAGGTCGTGCACGCGGACGCGGCCTGCCCCGCTGGCTCCCAGGTCGGAATCCGGAGATCCGACGACCACCAGGTCCTGGTGGATCGCAACGGAGGCACCAAAGCGGTCGGCCGAGCCTTTGATCGGATTGCTGAAGGTGGAGACCGGGATCCCGGGAGTGCCGCCCGAAAGATCGAAGAGAAACGAATTGCCGGCCTCCTTGTCTCCGGTGTCGTCATGGGCCGCGCCGACAAGGACCTTGGTCCCGGACAAGGACACCGAATTGCCGAAGAGATCGCCGGACGCGGGCACCTGCTTTTTCAAGGTGTGTACCGGCAACTCGGGACTCGTCCCGGCAAGGTCGTAGATATGGCAAGCTCCGCCGTAGCTGGCGACCGTGCTGTCACGATAGGATCCCACGGCGACGGTATCTCCCCAGATCGAGACCGAAGTGCCGAAATAGCAAGCGGCGTCCGGTGACGGGTTTACGAGAACCACCAGCGGCACGCCCGGCGTCGGCGAGGACAAATCATAGACCAGGGCGCTCCCGGAATTGGAGAGCGAGACATCCGCGGTCTCGACCCCGATCACGACCTTGTCGCCGGAAATGGCAACCGAGTTGCCGAAGCCGTCGTTCACCGCGGCTCCCGGCTGGAAGAGAACCAGCGAAGGGACCCCGGGCTCGGGAGAAGTGAGATCGAAAACATAGGCACGACCGGAATTCGCCGCGCCCGCATCATCCTGATAGGCGGACAAGACCACCCGCTCCCCGTCGACCGCCACCGCCACGCCGAAGCAGTCCTTCTCGGCCGGGCTCGGGTTGGCCAACACATGCAGGGGCACTTCGGGAGTCGCGGATCCAAGATCGAAAACATACGCGGTGCCCGAGTCCGCCGCACCGGTGTCATCCAGCCAGGCACCGACCACCAGGGTCTCGCCATCGATCGCGAGCGCATGTCCGAACTGGTCCCCTTCGTCGGGCGTCGGATTTTCAATCGAGACAAAGGGGATGGTGGGAGTCGGAGAGGCCAGGTCGTAGACATCGACGCGGCCCGCATAGGAAGCCCCGCCGACCGGCGAGCCCGACCCAACGGCGAGGAGCGACCCCGAAATCGCGATCGACTCACCGAAATAGGCGAATGGCGCGGCGTCGGGGTTTTCGATGATATGGAGCAACTGGCCCGTGCTCACCCGGTAAACCTTGACCGCCCCGACATCGAAACCCGCCGTCCCGTCGGAATCGAAGAAGGGTGCGCCGACGACCGCCGTGTCCCCATCGAGCGCCACGCTGATCCCCTGCTTCTCGAACGACTGAGGCACGGTCTGCGGCGCGAAAAAGGAATGCCGGAGGGTGTTGGGAACCGGCACCTGGGCATGCAGCCAGCCCGCGGCCATCCAACCAAGGAGGCCGATCCGACCGCACAGGCGGAATCGTGGGGGGAAGAGGGACATGGCAGACTCAGACCGGGGGCAGACGAACCTTCAAGCCGAAGGGGATGACAGCATGAAACGCGCCAAATGCCGCCGTTTGGCAGCTCGATCCCGGGGGAACCAATGGAGGAGTGGGAGGGTAGTCATGGTCGGGGGGAACCTTGATTTCACGGCAAAATCGTCATGGGCGCAGCGCCGATGAACGATGTCACCAAAACGAAAATTTGCCGGCAACGCCAAGCCGCCCGCATCTCGAAATGCTTGCAAACCAAGGGCGCGTCGCAGCGCTTTTAAAAAAATCGAGCGCCATGACCAGTCTTTTTTGACCCGCCCCGCGATCGCGTAGGGAAGCGTGCTGAGTCTCCTGGTCCGCTTCGGAAACCGAAACACCCCTCGATCCAGCCTCCTTTCCGCATCCTCCGTCCGGCTGGAAATCGCCCGGCAACCAACGGTCGGCCGAAGGCGAAAAATCCTCACCGCGATCCACCCGGCGGATTCTTGGCGCTTGGAACCTGCCGCGCGGGGTTCCAAGCTCGCGCCGTGCTCCCCTGGTTCGAAAACGGTGCGTTCCCCCTCTACCTGGCCCCGATGGCCGGAGTGACCGATGTGGTTTTCCGCCAGATCTGCAAGGAACTCGGCGCGGACGTGATGGTCACCGAGTTCGTCTCGGCGGAAGGCATCATGCTGGCGGATGAGCGGACCCGGAAATACACCGAGTTCAGCGACGGCCAGCGCCCGGTCGGCGTCCAGCTCTTCGGCGGCGACGGCGGGCGGATGGGCGAGGCCGCGAAGAAAATCATCGGCTGGAAGCAGCCGGACTTCATCGACATCAACTTCGGCTGCCCGGTGAACAAGGTGGTGGCGAAGAACGGAGGATCCTCCCTTTTGAAGGACTGCCCCAGCCTCGCCGCGGTCGCCTCCGGCGTCGAGAAGGGCGTGGGCGGGGAGGTTCCGGTGACCGCCAAGATGCGCATCGGCTGGGACGATAAGACCGTCAACGCCGTGGAAGTCTGCCGGATCCTCGAGGATTGCGGGATGCAGGCGATCGCCGTCCACGGCCGCACCCGGTCCCAGGGGTATTCCGGCGAGGCGAACTGGGAGGTCATCGATGCCTGCGCCCGGGCGGTGAAGATCCCGGTGATCGGCAATGGCGACATCTCCAGCGGTGAAGACCTGGCGCGGCGCAAGCGGGAGACCGCCGTCTCCGGGGTCATGATCGGCCGGGCCGCGATGCAGAATCCGTGGGTCTTCCGCGAGGCCAAGCATTTCCTGGAGACCGGTGAAACGCTGCCCGCGGTGCCGCTTGAAGACCGCTGGACGCTGGTGCTGCGGCATTGCCGGCTGGCGGTGGACAGCAGCCGCTACGGCGCGGAAAAGCACGCGATGATGGCGATGCGGGCCCGCTTGATGGCCTATTGCAAGGGCTTTCCGGGGGCCAAGGAACTGCGCCAGCGCTTGGCGCGGGTGGAGTCGGTCGCCGAGGTGGAAGACATCGCCGCGCTGTCGCTGGCCACCGCGGAAGATCAGGTGACGGCATGAAGGCGATTACAATTTCGCATTTCCACCCGGCGGCGGCCTGCTAGGGTCGCGCCCATGGAAAGCCATGAAGTGCTGCGGAACGCGTTCGCAAAGACCAGCCCGAAAGCCGTCGCCTCGGACCTCGGGATCTCTCTATCGCTGGTTTACAAGTGGGCGGAGAAGCAAAGCGAAGATGGCAGCGGCAGCCGCAATCCGCTCGACCGCTTGATGAAGATCATCGAGCTCAGCGGGGATCTCCGGATCGTCGAATGGCTCTGCCAGCAGACCGGCGGCTACTTCGTCAGGAACCCGAAAAGCTCCTGCCAGAAGGGCTTCCAGGTGCTGCCGGCCACCAATGAGATCGTCGGGCAGTTCTCCATGCTGCTCCAGCAGATCTCCACCGCCGCACTCGACCACTCGATCAGCAAGAAGGAAGCGAAGGAAATCCGCGAGTGCTGGGACAAGCTGAAGAGTTATGCGGAAGGATTCGTCCGCTGCTGCGAGGAAGGCGACTACGACCAGCTCATGCAGATCCCGAAGCCGTCCGAAGGACCGGCGAGGTATGTGGCGCAGAAATAATCGGGCTGAGGGCTCCGTGGACCGCGTGTGATTTGCCACCGCTTTCGGGCCGGCGGCCCGCCGCCGTGAAGCGAGCGAACGAGCCGCTCCACACTAACGCGGAGCGGCAGGGATGTCCGGGGTGGCAAGATAGGTGGTGGGATCGGCAATCCCGGCCAGCAGGAAGGCCTCCCGCCTTTCCACGCAGGTCCCGCAGGTCCCGCAGTGGATGTCACCGCCTTTGTAGCACGACCAGGTCTCGGCGAAGTCGATCCCCAACTCAGCGCCGCGGCGGGCGATGGCCGTCTTGTCCATCGCAATGAACGGCCTCATCAGCCGGATGCGGGCATAGGTGCCGGCTTCCATCGCGGCGGCCATCCCTTGCATGAAGGGCTCGCGGCAGTCGGGGTAGATCGCGTGGTCGCCGGAGTGGGCGGCAATGGCGAGGGCTTCGGCTTCCACGCTCTCCGCGAAGCCGCAGGCGATGGCCAGCATGATGCCGTTGCGGAACGGGACCACGGTGCGCTTCATGTTTTCCTCGGCGTAATGGCCGTCGGGAATCTCCCCGCCGCTCTTCAGCAGGTCGGACTGGAAGCACTCGTTCATGAAGCCGAGATCGATCACCCGGTGCGCAATGCCGGCGCGCCCGGCGTGGAGTTTCGCGAAGGGAATCTCGCGGGCGTTGTGCTTCGAGCCGTAGTCGAAGGACAGCGCCGCGACCACCTCGTGCTCCCGCTTCACCTCGTAGAAGGCGGTCACGGAATCCATTCCGCCGCTGAGCAAGACGACCGTTCTCATGGAAGTGCCAAGTAAGAAGTTCCAAGTGCCAACGAAAGGCACCGGGGCGGCGCTTGAAGGCCGGAAGGTCTGGGGGGTATCACTCTCAAAAATTGGCTCCGGTTTGGCACTTGGCACTTCTTACTTGGAACTTCACCCCTCGGGATGCCGCGCCTCGCAGGTGAGCTGGATCCCGCCGCGGGAGCCGAATTTCCCGTTCACCACGATCTCCAGCGGGACCATCGCGGCGACGAGGTCGTCGAGCACGCGGTTGACGATCTCTTCGTTGAAAGCGGGCAGGTTGCGGAAGGAGGCGAGGTAGAACTTGAGCGACTTGGTTTCCACGCAGCGTTCGCCCGGCACGTAGCGGATCACCAGATGCGCGGTGTCCGGCTGGCCGGTGACCGGGCAGAGCGAGGAAAACTCCGGGCAATCGAGGGTGATCCAGAATCTGCGGCCGGGCCGGCAATTCGGGAAGGCCTCCAGTTTCGCCTCTTCGGGGCTGGCCGGCAGCCGGTTCTCAGAATGACCGAGGAGGGTCAGGTCGGAACTTTGCATGGGCGGGACGATTGCCGGATCGCGCCGGCGTGTCGATGGCAGCCAAAAGAAAAATGGACTCTGACGCCGTTTCGTGACAGCGTCCCGCCGCCCTGTCGGTAAAACCCCGCTGAATATCAGCAGGTCGGGCACCTCGCGTCCCACCGCGTTACCGTTCCCCCCTCGCCTCGTTCCCCCGCCCCCCTCTTCCCCCTCACTGATGAATGCGAAGCTCCTCTTCGTCATTTTTTCCTGTCTCACCCTCGCGCCCTCCGGCCTCCTCGCGCACGGAGACTTGCACGAGCAGATCGAGAAACTCACCCGGCAGATCGGGAGCAGTCCGACTGCGGCGCTCTATTTGAAGCGGGGCGAATTGCACCGCGAACACGAGGACCAGGAACTCGCGCTGGCCGACTACGACAAGGCCGCGGAACTCGATCCGGGGCTGGAAGTGGTCGACTGGTGCCGTGGGATGGCGCTGGCCGACGCCGGCCAGCCCGCCCGGGCGCGGGAGGCGCTCGACCGCTTTCTCCTCAAGCAACCGGAGCACGCCGACGGCCACCTCACCCGGGCCCGCGTGCTCGCCGCCTTGAAAGAGCATGATCCCGCGGCGAAGGACTACCGGCACGCGCTCCAGCTTTCGAGCGAGCCCCGGCCGGAGACTTTTCTCGAACTTTCACAGGTGCTGGAGCAAGCGGGCGACCCCGCTGCCGCCATCGCGGCCCTGGACGATGGCATCGGCCGCGTCGGGCCGATCCCCACGATCCAGACCGCCGCCATCGAGCTTGAGCTGGAGGAAAAGCGACACGAGTCCGCGCTCAGGCGGGCCGATCAACTGGTCGCCGCGGCGGAACGCAAGGAAACCTGGCTGGCCCTGCGGGCCGAGATCCTGACCCGCGCCGGCCGGCCCGCCGAAGCACGACAGGCCCTCCGTGATTCCCTCTCCTCCATCGAAGCCCTGCCGGCCCGGATCCGCGAGCTGGCGCCGACCCTCGAACTCGAGGCAAAGGTCCGCTCCGCCCTGTCCGCCCTCGGGCCGGGCTGATTTCATTCCCCCCTTGCATCCCCCACCCCCTCCAGAATCATGAACCCAAGCAAACTCACGGCCTGCCTGCTGGCCGTTGCCGCCTTGAGCCCGACCGCTCCGGCCCAGAGCCTGACCCGCGCCCCTTACTTGCAAAATGGCAGCACCACGGCGGTCAGCGTCCGCTGGCGGACGAATTCCGCCACCGACAGCCTGGTCCGCTACGGCACTTCCGCCGAGGCGCTGAACCAGAGCGTCGCCCGCACCACCGCGACCACCGAGCATGAAATCCGCCTGACCGGCCTGACCCCGGACACCACCTACTACTACTCGGTGGGAAACAGCGCGAAGGTCCTCGCCAGCGGGAATGACTACTTCGTCCGCACCGCGCCGACCGGTGCCAAACCCACCCGCATCTGGGTGCTCGGCGATTCCGGCACCAACAGCTCCGGCCAACGCGCAGTGCCCGATGCCTACTACCGGTTCACCGGCAGCCGCCACACCGACCTCTGGATGATGCTCGGTGACAACGCCTACGAATCCGGCACCGATTCCGAGTACCAGAGCAAGCTCTTCAACATCTACCCGACCATGCTCCGCAAGTCGGTGCTCTGGTCCTGTTACGGCAACCACGATGCTGGAAGCTCCAATTCCTCCAGCCAGACCGGCCCTTACTACGCCCAGCACACCTTTCCCAAGCAAGGAGAAGCCGGTGGTGTCGCGTCCGGCACGGAGGCTTACTACTCCTACGATTACGGTAACATCCACTTCATCGCCCTCGATTCCTGCGAAAGCAGCCGATCTACCACCGGCGCGATGGCCAAGTGGCTGCGCAACGACCTCGCCAACACCACCAAGGACTGGGTCGTCGCCTTCTGGCACCACCCGCCCTACTCGCGGGGTTCCCATAACTCCGACAGCGAGTCGACCCTGCGGGAGATGCGTGAACGCTTCGTGCCGATCCTCGAATCCTACGGCGTCGATCTGGTCCTCTGCGGCCACAGCCACTCTTACGAACGCTCGAAGTTCATCGACGGCCACCACGGCAAGTCCACCACCTTCAACGACAGCATGGTGGTCCAGCCCGGGAACGGCCGCGATGGCGGTGCCTACACCAAGGCCGGCCTGGGCCCGATCCCGAATTCCGGCGCGGTCTTCGCCGTCGCGGGTGCCTCCGGCAAGCTCAGCGGCGGCACCTTGAACCACCCGGCGATGGTCATCTCGCTCAATGTCTACGGTTCCATGGTGCTGGACTTCGACGGCGGCCGGCTCGACGCGCTCTACCTGGATCGCGCCGGCAGCATCCGCGACCGCTTCACCATCCTCAAGAGCGGCCTCGGCAACAAATCCCCCGACGTCGCGCTCACCGGCCCCGCGCCCGGCACCGTCTTCACCGCCCCCGCCACGATCCCGCTCCAAGCGGTCGCCAGCGATACCGACGGCTCCATCGCCAAGGTCGAGTTCTACCACGGCCCGAACCTGATCGGCACCGACACCACCGCTCCCTACACCTACCAATGGTCCGGTGTGGAGGTGGGAAACTACAGCATCACCGCCCGCGCCACCGATAACCTCGGTGCGAGCCGGAATTCCGAAGCGCTCGGCATCAACGTGATCGGCGCCCCGCCAGCCGGGACCACCGTCGCGACCTTCCGCCAGGGCATCAACGGCTACGCGGGAATGACCGACACCCACCTGCTGTCCGACAATCCCGACGCCAACTTCGGCAATGCCGGCTCGCTCATGGTCGACGGCAGCCCCGACCAGACGGCCCTGCTGAAATGGGACCTCGGCTCGATCCCGCCGGGTTCCCCCGTCAGCGCCGTCAGCCTGACCTTCCAGATCGCCGACGACTCCACCAGCAGCTACGGGATCCACGCCTTGAACCGCCCGTGGTCGGAATCCGGGGCCACCTGGAACCTGGCGACCGGCGGCACGCCATGGACCACACCCGGGGCAAGCCATGCGCCGGATGACATCGACCCCACGCCCATCGGCTCCATCGTCGCCTCGCCCACCGGCATCAAGACGATCACCCTCAATGCCCATGGCCTCGCCAAGGTGCAGTCGTGGATCGACAACCCCGCCTCCAATCACGGGCTGATCCTTCAGAACTACATCCCCTCCAGCGGCTTCGAACTGGCCTCCAGCGAGTCCCCCGATCTCTCGGAGCGGCCGATGATGTCGGTCACCTACATCGCCCAAGACACCCCAGGAAATCTCGCACCGCTGGTTTCGCTCGCCGATCCGGCGACCAGCCTGCCGCTCGTGTCGCCCGTGAATCTAACCCTGTCCGCCACCGCCAGCGATCCGGACGGCAGCATCGCCCGGGTCGAGTTCTACAATGGCCCCACGCTGCTCGGCACCGCGACCTCGGCGCCCTACCAGTTCCTCTGGTCCGCCGTCGCCGCGGGATCCCACAGCCTCACCGCCAAGGCCTTCGACAACCTCGGCGCGAGCACGGTTTCCGCCGCCGTCCCGCTCACCGTGAACCCGCCGCCCGTTCCGGATCCCGATCCTGAAACCGAGCCCGACCCTGCCACTCCAGTAACGGTCTCGTTCCGCCAGGGAGCCTCTGGCTATGCGGGAATGACCGACACCCATATCTTGTCCGACGCCACCAGCAGCAACTTCGGCGGGGTCTCCACCTTGATGACCGACGGCAGCCCGGACTACTCCTCGCTCTTCAAGTGGGACCTCAGCGCGATTCCGGTCGGCAAGACCGTCAGCGCGGTGACCCTCACCTTCCACGTCACCGACACCACCACCCAGACCTACAATCTCTACGCACTCACCCGCGAATGGTCGGAGTCCGCCGCCACCTGGACCAAGGCCACCTCCACCAGCAACTGGACCAGCGCGGGAGCCAGCCACGTCGGCGGCGACCGCGAATCGCAAGCGATCGGCACCATCACTCCCTCGGCCACCGGCAGCATCACCCTTTCCCTCGGCGCGGCCGGAGTGGCGAAAGTCCAGTCGTGGATCAACCAGCCCGCCACCAATCACGGCTTCATCATCCAGGACTACGACATCTCCAGCGGCTTCGACCTGAGCTCCAGCGAGGCGTCCGTGGTCTCGCAGCGGCCGATGATCACCATCACCTACCAGTGAAGCTCCTCCGCGGCCTGCTCCCCGCCCTTCTGCTCGTCGCTTTTCCACCCGCCGGCCGCGGGGAGGAAAAGCCCGACCTCGAACGCAGCGTCGTGAATCACTACGCGGCGCTGGTATCGGCGACCTACGATGACTCGCTGCGCGAGGCGGAGAAATTGCAGACCGCCGTCGGGAGCTTCCTCGACAAGCCCTCCGCCGTCACCCTCGCCGCCGCCCGCGCGGCCTGGATCGCCACCCGCAAGCCCTACCTCCAGACCGAGGCCTTCCGCTTCTACGAAGGTCCGATCGACGAAATCGACGGCCGCCTCAACGCCTGGCCGGTCGATGAAGCCTACATCGACCGGGTCGAGGGCGACCCCGCCGCCGGCATCATCAACCGGCCCGACCTCCATCCCGAGCTGTCGCTCGAAGTGCTGGAGGAACTCAACGAGAAGGAAGGCGAGCGCAGCATCTGCACCGGCTTCCATGCCGTGGAATTCCTGCTTTGGGGTCAGGACCTCGACCCGCGCGGCCCCGGCAAGCGCCCGCACCTCGACTTTGTCACCGGGAAAGAAGCCACCGCGCCGAATCCGGAGCGGCGAAAGGAATTCCTCCGGCAGGTCACCGCGATGCTGGTCCGTGACCTGCGGACCCTTGCCTCCGACTGGGCGGCCGGCAATCCCGACAACTACCGCGCCTGGTTCACCGCCTCGTCCTCCCGGCCCGCCCTCCAGCGGATCCTGCAAGGCGTCGCCTCGCTCAGCTCCACCGAACTGGCCGGCGAGCGGCTGATCGTCGCCTACGAGACCAAGGAGCAGGAAGACGAGCACTCCTGTTTCAGCGACACCACCACCATGGACATGGAGTTCAACGCGCTCGGCATCGCCAACGTCCACTCAGGCCGCTACCGCCGGGCGGACGGCAGCGTGCTCGAAGGCCCCGGGCTCGATGCCCTGCTGCGGGCACGCTCACCGGAACTCGCCGCCAGGCTTTCCCGCCAGATCGAGGCCTCGCTGGCCGCCGCCCGGGCGATTCCCGCGCCCTTCGACCAGGCCGTGCTGGGCCCCGACAGCGCGCCGGGCAGAAAGGCGATCCATGCCGCGATCGGGAACTTCCAGGAACAAGCCGTCACCCTGTCCGAAGCCGCGGCCTTGCTCGCCGGCGGGGATGCCAACGAGTGAAGCGATGCGATTTCCCGGCCATCTCCTGCTGAGCGCCGCGCTGGCCGGATCGGCTGCCACCGCCCGCGGCGAAAGCCCGGCCGGCGGCGACACCACCGTCCGCCTCACCTCGCGCGAGGCCTTTTCCCAGCCGCTGGCGAATCTCCAGGGCGCGCGCCGCACGCCCTTCTTCGTCGGCAATTCCTTCTTCAATCAGAACTGGGTCGCCGCGCCGGCCTCCACCGCCGCCCGCGACGGCCTCGGCCCGCTCTTCAGCGCCCGCTCCTGCTCCGCCTGCCACTTCAAGGACGGCCGCGGTGCCCCGCCCGATCCCGGCCAGCCCTTCTCCACCATGGTCCTGCGCATCAGCCTGCCGGACCGCGGCCCCCACGGCAGCCCGCTGCCCGATCCCACCTATGGCACGCAGGTCCAGCATCTGGCGCTGCCCGGCATCCCGCCGGAAGCCCGGGTCCACGCCGACTACGAGACGATCTCCGGCACCTTCGCCGACGGGGAAAGCTACACGCTGCGCCGCCCGGTTTATCGTTTGGTGAGTCCCGGCCGCGGACCCTTCTCCCCGGAGTTGCGGATGTCGCCGCGGGTCGCGCCGGTCGTCTTCGGAATGGGCCTGCTCGAAGCCGTCCCGGAGGCGACGCTGGCCGCCCTCGAAGATCCCGACGACCGCGATGGCGACGGCATTTCCGGCCGCTTGCACCGCGTCTGGGACGAGAAATCGGGCCGCCACCTGATCGGCCGCTTCGGCTGGAAAGCCGAGCAGCCCTCCATCCCCCTTCAGGTCGCCGCCGCCTTCCACGACGACCTCGGGCTCACCACCTCGCTCATCCCCCGCGAAAACCACCAGCCCGCGCAAAAAGCCGCCACCGCGGCCACCTCGGGCGGCTCGCCGGAAGTGAGCGATTCCATCTTCGACAGCGTCGTCTATTACAGCCGCACCCTCGCCGTCCCCGCCGCGCGCGACTCCGCGGAACCCGAAGTCCGCCGCGGCCGCGAACTCTTCGGCGGACTCCGCTGCGACGCCTGCCACACGCCCGAGATGAAAACCGGCGACTGGCCGGAATTCCCCGAACTCTCCGGCCAAACCATCCGCCCCTACACCGACCTCCTCCTCCACGACCTCGGCGAAGGTCTGGACGACGGTCGACCGGTCTTCGGCGCCAGCGGCCGCGAGTGGCGCACGCCGCCGCTGTGGGGGATCGGCCTGGTGCCGAAGGTCAACGGCCACACTTTTTTCCTGCACGACGGCCGCGCCCGCAACCTCACCGAAGCCATCCTCTGGCACGGCGGCGAGGCCCGCCCCTCGCGCGAAAAATTCCACGCCCTGCCGAAAGCCGAGCGCCAGGCACTCCTGCGCTTCCTCGAATCCCTCTGACATCCCGTGAAACTCCTCCGCCACGCGCTCTGCCTGCTGCTGCTTGCCCCGCCCTGCCTCGCGGAGCTGAAGGAAGCCCGCACCGCCAAGGAGCGGATGATCCACGCCATCGCCGGAAATTTCGTCGCCCCTGGCTACGCCAGCCTGGCCGCGAAATGCCGCGAGCTGTCACGGGCGGCGGACGCCCTGGCCGCCGCGCCCGATGCCGCCCGCCTCGAAACGACCCGCAACGCCTGGCTCGCCGCCGCCATCGCGGCGCGGGAGCTGGAATGCTTCAAGATCGGCCCCGTCGCCGACGGTAGCGATGCCTCGCTGTTCTACTTCACCGAAGTCCGCCCCGCCAGCATCGAGCGTGCCGTCACCGCCCCGCCGGCCAAGCTCGACGACCTCGGTGCGGCGGCGAAGGGGCTCCACGGCATCGAGTATCTGCTGTTCCCCGCCGCGACGGATGACAAGGCGACACTGGCCGCCCTTTCCGGCGATGCCGGAAAGAACCGCCGGCACTATCTTTCCCTCATCTCTGGTGAACTTGCGGAACGGTCCGCTCATCTCGCCAAGAGTTGGCAAAAGCCCTACGCCCCCTCCGCCCTCCGCTTCATGAACGGCGGCCAGGAAAGCCTCAACATCTTGGTCAACCAGATCGCCACGCTTTCCTCGACCGTCGCCGTGGACCGACTGGAAGCCCAGATCGCTCCCGAAGACGGCGCGAAACCCGGGGGGCTGGCCGCCGCCGAACCGCGCGCCCGGCACCTGCTCCACGCCAGCGTGACCGGGATCCACAAGGTCCACCTCGGCGGACTCGGCGACTACACCCGCCACTTGAACCCCGAACTGGCCGACCTCCTCGACCGCCGCTTCACCGCCGCGGTCGGAAGCCTCGCCGCGATCCGCAATCCACCCGCCGCCGCGGAGCCGGAATCCTCGAAGCTCCTGATGGACGCCGCCCGCGAGTGCTTCGAGCTGAACGTGCTGCTGCGCACCGACCTGCCAAGCACGCTCGGCGTGACCCTGACCTTCATCTCCACCGATGGGGACTGAGCGACACCGCGCGGCGGGCTTTCCGCTCCACTCGCTCGCCGTTTTCCGCATCGCCTTCGGCCTGCTGATGACGGTGGCGATGCTCCGCTTCCTGGCCCGCGGCTGGGTCGACGAACTCTTCCTCCAGCCCGACTTTCACTTCCCCTACCCCGGCTTCGGCTGGGTCCGCCCCTGGCCGGACGGCTGGATGCAAGCCCACGTCGCCCTCGTGGCCGCCGCCGCGCTCGGAGTCGCCGTCGGGTTCCACTTCCGCGCCTGCATCGTGCTGTTCTTCGCGGGCTTCACCTATCTCGAACTCATCGACCAGACGACCTATCTCAATCATTACTACCTGGTCAGCCTGGTGACCGGCCTGCTGGCCTTCATGCCCGCCCACCGCGTCTGGTCGCTCGATGCCCTCCGCCGCCCGGCGCTGGCCGGCGACACCGGCCCGGCGTGGCCGGTCCGGCTGCTGAGGTTCCAGTTCGCGGTCGTCTATTTCTTCGCCGGCGTCGCCAAGCTCGACGCCGACTGGTTGTTCGAAGCCCAGCCGCTGCGGATCTGGCTGGCGGCGCGCAGCGACCTGCCCGGGATCGGCCCCTGGCTGGAACACGCGCCGGTCGCCTACGCCGCCAGTTGGACCGGCGCGGCCTTCGACCTCGGCGCGCCCTTCCTGCTGCTCTGGCACCGCACCCGCCCCTTCGCCTTCGCTGCCGTGGTCGGCTTTCATCTTTTCACCGGGCTGCTGTTTCCGATCGGCATGTTCCCCTGGATCATGATCGCCGGTGCCACGCTGTTTTTCCCGCGAGACTGGCCTTTGCGAAAAGCCCGGCGGGCCGCACTGCCGGCAGGCGTCCCGGGAAAACTTCCCGCCTGGGGAATGGCGCTGATTTTCATCCACTGCGCCCTCCAGATCGCCCTGCCCCTGCGCGGCCCGCTCAGCGGGCATTCGGGATCCTGGTGTGGCAGGGGGTTCAACTGGTCATGGAAAGTCATGCTGGTCGAAAAACGCGGCAGCGTCTCCTTCCACGCCCGGGATCCGCTCAGCGGCAAGCGCTGGCGGATCGATCCCTCCTGCTCTATCACCCCGCGGCAAGCCGTGATGATGGCCCAGGACCCGCACCTGATCCGCGACTTCGCCCGCCATCTCGCCACGGTCGAGCATGAACGCGGTCGCCCCGGCGTGGAGATCCGGGCGGATGCCTTCGTCACGCTCAACGGCCGGCCGAGCCGCCGGATCATCGATCCCCGCGCCAACCTCGCCGGGCCCCTGGATCCCGGATGGATCCTGCCACCGCACGACGCGCCGGCGGCCGATCGCCTGTCATTCCGCTGACAGGACCGCCCTGGCTTCGTCGCTCGCCGTCCCTTCCGGCAGGCCGTCCAGCCATGCCGCCAGGCCCGCCGCGTCCTCCGCCGCCCAGCGCGAAATCACCAGCTCCATGCCCTCTTTCCGCGTCCCCCCATCGGGCAGCCCGAGCGCGAAATCCGCCGCCTCCCGCGGCCCGGCTTCCATCACCTTCGCCAGCATCGTCCGGACCAGCGTGCCGCGCTCGGCCTCATCCGGCAGCGCCACCGCCCACTCCAGCGCGGCGGCCGGCTGATCGGCGGCCCATCTTTCGCCCACTACCTCCTGCCAGCGGCGGCGCTGCGGCCCATCTTCCAGGCCCGTGAGATACGACGCGGCCGCCGCGGGATCCTGGCCGGCCCACTCCGGCAGCAGGCCCTCCATCACCGACTGCCGGTCGGCCTCGCCGGCCATCCCCGCGGCCCACGCGAGCGCCGCAGCCGGATCCTTGAGCATCCATTTCGAAGCCACTTCCTGCAGCGCGAGGTTCCGCCAGATCGGATGCTCCAGCGCCGCCGCCCGCGCCGCCGCGGCCGCAGGATCGCTCGCCGCCCATTCGCGGAAAATCGTCGCATAGGCCTGCTCCCGGAGCTGGCCGTCGAACTCGTCGCCATCGTCCCAGCGCCCGGCTTCCGGCAGGGTCTCGAACCTGCCATCGTAGCCCGGCAGCTCCGCGGCGAAGGCCAGCGCTTCCTCCGGCCGATCCGACGCCAGGCTCGCCACCATCACCGGCACCAGCCGCCCCCGCAGCTCGCCGGGCGGCAGGGTGTCGAACCACTCCCGCGCCGCGGATTCGCGGTCGAACCATCCGGCGAAAAGCTCCGCCGCCAGCTCCGGCTGCCCGTGCAAGTGCCCGTGCGCTTCCGCCAGTTCGATGGCCTGCCTCGGATCGGTTTCCGCCAGTTCCCGGAGCAGCGCGGCCAATCGCTCGTTGCCAAGCTCGCCGCGCCCGGGCGGCTCCGCGGTGGCCAGCAGGCGCCGGATTTCCTCCGCCAGCGCGTCCGCTGCTCCGGCGTCGCGGCGATTCTTTCCGGAAATCCGCCCACCCGGTGAGGTCGGCGACGCCCGGTCCGCTGCCGGCTCCGCTTCGGCACCCTCGTTCCCGTCGCCCTTTCCACCCGGCCCGGTGAGCCCCCAAAGCCCTGCCGCGACCGCCACCGCGACCATCGCCAGGATCATGTTCCGACTGCCCATCCACCGGCCCGCCATGGGATCAGGCTAGCTCCGCCGCGGCCGGGGTGGCAATTCCTTCCTCCACCCCGCCTCAATCCAAGTTGTCCGGCACGGGAAGCCTGCTAGCGTGCCCGACATCCCATGAAACGACCCGCCTATCTCCTCTGGCTGGCGGCCTGCGCCGGCCTTCAAACCTCCGCCGCCCAAGAGGCCAAGCCTGAAGCCGCCGCCGGCCATGTCTTCGCGTGGCCCTTCATGGACTGGCAGGAAATGAAACCCCGCGGCGGCACCACCCAGGGATCCGAGGTGACCCTGCTGAAGGGAGCGAAGCCCGCCTGGCAGCGCCTCCAGGAGCCGGGTCTCGCGAAGGCCGAAAAGGACCGCCGCGCCATCCTCGCGATGGCCGGAAACTACCGCGTCAGCTTCGATTTCACCGAGACCCTCGGCCTCGCGGAGGACTTCAAACCAACCCGGCCCTACTTCTCCTGGGGCACCGAAAACGTCACCGTGCTCGAGGACCGCGCCGACTTCGTCAGCCTCCAGCACTCGCTCGTGATGTATTTCAAGAACGACAAGGGCGAGACCGAGGGCCCGCATGTCATGAAGCACTGGCGGCAGGACTGGACCTGGCAGGATCCCGAAATGCAGGTCTATCAAGGCGACCTGACTTGGAAAAAACTGCCGACCCCGAGTCCCGCCGGCCGCTGGACCCAGTCGGTCTTCCAGGTCGACGACTCGCCGCGCTACGAGGTCGCCGGCACCTGGACCCACGATGGCGGGCTCTCCACCTGGCGCAGCGACGACTGCCCGCGTCCCCTGCCCCGCCGCGAGCACTCCATCCGCAAGGACTACAACGTGCTCGAAGGCATCCACGAGATCAGCATCACGCCGAACGGCTGGGTCCACGTGCAGAGCAACCGCAAGATGCAGGTGGACCCCGATGGCACCCGCACCTGCCGCGGCAAGGAGATCGGCGTCGACCGCTACGAGGAGATCACCGCGCCCGCCCTCGCGCGGGCCTTCGATGCCTACTGGGCCAAGACGCACCCGTATTGGAAGAACGTCCGCGACACCTGGGCCACCATCCTCAAGGAAAAGGACCGCTTCTCGATGAAGAACACCTACGACGGCCAGCAGCTCTTCATGATCCACTTCGACCACGCCGGAAAGCTGGAGAAGGATGACAAGATCGGTGCGGACGAGAACCTGCGGCACGCCCGGGAGACCATCGGCAGCTTCCTCAATCCGTGAGCCGGTGGCCACGGAGGCCTGAAAGACCGCGCCAAACCGCGCGTTCCATGGGACGCATCCAACGCGTCCTCTATGAAATCCACGCTCTTCGCCTCGCTCGCCCTGCTCCCCCTCCTCTCCTTCGCGCAGGAGGCCAAGCTCAAGGTCCTGATCCTCGACGGCCAGAACAACCACGACTGGAAATCCACCACGCCGGTCCTGAAGGAAGCGCTCGAGTCGAGCGGAGTCTTCACCGTGGCCGTCAGCACCTCGCCGCCGGACAAGGCCAAGCCCGAGGATTGGGCGGCGTGGAAGCCGGACTTCGCCGCCTACGATGCGGTGCTCAGCAACTACAACGGCCAGATGTGGCCGGAGCCGGTGCAGCAGGACTTCGTGAAATACGTCGAAGGCGGCGGCGGCTTCGTCTGTGTCCACGCCGCGAACAATTCCTTCGGCCAGTGGGAAGAGTATAACAAGATGATCGGCGTCGGCGGCTGGGGCGGGCGCAAGCTCGGCAAGGACGGCGCCTGGCTCCACGCGGTGGACGGCAAGATCGTCCGCGATACCACCAGCACCGGCGGCGCCGGCAGCCACGGCCCGCGCGAACCCTTCCTGGTCGAGCACATCGATACCGAACACCCGATCACCAAAGGCCTGCCCGCCAAGTGGCTCCACGCCAAGGACGAGCTCTACTGCAAACTCTGCGGCCCCGCCCAGCACACCGAAGTCCAGGCCACCGCGCTGTCGCCGCAGACCAAGCGCCACGAGCCGATGCTGCTCACCATCACCTACGGCAAGGGCCGGATCTTCCACACCCCGATGGGCCACGATGTCGAAGCGATGCGCTGCCGCGGATTCTACGAGCTGATCCAGCGCGGCACCGAGTGGTCGGTCGACGGCAAGGTCGAGCGCACCGCCGAAGTCCCCGCCGACTTCCCCACCGCCGACAAGGTCGTGACCGTCCCGGCTCCTTGAAGAGCGGAGAGAGGCGAGACGCGAGCAGAGAGACGCGAGACGCGAGCAAGAGGTGCTTGAGCTGATCTCCAAGCCTTAAAAGCGCTCTCCCCGCTCGCGTCTCCCTGCTCGCGTCTCCCCGCTGCTCGCTTCCAAGCTCCCCGCATGCCCTCCCACTTCCTCAAGCCCGGCGACTTCCGCTTCGACATGGGGCTGCGCCGCGGCTCGCCGGACTACTTCCGGAACCGCGGACCGGCTGGCTTGTTAGAGGAAAGGCGGGCCTTGCTCGCTGCGGATCCGGCGAACTATGCCGTGGCTTCGGACGACGCCGCACCGCTGCTCCGCGAAGCGGCGGACTTCGCGCGGTCGGTGGGTGTCATGGCGGATGATGAAAGCTCCGCCGCCCGGCTCGGCAGCGCCTGGGAGCCGGACTTCGTGCTCCTCGACAATGCCCTCCGGGTCCGGGCCGGCTGCGTCTGCTTTCCCTCCTTCTGGAGCCTGCCGGAAAAGCTCGGACAGCCCATCGACCTCGTCCACGCGCCGGTGCCGGGACTCAATGCGGAAATCGGCGCGAAGATCCGCACCTTCCTCGAACGCCTGAAGCCCGGGGACGTCTGGGAGCGCTGGAACTGGGGACTCGCCGCGACGCCGGAACGGAATTGCCATCCCGTGATGCGCCGGCCGCGCCTCGATGCCACCGCGACCCTTGTCAGCACCTGGTTCCGGGTCGAGCACCAGGCCCTGGTCCGCTTGCCGGAAAGCGGTGCCATTCTCTTCGGCATCCGCATCCACAGCCGCACGCTGGAAGAAGAAGCCTCCGCCACCCCGGAATTCGCCGGGACCCTCAAGCGCCTGTTAGAGACGATGCCGGACGCCGTTCTGGACTACAAGGGACTGTCAGCCTCCCGGCAACGTTTGACGAGCCTGCTAGACCCGGAGGGGATGAAGGACTGAAGATTTCCCCAGGGTAGCGCCTCCTCCGTCGGTGCAACCCCGGGCTTTGAGACGAAGTCGCGTTGGGACAGGCGCCACAAAAGCGTCCCACCGATTCACCGCAGCGGCCGGTAGTGCTCGACGTAACCGATCATCATCTCGTCGTAGGTCTGGTCGCCCCAGCGGACGGTTTTGGAAGGGTCCGGGTTCGCGGGGTTGCCGCTGCTGTTGTCGAAGACCGCCGTGATGGTCATCGTGCTGCCGCGCGGGATGAACTTCGGCTGCGCGTAGTCGTACTGGAGCTGCCAGTTGAAATCGTAGCGCGGGATGTCGAGCAGCGTCTCGGTCCTGCCATCGGGCGTGGTCAGCTCGTACTTGAAGCTCTTTCCCCGGACGTGCATGTGGGCCATGAAGGCGGTGAGGTTCATGTTCACCGGGATGACCTGGCGCTTGGTCTCGACGTGGTTCGCCTCGCCCGGCGGGATGTTCAGCCGCGGCTGCGCGACCGCCGCGACGTGGACCTCGTGGCGCGGCGGCTCTTTCGCGAAGATCAGCCCGATCCTCACCTGGTCGGTCGTCGCCTTGCCGTTCGGCGTGTAGTGGATCTGGAAGCTGAGCCGCGACCCCGCCGGCAACCGTTTGGCAAAGCCCGGCGGCAGCATCCGGTGGCTGTTTCCCGGCACGTAGGCGGCGAAGAATCCCTCCTCGCCCTCGCCACGCTGGCGGATCGCGGAGCCCTTCGCGTGGACCTTCACGATCACGTGGTGCACCACCTCCGGCGCGGTCGGCAGGATCTCGTAGCCCTGCACCCAGCGCTCTTCTGTTAGGGAGGTTTCCACCACCCGGTTCTGATAGCGCATCGTGCCTTCCGCCTGGATCGCGACCGGTTCCGGGATCTGGAACACCACGTCGGGCGTCCCGACCGACCAGCCTTCCGGAAATTTCCGCGGCAGGGGTGCCTCGGCCGGATCGCCGGGCGGGCGGCCGGACTTCAGCCAGGTCAGCAGCGCGGACTTGTCGGCCTCCGGCAGCGAGCGGTCGTTGGAGAAAATTCCATGCGTTCCCGGCGCGGCGAACCACGGCGGCATCGCCCCGCGCTCGACCTGCTTGCGGATCATCCCGGCGTGTTCCTCAAGGTCCTCCAGGCTTTCCAACGAAAACGGCCCGAGCCCGCCCTCGCGATGGCACTCGACGCAATGGGCCTGCACGATCCGGCTGATCTCGCGATGATACGTCGGGGTCGCCGCGGTGGCCGGCAGCGGCTGTTCCAAATCCAGCGCGCAGCCCGGAGCCGTGGTCGCCTCGACCGGCGGGCGCTCCCCGCGCAGCACCGCGTCGAGCGCGTCGCGAAGGTAGTTCCCGGTCGGCGACGGCTTGCTGTAGCCGAGCCCGTACTGGTCGTTCAGCGCCCCGCGGAAAACGAGGGTCCGCGCGGCATCGAGCACGAACACTTCCGTCGTGGTCGTCGGCCGCAGCGCGCCTGTTAGACCGCCTTTCGCCCCGGCGACGACCGGCGATTTCAAGCCGTGGGTCGCCGCAAACTCCCGCAGATCCCCGGTCTCCACGCCATCCAGCGGACTCAGGAACACAAAGCCGACCTTCTTGCCGCCATACTCCTTCTCCAGCCGCGCCATCTCCGGGCCGAATTTCCGGCTGATCGGGCACGACGCGCCGAAGCACACGACCACCGTCGCCTTGCTCCCCGCGACCGGCTTCACCGGCTGTCCCGCGAGGTCCTTCAACGCGATCTCCGGCACCCGACGGCCGACGCCGTGATCGGCCGCCTTCAGCACCTGCGGCTGCTCTTTCAGCGACTCATCGGGCGGCTCCACGTCGGGCTCGGGCTCGGCAGTCCCGTGCTTCTGCACCAGCGCCGACAAGCGCCGCACCGCCTCGTCGAGCGTGAGCTGGCCGTCCTTATTCTCGTCGCCATGGTCGAACCACCTCGCATTGCCGGATTCCTGCCGGGTCACCTTGCCGTCACCATCACGGTCGAGGCGCTT
Organism: Haloferula sp.; assembly: GCA_044372775.1. Classification (GTDB taxonomy): domain Bacteria; phylum Verrucomicrobiota; class Verrucomicrobiia; order Verrucomicrobiales; family Akkermansiaceae; genus Haloferula. The sequence goes on from JBIPNO010000001.1 coordinate 97,537, forward strand.
GAATGACACGCCGATCTTCTCCGCCGCCGTCTGGGACCGGACGGACGGAAGAAGCACCAAAGGCAGGGCCATCAGGAGAATGCGAAGTTTCATGAGGATCCGGGCAGGGGTACGGGCACGGCTCGCGCCGGGTTACAAGCAACCAACCTCCCCGAAGCCGGAGAGTCGCGCCAATTCGGGGTTGGCCCCCCGCGCCACAGCGTCCATCCTCCCCGCGTGACCGGTCCGCTTTCCCAGAAACTCTTCGCCGCCGCCAAGGAAGTCATCCCCGGCGGTGTGAACTCCCCCGTCCGCGCCTTCCGCAATGTCGGCGGCGAACCCTTCTTCGTCCGCCGCGCCAAGGGCAGCCGGATCGAGGACGTCGACGGCAAGACCTACATCGACTACATCGGCTCCTGGGGCCCGAATATCCTCGGCCACGCGCCGACGGTCATCACCAGCACCATCCACGAGGTGGCCAAGGACGGCATCTCCTTCGGCATCCCGAATCCCTACGAGGTCAAGATGGCGCAGACAATCTGCCATTGGGTGCCCTCGGTGGAAAAGGTCCGCATGACCTCCTCCGGCACCGAGGCCACCATGTCGGCCATCCGCCTCGCCCGCGGCTTCACCAAGCGCGACTTCATCGTGAAGTTCGACGGCTGTTACCACGGTCATAGTGATTCGCTCCTGGTCGCCGCCGGCTCCGGTGCGCTGACCCACGGCGAGCCCGATTCCGCCGGCGTGCCGAAGGCCTTCGCGGAAAAGACCATCGTCCTGCCCTACAACCACCCGGAAGCGCTCGAAGCCCTCTTCGCCGCCCGCGGGGAGGAGATCGCCGCGATCATCGTCGAGTCCTACCCCGCCAACGCCGGCCTCGTCTTCCCGAAACCGGGCTACCTCGACCTGCTCGTTTCGATCACGAAGAAGCACGGCGCATTGCTCATCTTCGACGAGGTCATGACCGGCTTCCGCCTCGGCAAGGCCGGCGTGCAGGGGATCGAAAATCTAACCCCCGACCTGAGCTGCTTCGGCAAGGTCATCGGCGGCGGGCTGCCGGTCGGAGCCTTCGGCGGCCGTGCCGACGTGATGGACATGGTCGCCCCGATCGGTCCCGTCTATCAAGCCGGAACGCTGTCCGGCAACCCGCTCGCCATGGCCGCCGGTCTGGCCCAGCTCAAGCAGCTCGCTGGCACCGAAGGCATGCCGAACGGCTACGACCGCCTCGAACAACTCGGCGCCCACTTCGAAGCCGGCGTCCACACCGTGATGCAGGCCAAGGGCATCCCCTACCGCTTCAACCGCACCGGCTCGATGTTCTGCCTCTACTTCACCGACCGCGAGATCGTGAACGTGGACGACGTGATGAAGCAGGACCTGGAGTTGTTCAAAAAGTTCTTCTGGGGCTGCCTCGACAAGGGCATCTACATCGCCCCCAGCCCCTACGAAACCGGCTTCCTCAGCCTCGCCCACACCGAGGCGGATCTGGATGACACCGTGTCGGTCTTCGGCGAGGTGCTGGCCGCGATCTAACCGCCGGTCGGTTCCGCCACACAACTCGGATTGACTCGGCCCGCGGCGGCGTATCTCCTTGAACCATCCCATGATGAACCTCCGCTCTTTATCGGTCCTCGCCGGCTTCAGCCTGTTAGCCACCAGCTGCGCCACCTTCCCGAACAACCGCCTGCCCAAGGTCGCCGCTCAAGCTCCGGCCAACGTCAAGAAGGTGCCCGTCACCTACACGATGAAGGCCGGCCACAATCTCACCGGCAGCCGCACGGATTTCGCCGCCCCGCAGGTCCAGAAGCTCCAACAGCCGCTGGTGGCCGCCCTGGAGGAAAGCGGTCGCTTCAGCTCCGTCCGCGAGGGCAAGGGCGGCGCGGTCCACGTCGATGTCGACATGCTCAACCACGGCAACGCCGCCGCCGCCGCGATCTCCGGCTTCATCACCGGCTTTTCGTTCTTCACCATTCCCGGCTTCGCCAACGACAACTACAAGCTGACCGCCACCGCCCGCACTTCCTCCGGCAAGTCACGCCAGTATGTCCTGGAGGACGGCGTCACCACCGTCTTCTGGCTGCCGATGATCGTCGCCACTCCCTTCGCATTCCCGACCCAGGTCATCCCGAAAGTTCAGGGCAACATGTATCGCAATCTGATCCAGAACATGGAGAACGACGGCATCCTGCCCAAGGCGTCGAACTGAACCATCCAACGCTCCCCTTTCCAAGCGGCCCGCTCCCGATTCCCTGGGACGGGCCGTTTGATTTTGCCATATTTTCCGGGATCGACCGCCCCCTTTGGCTGCCCCACACTCCCCCCATGCTTTTCCCGACCAAAGGCCTCAAGGCGATCAACCACCGCGACACCCACTACCGCTGGATCGTCCGAAACCGCGGCGGCAAGAACGAGCTGTGGATCGAAATGAGCGCCTCCGCCGCCGGGCAGTTCATGATCGCCGACGTCCCGCGCGTGGTGAACCACGAGATGCCGCCGATCGCCATCGACTACGGCCGCGCCAACGGCTGGGACCCGATGAAATCCGCGCCGCCCTTCCGCTGCCGCTACCTCAAGGGGAAGTTCGTGGCGGTGGAGGAGTGACTTACATCGATAGGAAAATCCGGCCGGTTTTCCACAAAGGACGCCTTGCTGTTGCGACATTATCGCAATAACAGTGGCGGATGTTTGAATGCTGGTGGCAGAACGAAGGATTCGAGGCGTGGCGGCTCCGCGGCGACCTGCGGGGCGCCCCCCGCCGCTGGCAGCACCGCCTTCACGACGAACTCTGGCTGTGGATCAACGTCTCCGGCGAAGGCGTCGTCTGGGGCAAGGATCACCGGATTTTCCTCAAGCCCGGCCTCTTCGGCGGCTTCGGCGGACAGGAAGGCGAGGATTGGAAATGGACCCGCCTGCCGGGGCATCACGAGGGCGAAATCCTGATCATCCCGCGCGACCACCTGGTCCGCCACTTCGGCGAGGCCGCAGCGACCAAGGACACGCCCTTCGCCCGCTGGCTGCGGGGCGAGCAAGGCGTTTCCTTCACCGGCCTGGCCGGCCGCGAGGAGAAGAAGCTCGCCGCCTTGCTGGCCGCCGGCTGGCGGTCGAAGGCGATGCCCGCCGCCGTGGAAAAGAGCATCGGCCGCTGGTTCGGGCGCATCCTCGGGGTGCCTCAGGACCTCATGCCCCTGGCTTCGGAAAAAGGCCGCAAGCGCAGGCCGATCCCGGTCAACACGAGGAAAACAAAGTCGTACCAAAGCCAGTGACCCGGCGGCACGAGAGAGCCACCCAGAATATCCGTCCGCCACGGCCGCAACCACGGGATCCCGCCCGCCACCGCGTCGGCCGCGAGGTGCAGCGCCGCCGCCAGCCAGCAGGCGATCGCCAGTTTCCAGCGACCCTCCTTCTCGAAGAACACCGCGATCATCGCGCACAGCGGCAGCAGCACCCCGAGGAACAACAGCGTGTGCGACCCACTGGAATAGCGCGCCTCCAGCGAGAGATGCGGCGAGCACAAGTCCGGCAAAGCGCCGAAGAAGCCGATCGCCGCCAGCCCCCAGCGCGGGAAAACGTGCCCCCGCCCGGTGGCCAGCGAGGCATTTTCCACGCCCAGCGCGAGGCAGACCGGCAGCAGGGTGTGGGTGACGATGAACACGATCCGCAATCTAACCGGTCCGGACCGTCACTTCCACCGGTAATGTCCCGTAGCGGAAGGTCTGCGACCTTCCGGCGGGGTGCGTGCCGCAAGATCATTTTCGGAATGAATCTCATTTCAGGCCGCCCCCATCGGAACGACGCAGTCGTTCCGCTACCCCCCTCACTTCCACCGGTAATGTCCGGTCAGCGGATAGGTGAACAGCACGTCTTCCTCCTGCGCCCCGCGGCCGATGTTGTGGATCACCAGCGGCACGCCTTCCGCCGACTTCTTGTCGCTGACGATCATGATGTGCGGCAGATGCGGCGGCACCGTGCAGGTGACCAGGTCGCCGGGCTGAAAGCGGCCGGCGACATTCTTGACGGGCAGCACCGTGATCTTGCGTTTGAAGTAGGCCCGCAAGTTCGGCACCCGCCGGTGGTCGATGTTCTTGTCCGGCCGCGACAGGCCCCAGTTCTTCGGATAAGCCCCGAAGTCCGCCTTCATGTCCTCGTGCACCAGCTTTTGGAGATCCTGCCCAAGCCCGTCGCGCAAAGCCCGGATCACCACGTCGGTGCAGACTCCTTTTTCACGCGGCAAATCACCTCCCGGATACTTCAGCGCCACATACTCGGGATCGTAGGAAATCGTCACGCCGACCTGCTTGCGAGCCGCCTCCACGATCTTTGCGCCGCTTTCCTGAGCCGCCAAAGGAAACACCATCATCGCCAAGGCCAACATCCATCGCATGGCTCTGATACCTTTCGTCTATTTCGTCCCTTTCGTTGTTCCCATAGTGCTTTTCAGGACAAGCCTCCATCCTCTCACGACGTATCCCCATCCGATGTTCCGACCTCTCCTCACCTCGCTGCTCCTCGCCTACTCCGCCCTCGCCGGCGACCTCCTGCTGGTCTGCGGCGGCGACGAGGTCTTCCAGATCGACCCCGCCGCGAACCCGCCCGCCAAGCTCTGGTCGTGGCGCGCCAAGGATCGCCCGGAGATCCCCGCCGACCTGCAGAAAGCCTTCAACACCACCGACGAATGCAAGCCCATCGATGGCGGCAAGCGATTGCTCGTCACCTCGTCCGGCGGCGGCTGCGCCCTGCTGGAACTCCCCTCCGGCAAGGCCCTGTGGTGGGCCCGCGTACCGAACGCCCACTCGATCGAGGCCTTGCCCGGCGGGAAAATCGCCGTGGCCTCGTCCGTCAACGCGCACGGCAACAAGGTCCTGCTCTTCGACGAGAATATCACCGAGAAGAGCATCGCCGAACTCCCCCTGCCCTCCGCCCACGGCCTGGTCTGGGACGAGGCCCGGAAATGCCTGTGGGCCCTCGGCTTCGGCGAACTGCTCGCCTGCGACATCTCCAATGACAAGCTCGTCGTAAAGGCCCGCCACAAACTCCCCGACGAGGACGGCCACGATCTCCGCGCCGTGCCGGGCTCACCCGACCTCATGCTTTCGACCCATGCCAGCGTTTGGCGCTTTCATCGCGACGACGCCGTCTTCCGCCCCGATCCCGATCTCAAGGACCGCGCCAAGGTTAAGTCCGCCGACTTCCATCCCGTCACCGGCCGCCTCGCGGTGGTCCAGGCGTCCGGCAAAAACTGGTGGACGGAGCAACTCGAACTCCTCCACCCCGCCGCAAAGCTGAGCTTCAAAGGCGAAACCCTCTACAAGGCGCGCTGGCTGACCAACGCCCGCTGATCCTCCCGGACCCGCCGCAACTACTTGAGAAACCCCGCCAGAGGATTCCCCGGCAACTCCTGCATCCCGTCGACCACCGCCTTCGCGTTGAACATCGAGCCCGCCGCGTTGGTATGCGTTCCCTTGTCGGCGAAGAAGGCTTCCACCTCCGCCGGCGTCATCGCCGCATAGCGCCCGGCGATGATCCCCGCGAGGTCCAGGTAAAGCACGCCCTCCGCCTCGGCGCAGGCCTTCACCCAAGGCCGCCATTCTTTCCAATCACCCTCAAACTTCTTGTGCGGCACCGGCGAGCACAGCACCACCGTCGCGCCCTTGGTCTTCGCACTACGGGCGTAGTACTTCAGATACCAGCCGAAGCTCCGCACCGTCTCCACGCTGCCATCGGGCTTCTTCACGTCCTCGGTCTCGTCGCCGATGCCCTTCACCGATCCCCGGAACTTCCCGCGCTCGTCGAGCGGGCCCACGTCGTTGTGACCGAACTGGATCAGGACCAGATCGCCCTGCTTCATCTCGCCGAGCATCGTGTCCCAGCGGCCTTCGGTGAAAAAGGTCCGCGACGATCGCCCCCCGATCGCCCGGTTCTGGATCTGGATCTTCTTCGGATCGAGAAAAGCGCCGACATCCTGCCCCCAGCCCCGCTGCTCCCCGGCGTTGCGCACCGTCGAGTCGCCCGCGATCCACAGCGTCGGCAGCGATTCCGCCACGGCCGGATCCGGCGGCAGCGACGTGTCGTCCACCACCGGCCGCGCGTCCTGCGCGGCGGCGACGCCCACCACCATGCTCGCAAGAAATCCGAGCACGCCCCGCTGACCGATGTTTCCAAACATGCTCATCCTGTTAGTCTATCCCGCAGCCCGCGACAACCCACTGCCCCGTTCGGGTGACAGGACAGATCGCCGCGGTGTCCACACCCTCCCGCCATGCGCTTTGCTCCGCTCCTTTCCTGCGCCTCGATCTTTTCCGTCCTGCCGTCAGCCGCGGAGACCGAGTGGAAGTTCGACTTCGGCAGCGGCGAGCCCGCGCCCGGCCATGTCGCGGTCAGGGCGGGCGACCGCTTCGATCCCGCGAAAGGCCACGGCTTCGACCTCGCGGGGAAACCCGTCGACGGCCCCGGCCACGTGACCGGCAGCGGCGGATTCTACTTCTCCGTCACCGCGCCCGAGGGCAACTACGAGGTCGCCCTGACCCTCGGCGATCCCGCCGCGGCCTCCGACACCACCGTGAAAGCCGAGTCGCGGCAACTGATGCTGGAGTCCGTCAAAGCCCCGGCCGACAAGCCCGTCATCCGCCGCTTCACCGTCCACGTCCGCCAGCCCGCCATCCCCGGCGGCGGCGCCGTCCGCCTGAAGGACCGCGAAAAGCCCTATCTCCACTGGGACGACAAGCTCACCCTGGAGTTCAACGGCCCCCGGCCCTGCATCGACAAGCTGGAAATCCGCCGCACCGACGCCGCGACCACCGTCCACCTGTTAGGCGACTCGACCGTCACCGACCAACCCTACGAACCCTGGAATTCCTGGGGCCAGATGCTGCCCTGTTTCTTCGGTCCGAACACCGCCGTCGCCAATCTCGCGGAGTCCGGCGAGTCGATCCGCAGTTCCCTTTCCGCCCGCCGCATTGAGAAAGTCTATCGCTCGCTGAAGCCCGGCGACCACGTCCTCGTGCAGTTCGGCCACAACGACATGAAGGACCAGCGGCCCGGCGCACTGGAAACCTACCGCGCGGATCTCGTCGGCATCGTGAAGGAAGTCCGCAAGCTCGGCGGGCAACCGGTGCTGGTCACTTCCGTGGAGCGCTCCAGTGGAGTGAAGAAAGACACCCTCGGCGGCTACCCGGATGCCGTCCGCTCGGTCGCGGCGGAGCTCGAAGTCCCCTTGATCGGCCTCCACGCGATGAGCCGCGTCTTCTATCAGGCGCTCGGCGACCGGCTGATGACGGCCTTCCAGGACGGCACCCATCACAACAATTACGGCAGCTACCAACTGGCGAAGTGCGTGGTGGAAGGCATCCGCACGAAAGTCCCCGAGCTCGCGAAAAACCTTCGGCCTGAAGTGAAACCCTTCGACCCGGCCAAGCCCGACCCGCCGGAGAATTTCATTTATCCGCCCAGCCCGCTGAAGGACCTCTCAAAACCGGACGGCGACTGAACCTACGCCTTCGGCACCGGCCGCGCCGCATCTAACAGCGCCTGCCGTTCCCGCAACAGATCCAGGCACGCATCGGCCAGCCCCTCGTCCAACGCGTGGACATCCTGCCCGGTTCCCGCCTCGCGCAGCAGCAGCACGGTCAACTCGCCGCCCAGGTGCTCGCGGAACTCCTCGAGCCCCTCGTGGACCCGCCGCCGCCCATCGGCATCGCGCAGGTCCAGAGCCTCGTGCCAGAGCGGCAGCTTGAGACCTGAAATCACATCGATCACCCGCTCCGCCACGCACTCCCGCAGCAGGCCGCAGCGCGCGGAGTAGAAGGTATCCAGCGCCACACCGATCGCCACCGCGTGGGCATGGCTCAAGGCGAATCCGCTGAGCTGTTCCAGCTTGTGCGCCGCCCAGTGGCCGAAGTCCAGCGGCCGGCTGCTGCCGGTCTCGAAAGGATCACCGCCCTGAGCGATGTGCCGGGCGTGGAGCAGCGCGGATTGCTCGACGCAGGTCTCCAAGGCGTCCGGCACCAACGCCGCGAGCTCGTCGACATGCTTCTCGATCCACTCGAAAAACGCGCCGTCCTTCACCAGCGACACCTTCACCGCCTCGATCAAGCCCGCCCGGCGGGTCTCCTCGTCCTGGCTGTGGAGGAAGGCGAAATCATTGATCACCGCGAAAGGCACCGCGAAGGCGCCGATCCAGTTCTTCTTGCCGAAGCCGTTGATCGCGCACTTCACGCCGACCCCGCTGTCGTCCTGCGACAGCGTGGTGGTCGGGAAGCGCACCAGCCGCACCCCGCGATGCGCGGTCGCCGCGGCGTAGCCCACGGCATCGAGAAAGGCACCGCCGCCGATGACCAGCAGGTAGGAATGGCGGTCGATGTGCTGGCGGTCGATCGTCTCCCAGATCCGCCGCACCAGCGCGTCGTCGCGCTTCACCGCCTCGCCGCCCGGCAGCACCTGGATGCCGCGCCAGTCGAAGCCGAGGTCCGCGAAGTAGGTCTCGATCTGCCGGGTCAGCTCCGGCCAGGCCTTCGCCACGCTTTCCTCGACCGCCACCAGCACCCGCCGGCCCTCCCCTTCGGCGAGGATTTCGCCGAGCAGCGGGTTGCCCGGACCGAAGGCATCGCGGGTAAAACAAACGCGGTGCTTGAAGGTGACCGGAATCTGGAAATCGTGGCGCGACATCGTGACGGGCGGAAAGTGCCCTCAATACGCCCCCGCGCCAACCTTTCTTCAACCAATGACGGAACCCGAGACCCTCTTCGAAACCCGCTGGCTGGGCCTTTACCGCATCGGCCGCTGGGATTTCGTCAAGCGCCCCAACGCCGACGCCTGCGTCGGGATCCTCGCGCTCACCCCGGACGACGAGGTCGTGCTGATCGAGCAATTCCGCGTTCCCGTGCAGCAAAAGGTCATCGAAATCCCCGCCGGACTGGTCGGCGACGAGGAGGAATTCCGCGGCGAAGCCCTGTCCTCCACCGCCGCCCGCGAGCTGCTGGAGGAGACCGGCTACCGCGCCGGGAAGATCGAACTGCTGCTCGCCTCCCCCACCTCCGCCGGGATGACCCCGGAAATCACCCACCTCTTCCAAGCCACCGGCCTCGTGAAGGAAAGCGCCGGCGGCGGCACCGAGCACGAGGACATCCAGGTCCACCTCGTCCCGCGCCACGAGCTCCGCGCCTGGCTCAAGTCGAAGGAAGCCGACGGCTACCTCATCGACTTCAAAATCCACGCCGCCCTCTGGGCCGCGGGGATGTAGTACTACTAGGCGGCCGTCCCCATGACCGCCGGAGGCCCTCGGACTGCTGCGATGATTCGCAGCTCTCGAATCCACCGGAAATGACAGCCGCTCCCGTGGACCCGAGGCGACCTTCCCGGATCGCCTCCGCAGGCCAGAACGGCGGTCACCACCCTTCATCCGGATAGCGGCGAATCATCGCAGCAGTCCAAAGCGGCTGCGCCGCGTCATCCGGCAAGCACGATGATATGCCCATATCATCTCCAGAAAGCATCTTCCGGCGTGGTCACTCCTCCACCCACCTCCTGCCACTCCCCGAGCACCGGAACTTCGTGCCGAGCACGGCGCGGCGCTGGCCGACCGTCAGGCTTTGTGAGTTCGTCACTCATCGGCCGGAGGACGCCCGAATGCCCGGGTAAAGGCACGGGCGTATCGGGCTTTCTCCTCAGCATACTGCGAGGTGCTGCCGACATTCATGTTCACGTAGCAGCCGAAAGCATTGCGGAAGGCCGCCGCCGCGTTTTTCGTGGGCGGGGCCGGGCAGCCGTTTTCGTAATCCCTCAGAAGCGATACGTAGCATTCCTCTCGCATCGCGTAGCCGATCTCGGAGGGCACTCTTCGCGCCCGCCAAACCATCTCGGTTTTCAGGCGCGTCGCACCCTCGATCGACAAAAGGCTACCGCGAAGAGTATCACTCAAAATGGCGGCTTCAGCCAAGATGCTCCTCCAGAAGAGGCCGACGAACAGCAAGACGAAGATTTGAGCCCATCTCGCCTTCGACAGCCGCTTTAGGCGTGAAGTCATTCCGCAGCCACCTTCACTTCCCCTCCCACTCCCCAAAGGCCCGGAACTTGGCGTAGCGGGCGTCGCGGAGCTCGTCGACGCTCAGCTTCCCGAGCTCGTCCAGATTCGAAAGGATCGCCTCCTTCAAGGCCGCGGAGGTCCCCAGGTGGTCGTGGTGCGCGCCGCCGGTCGGCTCGGCGATGACGCCGTCGACCAGGCCGAGCTTCAGGAGGTCCGGGGCCGCCAGCTTCATCGCTTCCGCGGCTTCCGGCGCGTGCTTGCGGTGCTTCCAGAGGATGGCCGCGCAGCCTTCCGGGCTGATCACCGAATAGTAGGCGTTTTCCAGCATCAGCACCCGGTCGGCCACGCCGATCCCGAGCGCGCCGCCGGAGCCGCCTTCGCCGAGCACGATCGCGATGACCGGCACTTTCAGCAGCATCATCTCGCGCAGGTTGTGGGCGATGGCTTCCGCGATGTTCCGCTCTTCCGCGCCGATGCCCGGGTAGGCGCCGGGGGTGTCGATCAGCGTGATGACCGGCAGGCCGAATTTCTCGGCGAGCTTCATCAGGCGCATCGCCTTGCGGTAGCCTTCCGGGTGGGCGCTGCCGAAGTTGCGCTTGAGGTTTTCCTTGGTGTCGCGGCCTTTCTGGTGGCCGATCACCACCACCCGCCGGCCGCCGATGCGGGCGAAGCCGCCGGGCATCGAGTGGTCGTCGCCGATCCGCCGGTCGCCGTGCAGCTCGCAGAAATCCGTGAAGGCATGGGCGATGTAATCGAGCATGAAAGGCCGCTGGGTATGACGGGCGATCTGCACGCGTTGCCAAGGAGTCAGGTTTTCGTAGGTCATCTGGCGGGTCTCCGCCAGCTTGGCCTCCATGCTGGCGATATCGCCCGACATGTCGATACCCTGTGAAGCGGACTTGGCGCGGAGTTTCTCGAGCTCGCGTTCGAGCTCGGCGATCGGCTTTTCGAATTCCAGCAGTTGCATGGGTCGTGTCGTGGAAAGGTGGGGTGTCCCGGAGGCGTGCGGCAAGCTAGGGTCCCGGCGCGCGGATTTCCACTTCATTCCCCGGGCGGAGGAGAAGGGCGAGTTCCTCGATGTCCTCGACGGCGAGATGGAAGCCGGCGCCGGGCGAAAGGTCGGCGCCGTCCTCCGCTTCCCCCGTGGTCTCGAGGGCGCGGATCTGGAGCGACGACTTCTCCAGCGAGAACATCTTCGCGGAGTTCCGGTATTCCTTCATCCCCGGCGTCACCCGGCGGGTCCCGACAAGGCCGGACTTGGAGGCGATCTTCGTCCGCAGCGCGCCCTTCAGGCCGGAGAGGTCCATCGAAAGCAGCGGATACTCCTTCACGAAGCGGCCGCCGGCTTCCCACAGCGAAAGCACCTTGCGGGCGGGGTCGATCTGCACCCGCAGTTCCAGCGACATCACGATCAGCTCCTCCCCGGGATGCAGGCCCTTGAGGTCGAGCAGGCCGTTGAGGTGCATGATGCAGTCGAGCGTGGTGTTGTGCTGGGCGGCGATGCCCAGGAACGATTCGCCGGAACGCACCACGTGCACCGTCTTGCCCTCCATCCGGGAGGCGGAAAGGAGGTCGTCGAGGTTCATCTCGCCGACGATCCGGCGGGCTTCCGGCGCGGACTTGGAGCGGGGATACACGCTGACCACCGTCCGCAATTTCTCCCGGGCGCCGGCCAGGTCGCCGATCGCGATCATGTCGCGCGCCTTGTCGAAGACCTTCGCCCCGGGATCGATCTCCGGCAGCGTGGCGTCCGCCTGCGGCAGGTTGACGATCGGCTGGGGGTCGAACTGCACCGGCACCAGCTCCGAGAAAATCCCGCCCAGCGGTTCCTGCTGGACGTGCCAGACCAGCATCACGGTGAAGACGGTGACCCCGAGGACCACCGCTCCCGCCACCAGCTTGATCAAAGTCCAGAGTCGCATCCGCGGCGGGGTTTTATCAGAGCAGGCCGCGCCGGTGGAAGTCGAAGCGGTTGATCGGCCACGATTGGCGGATCATTTCGAAGGCGAACTTGAAAATGGAGACCTCCCAGGCGTCGTCCACGCCCTCGATGACCGCCCGTGCCGGATTCCCGGCGCGGCGGGCGTCCTCGAGCACCCGCTCGCGGACCGCATCCATAGTGTCGTGGATGATTTCCTCGTTCACCTGGCCGCTGCGGAAGCGGAAGCCGTATCGCAGGAAGGCCATGTCCTTGCCCTCGGCCTTGAGCTTTTCGATCATCGCCTCCATCCGTTCGCGGGCCTTGTCGCCAAAGCCTTCGAGCTCGATTTCCTGCATCGAGTCCGGCCGCAGGATCCGCGGCCGCATGGCCTCCACCTCGCCGGTCCGCACCCGCACCTCGCCGGTCCGGTCCATCAGCTCGCTGAGGAGCTGGAACTCGAAGCGGGTGTCGCCGAAGGTGTCGATGCGACGGTCCGGCTCGAGGAGGACCCGGGTGGTCTCCATCGCGTATTGGATGTTGTCAGGCGAATGCATGGTGGGCGGGCAGTCTCGACCGCCCCGGCAAAAGTGCAAAAAAAAGGCAGACCCACCCGGAGTCCGCCCTTTTCTCAAATGCTCTCGCGAGCGGCGGAAATCAGCTCTGGCTCGTGATGTAGGTGACGACGTCGCCGACGGACTGGAGCTTTTCGGCTTCTTCGTCGGGAACTTCGATTTCGAACTCCTCTTCGAACGCCATGACGAGCTCGACGGTGTCAAGGGAGTCGGCACCGAGGTCTTCGATGAACTTGGCCTCCAGGGTCACCTGGTCGGCGTTGACGCCGAGCTGGTCGACGATGATGTCCTTAACGCGGTCTTCGATGCTCTTGTCAGACATTGGTGTGCTAGGTGGTTGAAGCTGGAGGGAGGGATTACCGCCCCCACCGGGGCTTGGCAACCCCGAAAAGCGACCTGTTTCGCGGCGTCCTCAGGCACCCGCCGACGCACCGGCCCCGGGCTCCGCGGGCTCGGTCACGTATTCGATCACCTCGCCCGAGAAATTCTCCCGCAGCCGCCGCATGAGCTGCTCCGCCGGTTCGTCATCCTCTTTCTTGAATCCGCCGTAGGTCAGGCCGTCGATCCGCAGCTTCCGTTCTCCGCCGGACGCGGATTTCGCATAGGCGAAGGCGAGTCCCTTGGTGTCCCATTTCCGCAGGTCCAGCCGGACCAGATCGGCAAAGGGCACTTTGCCGCCGCCGGCCGGGTAGAAGCCTTCCGCGTCGATCGCGAGGCTCCGGCCGAGCGTGCGCAGCAGCACGACCACCGCGCCGGTGGTCAGCACCAGGCAGACCCAGAACACCACCCATTGCTCGGTGATCTTGCGGGCCGGCAGGGCGTTGTCGGGGGCGTCTTTCTTGATACCCGCTTGCAAGCGGTAGTCGTCGAACAGCTTGCCCGGCTGCTGGTCGAGCGACGCTTTCATGGCTCCGTGGTCATGCAGCACCGGCGGCCAGGGCATCGGGACGGTCGTGCCCTCGGGCACCGGCACCACCTCGCCTTCATCGTCCTCCGCCTCCCGATGAACGAAGTCGATCGACTGCTTTTCGGCAAAGGCGCGCCATTCCTCGGGCGAGAGCTCGTCCTTCTTCAGCCTGAACTCCTGGGTCGCCTGCTCGAAGGCTTTTGAAACGTAGTAGGAGAGGTTCTTCTCCCGGTAGCCCCACTTGCCGTCGACGAAGAACAACACGGCGAACACGCCGAACATCAGCAGCATCGCCGCGGCACGGAGAAGGAACCAGGGGGTGGGTTTGCAGACGATGCGCTCGCTCATGGGTCCGGGATTGCGCACAGAGAAAAGACGCCGGAAGATGCCTTGGCAAGCCCCGGCGGATCCCGCTTTGACGATCCCGCCCCGCGGCCCCATGCTCCCGCCGCCCGTGAGTTTCTCCGAACACTTCGCCACCGCCCTCGACCGCAAGTCGCCGTTGCTCCGCCGCTTCGAGCGGATGATCGCGCCCGCCACCGACCGCGAGCTGGAGTCGCTGGCCCGCGAAAGCCAGCGGCTGACCCGCCGCCACTTCGGCCGCACCATGCGCCTGTTCGCGCCGCTCTACGTCTCCAACGAGTGCGTCAACAACTGCTCCTACTGCGGATTTTCCCGCGACAACGGGATCTTCCGCGTCACTCTGACGGTCGATCAGGTCGTCCGCGAAGGCCGTCATCTCCACGATCTCGGTTTCCGCAACGTCCTGCTGGTCGCCGGGGAGCACCCGAAGTTTGTCTCAGACGGGTACCTTCAGGAGTGCATTGATGCGCTGAAGGGGATGTTCCCGACCATCGGCATCGAGGTCGGGCCGATGGAGGACGACCAGTACGCCGAGATCGTCCGCCACGGCGCGGAGGGGCTGGTGGTGTACCAGGAAACCTACCACCGCGAGACTTACACCCGCCTCCACACCGCCGGCCCGAAGAAGAACTTCGACTGGCGGCTGGACTGCCCGGAGCGCGCCTACACCGGCGGCTTCCGGCGCATCGGGATCGGCGCGCTGTTCGGCCTGGCGGATTGGAAACACGAGGCGCTGTCCCTGGCCGCCCACCTCGAATACCTCTACAAGCACTGCTGGAAAGCCCAGTTCACCGTCGCTTTTCCGCGGATGCGGCCCTACGCCGGGAACTACCAGTACCAGCCGGACCCCGACCTCTTCCTGTCCGACCGCGCCCTGGTCCAACTCGCCTGCGCCTTCCGCGCCTGCTTCCCGCAGGTCGGGATCGTGCTGTCGACCCGCGAGCCCGCCGCCTTGCGCGATGCGATGGCGCCGCTTTGCATCACCCACATGTCGGCCGGCGCGCGCACCGAGCCCGGCGGCTACACCGGTGCCGGCAGCGACGACCTTCACCTCACCGTCAAAGGCCGCCGCGTCGAACTGGCCGAATCCACCGGCTGCGAAAAGGCAACCGAGCAGTTCAAGATCGACGACACCCGCTCGCCCGCCGAAGTCGCCACGATGCTGAAATCGAAACGGCTCGACCCGGTCTGGAAAGACTGGGATGAAGCGATCCTCGCTCCTTGATTCTCCTCCCATGACCCTCACCCTCAACGGCAGCTCCCGCAGCTTCGACGCGGAGTCTTTCACCGTCGCCACCCTCCTCGAAGCCCTCGGCCTCGGCGACAAGCCGGTCGTCGTCGAACTCGACCGCGAACCGGTTTTCCCCGCCGACTACGCCAGCACGGCAGTCCGCGACGGCGCGAGCGTGGAAATCGTGACGATCTCGGCGGGGGGGTGAGGTGCGGGGTGGAGTGTCGCCTTCACAACCGCGCCACAACCCGATCCCCAATCTCGAATTTCCTCATTCCCAATTCCCTTTTTCGGTCTATCCGTCGCGCTGCCAACCACACGACCATGGGCGAAAAAGAGCTTCAAGAACTGTCACGGACCCCCGGCGTCTCCCCCGCCCGACTCCGCCTTGCCGCGTGGATCGACTCCCCGCGGGTGCAGCATTTCGTCGTCGCGGTCATCCTCGTCAACGCGGTCATCCTCGGCCTGGAAACGTCACCCGCCATCATGGCCCGCTGGGGCACCCTGCTGCTGGCGCTCGACAAGCTCTGCCTCGCCATTTTCCTGCTGGAGCTCGTGATCAAGCTGCAAGCCTACCGCGGCCGCTTCTGGCGCAGCGGCTGGAATGTCTTCGACTTCCTCGTCGTCGGCGTCGCGCTGGTTCCCGGGGCCGGTCCTTGGGCGGTCCTGCGCTCGCTCCGCGTGCTGCGCGTCCTCCGCCTGCTGACCGTCGTCCCCTCGCTGCGCAAGGTCGTCGCCGCCTTCCTCCACTCCATCCCCGGCCTCGCCGGCGTCGTCGCGGTGGCGGCCATTTTCTTCTACACCGCCGGCGTGCTCGCCACCCGGCTGTTCGGGGAAACCTATCCCGACTGGTTCGGCTCGCTCGGCAGGAGCCTCTACACCCTGTTCCAGGTGATGACCCTCGAAAGCTGGTCGATGGGCATCGTCCGCCCCGTCATGGAAACCCACCCCTGGGCCTGGGCCTTCTTCGTCCCCTTCATCGTCATCGCCACCTTCACCATCCTCAACCTCTTCATCGGCATCATCGTCTCCACCATGCAGGAGCTCTCCCTCATGCCGGAGGTCCAGCCCGTGAACACCGAACTCGAGGATCTGTTGGAACGGATGGAAGCGGACCTCAAGATCCTGCGCTCCACCGTGGAGAAGCTGCAGGGAGGCCGGTAGACCCACCGTGGGCCGACCGCGAACTTGACCTTAGTTTGTAAGACGCTATCTTACCTCTCATGAAAACGGTGATTTCGTCGAAAGGACAGGTCGTGCTGCCGGCGGAGATCCGGAAGCTGGACGATCTGAAAGCCGGCCAGGCCTTCGAGGTGGAGCGACTGGACCGGGGCGACTACCGGCTGCGGCGGGTCGAGGAGGAAACCAACCACGGATTGGTCGACTGGCTGCTTTCCTGCCCGGTGAAGGGCTTTCTCCAGGAAACACCATCCGGCGAAACGACCGATGACATCCAACCGGACTTCCGATGAAGTATCTGGTGGATGTGAACGTGATCTCGGAAGCGACCAAACCGCTACCGAACCCCGCGGTGGTGGCCTGGCTCAGGAAGCACGAGGCGGACCTGGTGCTGGATCCGGTGGTGCTGGGTGAGATTCGCCTGGGGATCCTTATGCTTCCTGCCGGCAAGCGGCGCGCCGCCTTGGACGCCTGGTTCGGGCAGCGGGTGGAGCGCATGGTCTGTCTGTCTTGGGATGCCGCCACCGCGCTGCGCTGGGCGGCCTTGCTGGCGAAGCTGCGGGCGAAAGGCCAAGCCATGCCCCTGAAGGACAGCATGATCGCGGCCAGCGCCTTGATTCACGATCTCACCGTCGCCACGAGGAACGTCCCGGATTTCAAGAAGGCCGGCGTGCGCCTGGTCGATCCTTTTGCGGCCTAACGGTTCGCAGGATGGCGATCCCCCGCCTCAACCCGCCACGCCACCCAAGTTCCCGATTCCAAAGATCGGATTGCCCCGCTAGCCTCGCGCCATGCGCGCCTTCCTGCTGGCCCTGATCCCCGCCCTCGCCCTCGCCGATCCGGCCGTTCCGCCGGATGCCGACGAGGCCGCCTACCCGGCGATCGAGCGCTTCGTGAAAGTCCTCGAACAGGTCCGCCAGCGCCACCCCGACGCCGACAAGGTCACCTACGACCGCCTCGTCAACCACGCGCTCGAAGGCATGCTTTCCAGCCTCGATCCCTTTTCCAGCTTCATCCACCCCGAGATGGCCCGCGCGATGGAGGCCGACCCGAAGCTCGATCCCTACCTGCCCTCGCTCGGCCTGACCCTCGGCGTCCGCGACGACGGACCCTACCTCGCCAACGTCGCCCCCGCCACGCCCGCCTCCCGCGCCGGCTTGCTCCCCGGTTCCGCCCTGCTCAGCGTCGATGGCAATCCGCCGCCGCCCCTCGAGATTCTGCTTTCCTCCCTGCGCAAGGCCCCCGGCCAGAAAACCAAGCTCACCGTGAAGTCGCTCACCCAGCCCAAGCCGCTGGACGTCGAGCTGGTCCATGTCGCCATCGAGGAACGCGCCGTCACCGATGCCCGCCTGTTAGAAGACAACGCCACCGGCTACATCCGCCTCGCCTCCTTCATGGGAACCTGCGCCCGTGAAATGGAAGCCGCGCTCGATGAGCTCGAGGACAAGGGCATGAAGCGCCTGATCCTCGACCTCCGCGGCAATCCCGGCGGAGACCTCCAGCAGACCGTCGAGATCCTCGGCTTCTTCGTCCCGCCCGGCACCGCCGTCGTCACCACCCAGGGCCGCGGCGGCGAGGTGCAGGGCGAGCCCTTGAAGACCGCCGACCGCCAGCGCCGGAAGAGAGAATACCCGATCAACGTGCTGATCGACCGCATGTCCGCTTCCGCCTCCGAACTCACCGCCGGCGCCCTGCAAGACCTCAAGCGCGCGGTCATCGTCGGCGAGACCAGCTACGGCAAGGGCTCCGTCCAGAACATCATCCCGATGGGCGGCGGCACCGCCCTGCGCCTGACCATCGCCACCTACCACACGCCCTCCGGCAAGACCCCGCACCGGGTCGGAGTGACGCCGGACGTGAAGGTCGATTTCACCGACGCCGACCGCGAACGCCTCGCCCTCTCCTACCGCCGAGCCGCTCTAACCCCCGAGGAAGCGAAGCAACTCGAAGGCTGGACCGACCCGGCCCTCGAAGCGGCTCGAAGTGCCAAGTAGGAAAGTTCCAAGTGCCAATAAATCGCCCATTCTCCCTGCCTTCCTTGGCACTTCGCACTTTTCTCTTGGGTTCGAAGTAAGAAGTTCCAAGTGCCAAAGAGATCATCTCTTCTCAGCTGCCTTTCTTGGCACTTGGAACTTTCTCCCCTTGGAACTTCGCACTTTCTCCCACTTGGAACTTCCCGCCACATGCTCCTGTTAGCCATCGAATCCTCCTGCGACGAAACCGCGGTCGCGCTCCTCTCCGGCGAACCCGGCCAGCCCGCGCGCATTCTCGCCTCGGAGATCTCCTCGCAGATCGAGCTCCACCGCGTCTACGGCGGCGTGGTCCCGGAAATCGCCTCGCGCAACCATTCCCTTCACCTCCGCCCTCTGGTCGAGCAGGCGCTGAAGCACGCCGGCGTCGCCATCCAAGACATCGACGCCTTCGCCGCCACCTCCGGCCCCGGACTTGCCTCGTCGTTGCTGATCGGTGCCACCGCGGCGAAGGCGATGGCCGCCGCGACCGGCAAACCCTTCCTCGCCGTCAACCACCTCGAAGGCCACCTGCTGTCGCCTTTCGTCGACAGCGGCGTCGTCCCGGAGCACCTCGCGCTGATCGTTTCCGGTGGTCACACACTTCTGTTAGACGTCGCGGGTCCCGGCCGCTACCGCAAGCTCGGCAGCACCTGTGACGACGCTGCGGGAGAGGCCTTCGACAAGGTCGCAAAGATGCTCGGCCTGCCCTACCCCGGCGGCCCGGAAATTGAAAAAGCTGCCATCGACGGCAATCCGCAGGCCTTCGCCTTCCCCCGCTCGATGATGAAGGAACCGGGCTTCGACTTCTCCTTCTCCGGCCTCAAGACCGCCGTCCTCTACACCCTGTCCGAACGCAACCCCGCGGACGGCACCCCGCTGCCCGGAGAACTCGCCGACCTCTGTGCCTCGTTCCAACAAGCCGTGATCGACGTCCTCGTCGCCAAGACCCTCCGCGCCGCCCGCCACGCCGGCCGGCGGACGATCGCGCTTTCCGGCGGCGTCAGCCTGAACCAGGCCCTGCGCGCCGCCTTCGAAAACGCCTGCCAACGCGAAGGCCTGACCCTCGCCACCGCCACCCCCGGCCTCTGCACCGACAACGCCGCGATGATCGCCTTCGCCGCCCTGCTGCGCGCCTTCGATGGCCGGTCCTCCCCGCTCGACGGCGACATCGATCCCAATTTGCCGCTGGTTTCCATCTGAAAGACCGGCATTGCCAGCCGCCCCCCTCGTCTCCCACAGTGGGTCCGACCGGCCATGCGCTACAGCACCATCATCTTCGACTTCGACGGCACCCTCGCGGACACGCTGGAGGAAAGCCGCCGCATCTACAACCTCCTCGCGCCCGACTACTCGTTGCGCGAGGTCGCGTCGGAGGAACTTCCCAAACTCCGCCATTTCTCGCTGCTGGAATTGCTCGATCACCTCGACATCCCGAAGCGCCGCGTCCCGTCCCTGCTGTCCCGCGGCACCGCCCTGATGCGCGGCAACATCACCCGCCTTTCGCCCATCCCCGGCATCGCCGAAATCCTGCCCCAGATGCGCTTGCGGGCCCGCTCCTTCGGCGTGCTCACTTCCAATTCCGAGCCGAACGTCGATCTCTTCCTCCGCGCCCACGGCCTGCGGGAGCACTTCGATTTCATCTCCTCGACCTCCAAGCTCACCGGCAAGGCCAAGCACCTCCGCGCCATCCGCAAGACCTTCTCGCTGCGCACCGGCGAGATGCTCTACGTCGGCGACGAGATCCGCGACATCAAGGCGGCCAAGAAGGCCGAGGTCCCGATGGCCGCCGTGACCTGGGGCTTCAATTCGCCGGAGTCCCTGCACGCCCACGCCCCGGAGCACATGATCGTCTCGCCCGCCGAGCTGCTCGATCTGGTCCCGCACGCCTGACGTCCCCCGGGCGAAGTAACGCGACTTTGCAAGTTGCGCGCGCTGAGCGGGTCGCCACGCCCCAGCGCGCCGAAGCCCCCGGGACAACTCCCCCGCATCCCGCCCCCTCCTCCAAGCGGCCTGCTGCATCCTGCACGCCCCCCGATTTCCGGATTCGACAAACCGCCGCCGATTGCCAACCTCCCGCCGATGAACGAGGAACCCGCCACCCCCGAGACCGACAAAGCCCACCCCGAAGCCCACGAGGCACCGGACTCCGCGAAGTCCTCGGTCAACCTCCCGACCTCCGTCCTCGCCCTCGGCTTCATCGCGATCGCCCTGGTCGGCGTGCTCATCGCCACCGCCATCAGGTCCCGCCCGGCCGACGGTGCCGCGGCCCCGCCCGCCGGCAGCGAATCCGAAGACCCGGCCATCCGCGAGGCCAAGGCCCAGCTCGAGTTGATGAAGAGCAGCCTGAACCAGGACCGTGCCAAACTCGGCCTCTCCCCGCTTTACGGCGACACCACCCAGTCCGCCGAGGCCGTCGCCGCCCGCATCACCGAAGACGCTGCGACCCTCGTCGCCATGGCCAAGGGCGTGAAGGACCTGATCGCCACCAAGGACGCCGAACTCGCCCAGCGGACCCAGGAACTCACCGATGCCCTCAAGCTCCAGGGCGTCCTCCGTGACCAGCTCGCCAAGTCGGAAGAGCGCCTCAGCCGCGCGTTGATCGAAGGCTCCGACGCCTCGACCCTCCGCAGCCAGCTCGAAGCCGCGAACAAGCGGATCATCGCCCTCGGCGACGAGGTCCGCCGCCTCAGCGAAGGCCCCGCCGAAATGCAGGCCCTGTTGCGGGAAGTCACCGCCGAGCGCGACGCCCTCGCCCTCCGCGTCGCCGAACTGGAGTCCCAGCTTTCCCGCGCCTCCCTCTTCGCCGGCACCGAGGCCGAACTTTTCAAGGAAGCCGTCCAGCTCTTCCGCAGCCTGCGCGAGCTCGAAAACAAGTCCGACTCCGAAATCGCCACCGCCTACAGCCAGTTCGGCGCCAAGCTGAGTTCCAACGTGCTCGACAAGATCGACTTCCCCACCGGCTCGTCCGAGGTCCCGCCGGAAGACGTCGCCAGGATCAACACCTTCGCCGGCGATGCCCCGGACAACGCCCTGTTGCTCGTGGTCGGCTACGCCTCGGAAACCGGCAACGTGGACAACAACCGCACGCTCTCCTCCGACCGCGCCACCGCCGTCGCCCGCCTGCTCGACGAGACCAAGAAGCCCGGCCAGCGCGTCCAGGCCGTCTATCTCGGCCAGACCGACCGCTTCGGCTCGAGAATTCCGGAACGCAACCAGATCTCCGAGGTCTGGCAGATTGTTCCGAAGAGCAATCCGTGACGGGATGGCGCGCCCGAACCGATCCCCCCGCCACCCTTCCCCGGAAGGAATTCATCCGTTCCGGCGCATTGCGATCACGGGGGAGACAATGAGCCCGGCAATTCGCTTTCTTCCGGGCGTTTCTCGCTTCTAGTGGCGAGGATGAGGAAGATCCCATTACCCCGCCCGTTCACCGCGAAGCTGGCGGCATCCGCCCTCGTGGTGCTCCTCGCGTTCCCATCCTGCGCCACGGAGCCGACCCCGGCGGCAAGGGACCCACGCAAGGCCCGGGCACAAGCACCGGAGGCCGGGAGAATCAACAAAGCGCCTCCAGCCACGATCCGGCGGGCGAAGGACGGGCGTCCTGATCCGCGCTACCGGCCGCCGGCGAACTTTGCCGAACTCCAGGCGGTCGCGGGCGAAGTGGCGCGCGCGACCGGCCGCAAGATCCACTGGCGCCTCCAGCGCGGCAGCGCCCGAGGCCCCCTGGTCACCATCCGAGGCACATTGGACGATTGCACCATCACCGTCCATCCGGTCGCCGCCCGGAAAGTCCCGCCGAACACCTGGGCCTTCCTCTTCGGCCACGAGTTCGCGCATCTCGTCGAGGAACTCGGAACCCACTCGGCCACCAACCCCGCCACAGAACTCAAAGCCGATATCGCCGGGGCCCGCTACGCCATGGCCGCCGGCTACCGGATCGAAGCCTTCCTCGGCTGGGTGCTGACGGAACCCAACAAGGAAACGGCCACCCACGGCTCCCTTGAGAAGCGCGTCCGGGCGATCTCCGCGCACTTCCGGGTGCCGCGGAACACGGTTCAGGCGGAAGCCCGGCGCGCCGCGGAATACCGCTCAAGGTGAGTGAAGCCCCCGTCGCGAGCCAACCGTCCAACACGACAGGAGTGTCGTGGCTCCTTACCGCTGCGCATTCCGCGAAGCCTTAAGGAGAAGGGACACTCCTGTCCCGTCTGCCCCTCCACAGCCCGCCGCAAAGATCCCGCGGGCCAACCGTCCAACACGACAGGAGTGTCGTGGCTCCGGATCACTCCACCGTCATCTCCACGCTGCCGCTGTGCGCGCTGAACTCCGGCGCATACATGCAGCGGATCTCCGCGATGCCGCTCTGGTATTTCCCGGCGTGCTGGACCCGCACGCTGGTCTCGAAGACATGCGTCCCCGGCGGCAGGCGGTCGATGAAGAAGTGGCTCGCGGTGTCGCGGGTCACCTCGTAGTAGCCGAAGCCGTCCTGCCAGCGGTAACCGCTCAGCACGTTGACCGGCTCCGTCCCGCTGCCGCGCAGGTCCTTGAGGTGGACATATTCCATCGCGCGGTCGTTTTTCAAAATCACCCGCGTCACCAGCTCGTCGCCGACCCTCACCGCGCCTGCCACCGGCACCAACACCGGACCCTGGTCGGTGTTCTTCCGCAGAAACAACGACTTCTCCAGCGTGAGCTGCTTGCCGCCGTGCGACGTCACCTTCGCCATGTCTTCCAGATACTGCCAATGCACGCTTGCCCAGCTCACCCCGGCGTCGGTCTTGGTCAGCGCGATCTTTCCGAGTTCAGGCTTCACCGCGTCCTGGACAAAGCGGCTCTCATAGAACCCCGTCCCCGCCTCGACCGCTTCCGGCTTCACCGTCTGCCCTCCAAGTGAAACCTGCAGCAGCGCATCGGAGCCTAACAGGTTCTTCCCGCCCCTCAGCAGCGAATAGACCGCGTCCGCCGTCGCCTTGGTGGTCTTCCAGTCGCCGACCTGCTTCTGCTTGATCAGCCACACCTGGCAATCGTCGACCGCCTTCTCGTCGGCATCGATCTCGCGGAAAGCCTCGATCATCATCGCCTGGGTCTCGATCGGTGCCTGCCACCACCACCAGCCCTCGCCCTCGTTGTCCTTCCAATACATCCCCTGCTCCTCGTCGACCACCGCGTGCTCCTTCAGCGAGCGCGTCACCAGCGCCGGCACTTCCTTGTCGCCCAGTCGGTGCAATGCCAGCGCGACGTGAGCCCGCGACATCCGGCTGCCCAGCTTCGTCCAATTCTTCCTCGCCTGTCCCGCGAAGTAGTCGAAGGCCACCTTGTCCTCCGCCTTCAGCGCCCGATCCTTCAGGAAGAAAGTCCGGGTATAAAGGTGGTGCGCGATCCGCTCGTCCAGGTTCTCCTTGTCGAGCAGCTT
The DNA here is from genome assembly GCA_044372775.1 of Haloferula sp. Taxonomy (GTDB): domain Bacteria; phylum Verrucomicrobiota; class Verrucomicrobiia; order Verrucomicrobiales; family Akkermansiaceae; genus Haloferula. The sequence goes on from JBIPNO010000001.1 coordinate 121,129, forward strand.
CAGCCGGACCAGCTCGCGGTAGCGCTCTGTTAGATCCGCATCGAGCGCGCCCAGCGCCTTCAGCGCCGGCGTCACATCGGTCGCCACGCCCAAGGACCGCAACCGCGCGAAACCGGTCGTGATGTAGAGCGAGATGTATTCATCGCCACGCCCGCCCGGGAACCACGGCCACAAGCCATCGCCCCCCTGCATCGCCGCCAGCTTCGCCAGCGCTTTCTCGAGCTCGCGCTCCATGTGGTTGTCGTCGAACAGCAGTCCGACCCGCCGCCGCGCCTCGGACTCGTTGGTCGCCTCGCGCAGCCAAGGCGTCTCTTCCAACATCATCCCCTTGAGATCCGCATTCTTCGTCAGCGGGCTGTCGAGCGCCTTGCCGCCGGCCGCCTTCCACTGGTCGAAGATCCGCCGCATCTTCGGATCGGATCCCGCGATGTTCCGGGCCAGCGCGTTGGCGTAGTAGCGGTTGAACGTCTGCTCCGAGCACTCGTGCGGGAACTCCATCAGATAGGGCAGCGCCATCACCGCATACCACGCCGGCTGCGACACCACCTGCACGTGCAGGAAGCGGTTCTCCAGCGTCTCCGAACCGCCGCTCTGCGACAGCTTGGCGAAGTCGAACTCCTTCGTTCCCGCGTTGCGGATCGGCAGCGACATCGACTCGGTCACCAGGATCCGACGCGGAATCACCGGCAGCCAGCCTTCCTCGCCGTCGCTCAGCGTCCCGCTCGACGCCACCGCCTTGTACTTCAGGAATCCCGCGCCGTCCGGCACCGCGATCTTCCACTTCAGCGTCCGGCTTTCCTTCGCCGGCGCCGTGAAGGCCTGCTCCGCTGCCGCGATCCCCAGCGCGGCGGTCTTGTCCGCGTCGGTCGCGGCATCGGAAAGCGTCAGCCGCGCCGTGCCGGACTGCTCCTTGTCGCTTGTGTTGGTGACCTTCACCGTGAACCACAGCTCGTCGCCCTCGCGCAGGAAGCGCGGCGGATTCGGCTGCACCATCAGGTCCTTCGCCGTCACCGTCTCGCCCTCTAACAAGCCCGACCGCAGTTCCTTGTCGTGCGCCATCCCGAGGAAGCGCCACTTGGTCAGCGCCTCCGGCATCGTGAAGGTCATCCGCACCGTGCCGTCCTCGCCGCTGGTCAGATCCGGGAAGAAGAACGCCGTCTCCTGCAAGTTCGCCCGCGTGGCCACCTGTGACACGTCCACCGGGGCCGCTCCACCACCCTGCCCGAGCGGGACTTCACCTCCTACCTCGGCCTCCATGAGCATGCCCGCGCTCTTCTCCATCGGCGCCGCCGCCGCCATCGGCGCGGCATCGGCGTCCAGGCTGGCTCCCGCCATCATGCGCCTGTTCGCGGATCTGCCCGGCATTCCCCCGAAACCACCTCCGCCACCTCCATCACCCCACCCCATCCCGCCTTCAAACAGTTTCAACTCGTCGATGAAGCGCCGGAACGGCTGATGAAGGTAAAACCCGCCTTTCTGTGAGAACACCGAGCGCTGCTCCAAGCCACGCAGCCCGCTGCTGAACTGCCACGGCCGCTGATGCATCCACTCCCGCCTCAAAAGGCCCGCCAGGCTCTGGAACGAATGCGGCGCGAAGGCATCCAGCGACGCGTCATACAAAGTCGCCACCATCTCCGCCGCCGCCGCTTCCCCGCCCGCGCCTTCGATCACCGCGGTCCAGGTCTCCTTCGCGCCCGGCTCCAGCTTCGAGACCAGGTGCTCCCAGCGCAGCTTCAACTCCTTGTTGGTCCACGGCACTTCCACCACCCGTTGGAACTGGTGCAGCCGGTTCATCGTCACCTGCCAGACGACCACCGAGATCCCGCCGCGATGCTTCTCTTCCACCGGCAGCCGGAACACCTGCTGCGTCCGACCTTCCGCCGACCACTCGCGTTTGATGAGCGTGCCGTTCCATCGCCACTCGACACAAGCACGCGCCATCTCGTGCCCGCTGCCCCACAGGAACACCGCCTCATTGCCCGGCTCGACCGACCAGGCCGGCGAGGTCGTGAAAAACGGAAGCATCGTCGGGAAGTCCGCCGCGTCCGCAGCCAGCACCTGGATCCCGCGGATCGCCTTCACCGCCTTGCCGTTCGCGTCCTTCGTTTCGAAAATCAAGCGGTAGGCCCCCGCTTCCAGCACCTGCTTCAACGCCGCCTTGCCCTTGTCATCGGTCTCCACCGGCAGCTCCGCCACCAGCTCGCCCGGCTCCCACTTGTCGGGATCGGTCACCGGCACCGCGGGATCCTCTTCATGCTGACCGCCCCAATACCCGCCGCCATCGGGCCGCGGGCACTTCGCCGGCTCCTTCAGCCGGTGAATCTTGAGCACGCCCTTCGCCGCGCGGCCCTCATTGTCGTGGGACATCGTGCTCACCCGCAACTCGCTTTCCTTGCCCGCCTCCAGCCAATCGTCCGCCGCCAGCTCCGCCTTCAACGCGGTGTAGGCCACCGACACCGTCCGTGTCGCCGAGCGCGTCTCGCCGGTGCCATCCGTTAGATCCGCAGTCACCAGGAAATCGAACACCGGCTCCAAATCCTCGTTCACCGAAAGGTCGGGCTTGGCCATGAAGCGGATCATCACCGAGCCGTCCGCCGCGGTCTCCGCCACGCCGTGCGCGATCTCCTCCGACTCCCCGCTCAATGGCGGTGCCCACCAGCACCAGCGCATCCACAAGGGCAGCCGCGTCATCCGCGTCACCCGCCAAGCCACCTTCGCCCCGTCGACCGGCGCGCCGGTGTACGATTCCCCTCGTACTTTCACCGCGACTTCCTTGCCCAGCGCCGCCGGCTCCTTCGGCGCGTCCACTTCCGCGAAGAACTTCGGCCGCTTGTACTCCTCCACCCGAATCATCGCGCCGCCGCCCTCGCCCTCGACTCTCAGCCGGCAAATTCCCAACACCCCGCCCTCCGGCGCGGTAAAGGTGCCGGAGAACGATCCCCGGTCGTTGCTGACCAGATTGACCTTTCCCGCTTCCTTTCCGTTGGGATCCTTGAAGACGACGGTCGTGCTCTTGCCTGCCAAAGTGGTGTAGCGTCCGAGATTCTCGATGTGCCGGCACCAGATCCCCTTGAAATGCACCGTCTGCCCCGGCCGGTAGATCGCCCGGTCGGTGAACATCACGACGCTGGTCCGATCCTCAGTACCGCCGCTGCCCCGGCCACCGGTCCAGCTCCGCGACACCGCCCGTTCCAGCCCGCGGTTCGCCACCAACAGGTAGTTCCGGTAGTCGCCTTGATCGCGGATTTCGAAGCGCCCGTTCGCATCGGTCTTCGCCTTCGCCTGGCTTGCCCCTTTCACTTGCCGGTTCGCAAACCACGCGCTCACTTCCACACCCGCCAGCGGCGTGCCGCTCACCGCATCGACCACGAAGCCCTCGATCCCGCCGTCCTGCCACGGCCGCGACGTCATTGCCAGCGGGGTGACATGGACGCCCGAAAAAGCCAACGCGTTGTCCTCCTTCGCAAAGTCCTCCCGCCCGCTCGACACCAGCAGGTAGTAGCCCGCCGCCACGTCCAGCGGCGCCGCCAGCCGCACGGTCCGCATTTGAAAATCCCCCGCGTCCACCAGTTCGGCATCCCACGCCTTCGCCGGCTCGCCCTCCGGCAGGGGCGGCAACGGATCCTCATCGATAAGTGCCGCACCCGGCTGATAGGCCACGGAATACAGCCGGAACCACACCCGCTTGAGATTCCGGTGCGACACCCGGATCTCCTCGCCCGCCGGCGTCCACTGCAACTCGGTTCCCAGCGTTAACTCGCGCTTCTCCAGCGAACTCACGCCGCTCATGCAAAACTTGCCGAAGGGATGCTCCGGAAACGCCTGCGCGCCCGCCTTCAAAATCGCGTGCGCTTCTTTTGTCTCCTTCCGCGCGATCAAACGCTCCGCCAAATCCACCCGTGCCCAAGCGCTCAACGGACTCGCCGCGTTCTTCTCGATGAACCCACGCAAGGCCTGCTCCAGCCGCCCATCCCGACCCTCCACATCCGCCGCCTCCGCCGCCCAGCGCAGCCGCTCCAGATCCGCCGCCAGGAACGCCGCCTGATCCGCATCCGCCCGATGAAACGCCATCAGCGCCTGATGAATCGCCAGCGCCCGCGCTTTCGGCGACGTCGCATCCTTCACCTCCGGCTTCCACGCCAGGAACTCCTCCGCCGTCCCGAACACCGGCGAATCCGCCGCGATCCGGAAGTCGTCCACCGGCTGCGACACCGCGACCTCTTCCGAGGCATAAAACTCCAGCGCCCGGTTCGCCACGAAGTCATACATCGTCGGTCGCAACTCGTCGCCCAACTGCCCCGCCTCCAGCAGCTCCGCAAAGTCCGCCACCGGTACCTTCTTCAAGGCCTCCGCATCCGCCAGCGACTTCTGCAGCCGGGCATCGATCTCCGAAAGAATCCGCGCCAGGTCCCAGGTTTCCATGTCGTCCCCCGCCGGCACCCCGGTCGAGCTGCGCTGCATGAAGCGCCACTGGTTCATCTGGTAATACCCGTGCATCCACTCCGCCGCCAGCGCCCGCAGCACCGGTCGCGCGCCCTCCGGCACCGCGTCGATCAACGATTCCAGGTTCTCGATCGGCTTCGCCTTGCCCTCGATCTGCGCCTCCATCGCGATCCTCGACGCCAGCGCCCGCGTCCCCTCCGCCCAGGACCCGTCCGCAAACGCCGCCTTTTCGATTGCCGATAAAAGTTCCATCACCGTCTTCGGTTGGTCCTTCTCCCGCGCCTCGTCCACCTTTTTCCACTCCGCATCCCGCGGCCCCGCCACCGCCACCGCCGCCGCCAGGCAAACAAGCCCTGTCACCAGCACCCGGACAAAAGATCGAAACGCATTCATGGTCGTAGCAAAATTCGGATTCACCCCCCGCCGCAAAAACGGGAGGCTCCCACTCTGACACACGAAACCCGGAATCCTTAGACAGAAAATCATGAGCAAGCGCCACTGGAACACCGTCGTCCTCGACGGCTCGCTGCCTTCTTCCCTCGTCCGCGAACTCATCGACCACTCCTACGACCTCGTCGTCGCCGGCCTGACGAAAGCGGAGCGCGCGAAGCTCGACCAGTCCCGCTGACAATCCCGGCCCACCCGCCGCGTAGCTTCCGCCCACCCGTGACCGCTCTTCTCCGACTCCTCGCCCCGCTCGCCCTCGCCGCGCCTCTCCACGCCCTGCCGCCCGGCGTCCCCGCCGAGCCCTTCTCGCAGGTAAAAGAGTATGGCTATATGAACTGGGCGAACGGCCTGAACGCCCCGGACCTCCGCATCCAGACCTCCCGCTACCTGCTCCACTACAACCCTCGTAGCTTCGGCCCAACCTCGCTGACCCCGCTCGCGAATCCACCGACCGAAGCCGAAGCCCTCACCGCCCAACTCCCGCCCGGCCCACCGCTCGGCTTTTCCTGCGCCGTCGGCGGCAACGGCATCGCGGGCCCGGTCACCGCCGCCAGCGACGACCTCCGCACCTGCCAGCTCGTCGAGAGCGGCAAGTTCTTCCAACGCCGCTGGCAAAGCGCCGCCCTGCCCGCCGGCATCCCCTTCGATCCCGCGCGCACCGGCCTCGAAATCGCCGCCTGGCCCGACCGCCTCTCTTTCGTCCTCCGCCTCACCCCGACCGCCGACGTGAAAGACGGCACGCTCGCGATGAAGCTCGACCTGCCCGACGGCTACCAGCTCCTCCCCGGCGAAGGCCCCGTCCGCGCCCTCGTCGCGGCCGATGGCTCGGGCTTCGTCGTCCAACCTTCCGCCCGGAACAACCCGCTCCTCATCGACGAAAAAACCGCCACCCTCACCGCGAAAAGAACCTCCACCGATTGGAAACCCGGCCAGGAAGTCTCCCTCGGCATCATCCTCCACCCCGCCGCCCGCGGCATCCCCGAGCTGCTGCGCCAGATCACCTCCGAAGAGCAGGAACCGCTCACCGTCACCGTGATCGGCATCGAGCCCGCCTTCCCCCAGCTCCCCGTGCTCCCCGAGAAAGACCCCGGATTCCACCGCATCGTCCTCCCGAAAGGCAGCGAAGGCGACAACGGCCGGATGCGCGCCCGGATCACCGTCAAGAACCCGCACCCCGAAGCCCGCGTGCTGCGCCTCTGCTTCGACGGCGTCCCGCACTACATCCCCGGCCTCACCGCCGTGCTGCGCGACCTCGACGGCTTCCCGCTCGGCATCCCGGTCCAGCTTTCGAAAAACTGGCACGGCCCGAACCCGCCCCCCGACGGCCCCGCGGGCTTCGCCGGCTACTGGTTCCACGGCCTGACGATGCTCGCCGTGCCGCCGAACAGCACTTGGGAATTCGAACTCATGATGACCGGCGAAAACTGGGGCGGAATCGCCGCCGCCACCCATTCGCAACTTTCGATCATCGGCTACGGCGGCAACCAGCAGTGGGACGAAGCCGCACTCGGCAACCGCGGCGAGGCCCTCTGCTACGACATGGACCACGTCCTCACCGACAACGATTTCACCGACTCCCGCCCCTTCCACGCCCTCGACGCCAAAGGCGCGCGCAACTGGGGCATCAACGCCGGCGGCGGCTCCGTCCTCCGCTACACCGATGCCGCCGGCACCGTCCGCCGCCACGCCTCGATGCGCGTCCGCTACCTCCGCCAGTGCCCGGTCCTAACAGAAGTGATCTTCGCCGGCCGCACCGACGACGGCGCGATGGACTTCCACTTCAGCGCCGGTCTTCCCCGCGCCGACGATGCCACCCGCGGCCTCCACCGCATCCGCATCGATGTGAAGAAGGACACGCCCTTCCGCCGCCTCGTCTTCTATCAGCAGGCCGGCGACACTTATTCCTACAATCAAGGCGACACCCTCGCCTTCGGCCACGTCGGCCGACCGACGCCCGTCCGCCAGTGGAAAGCCTCCGGCAAACCCGGCGAGATCACCGGCGAAGCCATCGCCCTCGAAGGCACCTCCCCCTGGGCCGCGGTCACCCATGCCGGCCCCGAGAAAGAATACCGCCCCGCCAACCACGGCTTCATCATCCGCTCTTGGAAAGCCCGGCTCGATGGCCGCGAAATCCCGGTGCCCTACCTCCAGGAACGCCGCAATGCCGCGATCGTCTCCATCCTCGAACTCGTCCCGCCGCCCGGCATCACAGGGCTCAAGGCCGGCGACTTCGTCGAGATCGACCTCGTCCGCCTCTACGTCCCGCGCTCCCTCGACAACTACGGCGGCAAGAACGAGTCCTTCCGCCAGGCCCTCCGCGATTACGACAACGATCCCCGCATGATCCTCCGCGAAGCCGCTGGCAACCAACTCGTGATCACCCCGAGCGTTGGCACCGTCGAGCAACTCCACCCGCCGCAAATCCGCGCCGCCTCGAACCGCGCCGCCTTCACCCTCCGCGGCGGCCTGGGAGCGGTGCCCGTCACCTTCACCGGCCTCACCGACTACCGTCATCCGTTGCTCGAACAAAAAGTCGGCGACACCTGGCAAAAGATCGACCAATCCGTCGCCGGCAACGACTTCTGGCAGTGCGACTTCAACCCCGCCACCGGCACCTGGGAGATCACCTTCACCATCCTCCCCGACGGCCCCTACCAGAATGTCGAGTCCCTCATCCAAGACCCGCGGACCCGCGAGTTCCGCTTCCAAGTCGGCGACCCCTCCAAGCCCGCCCGATGATCACCCCGGAAGGGCCAAAACGGACGAGATCCCGGAACCCACCGACAGGCACCCGGCCCATCAGTCTCCTCCTTCAAATTTCGCGAGATTTCGTCCCTTTCGTTGTTCTCCCTTCTTCATCCGGAGTGACAACCGCGGCCGACCTAACAGCCCTCAAGGATCATTCGGATACACCGGCGAACCCGCGGACGGCTTCGGCTCGTTCAAGTCCGTCATGTATTCCCGGGTGATGACCTGCTGCATCTCCGCCGCGATCGCCGGATTCGCGGCGGCCACGTTGGTGGTCTCGCGCAGGTCGTTCTCCAGGTCGTAGAGCTCCAGCGCGTTGTTGCCGCGCTTCACCGCCTTCCATTTCCCGGCGCGCACGGCGTGGTCGAGGCTGCTCCACTGGTGGCACCAGTAGAGGAAGGCGTGGGACCGCTGGTCCTGCGGGCGGTTCTCCAGCGTCGGCAGGAACGAAATGCCATCGCTGTAGGATGGCGGCGGCGTCCCTAACAGCTCGCAGAAGGTCGGCATGAAGTCCGCGAAGTAGAGCGGATGGTCGCTGGTGCTGCCGGCCGGCGTCTTGCCCGGCCAGCGGACGATCATCGGCACCCGCAGACCGCCTTCGTAGGACTCCTGCTTGCCGCCGCGCAGGATGCCGTTGGCCTCGAACCACAGCGACGGCGCGCTGCCCCACACGGATTGCAACTGGCCGCCGTTGTCGGAGGTGAAGAGGACGATCGTATTGTCCGCCAGACCGTGGGTCTGGAGCTGCTGGAGGATCGCGCCGACGCTGTCGTCGATCATCTTGAGCATGCCGGCGAAGTGCGCGCGCGGCTTGGTCTGCGGATAGTGGGAACCGTTGTCGCCGACGTTGTATTCCGGCCAGTTCTTCGCGAGCGACGGCGCGACCGCGGCATCGGTGGCGATCAGCTCGGTATGCGGGAGCGTGGTGGCGAAAGTGCAGAAGAATGCCTCCCCCGCGTGCTGGCCGATGAAGTCGGTGGTCGCCGCGGCGAACAGGTCGTGGGCGTGATGAACCCGCTCCCCGGAGACCAGGCTGGTGCGCCCGCCGCTGCGGACGGTGTTGCCGGTCGCGACCTTCACGCCGTCGTGGATGAGGTAGGACGGGTAGTGGACATGACCGTGTCCGTGATCGTGCATCCCGACGAAGCGGTGGTAACCACGGTCGTTCGGCGTGTGACCGCTGCCCCGGCCCGCCAGGCCCCACTTGCCGAAGTAGCCATTGACGTAGCCATGGCGGCGGAACAGCTCGCCCAGTGTGGGCAACCGCGGCGTGATCTCGGTGTAGGCGCTGTTCACCTTGAACGGGACATGCCCGCTGTGCACCCCGGTCTGGAGCGACGAGCGCGACGGCCCGCAGACCGTGCAACCGGAGTAGGCGCTGGTGAAAAGCATGCCTTGCGACGCCAGCCCGTCGAGATGCGGCGTGGGCGCGAGGGTGAGGTCGTAGTTCGTCCCATGCACCTGGTTGCTGCGCTGGCGGTAGGCACCGAGGTGGTTCCAGCCGAGGTCGTCGGTGAGGATGAGCACGATGTTCGGCAGCTGCGGCTGGCTGTCCGCGCGATTCGGATCGGTGCCGAGCAGCACCTCGCCGCCGTCGCGGAAGCGGTCGCCGTCGCTGTTCGCCAGCACCGGCGAGGTGCCCGCGTTGCCGGCCGAAACGAAAGTGCCGGTGCCGGTTTCCGCCGCGTCGGGCAGACCGTCGCCATCGCCATCGGCGGCCACCGGCGGTGCCGGCAAGGTCGGCGCGGCCGGCTGCGCCCGCGTCACGGTGCAGCCGGTGCTGCCGACCGCGGTCAGCACGATGTGCGTGTTTTCGATCGCCGCTTGTCCGCCGAAGCTGATCTTGGAGAGATGCTCGGCGCGGACATTGGCGGGCGTCTCGGCTTGAAAGCGGATCTCGCCGGTCCAGGCGGGATCCAGCGCGAGCGTCGCATGGTTCAAGGGGTCGCCGCTGCCATAGAGGGTCAGCGTGGCATTGCCGGAAAGACTGCCGGCGATGTCGGTGAGGAAGCTGACCAGCAACTCTCCGCCGGTGAAATGAAGAGGGGAACGGCTGCCACCGGCGGTCCCGTCGTTGTGGATGCCCGCCGCGCCGGTCACCGCCCCGCGGGTGACCCCGCCGCCGAGGGTCAGCGTGCGCCCGCCCATCCGCAGGTGCGCCGCGAATCCATTCGGCCCGCCGGCCTGCCCGGAGTTCACGACCAGATCATGCAGCAGTGCGACGTTCGGATCGATCAGTGGGATCGTCCCGCCGCCGCCCGCCAGCGTCCAGTTCGCCTCCTGGAAAAACGAAACGCCATCGCCGGCGGCCGTCCATTCATAGACGGCGGCAGGAGCCCGGGCGACGAGCAGCGCGAGGGCAAGGAGGAGGTGCTTGGGTTTCACGGGTCTTGATAGGTGACGCGGAGCCGGGCAAAGCGGCGGCCGCTGGGAAGAGGCTCCAGCTTCAAGCGCACGCGCTGCCAGCCGGGCGAAAGCGGGGAAACGACCAGGCTTTCCTCCGCCACCTCGTCCCAGCCCGCGAGGTTCGCACTGGTTTCGACGAGATAGGTCAGGCCGGTCGGAGGGGAAGACTCGCGCCGCGCGAACTCGAAGTGAAGTCCGTCGCCGCCACTCTCTAACAGATCATCACCCGCAGACTCGAGCGGATCGCGGCCGAGGGCATAAGCGAGTACGTTCGGCCGGCCGTCGCCGTTGGCATCGTCCTCCGGTCCCGCGGCATCGCCGAGACCGAAATCACCCGCCCAGCGCTCATACGGACGACCCGCGAAACTCACGAGGAGGCTCAATCCGACATCGCGGGTGTCGCAGATGTGGAGATCCGCGTGACCGTCGCCATCGATGTCTCCCGCCACCATCATCGAGGCCCGCGCGGCCCCCGCCGGACGGGCCGCGGAAAACCCGAACGCGCCGGTGTTTTCCAGCCACAGCAGGCTCCCGCCGTCCGCCGGCGCGATCACCAGATCCGCATCGGCGTCACCATCGAGATCCAGCGCCGCCATTTCACGGGCACGGACCGGGAGCGAAATCGAAGCGCCCAGCGTGCCGCCCTCTTGTCCGGGAAAAATCACCACGCCGCCCGAGTCGGCATGGCGCGCGAGCAGGTCCGGCTTGCCGTCGCCATCCAGGTCCGCGAATAAGAACTGGCCGGCATTGAAATCCAGCGTCTGGCCGACCTGAAAGCCGCCGCCCGCCTGATTGAGCAGTGTGAGCGACTGGCTACCATGGGCCACGACCAGATCGTGGAAACCATCGCCATTCAAGTCGGCCGCGGCCAAGGCCCGCATCGGCGCGGAGCCGAGGAACAGCGTCTGCACCGGCGCCAGCCCGGCGGCCGTGCCGCGAAGCCAGAAGATCCGCCGGTCGTGGTCGGTGATACCTAACAGGTCGTCGCGCGTGTCGCCGTCGATCCGCGCGGCGAGCAGCACGATGGCGCTGTCGATGCCCGTGGCGAGCGTCGCCCGCGCCGCGAAGTTGCCGCCGCCTTCGTTGCGGTGAAGATAGATTTCCCGTCGCCAGCGCGAGGCGGTGACGATGTCCTGGTCGCCATCGCCATCCGCATCGATCACCCCCAGCGCGCTGCCGCCGCGGAGATCCGCATCGATCACCCGCGCCGCCCCCGGCGCCGGAGGATGGAAGACCAGCCGGTCGAGCTGGCTCGAGAGCGAAAGCACGCCGTCGAGTTCGATACCGGCGATGCCGCTGACGACCGCGGCGCCCGCCAGCCCCGCCGGCAAGGCGGCATCCGCCACCGGCTGCGGCGGCGCGAAAGGACCGGCCTTCACACTCAGCACGGCCGCCGCGGCGGCGAGGATGACAGGCAGTGATCTCATGGTTTTCACTCTCCGTCGCGGCGTGCCAGGGCGGCGATGTCCTCCGCCGACAGCGCGCCTTCGATCACGCGGAAGTCATCGAGATCGAAGCGCCCGCCGCGCCCGCCGAACTGCAGCGGCGTCGCGCTCCGTGTGTTGATCCGCTGGTGGGCGGACGAGCTGAGCGCTTCCAATTGACCATCGACGTAAAGCAACACCCGGCGCGTGTTGTCCGACGTGTTGCCACCTTGGAAGACCGCCGCGATGTGATGCCAGCGGCCGTCGCGGAGATCGGTGCTGCCGATCACCCGGCCCAGCCCGAACTCGGTCCGCAGCGCGCCTTTCACGCCGCCTTCTTTTTCGGCTTCGGCATTCAGCCCCACCCGCCACTTCATCATCGAAAGATCATTCCCCTCCTTGCCCCAGAACACGATGGACGTCGGAAGTTCGGCGTCAGGAAGCCCTTTCTCCACGCGGATCCAGCCGGCGACGGTCCGAGGCCGCGCGTCGAGGATGCCGGACCAGTTGCTTTCCAGAAGCTGGCCGGGCTTCAGACGCAGGGCTTTTCCAACCGGCCCCTCGACGGTTTCGACTTCGCCCGTCGCTCGCGCCCTCGCCGCATCGAGTTCCGGATGATTTCCGGTCGCAGGCCAACCGTCCGCCTGGCGCTCGTCGAAGGACCAGTGCAGCGAGGGGAACGCGGCGGGCAAGGATTTCGCGAAAAGCGCCGCATCATAGCGGATCGAATCGACCTTCTGCCGCGGGTTCGCAGCCACCGCCTCGCCCGCCAGCACCGTGACCGGAACGCTTCCTTCCGCCGCCGCCCGATGCCGCACCGCCACGCTGCCCTTCATCACATGAACCTGATCGGAGCGCCCGGCCTCCACCAATACGCCGAACTCCGTACCAAGATCGACGACCTCCAGTTCGGGGCTCGAAACCTGGAATCCGCGCGCCTCCGCCGGCACGGCGAACCACGCGCTGCCACGGCGGAGATCCATCCGCTCCGCGGACTTGATCACCCACTCGGCCGGGGCCTCGATCGTCGCGATCACCCCGCTCCGGAAGCGGAGCTCCATCCCGCCCTGGCTCAAGCGGACCACGGAGTTCTCGGCGAGCTGGTTGCCCACGGCATCGCTCCCGCCGGAATGCTCCACACTGAAAAGCGTCGCCGGCCCCTGGGCGAACACCGCCAGAGCTTCGGGCTGCGGGGCCTGGACGAACCACAATCCCGCCGCCGCCACCGCGACGGCGGCCACCGCGGCCAGCAACGCGGTGCGAACCGGACGACGGCCGGCCGCTTCATCCGGATCCAGCGTCGCGGCCGTCAGCCCGCTACGTCCCGCGGCAAGCCGCTGCAGCGCCGAATCCATCTCACAGCAGCGGCAGTAGATTTCGAGCGCCGCCGGATCCGACGCGAGCACCTTCGAAAGCTCCTCGCGTTGCCGGAAACTTGCCGTGCCGTCCAGCACCTCGATCACCAACCGCTCGATGTCGTCTTCCTTCATGATCGGGCGCGGTCGAGGGATTGCTGGGCGTCGATGCAGCGCCGCAGGATCTGCCGGATGCGGAAAAGCGTCACCTTGAGCGAGTCGGCGCCCCGCTCGAAAATCCGCGAACACTCGGCCAGCGACTTGCCGTGTTGATAGTGTGAGATCACCAGCAGGCGGTCCTTCTCCTTGAGCTTGCCGAGGCACTGCCGCAGCGAGTCGAGCGTGGCGTTGTCCGAGCGGTTTTCAGCACCGGTCTGTTCGAAGCGGCCGGCGATCAGGTCCACGATCTCGTCCGAAAAGCACAGCCAGTCGGCGCGCTTCTGGCGGGTCAGCCACGCCTTGGTTTCCCACCGCGCCACGCTGAAGGCCCACGCTTTGAAATTCGTGCCGCGCTGGAAAACGGCCCGCTTTTGCCAGAGCACCAGGTTGGTCTGCTGCAGCACATCATCGATGCAGCGTTCGCCCGGCAGCAGGCTGGTCAGGAAGGCGTGGAGGTTTCCCTGGATCCCGGTGAGCAGTCCGACGAACTCGTCTTCCGGAGCGGACCGTGATGGAGGATCGTCGCTCATGAAGCAGAGAGTGGGCAGTCGTCGGGGCGATCGGCAAGGCAGGAACGCTCAGCGGTCGCGACGGCGGCGGAGCAGCGCCACCGCACCGAGCAGCCCGAGCATCGCGCTGCCGGGCTCCGGCACGGCGATGATGCTGAAGCCGTTCCGGGTGGTGCCGTACCAGTTGTTCTGCGGCAGTTCCGCGGTTCCAGTCCGGTTGAAGGTCTCCGCCGTGGCCAGAAGATTGTCGCCCGGCTCAAAGACCAGCGGATCGCTGCCCCACACCCCGGCGCTGCCATTGACCGTCAGGCTGCCCAGCACCCCGGCGGTGAAAAGCTGGGAAAAGGAAACCGAGGCCCAGTTCAAAGTGGCGGAGGAAGACCCCGTGCCGCCGACGAAATCGATGGCCGAATTGTTGCCATCGAGCCCGTTGTCGCCGTTGCTGATGAAATAGAGACTCGATCCGCTGCCGGAGACCGAGGCCGCGATGTCGCGCAGGGCACCCGTCGTCACGAAGCCGCCACCGGAAATCGACAGGGATGAGCGGCTGCCACCCGTCACTCCGTCGTTCTCGAGCCACGCCGCGGTGGCGCTCGTGCCGCCGCCGGTCAGGACGATCGCCATTTTCAAGCCGCTGCCGGCTCCGCTTACGGTGACCGTATTGCCGTTGGTGCGGAAATGCGCGGTGTTGCTTCCACCGCCGTTCGCACCACCGGCGACCCCGCCGTTGTTGATGATCACGGCGTTGTTGATCCCGGCCGGGCTTTGCGCGGAGTTGTTGATCGAATTGGCCGGAGCCGCCTGGAGCCCGGCGATGCTGTCGTCGTCCCAGTTGTTCTCCGCATAAATGCTGTCCCCGTCCCCGCCGAGGCTGCTGTTCGGTCCATCGACCAAGCCGGTGGAAGTGCCGAGCCAGACGTAAGCCGCCTGACCGGGGAGGATTCCCGCGACAAGGAGCGAGCAGTAAAGGGAGTTCCGGAATTTCATGGGGATCGGGATCACTGGAGAAGTTCGATGGGCGACAGCCGCGCCGACGCTGGTAAACGGACAGCAGTTCACCGGGAAAGGTTAACGGGTTTCTCCCAAGCCGCCGCTTTTCCCGGCCCGATCCCGATTTCTGTTAACCTGTGGCTCCCTTCCGGTTGTTTCCTAGAGGCCCGAAAGGCGTGGCCACGGACCAATCCTCAACATTCCCCACCATCGGCAATGAAACACAGCAACACCGGCCTCGGAAATTTCATCGGCGGCAGCTTGATCCTGCTCGGCACATCCGGAGCGCTGCACGCGGACTACATCTGGCTCGGCAAAATCACCGGCGAGACCGACCTCGGCAAACGCTACAGCATCTACAACGGCGACGCCGCCAGCCTCTATGCCGAGGCCAACTGGGAAAACACCGCCAATCCCGGCACCGCCGCTCCGGCCGACGCGGTCAACAACTCCTCGCAGGCGATCGCCGGGATCAACGCCCCACTCATTGTGAACAACGGCGGCGTCGCCGGCGGCACCAACGGCGCGGGCACCAGCACCGCCCACCTCCGCACCAACGGCCACGCCCTGACCGTCACCGGCCCGGGGTCCGGCATGAAAATGACGGTCGATAGCCAGCGCGCCATGATCCAGAACGACGGAACCGCCGGCGGAGCCCGCTCGCCGCTGACCATCGCCGATGGCGCTTTCGTCCTCACCCAGCAACTTCAGGACATCGAGGCCACGATCAGCGGAACCGGGTCCCGCCTCTTCATCGGCAGCAACAGCGCCGTCCACGCCGGGCTCGAGAACAGCACGATCGCCCTCACCGGCATCGACGAAACCTCGCCGGAGATCCACTTCATCAACAACACGATGGCGAACGTCCTGCTCGCCCTGCCGTCGATCACCATCAACGGCAGCCCCGCCGTCGTCGGCAGCGATCCCTTCCGCATCGAGCCCGGTGACAATGTCGTCTTCACCCCGCGTGCCAATTACTCTTTTGGCAACTTCAAGCAGCTCGACGGCCAGCAGACGGCTCCCACCAGCGGAGTCTCGGTACGGGCGATCACGCCGCTCGCCCCGAGCTACTGGGACATCAACGGCGACACCGCCGGCGCGGGCGGGGAAACTCCCTCCGGCACCTGGGACGCGACCGCCACCCACTGGACCTCCGCCGCCGCCGGCGATACGACGACCGCGGCATGGACCGATGGGTCCGTCGCCGCCTTCTCCGCTGGCAGCGATGCCACCGGCCTCTACACCGCCACCCTGGCCGGCCCCCGCACCGTCTCCGGCCTGCTGGTGGAAAGGGGCGACCTCGAACTCGCTGGTGCCTCGCTCAACTTCAGCAGCGGCCCTCTCGGCGTCGGCAACCTCGCCTTCCTGACACTCACTTCCGCCGTCACCGGCACTCCGGCCAGCCGGATCGAAGCCGGTTCCCTGCTGCTGCTGAACGCCGATCAGACCCTCGGCACCCTCCGCGGTTCCGGCAGCATCTCCTGCGGCTCCCAGAACCTCGTCACCGACCATGCCGGCGTGGCCAGCTTCTCCGGCAGCCTCCAGTCTTCCACCGGCACCATCACCAAGCGAGGCAGCGGGGAACTCCGCCTCGACCGCGCCTCCCACATCATCGGCGGCGACCTTGTCGTGGAAGCAGGCACGCTGACCCTCGCCAAGGACCAAGGCAACCAGGGTGCCCTCACCAGCGCGCCTTTACTGCGGGTGAAATCCGGTGCCACCCTCGATATCAGCTCCGCACCGGTCACCCTCGGCGGGACCCAGCAACTCGCCGGTGCCGGGACCGTCGCCGCCGCCAACCGCACCACCTGGAGCCAGCCCGCGGGGAACAACTTCGCCGCCCAGGTCGCCATCGTGACGGACGCCCTCACCGTGCTCGGCACCATCGATCCCGGCGACGAAGGCATCGGCCAGCTCGCCATTCCGCAAGGCACCGTGAACCTGCTCGGCGGCTCGATTCTCAAGATCCAGATCGACGACAGCTCGACCCCCAAATCCGACAAGCTCCTGCTCGGCGGCGCGCTGAAAATTCAAAGCGGCGCCACCCTGGAACTCGGCATCACCGGCACGCCCACCGCCGCCTCCTACGAGCTGGTCCAATACACCGGCCCCGCCCCCGCCGGCACCTTCACCGTGGTGAACCTGCCAGCCGGCTACCGCATCGAACACGCCTTCAACGGCAACACGGTGGCACTGATCAAGAACTCACCCTTCGACGCCTGGGCCACTGCCAACGGCATTCCCGGTGCCGCCTTCGCCGCCGACGGACCGGACAAGGACGGCATCGCCAACGGGGTCGAATACGCCCTCGGCCTCAACCCCACCGCCTTCGACGCGCTCCCGTCCCTGGCTCCCGCCACCGGCGACTTCATCTGGACCCTGCCCAAGGGTACCGAGGCCGCCGCGGATCCGGGCATCGGCTACTTCTTCGAAACCTCCGGCAACCTCAGCGGCTGGACCAAGGTGACCCCCACTTCGCAGGACGGCAGCTCCTTCTCCTTCCTGCTTCCGGGCGGCCAGGGCCGGCAATTCGTGCGGATCGTCATCGACCAGCTCTGAGTTCCGCCGGCGATTCACTTCTCCAACAAGCGGATCACCGCCTCGTCATGCGCGATCGACGCCTCGTGCCGCTTTCGAATCTCCGGATCGGTCGCGGCGTCGCGGTATTTCATTCCGCTCGCCGGTTTCTTCCGCGCGAACTCCAGGATCGTCTCCGGCCCTCCGAATACCCGGAACCCCGGATCCGCGCCGTGCTTCCGCAGCAGCTTCACGACTTCCAGATTCCTCGCGTAAAACCGCCGGTCCGTGTACTTGCTCACCGCCGAAAACAGCGCCGTCTCGCGCCCGCGGTCGAAGGCCAGGTTCGGATCCGCCCCGTTCTCCAACAGCAAGCGCACCAGCTCCGGATGATCTTCATACGCCGCCGCCTTCAGCGCGGTCTGCTCCACCGCGATCACGTCCGGATCCGCCCCGTGGCGTAGCAACCACGCCGCGTTCTCCCGCTTGCCCTCCGATGCCGCCGAACACAGCGCCGTGGGATGAAAAGCGCTCCCGCCCGGCGCGTTCCAGTCCACCCCGCGCTTCGCCAGATTCTCTAACAGCGCGATGTCGCCCTTCCCTCCCGCCAGCGCCACTGCCCCGGGATCGGGCTTAGCGCCGCGGTCCATCAGCAGCCGCGCGATGTCCAGGTGACCGCTCGAGATCGCCTCGCGCAGCGCGTTCGACGGCGGATGCCCGCCCACCGTCTCGAAGCGCGACGGCACCGCGCCCGACCCCGCGTTCGGATCCGCCCCGGCATCCAGCAGCATCACCACCTGCTCGCGATGACCCTTCCACGCCGCGAACATCAGCGCCGTCCACCCGTAGCGGCTGCGCGCGTCCACCGCATCGCCCGCCGCGATCCGTGCCTTCAGCTCCGCCGTGTTCCCGCCATGCGCCGCCAGCATCAGCGGCGTCATCCCTTCCCCGCCGCAGCTGGAAAACACGAAGGCTCCGGCGACCATCACCGCCAACGCTCCGCCGATCCATGTTGCGCGTTTCATCGTGGAAAATTCATGCCATTCCCGCCGGCCTCACCTCGCACCAACCGCCGCTCCACGACACCCGCAGCGGCAAGCCGAACAACCCGCCCAGCCCCCGCGCATCAAGCACCTTGCGCTTCGGCCCGTCGGCGCGCACCCGGCCTTTCTCTAACAAAATCACCCGCCCGATCTCCGGCGGGATCTCGCCGGGGTGATGGGTCACCAGCACCAGCGTGTGGCCGTGGGCCGCCAGCTCGCGCATCAGCGCCGTCAGCCCCAGCGCCGCGGAAAAATCGAGCGCCGTCGACGGCTCGTCGAGCACCAGCACCGGCGGATCGTGAACCAGCGCCCGGGCGATCAGAAAGCGCCGCCGCTCGCCCGATGACAGCGTGCCAAAGTCCCGCTCCGCCAGACCGAGCACGCCCAGCCGCTTCATCACTTCTTCCGACTTCGCCTTCTCCTTCGCGCTGAAGCGCATGTCCCGCGTCCGGCCGAACGCCCCGCGCAGCGAGCTCAGCACCACGTCGCCCGACGTTTCCTCCGGATGAAAGCGCGCCACGTCCTCCGGCATCACCACGCCGATCTTGTGCCGCAGTTCCTCCAGCAACCACAGGTCCTCGCCGAAAAAGCGGCAGCTCGTTCCCGCGTTCGCCGCCGCCCGCACCTCGCCCGTCAGCAGTTTCAGCAGCGTGCTCTTCCCCGCCCCGTTCGGCCCCAGGATCGCCACGCTCTCGCCATGCCGCAGCGCCAGCGAAAAATCGCGCAGCGCCACCGTGTCGCCCCGCCACACCGTCGCGTTCCGGATTTCGAAGAAGCACTCGTCCTGCACGTCCCGATGCCGCCGCGACTCCGCCCGCATGGCCAGCTTTTTCCGCTGCTGCCTTGCCCGTCGATTTCCGGGTGACCCTATGGTGCTGCGGCACGACGCAGCTTTGACTTGGGGCTCGGACGCTTTGATCTGCTGGCCACGGATCGCCTTGGCGGCCGATCCGCGGTCGGAGGGGTTCGACGGAGTTCACCCGCAGCCAAAGCGACGCCGTGCCGTCGCACTCCATAAGGACGTGACGCTGAGTCCGCACCACGAACGCGTTGCAGATGAAGACGGGATCGTGCAAAACACCCGGCCCGCCGACGACGCGGAACCCGTCGAAGCAGGATCGTCACTCAAGGTCGCCGCGCAGTGTTCCTCGTCACCAGGCTCCTGCTCGTCATGAAAGCGCGCCTGACCTCGGGGTCCACGCGCTTGGCCCCGATCCTGCAAAACCCCTTGGATGCCCGATCCAGCCACCTCTGTCTCCGACGCCTCGAAACTCCAGGACGTTCTCACCCGCTACCGCGACTCCCATGACGGCTACCTCCAGGCCGCCGAGCTGATCTCCTTGCCCGAACTCGCCACAACCTTCCGCGACATCGCGGCGCGGCGCGCGATCATCTCGGAGGAGGTCGCCACCCTCATCGAAAAGGACGGCTTCCGGCCGGACCTCGATGGCAGCAACGAAGCCGGCCTTCACCGCTGGTGGCTGCGCGTCCGCGACAAGATGACGGACCAGAATCACGACGCGAACGCGGTGCTGAGCGAATGCATCCGTGGTGAAACGGAACTCGCCCGGACCCTGCAGGGCGCCCTCGACAGCGAGTCCGTCCTTCCATCCCACATCCCGATCCTGACCCGGGCTCTCGACGAGGTGAAGATGGCCGTCCGGAGTTTCGACGTTTTGGTGACCACGTAAATCAACGCTCCACCCGCGGACCGTCCGCCGATAAGGTCCAGGGCTTGGCGCACGTAGCTTCCGGCAATGAAACCCGCCTCGCTTGTCCGCGCCCCGGCCCTCGCTTCCTTCAGCCTCCTCTGCGGAACGGCCGCCGCTGAAGACCTGCAACTCCCCGACCCGCTCGCCGACTCCTCCGGCAAGCCCGTCGCCAGCGCGGAAGCCTGGGAGCGCGAGGTCCGGCCGCTGACCTTGGAAAAGTTCCGCGAGCACGTTTACGGCCGCAATCCCGTCGGCAAACCCGACGACCTGAAATGGACCCGCCAGGTGCTCGAAGTCGCCGGCATCAGCGAACAAGTCATCGAAGGTCACGTCACCTTCTCCGGCCCCGGGGGCGAGGGAAAGATCCGCGTGCTGCTGGTCATCCCCGACGCTGCCAAGGAGCCGGTCCCGCTCTTCCTGCTCCTCAACAACCGCGGCCCCGAACTGTCCGACCTCACGAAACCGAACGGCTTCTGGCCCGCGCTGGAAATCACCCGCCGCGGCTTCGCCACCGCCATCTTCCAAGTCGCCGACGTCGATCCCGACCAAAGCGAAGGCTTCCAGGACGGCGTCCATGCGATCTTCGACAAGGCACCGCGCGACCCCGATGCCTGGGGCACCATCGCCGCCTGGGCCTGGGGGGCCAGCCGGGTGATCGATGCCCTCGAAAAGGAACCCGCGATCAACACCCGCCGGATCGCCGTGGTCGGTCATTCCCGCGGCGGCAAGACCGCCCTCTGGTGCGGAGCCCAGGACCCGCGGGTCGCGCTGACGATCTCTAACAACTCCGGCTGCACCGGCGCCGCCCTCGCCCGCCGCAAGCAGGGCGAACAGCTCGCCGACATCAACCGCAACTTCCCCCACTGGTTCTGCGAGAACTACAAGCCCTACAACGGCAAGGAAGAGACGCTGCCGGTCGACCAACACCAGCTCCTCGGCCTGATCGCCCCGCGCCTCGCCTACGTCGCCAGCGCCGCGGCCGACGCCTGGGCGGACCCGGAGGGCGAATTCCTGGCCTGCGTCCACGCCGGCCCGGTTTACCGGCTCCACGGCCTGACCGGCCTGGAGGCCGACACGATGCCACCGCCCGGCGGCAAGCTCCACGCCGGCTCGATCGGCTACCACCTCCGCCCCGGCAAGCACGACCTGACCCTGGCTGACTGGCAGCACTTCATGGACTTCGCGGAGCTCCACTGGAAATAATCCGGCCTTCGCCGGAAAAACCGCGAGGCTTCAGCGAGTTGATGCGGAGGAAAGCCGGCAAAAAAGGGGTAGTCTTCCCCGACCTCCGGCTGCACGGTCGTTCACCATGGGCAAAGCCGCCATCGCTCCCCTCAGGACGATGGAATCGCCACTGGATTACCGGAATGAAGAAGCTCTCTCCCCAGAAAAACTCCACCGCATGGCACCAAGTGCCCGCGGAAGAGGCCGCAGTTCTGTTAGAGTCTTCTCTTGAACCCGGCCTTTCCGCTGCCGAGGTATTGAAACGCCGCGAAGAGTTCGGCGAGAACACCCTCACCCTCCGCAAAGGACGCCCGGAGTGGCTGCGCTTCCTTCTCCAGTTCCACGCGCCGCTTCTTTACATCCTGCTCGCCGCCTCCGTCGTCACCGCGGTGCTCGGCGAATGGGTGGATTCGGCGGTCATCTTCGCCGTGGTCTTTCTCAACGCCCTCGTCGGCTACCTCCAGGAAGCCCGCGCGGAGAAGTCGATCCACGCGCTCGCCAAGATGGTCGTCACCAAGGCGACCGTGCGCCGTGACGGCCGCAAGCAGAGCATTCCCTCCGGCGAACTCGTGCCGGGCGACATCGTACTGCTGGAGTCGGGCGACATGGTGCCCGCCGACCTCCGGCTCTTCCACGTCAGGAATCTCCAGATCGACGAATCCGCCCTCACCGGCGAGTCGGTGCCGGTCGAAAAGCACGGTGACACCCTCCCGTCCGACACCGTCCTCGCCGAGCGGCGGAACCTCGCCTTCAGCGGCTCCCTCGTCACTCACGGCCGCGCCGGCGGGATCGTCTGCACCACCGGCGACCGCACCGAAATGGGCCGCATTGCGGAACTCATCTCCAGCGCCACCGACCTCTCCACGCCGCTCACCAAGAAAATCGCGCATTTCAGCAAGCTCATCCTGTGGGCCATCATGGCGCTCGCCGTCGCCACCTTCATCCTCGGCATCTGGCGCGGGGAAAAGCCGGTCGACATGTTCATGGCCGCCGTCGCCCTCGCCGTCGGAGCGATCCCCGAAGGCTTGCCCGCCGCCGTCACCATCACCCTTGCGATCGGCGTTTCCCGCATGGCCAAGCGGCGCGCCATCATCCGCAAGCTGCCGGCCGTCGAGACGCTCGGCAGCACCAACATCATCTGCTCCGACAAGACCGGCACGCTCACCGAGAACCAGATGACCGTGCAAGCCGTCTTCGCCGGCGGATCGCTCTATCAGGTCAGCGGTGGCGGCTACGAACCCACCGGCGGGATCCTCCACGAAGGCGAATCCATCGACTTGCAATCCCGCCCCGCGCTCGTCGAGTGCCTCCGCGCCGGACTCCTTTGCAACGACTCCCAACTCGTCCAGGTCGAGGGCCGCTGGACCGCGCAGGGCGACCCCACCGAAGCCGCCCTCATCGTCGTCGCCGGGAAAGCCGGCCTCGCCCACGCCGAGACCAACGACCTCCACCCGCGCCTCGACACCATTCCCTTCGAGTCCGAACACCAGTTCATGGCCACCCTCCACGGCGGCGGGAAATCGGGCCACGTCATCTACAAGAAAGGCGCCGTCGAGCGTCTGTTAGGCCGCTGTTCCCACGCCCTCGACGAGCGCGGCGAACGCATCGATCTCGACCGCGACGCCGTCACCCGCGTCGCCGGAGAGATCGCCTCCCGCGGCCTGCGCGTGCTCGCCTTCGCCCGCCTGCTCACACCCGGCGACCAGCACGACATCGGCCACCACCACGTCCGCGAAGGCCTCACCTTCCTCGGCCTGCAAGGGATGATCGACCCGCCGCGCGCCGAGGCCATCGCGGCCATCCGCCAATGCCGCGCCGCGGGCATCCGGGTCAAGATGATCACCGGCGACCACCTCCTCACCGCCTCCGCCATCGCCCGCACCATCGGCCTCGAAGGCAGCACCGACCATTTCGCCGTGAGCGGCCGCGACCTGGAGCAGATGAACGACGAAGAACTCTCCGGCGTCGCCGAAAATGCCGCCGTCTTCGCCCGGGTCGCACCGGAACAGAAACTCCGGCTGGTTCGAGCGCTCCAGGCCCGCGGCCACATCGTCGCGATGACCGGCGACGGCGTGAACGACGCCCCCGCCCTCAAGCAGAGCGACATCGGCGTGGCCATGGGCATCACCGGCACCGACGTCGCGAAGAATGCCGCCGACATGATCCTAACAGACGATAATTTCGCCTCCATCGAGGCCGCCGTCGAGGAAGGCCGCAACGTCTTCGACAACCTCACCAAGTTCATCGTCTGGACACTGCCGACGAACATGGGCGAGGGCCTCGTCATCCTCGCCTCGATCGTCATGGGCGTCGCCTTGCCCGCGCTGCCGGTGCAGATGCTATGGATCAATCTCATGACCGCGCTGCTGCTCGGGCTGATGCTCGTCTTCGAGCCGAAGGAACCCGACCTCATGCAACGCCCGCCGCGCGATCCGAAGGAGCCCATCCTCACCTTCGCGCTCTTCATGCGCACCGGATTCGTCACGCTGATCATCCTCTCCGGCGCCTTCGGCCTCTTCCTCTGGGAGCGGGCGCACGGCGCGACACTGGCCGAGGCACGCACCATCGTGGTCAACGTGATCATCGTCGTGGAGATCTTCTACCTGCTGAATTGCCGCTCGCTCACCCACTCGATGCGTTCGCTCGGTTTCTTCACCAACAAGTGGGTGCTCGGTGGAATCGCCGCCATGCTCGCCGCCCAGCTCCTTTTCACCTATGCACCCTTCATGAACCACCTCTTCCACAGCGCCCCGCTGCGCTTCGAGTCGTGGCTTCATATTTTCGCGGTCGGGCTTGTCGCGTTCGGGGCCGTGGGCCTTGAAAAATGGGTCCGCACCCGCGTGGCCGAGCGGAAGGGCTGATTGCACCCTTCACGGTCCCCGCGTCATTCCTTAAAATTCCGATTGCCCGCTGCCACAGCGGCCCCAAGGTCCCGCCCGGCATGGAAAGAGGGCATCAATCAGGGGCAGTCGAAGGCTGCAAAAACCCACCGGTCACCACCGGCTGGAAGGAGATTGTTCGCAAGTATCAGCAGCCATCAAAGCTGAAAAGCACGTGGCAGCTCGCGAACACGTTGATTCCCTACGCCCTGCTCTGGGTGGCGATGTTCCATGCGGTGGCCATTTCCTGGTGGCTGGTCGTCCCGCTCGCCGTGCTGGCCGGGGCCTTCCTGATCCGGATCTTCGTGATCTTCCACGACTGCACCCACGGCTCGTTTTTCAAATCCAAGCGCGCCAACGAGATCACCGGCTTCCTGACCGGGCTGCTCGCCATCACGCCCTTCCACCAGTGGCGGATGGAGCACACCGTCCACCACTCCGCCGCCGGCGACCTCGACCGCCGCGGCATCGGCGACGTCTGGACGCTGACCGTCCAGGAATACCTCGCATCCTCCCGCTGGAAGCGCCTTTCCTACCGCTTTTTCCGCAACCCCGTCATCCTCTTCGGCTTCGCCCCACTGACTTTGTTCCTGGTGGTCAACCGCATCCCGGTAAAGGAGGCCAACCGCAGCGTCCGCCGCTGGGTCCACATCACGAACCTCTGCATCGTGGCGATGGCCGTCGGCCTGAGCCTGGTCTTCGGCACCATGAACTACCTGCTGATGCAGCTCATGGTCACCGCGGTCGCCAGCGTCGCCGGCGTCTGGCTGTTCTACGTCCAGCATCAGTTCGAAGACGTCAGCTGGGAGCGGAAGGAAGACTGGGATTTCGCCCGCGCCGCCCTTTCCGGCAGTTCGTTTTACAAGCTGCCGAAAGTCCTCCAGTGGTTCTCCGGCAACATCGGCTACCACCACATCCACCACCTCAGCCCGCGCATCCCGAACTACCAGCTCGAGCGCGCCCACGAGTCGGAGCCGATGTTCCAGCAGGTCGAGCCGCTCACTGTCCGCGGCAGCATCAAGTCGCTCTCCTTCCGCCTGTGGGACGAAGAGAAACGCCAGCTCACCGGCTACCGCGTCCTGAAAGACAAGCGGCGCGAGAAAGCCGCGCGGAACTAGGGAGCCACGACTTTCCTGTCGTGTTAAGGAGCCACGACACTCCTGTCGTGTTGGACGGTTGGCCGCAGCCCCCCCATTTTCCCCAAATCCCGCTGGCACGACGCCGCGGGTGAGGCAAAGTCCGCGCGCCGCCATGTTCCAAAGCCGGATCTTCACCACCTGGTTCGTCAGCGCCCTCGTCGTCTGGGTCTTCCTTTTCGCCAACTTCAACGACCTCGCCTTCCTCGGCTCCCACTGGCACTACCCCGCCATCATGGTGCTCGGGGCTTTCGTCGCCGGACTGACTCCCGAAGGTGGCGGCGCGGTCGCCTTCCCGGTGCTCAGCGTCTTTTTCAATGTCGACCGCGTCCTGGCCCGCGACTTCAGCCTGATGATCCAGAGCATCGGGATGACCAGCGCCAGCATCTTCGTCCTCACCAACAAGGCGAACACGCTCCGCGCCTACAAGCCGCTCCTCTGGTTCATCCCGGTCTGCTTCATCGGCTTCGTGCTCGGCATGCAGCTCCTCCAGACCCTCCCCGTCTTCATCATCCAGGCCCTCTTCCTCAGCCTGATCACCACCTTCGCCATCGCCTATTTCTACAGCGACCACCGCGGCGACCTGCCGGCCCTGACCGCCAGCGGCCCGCGCGATCACGTGATGCTCGTCGTCATCCTCCTCCTCGGCGGCATGTGCGCCAGCCTCTTCGGCACCGGCGCGGACATCATCCTCTACACCCTCCTCGTGACCCGCTTCACGATGAAGGAAAAGGTCGCCACCCACATGAGCATCATGCTCATGGCCTCGATGAGCATCCTCGGCTACGCCTACCGCCACTTCGTCGATGCCGGCCTGGCTCCCGACCAGTTCCGCACCTGGCTCTGCGCCTATCCCGTCGTCCTGTTCATGGCACCCTTCGGCACCTACATCCTCCAGCGCATGAACGTCGAATGGATGCTGCGCGGCATCGTCTTCCTGAACATCGGCCAGCTCGCCTACTTCAACCTGAACAAGCCGAGCATGGAGAAGTTCGTCGCCTCCGCCATCTTCTGCGCGCTCCTCATGGCGCTCTTCGCGTTCACCCTTTCCCGCCTGTCCCGGAGAAAGCGCGAGAGCCTGCCGCCCGGCCGGCCTTCCGGGGCCGACGTTTGAGCGAATGCCGCAGACCACGCGGATCCCCCGGGAGGAACGCGGCCTCGGACCCGGACTTCACCCGCCCCATCCGGCCCACCTCGTCTCAACCCTCAGAAGCGGCTCGTCCCGCAGGCGGAGCGCCGGTGGTGATCCTGGGGAAGCGCAAGCCGACGATGTCGCCGTGGCCGAGCGCCATTTCATCGACCTGTTCGCGGGTCGCCCAGACTTCGATTTCGCGCCGGCTGCCGGTCTCGGGGACGACGCTCAGCCGGGCGAAGGGACCGGCGACGAACAGGTGGCTGACCCGGCCGGCGAGTTGAACCCCTTCTTCGGCGGCGAATTTCAGCTCGATCTCGTGCGGACGGACGTAGCGGCCATCGTCGAGCTTGTTGACCTCGCCGAGGAACTCGTAGACGAACGAGGTACGAGGCTCGTCGTAGATTCCCTGGGGCGCGCCGGTTTGCTCGATGCGGGCATTACGCATGACGACCACCTGGTCGGCGAGTTCCAGCGCCTCTTCCTGGTCGTGGGTGACGAACAGCGTGGTCAGCCCGATCTCATCGTGGAACTGGCGCAGCCAGCGGCGGAGGTCCTTGCGCACCTGAGCATCGAGCGCGCCGAAGGGTTCGTCGAGCAGCAGGACCTTCGGCCGGATGGCGAGGGCGCGGGCCAGGGCGACGCGCTGGCGCTGGCCGCCGGAGAGTTCGTGCGGGCGGCGCTTTTCGAGACCGTCGAGCTTCACCAGCTGGAGCAGCTCCTTGACCCGGTCCGCGATCTCCTTCTTCCCGGGGCGCTTCGCGGCGGGAAGCACGGTGAGGCCGAAGGCAATGTTGTCGGCCACGTTCATGTGCTTGAAGAGCGCGTAGTGCTGGAAGACGAAGCCGACGCCGCGCTCCCCCGCCGGGATCCCGCTGACGTCCTCGCCATGGAACAGCACGCGGCCGCTGCCGGGATCGGCGAACTCAAGCCCGGCGACGATGCGCAGGAGCGTGGTCTTGCCGGAACCGGAAGGACCTAACAGCGCCGTCAGCGAGGCGTTGGGAATCTCAAGCGAGATGTCGTCGAGCGCCGTGTAGGTGCCGAAGGTCTTGTGGATGGATTGGATGGAGACGGACATGGGATCGGAGACGCAAGACTAGGAGACTCAAGACGGAAGACTGGAGGAAGAATCCAACCGCAGATGAACAGGATGGACGCAGATGGAAGAGATCATGGTGGACGGCATTGGACCAAAGGCCTCAAACATCCGGCTGTTTATCTGCGTTCATCCTGTTCATCTGTGGTTGTAAAATCAGTGCCTGCCTTTGGCGGAATGGCCGGTGAAGTGTTCGACGGCGGATTTCATGCCGAGGGTGACGAGAGCGAGCAGGGCGAGCAGCGCGGCGCAGGCGAAGGCGGCGCTGAACTGGTATTCGTTGTAGAGGACCTCGACGTGGAGCGGCAGGGTGTTGGTCTTGCCGCGGATGTGGCCGGAGACGACCGAGACCGC
Source organism: Haloferula sp. (assembly GCA_044372775.1). GTDB lineage: Bacteria > Verrucomicrobiota > Verrucomicrobiia > Verrucomicrobiales > Akkermansiaceae > Haloferula. Next base: position 148,706 of record JBIPNO010000001.1, read on the forward strand.
GCCGAACTCACCCATCGCGCGGGCATTGCAGAGCAGCACGCCGTAGAGCAGTCCCCACTTGATGTTCGGCAGGGTGACGCGGAGGAAGACCTGCCAGCCGCGCGCGCCGAGCGTGACCGCGGCTTCTTCCTGATCGCTGCCCTGGCTTTCCATCAGCGGGATCAGCTCGCGGGCGACGAAGGGAAAGGTGACGAAGACGGTGGCGAGGATGATGCCCGGCAGCGCGAAGATGATCTGGATGTCATGCTCCCGCAGCCAGGGACCGAACCAGCCCTGCGCCCCGAACATCAGCACGAACACGAGGCCCGCGATGACCGGCGAGACGGCGAAGGGCAGGTCGATGAGCGAAAGCAGGAAGGAGCGCCCCTTGAAGCGGAACTTCGTGATCAGCCACGCCGCAGCGATGCCGAAGATCGTGTTGAGCGGGACCGAAATCGCCGCGGCGAGCAGGGTCAGCTTGATCGCCGAGAACGCGGCGTCCTCGGTCAGCGCGGCGGTGAAGACTTCCCAGCCGCGGCGGAAGGCCTCGATGAACACGGCGGCCAGCGGCAGCAGCAGGAACAGCGTGAGGATCGCGAAGGCGAGCCCGATGAGCAGCCAGCGGACGGGGGCGGATTCGGTGGTGACGGGGCGTGGGGCCATCGGTTCAGCGGGTCTGCCAGTTGAGCCGGCGTTGCAGGAGATTGATGAGGAAGAGCAGCGCGAAGGAGACCAGCAGCATGCCGGAGGCGATGACCGCGGCGGCCTCGTACTTGAATTGCTCGAGCTGCGCGACGATCAGCAGCGGCAGGATCTCGGTCTTCATCGGCAGGTTGCCGGAGATGAAGATGACCGAGCCGTATTCGCCGATCGCCCGGGCGACGGCCAGGGTGAAGCCGGGGATCAGCGCGGGCACCAGCAGCGGGAAGATCACGCGACGGAAGGTGGTCCAGCGGTTCGCGCCGAGGCTGGCGGAAGCTTCTTCAAGTTCCGGGCCGAGGTCTTCCATCACCGGCTGCACGGTTCTCACCACAAACGGGAATCCGATGAAGGTCAGCGCGATGAAGACGCCGGTCGGCGAGTAGGCACCCTGGATGCCCCATTTCGCGAGATACTGGCCCAGCCAGCCGGTCGGCGCGTAGATGGCGGTGAGAGTGATGCCGGCGACGGCCGTGGGCAGCGCGAAGGGCAGATCGACGATGGCATCGAGCGCTTTCTTCCCGGGGAACTCGTAGCGCACCAGCACCCAGGCCACGAGCAAGCCGAACACCGTGCTGACCGCCGCCGCGGCGGCGCTGGCCCCGAAGGTGAGCTTCGCCGCGGCGAGCACGCGGGGCGACGTGAGGATGGACCACCACTCGCCCGGCCCCAAGCCCGCCGCCTTGATGAACAAGGCGGCGAGCGGGATCAGGATGATGGCGCTGAGCCAGAAGATGGTGATGCCCATCGAAAGGCCGAAGCCGGGAATGACGCGTTGTTTTGCCATGGGAGCGCTGACTTTAGTCGGCTTGGACGGTTGGAGAGAAAGGAGCGCCCACGAAATGCGAGCGCCCCATCGGGATCGGATCACTTCGCCCCGTAGGCTTGGTCAAAGGTTCCCCCGTCGTCGAAGTGGGTCTTCTGCGCCTTGGCCCAGCCGCCGAAGTCCTGGTCGATGGTGACCAGCGGGATCGTCGGCAGCTTGGCGGCGTACTTCGCGAGGATCTCCTGCTTGCGCGGCCGGTAGAAGTGCTTGCCGGCGAGATCCTGCGCCTCATCGGTGTAGAGGAACTCGAGATAAGCCTTCGCGGCTTCCGCCTTGCCGCCCTTCTCCGCGTTCTTGTCGACCACCGCGACCGGCGGCTCGGCAAGGATGCTCAGCGAGGGATAAACGATCTCGGTCTCACCGGGGAATTCCTTCTCGATCAGGTGGGCCTCATTCTCCCACGAGAGGAAGACATCGCCGATCTTGCGCTGGGCGAAGGTGGTGGTCGATCCCCGCGCGCCGGTGTCGAGCACCGGCACGTTCTTGAAGAGCTTCGTGATGTATTCGAGCACCTTGGCTTGATCGCCGCCGTACTGCTTCTCCGCCCAGGCCCAGGCGGCGAGGTAGTTCCAGCGGGCACCGCCCGAGGTCTTCGGGTTCGGGGTGATCACGCCGACGCCTCCGTTTGCGAGGTCAGCCCAGTCCTTGATCCCCTTCGGATTTCCTTTGCGGACGACGAAGACGATCGTGGAGGTGTAGGGCGAGCTGTTGTCGGGCAGGCGCGACTGCCAGTTCTCCGGCAGCAACTTCGCCTCGCGGGCGATCACGTCGATGTCACCGGCGAGTGCCAGCGTCACGACGTCTGACGGCTGGCCGTCGATCACCGCGCGGGCCTGCTTGCCGGAGCCGCCGTGGGACTGGGTGATCCTGATGTCGCCCTTGCCATCGGCCGCCCACTTCTTCGCGAAGGCCACGTTGACCTCGTCGTAGAATTCGCGGGTCGGGTCGTAGGAGACGTTGTGAAGTTCGAGGGCGCCGGAATCGGACTTCTTGCCGCAGGAGGCGAGGACGATGGCGATGAGGGGCAGGACGAGAGTTTTGATTTTCATAATGATTGGTTGTTAGAAGGAAAAGCGGATGCCGCTCAACCAGGTGAGGCCGTCGTAGTCGCCGCCGTTGCCGCCACCATCGAGCGTGGCGTATTCGGCTCCGGCCAGGAGCTTGAGCTTGTCGCCGTGGATGAAGTACTGCGCGCCGAGGTAGAGGGCGTGGTATTCCTCGCCACGCCCGCCGCCTGTTAGAGCGGGCGCCTCGCTTTCATAGCGGGTCTGGCGGCGCACGCTGTCGATGCCGTCGCCGGTGGCGAAGGAGTAGCGGCCGACGAGTTGCACCCGCTTCGGCACCAGGTCGTAGGTCGGCTGGAGGAAGAAGCCGAAGACGTCTTCGTCGCGGCCCTCGCCACCGGAGGCGTGGAAGGCCTCGGCGACGAAGCCCCAGGGTCCATCCTGGGCGTGGAACGTGGCGGAGACGATGTCGTCGTAGCGGTCGAGCACCTGGTCGTCGGCGTCGTGGTCGCTGTGGAGCCAGTCGAGCCGGAAGTCGGCGCGGGTCCAGCGGAAGCTTTCCTTCGCATCATAGCCGATGCCCGCGCCGTAGCTGAAGGCCCCGCCGAACTTGCCGAACTCGCGGTCGGTGTCATTCGAGTAGCCGCCGGCCTGCCAGGTGAAATTGCCGGTCTTTCCCTCGATGGTGAGAGCGGTGGCGCGGTCGACCCGGAGCTGGTTGAAGATCTGCGAGCGCTCGAAAGTCGGCTGGGAGTTGGTCGATTCCAGCCAGTCATAGTGGCCGATCAGCGGCTTGGTGCGACCGAAGGTGATCGCGAGATTCTCGCCGGGCTTCCATTTGACGTAGGCATCGACGAGGCGGTCGTAGGCGTCCTCGAAGCCGTCGTTGCTCTGGAAGTCCAGCCGCACCTCCACTTTCTTGTCGAAGAGCTTGGCATCGACGCCGAAGCGCGCGCGCCGGTCTTCCCAGGCATCGGCGTCGCCCTGGTCGGAGTCGACCCAGTGGTACTGGCCCTGGTAGCGGCCGCGGAGCTTGAACTCCTGGAGGAGCGGGTTCGCGTCGTCCTTGTAGAGGGTGAAGGCTTTCCACAGGGCATCAAGGGAGGCCGTCTCCTCCGCGGTCGGCGTGCCGAAGGGATCGAAGGCGAAGCCGGCTCCGGGCAGCAGCGCGAGCAGGGTGATCGCCGCCCGGCGGGGCAGGCGGATGCGGTAGCTCAACGAGGTTCGGGACCTGGTGGGACGGGCAGGCCGGCCTGGCCTTGCAGGACGGGTGGATGTTGGGGACACGCGGGGCGTGCGATGGTTGCGTTGTGGTTTCATGGATGTCTGCGGGCGTCCGTCGCCGGTGGTCCGGTAGGTCGAGCGCAGGGTGTCGGTGGGTGCCCCCGCGGGCGCGGTGGGCGGGAAAACGAAAAAGAGACCGCCGGGCCGGGGCATGGAGGACAGGGCGCGGAATGCCGGGATGGCTTCCGTGTTTCCTGCTCTCCAAGTCCTCCGGTGGTCCGGTCGGTCTCTTCGATCGAGGGGCTGTGGCGGACCTTTCGGCCCGCGATGTTAGAATCTGTTAGACGGGGCGGCCGGATTCCTCACGGCCGGTGGTGAAGCGGGTGCGCTCCACGCTTTCGATCTGGGTCACGCGTCCGTCGTGGACGGTGATCTGGATCGATCCGTAGCGGAGGTTGCCGGCCTTGCGGCGCACGACTTCCAGCCAGTCGGGAGTCGGCTCCGGATGCGTGGGTTCATGGGAGTTCTGGCTCATCGCGGGTGGCGGTGGCGAGTTGGGAAAGTCCGGCCAGGAACCCGTCGGACGGGTCGGCCTTGCGGTGGATCGGCCCGGCATCGGCGCGGGCCCCGGGAAGGTTGGAGAAGGGCGGCGGCACCCCGTCGCGGCGCATCTTGCGGAGGGTGACCTCGACGACCTGGGCGAGGGTGTAGCGGTCGAGGATGTTGGCGATCGCGTTGCGGACATCGATCATCAGCATCCGCAGCCCGCAGTGGTCCTCGTCCGGACAGGTGCAGCGCTGGTAGGCGAATTCGCTGGCGCAGCAGATCGGGGCGAGCCGGCCGTCCATCAGCCGGACCAGGTCGCCGATGCGGATCTGGTCGGCGGCGGTGGCGAGGGCATAGCCGCCGAGCTTGCCGCGCTTGGTTTCGACCAGCCCGGCTTCGCGGAGTTCCTGCAGGATGCGCTCGACGAATTTCAGCGGCAGCCGGTTCGCTTCCGCGAGGTCGGCGCCCGACACGGTCGGCAGTCCGAGCTCGGTGGCGATCCCCAGATGGATCATCGAGCGCAGGGCGTATTCGGCTTTCTTGGAAAGGTGCATCGGCGAATCTGGAGTGATGAGTAGGGATTAAACTCCTACTGTCGAGTAGGTTTTTATCGGAGGTGATTTAACTCGCTTATTTTGAACACGAAAAAACTAGAATACGGCCTGCCACAGCATCCCCAGCACCGCGCAAACCGCGAGCGTCGGGATCACGCCGGCCTTGAAACGCTCCATCGCCAGCCAGGCGGCGACGGCCACCATGGCGACGAAGGCATCGAACTTCCCGTCCTCTCGAGGAAGACCGTTCAGTTTTCAGCAGCCTTGAGGAGCAGGGTCCGCGGCAGTCGTGCGGCGGCCTTCTCGAAGGTGACGAGGGGCAGGCGGGCGGACTCAGCCTCGGCATGGATCAGCCGGTCGAGGAAACCGGGCTTGGCGGTGGCCAGGCCAGGGGTGGCGAGCAGCGGGAGCAATTGCGGATGCACGACGAAGGTGGGCAGCGAAAGCAGCCGTTCCAACCCGGCGAGCACGGCAGCCTTCGGCATGCCGTAGTGATGCTGACAGGCGAAGTAGGCCTCCAGCACCACGAGATTCGACACCACGTCCTTGGCCCCCGCCTGCTCGACGCCCGCCATGCAACTGCGAGCCGCAAGGGAGAGATCCTGCGGCTGTCCGGTCAGCAGCCGCATGACGACGGAGGTATCGAGCGCGGGCCGGATCTCAGGGCTGGTCATTCCACTTCCGGGTGACGGCTTTCCTCATGGCCTCCACGCCGTGCTCGCTGACGGCAGGCGGCACGAGATCGGCCAGCGGCGGCTGGAACGCATGCCAATCGACGGCCGAAGCATGCGGCGCGGGCTGTTTCTTCTGCTTCAGCCACTGCTCGAAAAGACTGATCGCGACCTCCCGCATCGTGCGACCCTCACGGGCGGTCTCCGCTTTGACCTCGCGGTAAAGTTCGTCGGGAATCTGGAAAGTCGCTTTCACGGAGCCAGCTTGCTGTATTGCCGGGTAGTCGTCGAGGAGTTGGATCCGCGAGGTGTCCCTTGTAGAGAGCGCACAGGATCTGGTCCCCGCAGCCGATTCAGCCGACCTGCCACAGCATCCCCAGCACCGCGCAAACCGCGAGCGTCGGGATCACGCCGGCCTTGAACCGCTCCATCGCCAGCCAAGCGGCGACGGCGACCACGGCGACGAAGGCATCGAAGGTTCCGCCCTCCGGCCACAGCGCGTGGAGGGCGAACCAGAGCGCGAGGTTGAGGATCACGCCGACCACCGCGGCGGTGATCGCGGTGAGGGTGGAAGCCAGCGCCGGCCGTTCGCGCAGGCCTTCGACGTGGGGCGCGCCGAGGAAGACGAACAGGAAGCAAGGCAGGAAGGTCACCCAGGTGGTGATCGCCGCGCCGAGCGCCCCGGCGGCGAGCGGGGACAGGTCGCCGGGGTTCTGCCAGGCGGCGACGAAGCCGACGAACTGGAGCACCATGATCAGCGGACCCGGTGTGGTTTCGGCAAGGCCCAGGCCGGCCATCATCTGCCGCTGGCCGAGCCAGCCGTGATGCTCCACCGCCATCTGCGCGACGTAGGGGAGCACGGCATACGCGCCGCCGATCGTCACCAGCGCCGCCTTGCTGAAAAACAGGCCCTGTTGGAAATGGATGCCCCCCCAGCCTAACAGAACGCCACAGGCCAGCACCGGCAGCCACCACAGCGTGAGGCAGATCGCGGAGACCATGAAGCTCCGCCGCCAGCTCGCGCACGGTGCCGGAGGGAGCTCGACGAACGGTGCATCGCCCACCTCGGACTTGCCGTGTCCCTTGCCCGCCGGGAACTGCTTCGGCCAATGCTTGCCACCGAGGAAGCCGGCCAGCGCGGCGGTCAGGATGATCCAGACGAAGGGGAGCTTGAGGAAGAAGATCGCGACGAAAGCGAGCAAGGCGATGACCCACAGCGCCGGAGTCTTCAGCGCCTTCGAGCCGATGCGTTTCACGGCCGAAAGCACGATGGCGATGACCGCGGGGATGAGCCCGTAAAACACGCCCTGGATCCACTTCACCTCGCCGCCCGCCATGTAGAGCCAGCTCAGGCCGAACAGGATGAACATCGAGGGCAGAACGAACAGGACACCCGCCGCGATCCCGCCGCGTGCGCCGTGCAAGCGCCAGCCGAGGTAGGTCGCGAGCTGCTGCGCTTCGGGCCCGGGCAGCAGCATGCAGAAATTCAGCGCGTGGAGAAAGTGGTCCTCACCGAGCCAACGGCGCTTCTCGACCAGCTCCTTGTGCATGATCGCGATCTGCCCGGCCGGCCCGCCGAAGCTGATCCAGCCGAGCTTCACCCAGAAGCGCAGCGCTTCGGCGAAACCCGGGGCGGACGGCGGAGGGGTCGGTGCTTCCATCGGATGCCGCCCGCAGCTTGGGCCGGCCGGTCCGGCCCGGCCAGCGCCATCTCGGCGAATCCCCCGACAGGGGTAGCAGCCCCGCCTTTCCAAGTGCCGCCGCAAGGTGCATCCTGAGCGCCCCCGCCGATCCGATGCTCACCCGAATCCTCCTCCTCGCCCTCCTCGCGGCGATCCCCGCCGCCGCCGCCGATTGGTTCGTGGCGCCGTCGGGCGACGACCGCTCTCCCGGCAGCCGAGGGAAACCCTTCGCCAGCATCGCCCGCGCCCAGGCCGCCGCGGCCCCCGGCGACACCGTCCACCTCCGCGGCGGCGTTTACCGGATGAAGGAATCCATGATCGCCCGCCGCGACCGCATCTGGGCCCACGTCATTTTGCTCCACAAGAGCGGCCAACCCGGCAAGCCGATCCGTTACCGCGCGGCCGATGGCGAGAAGCCGGTGTTCGATTTCTCCGAGGTGAAGCCCGCCGGCATGCGCGTCCACGCCTTCGAAGTCAGCGGCTCGCATCTCCACCTGGAAGGCATCGCGGTCACCGGCGTCCAGGTCACCGCCACCGGCCACACCCAGTCGATCTGCTTTTCGAACACCGGCAGCCACAACCGCTGCGAGCGGCTGTCGATGCACGACGGCATGGGCATCGGCTTCTACCTGTCGCGCGGAAAGGACAACCTGATCCTCAACTGCGACGCCTGGAACAACCACGACCCCGTCTCCGGCAACCGCCGCGGCGGGAATGTCGACGGCTTCGGCGGCCACCCGCGCCAGGGCGACACCGGCAACGTCTTCCGCGGCTGCCGCGCGTGGTTCAATGCCGACGACGGCTTCGACTGCATCTCCGCCGGGGAAAGCGTCCGCTTCGAGGAGTGCTGGGCCTTTTACAACGGCTTCTCGCCGGAGTTCAAGACCCTCGCCGACGGCAACGGCTTCAAGGCCGGCGGCTACGGCAGCACCCCGGCCGAGCGGCTGCCGCGGACCATCCCCCGCCACGTGGTCGTCCGCTGCCTCGCCGTCGGCAACCAGTCGAACGGCTTCTACGCCAACCACCACCCAGGAGGCTGCGACTGGATCCACAACAGCGCCCTCGCCAACCGCCGCTCGAACTACAACTTCCTGTGCCGCGACCGACGGAACGAAAAGGACGTCCCCGGCGCCGGCCACGTGATCCGGAACAACCTCGGCTTCAAGGCCCGCACCGAGGTCACGCAACTCGACGAGGATGCCTGCGAGATGTCGGGCAACCTCTTCGGCAGCGGGCTCGCGGAAAGCGACTTCCTCTCGGTCAATCCCGCCGCCCTCACCGCCCCGCGCCAGCCGGACGGATCGCTGCCCCGGATCCCCCTGATGCGCCCGGCGCCGGCCGGAAAAATCATCGACCGCGGGGTGCCGCTCGGCCTTCCTTTCACCGGCCGCGCGCCCGACCCCGGTGCCTACGAAGCCGCCGATCCGAAGGCCGCCCCGTGACCTCCGTTTCCCATCCGATGAGAATCCTCCCCTTGCTGATCGCCGGCGGTCTCAGCCTGGTCGCCACCGCCGCTCCGCCCGTCCGGCTCGACGGACGCACGCCCGCGGAACGCGGCGACGCGCTGGTCGCCTACGTCGCCACCTGCAAGCCCTCCGCCAAGGACGAGACCTACCCGAAAGCCTCCGCCCCGGCCTATACCGCGCGGCTGCTGCGGGGCGTCGAAACCGACTACGCCTTGGAAAAGCTCGACGCCTCGGTCGCCAGCCGCATCGCCCGCGCCAAGACCGGCCCGCCCGGCAACCCGCTGTCGCCCCCCGGACTCGATCCCTTCGACAAGGTCGCGCTGGTGAACACCTACTTCCTTTGCAAGGACCAGATCCCGGCCACCACGGCGATGAAGATCCGCGACTACTGCGGACTTTACGCCCATAAGGAATGGCGCGGCTACGGCGCGATGAACTACCGCCTGATGATGGACGGCGCCGGCTACCTCGCGGCCGAGGAATGGCCGGATCTCAAGGACGCGGAGGGACTCGATGCCGCCGCGATCCGCAAGGCCACCGGCGGGCGGCTGTTCGGCTACTTCGACCAGATCACCCGCGGCAATTTCGACGAATACGGCTGCCCGATCTACCTCGCCGTCGATCTTTCCGCCGTCCGCATGCTCGCCGAGTTCGCCCGCTCCGAGGACATGCGGAACCGCGCCACGCTGACCCTGGATGCCATGATGCTCGACATCGCCTGCCACTGGAACCAGGGCCTCCACGCCGGGACCGCCGCCCGGGCGAAATACTGGGGCTCCACCGATACCGGTCTGGAGTCGATGGCCTCCACCGCCGCCGCGGCCTGGGTTTCGTTCGGGGCGCCGCGCTCCATCGCCGCCGAGGGCACCGGCTGGATCCATTCGTTCTGGATGGCCACCCGCGGCCGCTACCGGGTTCCGGAGCTGATCGCCCGCATCGCCAACGATCGCGCCAAGCCTTTCACCCACCGCGGCTCCGTCCCCTCGATGGGCGTCTTCCGCAGCACCTACCACTCCGCGAACTACAGCCTCGGCAGCCAGTGGGACACCCCGAAAAGCCCCACCCACGCGATCTACAAGGAAGCCCGCCGCCACCTGCTCAAGTGGGTCTCCGACAAGCCCTCGTCGACCTTCTGCGTGGGCATGGACAACCCGCGCCGGCCCTACAACCTCAAGGAGAACGTCGCCAACGCGATCGGCTACGGCGAGAATCCCTTCAGCCAGTATCTCCAGCACGAAGGCACCCTGATCGGCCTCTACGACGTCCCGCCGGACTACCCGTATTACAAGCTCTACGTCCCCTTCCCCACCCGCGGCTCGATCGTCCGCCGCGTCGAGAAGGACGGCTGGATCTTCTGCCACAACGGCTCGATGCTGATGGCCTTCCGCTCGATCAAGCCGGCCGCCTGGGGCAAGCCATGGAGCGGCAACGACATGCTCTGGTGCGAGGCCCGGACCAACGCGTGGATCCTCGAAACCTCCGAACTCCCGCCCTTTGCCGGCGGCGGGCCCGATGCCGAACTCGCGCGCTTCGCCGCGGCCATCCTGGACCGCACGAAGATCGACGCCGCCGGGCTCGAGCAGAAGCCGCCGCGCTTTCGCTACACCACGCTCGGCGGCAAGCGGCTCGACCTCGCCTGGCTGCCCCATGGGAAAGCTTACGACGGACACGCGAAGATCGACGGCCAGCCGATCGACTACGCCTCCTGGCCGCTCCACGCGAACCCCTGGGTCCGCCAGCAGCCCGGCGATCCCGCCCTGCACCTGCGGCACGGCAACGACCGGCTCAGCTACGGCTTCGCGGCCTGGACCCGCCGCGCCTGGCGCGAGGAAGCGCGATGACCCGGAGGCCCGCCCGGCCCCATGTCGCGGCCCGCTTTTGACCTTGCACCGGAAATCCGGGCCGTTAGAGTGCTGGGCCGTCGGACCTAGGTCCGTTCTATCCAACCGAAACGACCAACATGAAACTCATCAAACTCGCCGTCCTTGCCGCCGCCGGAACCTTCTTTGCCGCTTCCTGCTGCTCCAGCTCCCCGGCTCCCGCCCCCGCCGCTCCGACCTACGTCGCCCCGGCCAAGTAATCTCCGGGCCCGGGATCCATTTCCGGGCCTAGTCATGTCTTGAATCAGGGTGGACCGGACTCCGGTCCACCCTGTAATTTTCGGCGAGACATTTTTCTCGCGAAATCCGAAAAATCCCATTTCACTCCCGCCATGTTCCGAGTCATCGCCGCCTTTGCCGTTTCCGCTTTCGCTCTTCTTGCCGCCTCCTGCTGCTGCACGGGCGAACAAAAGGCGCCGCCCCTCCGCCCGGTTCCCCAGTTCCAGGAAGTGCCGGCAGCCCCGGAAATCGACTACGCCAAGTAATCGAGACACCCCGAGGAACCCGTTTTCCAAGCCCCTTCCGGATTTTCCGGGAGGGGTTTTTTGTCGCCCGATGCTGGATTGATGCCGCTCGATGGCGGATTTACACCGTTCATCCCGAAAAAATGACCAGTTGCGTTTCAGCCAATACCAGATAAGAAACGCAGCATTCGTGATGAAAACCCCCGATTCACGTCCCCGCTTCAAATCGGCGACCCGCCACTACCACCGCTACCGCGAGGAAAATCGTGACGGTTGGAGCAGCTGGATCGACGGTTCGAAGCCAGGCCCGAACGGCCGCGGCGCCCGCCGCAAATGGATGCTCGCCACCTTGATCGGGCTCGGAGCCACCGGCCTCATCGTCGCCGCGGTTTACAGCTTCACCTGATCCCGGCCACGCGCACTTGATCGCGCTTTGACAATCCGCGGAGGCTGACCCACCTTGCCCGCCCGCCGCCCAACCCGGCGTCTGAACCATGGGCAAAAGCCTCTATCAAAAAGTCTGGGACGCCCACACCGTGGGGACGCTGGCCGACGGCCGCACGCAACTTTTCATCGGCACCCACCTCATCCACGAGGTCACTTCGCCGCAGGCCTTCGGGATGCTGCGCGACCTCGGCCTGCCGGTGAAATTCCCGAAGCGGACCTTCGCCACGGTCGACCACATCGTGCCGACCATCGACCAGGACGCACCCCAGGACCCGCTCGCCGCGGAGATGATGCAGGCGCTGCGCTCGAACTGCGACGACTTCGGCGTGACCTACTTCGACCTCGCCTCCGGCAAGCAGGGCATCGTCCACGTGGTCGGACCCGAGCAGGGCATCACCCAGCCCGGCACCACCATCGCCTGCGGCGACTCGCACACCGCGACCCACGGCGCTTTCGGCGCGATCGCTTTCGGTATCGGCACCACCCAGGTCCGCGACGTGCTCGCCACCCAGACCATGGCGATGGAGCCGCTCAAGGTCCGCCGCATCGAGGTCACCGGCACCCTCCGCCCCGGCGTCTACGCCAAAGACGTGACCCTCCACATCATCCGCCTGCTCGGCGCCAAGGGCGGCATCGGCTTCGCCTACGAATACGCCGGCAATGTCTTCGACGACATGTCGATGGAAGAGCGCATGACCGTCTGCAACATGGCGATCGAAGGCGGCGCCCGCTGCGGCTACGTCAATCCCGACGCCAAGACGATCGCCTACCTTCACGGCCGTCCCTACGTCGACATGGCCGATTTCGACGCCACCGCCGCCCGCTGGCTGTCCTTCGCCTCGGATGCCGACGCGGTCTATGACGACATCGTCAAGATCGACGCCGCGAGCATCGAGCCGACCGTCACCTGGGGCATCTCGCCCGACCAGGGCATCGCGATTTCCGAGAACATCCCGGACCCCGCCAAGGCCGCCACGCCGCTGGAAAAGGCCAGCATCGAGGAAGCCCTCGCCTACATGAAGCTGCCCGCCGGCACCCCGATCCAGGGCGTCAAGATCGACGTCGCTTTCATCGGCTCCTGCACCAACGGCCGCCTCTCCGACTTCCGCGAGGTCGCCAAGTACATCGGCGGCCACCATGTCGCGCCCGGCGTGAAGGCGATCGTCGTCCCCGGCTCGCAGATCGTCGCCCACCAGTGCGAACAGGAAGGCATCGATAAGATCTTCACCGCCGCCGGCTTCGAGTGGCGCGGTGCCGGTTGCTCGATGTGCCTGGCGATGAATCCCGACAAGCTCGTCGGTGACCAGCTCTGCGCCTCGTCCTCGAACCGCAACTTCAAGGGCCGCCAAGGCTCGCCGACCGGCCGCACCGTCCTGATGTCGCCCGTCATGGTCGCCGCCGCCGCGATCAAGGGCCACATCGCCGACGCCCGCGATCTCTTCGAACTCGAGCCCCACGCCGCCGTCGCCTGACCCGCCATCCTGCCTCCTGTCCCCTGTCTCCTCTTCTTCCCATGGCCCTCGAAAAAGTCACCACCGTCTCCGGCCGCGCCGTTTTCATCCCCGGCGCCGACATCGACACCGACCGCATCATCCCGGCGCGCTTCATGAAGTGCGTCACCTTCGACGGTCTCGGCGAGTTCGCGTTCTACGACGTCCGCTTCAATCCCGACACCGGCGAGAAGACCGAGCACCCGCTCAACGACCCGCGCTTCGACGACGCCACCATCCTCCTGGCCGGCGTCAATTTCGGCTGCGGCTCGTCGCGCGAACACGCCCCGCAGTCGCTCGCCAAATACGGCTTCAAAGCCGTCATCGCCGAGTCCTTCGCCGAGATCTTCTTCGGCAACTCGACCACCCTCGCGATGCCCTGCGTGACCCTCACCGCCGGTGAGATCGACCAGCTCCGCCAGGCCGTCGAAGCGGATCCCGCGGTGGAAATCACCATCGACCTCGTCAACAAGCGCGTCCGCTCGTCGACCGGCCTGGACTTCCCGCTGAACATCGCCGAGTCCGCCCGCGACGCCCTGGTCGCCGGCCGTTGGGATCCGATCCAGGAACTGCTCGACCGCGACAGCGAGATCACGGCGAAGGCGAAGGAACTGCACTACGTTTGAGGGTGCTTTACAGCGATTCGCCCGCGGCGAAGTAGCGCGACTTTGCAAGTTGCGCGCTTCTCGCGGCTGTCCTCTCCCGCCGCTCCGAAGGCTTCCCGAACCGCGCGATCCACGCCAGCCTACCCCCTGCGCTGGGAATCCTCCGCCGGCCGCTGGGATCCGATCCAGGAACTCCTCGACCGCGAAAGCGAGATCACCGCGAAGGCGAAGGAGCTGCACTACGCCTGAGGCAGGCCGCGGGAGCCTCCCCACCCGGTGAACTGCACCGTCACAACGGCACCAGCCGGACAGCCATGAAACGCTTCGGCGGGCGGGGCGATTGAGGGATATCGCCGACGGACACGTTCACACGGCCATTGTCGGCGGGCGAAACGCTCACCTGAGCCGGACCGCTCCAGGTGCCGGTGCCTGTTTTGCTGGCGATCACCGTCCACGGGTCTTCGTTCCCGAGGTCGTTGCTGGCGATGACCTCGATGCGCACGTTGGACGGCGGGGTTTCGAGGATGTTGAAGCTTGTGTTCAACTGCGGTCCCGAGCCGCCGGTGGTGACCGATGCCAACGGAGCCGCGATCAGACCGACAACGGTGGGTGCGACGGTATTCTGATAGACCGCGTTGCCGATGGTGTTGGCAATCGTGAGCGTTTCGAACGACTGCAGGATGGCGATGAGTTCGTCGCTGGCGGGATCCAGCGCGGCGTTGCCATTCGAGTCGTGATAGAGCGCGTCGTCGTCCGGATTGAAGGGCGAGACACCCAGCCGATACTGCGCCGCCGCGCCGGCGAGGCGCAGCCGGTCGCTTTGCGAGGGGGTAAAATCGGTGATGAGCGCGTAGTCGCCGTGGCCGGGCGTTACCGGATTCCCATCGTCGTAGAAGCGGGTTCCGAGCAGGCCGAGCACGAAAGTGTCGGCCCCGCCACCGCCGGTGAGGGTGTCGATTTCGTTCGCGCCGCCGCCGCCATTGAGCGTGTCGTTTCCGGTGCCGCCACTGAGGAGGTTGTTGCGGGTGTTGCCGGTGAGGGAGTTGCCCAGCTCGTTGCCGGTGCCCGTGGTGGCGTTGCCGCTGAGTTGCAGGTTCTCGACCGCGGCGGGTAGCGTGTAATTGGTGGAACTGATCACGAGGTCGGTTCCGGAAAACGTGTAGGTCGGCTCGATCACCGTGTCACCGGCATCATCGACGATGTAGGTGTCGTCACCGAACCCTCCATTAAGTGAGTCCGCGCCCGTCCCCCCATCCATCCAGTCCGGAGTGTTTTGACCGTGGAAGGTGTCGTTCCCGCCACCACCGAAGAAGATTGAAGGTCCGGGGAAAGGCCCCCAGACGGTGTCGTTCTTGCTGGTTCCTGTAAAATGCAGGCGCTCAAAGCCGTTCCAACCCGAGACCTGATCGATCAGGACGTTGTCGGAAATGCGCCGACGCTGGACGGGGCCGCCGGGTCCGGTGGTGGTGACCCCGGCGAGGTCGAGATCATCGCCCAGCGAATAGTCCACGATCAGAAGATCGTCGCCCGTGCTGCCGATCACCACGTCGATTCCCAGCCCGGGATTGACCGTGTCATTGCCCCCCATGGTCGAGATCCGGTTGTTGAATCGTCCCGGAGTGAGGATCACATCATCACCCGGGCCGGTGGTGATGTCCGCGACGCGCTCGAAATTGCGCACGTAAGCGCCGTCGGGCAGGTCGAAGTTGATGGGGCTGATCCCGTCGAGCACGAGGCCAGTTGTCAGGTTGCCTGCGTCCACGGCGACGACGTCGAAACCGGGCCCGCCATCGAGCTTGATCAGGCTATGCGGCCCGGTGCGGGTGATTTCAATGCCTGGGTTGCCAATGTTGGAGATGAAGTCATTTCCGGGTCCACCATCGGCGGTGTCGGTTCCGTATTGAAGCTGCCCGCTGACTCCGAGGTCGAAGGTGATGGAATCGTTTCCTGGGCCACCGATCACGGTGTCGCTCTCCGTGCCCGACAGGATGATGTCATCGCCTTCACCACCATCGACAAAATCATTGGCGCTGCGTGACACGAGAAAATCGTTGCCGCCAAGACCGATCAATCGGTCGTCCTGTCCACCCGGGCTGCCGTAAACGCTCTCGGTGTAGATGGTGTCGGGTCCCTGACTGCCGGTGATGTGGAGGCGTTCGATATCGCTGAAAACGTGACGCCCGGGATTCAGCACACCGCCTTTGACACTAAAGCCGCTATTGACGCTTTGATTCGGACCGTTTTGCACGCCGTGGATGTTGGCGAGGGGGTCCTGCGAGTAATCGAGAACAAGAGTGTCCACTCCGCCACGACCGAAGATCTGATCCAGTCCAACCTCGCCCGGATGAACTCCTGCGAGCGGCGTGATGACGTTAGGAGCATCGTCGCCATGGAGAAGATCAGAGTGGTTTGTTCCCACGATGTTTTCGAAGCCGGAGAGCGTTAGTCCGGCGGCGGGTCCACCCAAGGTGTTGTTGAAAAGAAATACCGTGACCCCGGCGGTCGCTTGCTCGAAGGAAATCGTATCGGTGCCGTCGCCGCCGTGGAGCGAGTCGTTGCTGCGGCCAGCAACGCCATAACTGTGGCGCGAGTCGGCGACGACCAGGTCATTGCCGGGGCCGGCATCGATGGTCTTGTCGAACCGCTGCGGTTCAGGCGAAGCGGCGAGGCGGATGATGTCATTGGCGGCGCCGGTTTTGAAGGATCCAAGCGTTTCCATGCTCAGGTATTGGCCGCCGCCGGGGAAGGTGTGGGAGTTTTCCTGGCCGACGATGAATTGCATCGGCTGGGTCTGGTCGGAGTAGTCGGCGGAGATCCGGTCATAGCCCGCGCCGCCGTCGAGCAGGTCGGTGTGGCCGGGGGTGAGGGAAATGAGATGGTCGTTGCCCCCATTGCCGATGATGAATGCGGTGAAGGCGGTGCCGGTGAGGATGTCGTCGAAATCCGAGCCGATGAGGTTTTCGAAGCCCGAAACTGTCATCTCCGCAGCCGCGCCGCCGACGGCGTTGGTGGAGAGGTTGAGCGTGACGCCCGCCACGGCGTTCTCGAAGGAAAGCGTGTCGATGCCCTCGCCGCCCTGCAGGTTGTCCCGGGTGCGTCCGCCCGGCGCGTAGCTGGTGCGGGTGTCGGCGACGACGAGGTCGGCGCCCGGCCCGGTCTGGATGGTTTTGTCGAGCGGCCGGGCCTCCGGCGCGGAGGCGAGGCGGATCGTGTCGTTGCCGCTGCCGGTGGCGAAGTCACCGAGGCTTTCCATGCGTTGGAACTGGTCGCCGCCGGGGGAGGAACCCGAGTTTTCCTGACCGGTGATGAAGGTAATCCCTGCGGTCGCGGAGGAATAGTCCGCCGTCAGCCGGTCGAAGCCGTCGCCACCGTCGAGGTGGTCGGGGGACGCGGGGTCGTTGTCGATGAGGTGGTCGTTGCCGGTGCCGCCGAGGAGCGTGTCGGAACCGGCCTCGCCGTCCAACAAATCATCGTCGCCGTGGCCGTGGATCGTGTCGTCGCCGTCGCCGCCGAAGATGCGGTCGGCCTCGAAGCCCGGGAAATAGGGCTGGAGCTTGGACTCCGGGCTGTCGGGGTGGTTGCCGTAGAGGAGGTCGTTGCCACCGTGCCCGTGAATCTCATCGGTGCCGTCCATGCCATAGACGGTGTTCGGCAGATGGTCGCCATGCAGGATATCGCCGGTTTCTTCGGCGGGAATGCCCAACTCCGGGATGCCGCTGGTTTTCGGCAGCCCGGTGCCGACGAGGATCTCAAAGTTGGCGTAGGTATCGCCGAAGGCCTCGCCCCGGGCACCGATGCCGTTGAGCAGGCTGGCCGTGACGGGCATTTCCGCGAGGAGGAACGACAGCGTGTCGGTGCCGGGACCGCCATCGAGCGCATCGAGCCCGGGGCCGCCCATGATGTGGTCGTCGCCACCGCCGCCTTCGATCCCATCGTTGCCGGAACCGCCCATGAGCAGGTCCCTTCCGCCATGCCCGCGGACGATGTCGTCGCCGCCGTGGCCATCGATGAGTTCGTCGTCGCCCTCGCTGCCGTCCATGATGTCGGGATAGGGCGAGCCGCGGTAGCGTTCGATGGAAAGCAGGGTGGCCCCCAGCGCGGCGCCGCCGAAGGTGTTGGTGCGGAGGTCCATCGACATGGGGAAGGGCGCATCGGTCCACGCGGCGGTGTCGATGCCGGGGCCGCCGTTGAACTCATCGTCCCCCCCGCCCCCGACCAGGGTGTCGTTGTCCGCGCCGCCGCGCATGATGTTGGTCCCGCCGTGCCCGTGGAGGATGTCCACGCCGTCACCTCCTTCCAGCAGGTCGTCGCCGGCACCGCCGCGCAGCAGATCCGCCCCGAGACCGCCGGTGAAGTGGGCGTCGATGTCCACCGAGGCTTCAATTTCCAGGGAGTCGCCGCGTTGCTTCGCGTGACCGATGATTTTGGTCGGCAGCGGAGTGATGATGTTCTGCGCGCCGAAGGCCTCGATCAGAAGCTCCGGGCCGTTCAGTCCGGACTGGGGGGAAATGAGGTAGTTCTCCGCGATGTCCAGATTGTCGCCGTGGATGCGCAGCGGGGCGCGGTCGCCGACGTTGAGATCGAGGTGGGTGAAATTGCTGAGCGGATCGAGCATGGCGAGCACCGGCGTGTTGACCGGGCGCGTGTCGAAGCTCAGCAGGGTGACCTCCGGACTTTCGAACTCGAACTCGATGCCGAAGGGCGGCCAGCCGATCTCGAGGTAGGCGCGGATGCCGGCATAGAGGCGGCCGTAGGCTTCGAACCACTCGTCCACCGGGTGACTGGCGAAGTCATCGAAGCGGACGCGGCCGAGTTCGTCGCCGATCTGGTCGTTGAGATAGATCCCGAGGCTCGCGCCGATGCGGCCCTCGACACCGGCGGAGGCGATGAGGATGTTGAGTTCCACGCCGGCGTTGAACTCTCCGTAGAGTTCGACGCCGGTGAGCGGGTCGCCCTGTTCGTCGAGCGCCATCGCATAAAAGCCGTTGGCAAGCAGGCTGGCATCCGCGGAACCGCCGGCGAAATAATCGAACATGCCCTGGGTGTCGTAGCCGAAGCCGAACTGCGCGCGAAAACCGATCTCGCCGCCCATGGTGACGCCGATCGGTCCTAGCACCGGGAAATAAGCGCCGAAATCCTCGCTGACCTCGATGACTCCGGACTGGTAGTTGAAGAGCGAGGCGTTGCGACCCAGCAGCATGTCCACCACCGGCTTGCCGTTGGTGAGAATCGGGAAATCGAGGCCGGTGATCTTGTCGGCTTCCGTGAGGAAGGTGGCGAGCGGAGCAGGTTTGCTAGAGGATGGGGGACGTGTGGCCAAGCCGGTGAGTTCCTCCGGCCCGTCGACCCGCGGATCGTCCGGCGCGAAGGACCAGTCGCCAAGGTCCACCGACAGGCCGTTGGATGCCAATCCCTCGGCGAGTTCCGCGAGGTTGTTGATGCGGCTCAGGCTGTTGACGACATCCTGGGTTTCTTCCGGCAGGCCGAAGATGTCCATCAGCGACACATCGGCCGAGCCGAGGTCGCTGAGAAGAGGGATCGGCGTGCCGAGGACGTCGATGACCGGCTGCACCGGCTGGGTGACTTCGCGGATTTTCCTCAGCACGCCACCGGCGAACTGGTTGAGGAAGGAATCGAGCAGCACGCGGTTGTTGTTCAACGTGAGCACCGGCTGGCCGCCGAAGGACGAGTTGTCGTCATCGGGATCGACCACGGCGTTGTCGAAGTCCCACAGGATCGTCAGATCGGTGCCGACCCGCGGAAACAGGGCGGTGGCCGGCATTTCCGACACCAGCTTCAGCGAGGTGCGGGTGGCTCCCGAGAGGGTGGCGTCGAGGATGTCGGGGTGGCCGGTGAGTTCCGCGACCCGCAGCTTTCCGTCGCCGCCCGGTTCCTTCAGCAGGATGTCGAAGTTCGCGATGATCTGCGTGGGGGCCGCGGCGTTGTTGGAAACGTCGTGCTCCAGTTTGGCCAGCCTCACCGTGCCGTCCAGGGAGGCGGCGGTGGTCGCGGTGTGGAAATGAAAGACCGAGCCCGCCGTTTCAAAATAGAAACCCTCCGCATCCACGCCGACGGCGAAGTCGAGGCGGGTGTCCACGGTGGTCTGGAGATCGGCCGGGCTTTTCAGCTCGAGGTCGAGGGCAGGAAACCCGAGGTCCGCACCGGCGGGAACCGTGCGGTTCGGGTAAGCCCGCCGGGTGGCGAATTCGAGGCGGGCACCATCGCCGGGAGTCGAAGCGGTCACCGTCGGCGAGGTGAAGGAGCCGAGCTGGTTCCGGACCGCGGTCGCGACCGCCGCCGGGTCGTAATCGGGGCTGCCGGTGAACCCGCCGAGTCCGGTGACAATCGCATCGCGGAGGTTCGCCAAGTGGCGGAACGCGTCCACCTGGTTGACCCACGCGCCCGCGAATCCGTCGCCGACGAGCGGCAGCCGCTCGCCGAAGACTTCGGCGAGCAGGCAGTTCTCGAGATCGGTGAAGACCAGACCGGTGCCGGTGATCATCGCGTCGATCTCGGCCTGCGTGATCCTTTCTCCGGTGCCGGCGGTCCGGAAGCCGGGCGCGTCCGGCGGCCGGGCCGAAGTCGCCGCGATCAGGCGAGCGACGCTTGCCTGATACCGGTAGTCGTCGAAATCCGTCAACCCGACGGCGGCGCATGCATGGCCGTTCCCGCCGCTGCCGCCGGATGATGCCCCCGGAGCGCCGGCGATCAGGACAGCCCAGCCCGTGGCAGGCGGGGCAGCCGGTGCATCGGATGGCGTGGTATCAGGGAGCGGCTCCGGCACCGGCGCGGAAAGCTTCGCCGGGGTGGCTCCGATTCTTTCCGCCAGATGACCGCGGAGCGCTTCATGACCCGGGCCGAACCACAGCGCGATTCCCGAAAGCACCGCCGCGGTGGACGCCGCCCGCCACGCCCACATTTTAAAGGGCCGGCTTTCGTTCGGAGGAGAGCAGGAATTTTTCATCGCCGAAAGATGATGATAGACCCTCGAGCTATCTCAGAAAATCCGCGTCGCACCAATCCAAATTACCCGGATCGCCCGAAGTCCTCGTTGCCGGCCGCCAGGACCCGATCCAGGAACTCCTCGACCGCGAAAGCGCGATCACCGCCAAGGCGAAGGACTTGCACTACGCTTGAGGTCGCTCCCGCGGCGAAGTCGAGCGACTTCGCAAGCTGCGTGCTTCTCATCACCGTCCTCCCCCGCCGCTCCGATGCCTCCCGAAAAGCGCGACCCGCCTCGTCCGCCGCTCCACTTCCCGGCTCGACACCGGCGTCGTCCTCATCATGATTCCGGATGATGCGAGCCGGGAAAAAAGTCGCGAAGCAGCACGAGGCTTTTGTCCACGGCGGCGCGCACAATGGTGAACTCCCCGGATCCTCCCCCCGATGAATGATCCCGACCACGCGGTGACCCGGATTCTCGAAGCCGCGGGCTCGGGTGACCGGGAGGCGGCCGAGCAACTCATCCCGCTGGTTTACGACGAACTCCGCCGGCTCGCGCAATGGCGGCTCGGCAAGGAATCCTCGCCGAACACCCTGCAGGCCACCGCCCTCGTCCACGAAGCCTACTTGCGACTTTCGCCCGGGGAGAATTGTTGGGACGGTCGGGCCCACTTCTTCGCCGCCGCGGCCGAAGCGATGCGCCGCATCCTGGTCGACCGCGCGCGCCGGCGGAATGCGGTGAAGCATGGTGGCGAGATGGAACGCATCACGTGGATCGAGGACGGCATCGCCGCGCCCTTGGACGACGCCGACGAGATCCTGGCGGTGCACGAGATCCTCGACCGCTTCGCCGAGATCGAACCGCGCAAGGCCGTGCTGGTCAAACTCCGCTACTTCATCGGCATGACCATCGAAGACGCCGCGGACACCCTCGGCATCTCCGCCCCCACCGCCAAGCGCGACTGGACCTACGCCCGCGCCTGGCTGTTCCGGGAACTCCAGGCGGAGTCGCGCGACCCGTCCTGAGCGGCCGGCCCGCGGCGCTGCGGAAAAAAGTGCGGCGGGAGTGATCCGATTCACGGCACCTTCGCGCATGACGGGAGCGAGGCGCGGTGAAATCCGCCCTCCACCCCCATGAAATGGCATCCCCTGTTCCACGGGTTCATCCGTCACCTGTATTTCAGCCGGATCACCGTGACTGGCCGACAGCATGTCCCGCCCACGGGATCCCTGATGGTGCTTTGCCTGCACCGCAACGGCGCGGTGGACGCCTTCGTGGATCGAGCGGCGATCTCCGGCATGACCTTCATGGTGAAGGCGGGCCTGCGGCGCGGGTTGATGGGCAGGCTGTTCTTCGACGGGGTGGAAGTGGTACGACGCTCCGACGGTGCCCGGCACGGCGACAACCTCGAAGCGCTCGAGACCTGCGTCCAACATCTGCGCGACGGCAAGCGGCTGGGGATTTTCCCGGAAGGCACCAGCCAGCTCGGCCCGCGCCATCTGCCTTTCAAGAGCGGGGCCGCGCGGATCGCGTTGCGCTATCTCGAAGCAGGCAAGCCGCTGACCGTGGTGGCGCTGGGCATCCACTACGAATGCCCGTGGGCCTTCCGCTCGCGGGTCGAGGTGGTGATCGGCCCGCCGCTCACGCTGGAACCCGGCAGCCGGCCCGGCGAGATCAAGGAGCGCTTCACCGGCGCACTGGAGGAGGTCGGGATGAATGTTCCGGACGAGGCATGGCAGGAACTGGCGCAGAAGTTCGCCTACATCGCCACGCTGGGGACGCGGCACGGCTACTTCGAGACCTTGAAATCATTCGAGCGTCGGCTGCCGGGCGAGGCCGTTTCGGCATTGAAAAACCTCGAGAACAAGGCACACGGCCGTCGGGTGCTGCGGCATCAGGGCGTCCCCTTGTTCCCGCTCAGGATGCCCTGGGCCTATGCCATTCTAACCGCCCTGCTGGCGCTGCCGGTCCTCGCCGGCGCGCTGCTCAATCTCCCGCCGCTCGCGGTCGCGTGGTGGGCCGGCAAGCGCTTCCCCGACGACACCAACGTGATCGCGCTCTGGCGGATCCTCACCGGCGTGCCGCTGCTGGCAATGTGGGCCGGCATGTGGGCGCTGACCGGCACCGCTTGGTTGCTGGCGGCCTATCTGATCCTGACCTGGCTCGCGGTGCGCGGCTGGTACCGCCTCAAGAAAACCGCCGTCGTCGCGTGGAACGGCACCTTCCATCCGGACCTCCGCGCGGACGCGCTGGCCGTCCATCACGCCGTGCTCGCAGCGCTTGAAACTCCTGCCCATGAGAACTTCCCTGCCCATGCGACTCCGGCCGCATGAAGTGATCTTCGGAGCCTTCCTGCTGATCACCGCGGGCCGCCTGCTCGCGGCCGGCGGGGCGGCTGGGCTGTGCCTCGGGTTCGCCGGCATGGCCGCGGCCATCGTGGTCATGGCTATGATCGCGACGAACCGGACCAGCCTCGCGATGGAGCGCGTCCGCCTCGCCCTGTTCCCCGTTTTGGTGAACGTCGTTTACTGGCAGCTCGGGCCGGTGGTGAAACATCTCGGATCTAACAACCGGGACGCCGCCCTGCTGCGCGCCGACCGCATGCTTCTAACCGACACGCCGGCCGTGCTGCTCGGCGCATGGACGCCGCCGCTGCTCACCGACTTTCTCAGCGGCTGCTACCTGCTGTTCTTCCCCGGCGTGCTGGCCGCGTTCTTCGTCGCCCTCCTGCGGCCGGAGCCCCACGGCGCGCGGCTCTTCGACGGCCTGATCGGGCTCTACGGCATCGGCTTCCTCGGCTACACCCTGATCCCCGCCGCCGGGCCGCACCTCGCGATGCCCGATGCTTTTCCAAGCGCTCTAACAGGCGGATGGCTGACCGAAACCAATGCCGCGCTGGTGGCCAGCGGCAGCAACCGCGTCGACGTGTTCCCGAGCCTGCACACGGCGATCACCATGTTCCTGATGGGCTCCCTGTGGCCCCGCAGGCGCCGCGTGTTCCTGGCCCTGCTGCTCCCTGCCGCCGGTCTTCTCACGGCCACGCTCTACCTTCGCTACCACTACGCGGTCGATCTCCTGGCGGGGCTCCTCCTCGCCGCGTCCGCCCTGTACCTGACCCGGAATCCCGACTCCCATGAACCTCATCCTCCGCTTCCATGAACCCCTCGCCGCCAAGCCGGAATACACCGGCGGAAAGGGTGCCAATCTCGCCCTGCTCACCGCGGGCAAGTTCGACGTGCCGCAAGGCTTCATCGTGATCGCCGCGGCCTACCGCGAATGGCTCGACGGCGCGCCGTGGTGGCGGGAAGCCGTCGGCCGGCTGCCCGTGGACGATCCGTCCGCCCTGGCCGAAGCCGCGGCCGGCTTTCGCGACCGGTTGCGCGAGGTGCCGCTGCCGGCGGGACTGTCAAAGGAAGTCCGGGCGGTGACGAACGACTGGCCCGCGGAGACCTGCTTCGCCGTGCGCTCGTCGTCGACGATGGAAGACCTCGCCCACGCGGCCTTCGCGGGACAGCACGATACTTTCCTCAACTGCCACGATCCCGAAGCGGTGCTCGCGGCCGTGCGCGATTGCTTCATCTCGCTCTGGCACGACCGGGCGATCGCCTACCGCCATCGCCACGGCTGCGACCACGGCGCCGCGCACATGGCGGTGGTGGTGCAGGAGATGGCGGACTGCGACGCGGCGGGCGTCGCTTTCAGCATGAACCCGGTCAGCGGCGACCTCGGCGTCGCGGTGATCGATGCCAACTACGGCCTCGGGGAATCGGTGGTCAGCGGTGCCTGCGAGGTCGACCACTGGGAGGTCGAGAAGGCGACCGGCGCGGTGGTCTCGTCGACGATCGCCCGCAAGACCGTGCGCACCGTTTCCTCGAAAGACGGGGGCATCGAGGACGCGGCGATCGATGAGGCGCAAGGCGACACGGCGGTCCTCTCCCCGGAACAACTCGCCGCCGTCACCGGCCTGCTGCTGCGGGTCGAGTCGTGGTTCCGCTTTCCGCAGGACATCGAGTGGGGCTTCACCGGTGAACGGCTGGTACTGCTCCAATCGCGGCCGATCACCACCATCCCGCCGCGCTGGACCCGCGACGAATCCGCCGAGCGCTTCCCGAATGTCGTCACCCCGCTGACCTGGGATTTCGTCAACCGCGGCTTCCACCAGTCGATGGACCATTCGTTCCGCCTGATGAATTTCCCGCCCTTCTCCGGCGAGTGGTTCGGCAAGCACGGCCACTACATCTATGGCAACCAGAACGCGGTCGACATCTACGCCCGCCGCTTCCCCTTCGCGCTGAACTCGCTGGCCGATCTGCCGGTCTTGATCCCGCAGCTCCGCGAACAATTCCGCTGGGTCCAGGAGCTGCCGGTCCATTGGTCGCGCGACCTCGACTACTACCTGATCCGCCTCGGCGAGTTCATGGCGGAACCGGTCGAGCACAAGTCGATCGCCGGACTCTGGCACTTCGTCCGGGAGATCAACGCCCACGGCACCCAATACTTCCTGCCGAACATCGCGATCTCGGTCACCCAGGGGATCCTCTACAAGTTGCTTCATTTCCTGCTGCGCGAGCTGTTCGGCCCCGACGAGATCGCGCCGCTGATGGACGGCCTGCTCGCCTTCTGCGAGACCAAGACCGGCACCATCAACAAGGAGCTCTACGAACTCGCGCAGCTCGCGCGGCGCGACCCGCTGTTAGAAAAACGGCTGCACGATCCAGATGGCAGCCGGGCGCTGTGGGAAAGCGGCGTGCTGGCCCGCGAGCACGGCGATTTCCACCAGCGCTTCCTGCGGATGATGCGCGACCACGGCCACCGCGAGATCGACTTCGATCCCTATCAACCGCTGTGGGCCGAAGTGCCGTGGGTGGCGCTCGACCAGGTGCGGCTGATCCTCGACGCGCCCGGCGACCTCACCCCGTCGCAACGCGAGCGCGAGCTGAAGATCCGCTCGCAGGCGGCGGAGTTCTCGCTGTTCCAGCGGCTCCCCGCGGAGCTGCACTTCTTCATGCACGAGATCCTCCGCCTCGCCCGGATCTACACCAGCCTCGACGACCTGGAGCACTACCAGACGACCCGCCTCGCGGTGCCGCTGCGCAAGGGTCTGCGGACCCTCGGGCAGCGCCTCGTCGACCGCGGCATCCTCGCGGAGCCGATGGACATCTTCTTCGCCCGCGAAGCGGAGATCGACGCGGCGATCGCCACCGACAGCCCGGTGAAGTGGCAAGCCTTCACCGTCAATGTCGCCCGCGAGAAGAAGTCGTGGGAAGCGGCGCGGGCACGGCATCCCGGCTGGGTTCCGGATGGCGAGGAAGCGGCCGGCGCCCCGCTCGAAGCCGGCACCGAGATGGCCGGACTCCCCGGCAGCCCGGGCGTGGCCGAGGGGGAAGTTTACATCGTCTCCTGCCCCCAGGACTTCGCGGGCTTTCCCCGCGGCGGGATACTCGTCGCCCGCACCACCAACCCCGCCTGGACGCCGCTGTTCTACAGCGCCCGCGCCTTGGTCACTGAAAGCGGCGGACCCTTGTCCCACGGCGCGGTGACCGCCCGCGAGATGGGCATTCCCGCGGCGATGTCGGTGCGCGATTGCCTTTCGCGGCTGACCAACGGCTGCCGGGTGCGGGTCGACGGCACGAGGGGCAGGATCGTGCTGTTAGAAGATGCGGCCGGATCCCGCCCGGCCAAAACCCGCGAACTGGTTCCGGCCGGATGAAGGCGGGTCCCCGGATGACGGCGGGGGCAGGCCCGGCCGGAAGCATTTTCGTGATCCCCTTTTCCCGCGATTCCGTGCAGGCTCCCCGATGAAGGTTCCGTAAATCCGGAACTCCCAGCATCATGACTGAAAACTCATCCCTCGAACTCCTCCTCTCGCGGGCCCTCGAGTTCGAGGATGCCGCGGAGCGCTCGGGCTTCCTCGAACGGGCCTGCGCGGGCAACGGTGCCCTGCGGCGCGAGGTCGAATCGCTGGTCGAGGCGCACCTCGCGGCGGACTCGTTCCTGCAACCGCGCCTGGTGCCGGACCGAGAGCCGCCGGCGGAAAATCCCGGCGACCGGATCGGCCGCTACAAGCTGTGCGAGATGATCGGCGAGGGCGGCTTCGGCCGGGTGTGGATGGCCGAGCAGCAGGAACCGGTGCGCCGGATGGTCGCGCTGAAAATCGTCAAGCTCGGCATGGACACCCGCGAGGTGCTGGCCCGCTTCAAGGTGGAACGGCAGGCGCTCGCCCTGATGGACCACCCGCACATCGCCCGGGTCTACGATGGCGGCGCGACCGACAGCGGACGGCCCTACTTCGTGATGGAACTGGTGAAAGGAACACCGGTCACCCAATACTGCACCGATCATCAGCTCGGGATCCGTCAGCGGCTGGAGCTCTTCCTCGATGTGGTCGCCGCAGTCCAGCACGCCCACCAGAAAGGTGTCATCCACCGCGACCTCAAGCCGTCGAACATTCTGGTCAGCACCCAGGACGGCCGGCCGGTGGTCAAGGTGATCGACTTCGGCATCGCCAAGGCGGTTTCGATGGAATCGACCGGCACCACCGTGATGACCGCCTTCGGCCGCATGATCGGCACGCCGGAATACATGAGCCCGGAACAGGCGGAACTCAACGTGCTGGATATCGACACCCGCAGCGACATCTACTCGCTCGGGGTCATCCTCTACGAGCTGCTGACCGGCACCCCGCCGCTCGACCCGTCGCTGCTGCGCAAGGCCGGCTTCACTGAAATGCAGCGGATGATCCGCGAGGACAAGCCGGTCAAGCCGAGCGCGCGGATCGCCCACAAGCGGCCGCAGGACGGCGCGGTCGCCGGCGACGGCATGATCGGCCGTGAAATGGACTGGGTGGTGATGCAGGCGCTCGAAAAGGACCGCTCCCGCCGCTACCAGACCGCCAACGGACTCGGCATGGACGTCCGCCGCATCCTCGACGACGAACCGGTGTCGGCCTCGCCGCCATCGGCCACCTACCGCATCGCCAAGTTCGCCAAACGGCATCGTGCCGCCGCGGTGTGGGGCGTCGTGTTCATGGTCTTCGTCCTCAGCGCCGCGATCGGCATGACCGCGCTGTATTTCGATGCAAAGGGCAAGGAGCAGGTCGCCCGCGAACAGTCCGCGGCGGCGGAAATCGAGCGGACGAAAGCGGTGGAAGCCGGCAAGCTCGCGCAAAGCCGGACCTGGGAGGCGCGGGTTTCCCAGGCCGCGGCCCTGCGCTGGAGCGGCAAGCCGGAACGCCGCTTCCAGGCCTTCGACGCCATCCGGGAAGCGGCCGCCATGACCAGCGAACGGCAGGTGCCGGGCAACATGAAGCGGCTGCGGGAATCGACCATCGCGAACCTTTCCATCGTCGACATGCGGCCGGTCGACAGCTGGAAGGGAAATCCCGGCTACGGCGACATCGTCGCGGCCAATCCGGCGCTGACCCGCTATGCCAACACCTTTCCCGACGGCCGGATCTCCATCCACCGCTACCCGGATCACGGCATCCAGCGCGAGATCCCCGGCGAAGGGCGACCGGTCAAGTGGGTGCTCCGCTTCAGCCCGGACGGCAACCAGCTCGCCGCCGCCTACGCGAACGCCGACGGGACCGGGTGGACGATGAAACTCTGGAACTGCGGAGGCAACGAAGCACCGGCCGATCTCGGTGCCGGAACCCACAAGGCCTTCGCGTTCTTTCCGGACGGACGCCAATGCCTGATCGGGCGGCCGGACGGCAGCCTCGCGGTCGTCGACACCGCTACCGGCAGCCAGCTCCGCAGCCACGCTCTCACCGGCGTGCCACATTCGCTCGCGGTCAGCCGCGGCGGCAAGTGGATCGCGGCCAGCATGGCGGCCGGCGAAGCGGGCCAGGGCCGGGTGGACATTCTCGACGCGGAAAGCGGCCACATCGTCGCGGCGCTCGATTGCCCGGTGCTGCCGCTGGCCTGGAGCCCGACCGACGATTCCCTCGCGGCGGGTGGCACGGATCACCGCTTGCGGCTCTGGCACGACCACGACTGGAGCTCGCCGCCGGTCGAACTCGAAGGCCACACCGGCGTGCTCGACTCCGTGGCATGGAGCCCCGACGGCCGCCTGGTCGCCTCCCAGGCATGGGACGGCACGATGCGCCTCTGGGACCCCTTCCAAGGAGCCGCGCTGAGCTGGCATCCGGGCCGCGGCAGCCACCTCGGCTTCTCCGTCGACGGCACCCGCCTCGGCCTGGCGCGCGAGGGGGAAACCGTCACCCTGATGGAAGTCGAGCCCGGTGATGTCTGCTACCGCGGCCGCAAGCACTCGGGGAATGTCGGCGTCTTCGACGGCGCCTGGAACGGTGCCGGTACCCTGCTGGCAACGACCGGTGACGACGGCGTGCGCCTCTGGAACCGCGAGGGGCGGCAGATCGGTTTCCTCGACGTTCCCAAGGCCCGCGGCGTCGTGTTCACGGACGACTCGCTGATCGTGGCGTCCGTCGCGGGACTCCAAAGGTGGCGGACCAGCGAAGCGGCGGAGGCGGACGGACTGGCGATGACGCTCCACGCTCCCGAGCCGCTCGGCGCCTTCCGCGCCTGCGAGCAGATCGCCCTGCCGGCGGGACGGAACGTGCCGCCGGACCTCAAGGACCTGCTGGTCGTCGCCGGGCGCAGCGCACGGGGCGACGAGCCGCCCGCCATCTGGCTGTTAGACCGCAAAGGCGTCCATCCGCCCCGTCGGCTCGAGGCACCGTCCGGTGTCGCCCACTGCGCGATCAGCGCCGACGGGCAATGGGTCGCCGCCGGCACCTCGAAAGGCAACGGCGTGCGCGTCTGGCAGACCCGCGACCCGTCGGCCCCGGTCGACCTGCCGATCCACGGGCACGCCCGGGTCGCCTTCTCGCCCGACGGGAAGTGGCTGGTGACCGGCGACACCGAGGCCTACCGCTTCTGGAAAACCGGCTCGTGGGAACTCGACCGCGAGATCCCGAGCCAGATGGGCGAGTTCAACGGGATCATGTCCTTCAGCCCGCGGATGACCGCGCTGATCATCGCCTGCCAGCGGGCGGAGCTGAAGGTGCTCAATCCCTTCACGCTCGAGGAACTCGCGAGCCCCGACTTCGACCGCGAATCACCGCTTTGCTTCGATCCCCACGGCCGGGTGATGATCACCTCGGGACCATCGGGCGGCGTCTTCTTCTGGAAGCTCGACGCCATCCGCGCCCGCCTCGCCGACCTCGGTCTGGACTGGGAATACATGCAGAAGTTCCCACCTCTGGAGCTCCCGGTCGTGCGACGGATCGAGCTTCCCGGCAACGGCCTCTGAAACTGCCGCCGGCCCGGATCGTGAAATCCGGACCGGCAACAAGCGGCGTGGGAAAGCGGCGCGAGTCAACGCGCCCGGAGTCCGGCTTGGCCGCGCGCCGGGGAGGTCGCGAACCAACCCGGCCGGCGGATCCGCGCGAACTCCGCGCGGAGCTGTTCGTGCACCTCTTCCGCCACGGCCTCATGGGCGGCCGTGGTGGGATGCACGCCGTCCCAGAAAAGGTATTCGTCCGGATCGGCGGCGGGCAGCCCTTGGAGCGCCTGCTGGGTCACGTTCGTGAATCCGTAGGTGGCGGGATTGGTGACCATGTCGTTGATCAGCGCGAAGGCGTCGACCCGGACGATGTTCAGCCTCCGGTCGGATTCGAGCTGGTTGAGCTGTTGGTCGAGCAGGGTGTTGTAGGACGCGCAAAGGGAACTCAGCAGGCCGCTGACAAAGGGTCCGAGCCCGGTTGCCGTCGGGGTCTTGCCGAGGTCGGGCAAGTTGATCACGACGAAGTGGCGCGCTCCCGCAGCCGACAGCTCGGCGATGCCGCCGACGGTGTTCGCCACGCCCTGGGTGATCGTCGGGTTTGGATTGTTGCTGCCGCTGGCCAGCCACGCGAAGAAGTCGTTCGCGCCAACCCAGATCGTATAGAGCGCGCGCGGATCGACCTTCCTGCGGCCGTTCCACGCAAGCACGTCGTCCACCTGTTGTTCGAAGCCCGGCAGGATGAACGACGGCGGGCTGCTGTTGTAGTTCAGGTTGCCGGTCAGTGATCCGCCAAGTGCGAACTGGCGGTCCGGATCGAGTTCCATGCCCAGCTTCCCGGCCAGGTGTTCGTTCCAGACCGGTCCGTTGCAGAAGCGGCCTTCATAGTAGGGTGCGGGCGGGTAGGCACCGCCGGTGACCTCGTGGAAGTTCCCGGTATCCGACAGGCTGTCGCCAAGGCTGACGACGGCGGAGAACGGATCGGATTCCCGTGCGGTCACGGCGGCGGTGGAGAACGCGAACAAGGCGGCGCCAAAAAGACCGCGCGATCCGGTCCGGAGGAGGGGGTTGAATGCAATCATGGTTTCGTGGGGTTGGGGTTGGGCGAAGAGCGGCGGGGCAAGCGGTGCCATCCGGAACCGGCGGCCCTGACGATCTTCCACCCCCCATGCGCACGTTTCCCGGGAAACGGATCACGGGTCGCAAAATATTTGGGGCCCGGTACGCCGTAGACAGCTTTCGGATCGAAGCCGCGGACCCTGACCGCGCCGGATCGTCCATCGGCGGTCCGATGCTCCCGGGGCTGCATTCGCCTCGAACATCCACGATCGAGGTGATCCGCTTCCGGCCGCGTTTTCGCATGGATGAAGAGCCCCGCGATCATCCCCCGGAGGCCCCCCGATCATGAAACCTGAACCACACTCGTCAGCCGCGACCCGACCGGTCCTTCGTCGTCTCCGGAGCTTCGCCGCCCTCGCCCGGCATCACCAAAGCCTCGCGCTCCTTGCCGCCGCCATGACCGGCCTCTGCAGCTGCGCCTCGACCACGCACGACGCGCCGCCACCCGGCCGTGCCTTGATCGACACGACCCCGGATTCCGCACGCCGCGACCGGATCGATGGCATCCATCTCGTCTCCGTGAACGGCATCCCGGTCCGCGGGACCCAGACTCCCTTGAACCCGGGTCGGAACAACGTTCGGATCGGCTTCCGCTGGCCGCAGGGCGGGAATCAGGAAGTCGACCTGTTGTTCCACGCGGTCGCCGGGAGCACCTACATCATCCAATACGAAGTCTTTCCCCCGTACTCCAACCGGATGGCCGAACCCACCGGCCTCGAGCAACGGGCGGGTGAAGTCGCCGGGCTTTCCCAAGGATCGGGCGAGGCGATGCTGCTGGTGGGTCCGCCCGCCCTCGTCTTGTGGGGTGCCGGTTTTATGAAACGCGGTGCCAACGAGGCCGCGGAACACCGGAAGCCGGCCCACTACGTCGACCTGATGGTCATCTGCCGCCAGAGCAGCGAAGGCATCGTCCGCCGGGTCCGGGCCTATCCGGACGGCCGGGTCGATGCCGCCCCCTGGGCCGCCCATGCCCAGATGAAGGCACCGTGGTGATGGCCCGCCTCACAGCTGCCGCGGCAGCTTGAGCAAGTCCCCGGCGAGATCACTACTACGGACGTAGTGGCAGCGCGGCGCGGCGTCCGGCTTTTCGCGGCAGACCACCAGCGCGGAGGTCTCGATCCCCGCGCGGTTGAGCCTGGCGAGCAGTTGCTGGCGGGCCGGGGACCAACCGGCGAACACGCAGAGGCAGCCGGCGAGGTCGTCGGCATGACGAAGCACGAGCCGCGCGAGCAGGTCGAAGTCCTCCTCCGCCGCGCTTTCCACTCCGGCCAGCACTTCAAGCAGCGTCTCCGCCCGCGCAATCCCCTGCCCCCCGGTAACCACCCGCTCGTGGCCTGCGATGAACATCAGGTCGATCAGGGATTCGCGGGCATCGACCGCGACCACGAAAGACGCCGCGACCGACACCGCATCCTCGAACAGGTCGTCGTCGCCCGGAGCCGGGAAGGTATCGAGGATCAGCCCGTGGCGCGGGAAGAAGGTGTCCTCCAGTTCCTTCACCACCGGCTTGCCGGTGCGCGCCCAGGTCGGCCAGTGGATCAGCCGCAGCGGGTCGCCCGGTTGGTAATCGCGCAGCCCGGTGAATTCGCCGGCCGCCCCGGCGTGGCGGGAGGTGGCCTCGCCGCCGGGCTGGAAACGCGCGCTGCCCGGAAGCTCGAAGCGCGGCAAGGGATAGCGCCGCGGCAGCACCGCCAGCGTCGCCGCCGGGGCCGGGACTTTCACGCAGCGCTGGAACAGGCCGAGCGGATCCGGCAACAGGACCCGCAGGTCATTGAATCGGATCAGCCCGCGCCGCCGCGGCACCAGGGTCACCGCGATGCTGCCGCCAGCCTCCGATGGCAGCCGCTCGACCATCGCGCTGCGCCCGCCTTCGAACAGCAGCCGCGATTCGCACAACCAGTTCCAGCGGTACCAGGCCAGCGTCCGGTCGAAGATGTTCCGGCGTTCTTCCCCCGGCTCGTGCGACCCGCGGAACAAGGCCTGTCCGGGCCGCGGGTCCGGCGCGGTCTCTAACAGCTCAAGGCGGCGCGGCCGGCGGCGGCGGTGGTTGGTCAGCACGACCTGATAGGTCAATGGCTGGCCCGCCGTCGCATGGGCCGGCAGCTCGCGCCGCGCGCTCAACTTCACCCGCCGGAACGGCAGCGACAGCAGCGCCACCAGCATCAGCGCGCAGGCGGTGGAAAAAGTCAGATACACCGCGCGCTCGGCATTTCCCGCGGCGATCCCCGACGCGATGATGATGGTGATCATGATCCCGATCCCCGGCGGCCGGATGCGGCGGCGCAGGAAGTGGTTGATCTCCGTGCCGCGCGAATAGAAGTGGAACAGCGGATCGCGCGGAATCAACCGCCACGGCTTGGCCGGGGCGGGCGCGGTGATCGGAACTGGCGGGGTCGGCGGCATCGGCGCGGTCGGCAGCAAGCTCCCCCGCCCCGGGCTCCGCGCCAAGTGGAATCCGGGACAGGCTGCGTGCTCGTCGGCGATCGTGAAGCGATCAACAGGGCCCGATCCTGAGAGCCCGGCACCCCATGGTGCTCCTGCGGACCGCGTCGCTGCCACCCGCCGGCCCGACGCCGACGCCGATGCTGAGATTTCCGTTTCACCCATCCCGCGACTTGCTAGAAGGCCCGGGCATGACGCCTGAAATCCATCGCTTCCTCGATCTGGCCACGCGGCCGCTGGAGGGAGATCCCCCGCTGCGGGAGGAAGCGAAGGGCGAGCTGATGGCCCGCGTCGGCCATGCCGGCGTGCCCTTCGAGATGCTGGACCTGGCGGAACCGATCGCCCGCCTCGAAGCCGCTCCGCCGGAGAAGCCTTGGCGACGCCGCGGTGCCTTGCTCGCCGCCCTGTTCCTGTCGGCCGGCGCACTGCTGGGCATCACCGCCTTCCTTGCCTACCAGATCACGCTGTCGACGATGGTGTCGTTCCTGTCCTACCAGCGCTTCACCCGAAGCTCCAGCCCGTCGTTCGAGAACCCGCTGCTGCTCCAGCACGTGGAGAGGAACGCACCCGGCCTGCCGCTGGGCCGCCGGATCCTGGCGGGCGGGGACGGCATGAAGGAAACCGCCGAGGCCTTGTCCCGTCAGCCGGACGATCCGGCCATGCTGCAAGAACAAGTCTGCCGGCAGATGCTCAAGGCCGGCAAGGAGTGGACCGGCCTCGACGAAAACACCAAGGCCGGCATCGCCCGGCTGGATGCCGACAACGCCTTGTGGCCGCTGCTGCAGGCCTTCGCCCTGATGGAATCCTGCACCGATCCGATGGCGCATTACCGAAGCCACAGATCCTCGGCAACCCCGGCGATCAAGGATGAAGCGCAGTTCCAGAACGTCCTCCGGCTGTTCTCGGAAGCCGCCGCCAAACCCCGCTACCAAGACCGTTCCTGGTCTCTGGTCCGCCGGCAGATCGATGCCTTTCGGCCCGCGCAATCCTTCTACGACGACCTCTTGGCGCAAGGATTCACCGGCTTCGTGACCCGGCCCTTCACGGGAAACTTCGGTTTCCTCGGGAATCGCTTCGCCGTGATGGCAAGCGTCCGCTGCGACCGACTCGTCACCGCCAAGGACCAGGACGGGCTGCGGGCTTTCCTCGGCGAATGGCGGAACGTGGCGCGGCTCTTTCTCGAAAGCCCGGAACCGGTCGAGCGCGACACGGCCATGCTCCTTTCCGAGTTGAAGACGATGGGCGAGATCCTCGCGCAGTCCTGCAAAAACCTCGGGATGACCGCCGAAGAGGCCGCTGCCCGGGAAACCATGGCGCGATTGCCGGATCAATCTTACGTCTACCATCCCTATCCGCCGGAACTTCGGAAAGCGGCGGGCGTCCGGCTCGAATCGTACAACAACAGAGGCTTGGAAGGCCTGACCGTCGAAGAAGTCCTCCCCTCCCGCAAAACCGAGCTGGCCTTCTTCGACCGCCACGTCGCGATCTCGCTCGCATTGATCGGCATGGTCTTCAGCGGCCTCGTCGGGCTGGAGGCGTGCCGCCGTTCGAAGCTGGTCAAGGGCACGGCGAAGGGACTGATGCCGCTGTTCCGGCGCGAGGATCATTGCTGGATCGCCGGGCTGGGACTCGCCGTCCCCTGGCTCTGGTGGTGGGTCGTCACCCGCCTCACCCCGCTCGGCCTGCACGGGGCGGATCCGAACGAGTTGGACGTAGGCATGATCGCCCTGATGATCCAGCCCGCCGCGGCGCTGGTGTTCGCGATGGTGATGCTGCTTCAGACCGCGCGCTGGCGCTGGGAAGTGCGCGGCGGCTTCCTCGCACTCGGCGGCTTTTTCCCCAAGCTCGGGTGGATCGCCGCCGGGCTGACCGCGCTGGCCATCCCGGCGGCCGGAGGGATCATCTTCCTCACCCACCTCCGCGGAGACGACAAGGCGCTCTTCATGCTCGGCGTTTCGTGCATGGGCTCCTTCGGGCTGCTCTGGCTGCTGTGGGAAGGCATCATGAACCTCTTCACCCCGCGTGCCAGCGCCCTGCGGCCGAACCTCGTGATGCGGGTCCTGCTGCCGTGGACCTTCGCCGGCATTTTCAGCCTGATCGCCGCCTTCGGCGTCTCGACCTTCATGGAACGCCGGTGGTTCGCCAAGGACCCGCTGCTCCCTTCATGGACCAGCAAAACCCACCGCAACGCCTTCGAGGAGCGCCGGGCCGAACGGTGGCTCAAACCCTGAACCCATCTAATACCACCCTCCCATGATCATCCCGAAACATTGGGCCGAAAGCCGCCGGCAGCAGAAAATCGACGACCGCCAGTGGACGATCCGCCGCTTCGGCTGGTCGGAGCACTCGATGGAAGAAGCGCAGGCAATGGCCGACCAACGGGTCGCGGAGGCCTTGAAACGGGTCGTCGCCGGCGAGACCGTCCAGCGCCGCGAACCGAAGGTCCCCTACAACGGTGCCGACGGGGTGCCGATCCGCGAGGAGATCGTCGCGCGCGACGGCGATGCCATCGTCACCCGCAACAGCTACGGCGCGCTCTGCCTGAACACGCCCGACGTCCTGTTCGCGGACCTCGATTGCCCCATCGGCATCTCGCTCCGCTCGGGCTGCCTGATCTTCGTGTTCATGCTGCTGGCCGCGGCGGCTTTCGGGAGGCACGCCGGATCGTTTGGCATCGCTCTCGGCGGCATGATCTTGTCGATCTTCATTGCGATGCTGGTCTTCAGCGTCGTCGATCGCTCGATCCGCAAAAACCAGGCAGGAATGAAGCGGCGGCTCTGGCGGCGGATCGAAGCCTTCACCCGCCGTCATCCCGACTGGCACCTGCGCGCTTACGAAACCCCCGCGGGCTACCGGCTGCTGGCCATGCATGCGACCTTCGATCCCGCGGGCATCGAAGCCGCCCGCGCTTTCTGCCAGCTCGTCGTCGATCCGGTCTATGCCCGGATGTGCCGCAACCAGCGCTGCTTCCGCGCCCGCGTCAGCCCCAAACCCTGGCGGATCGGCATCTCCGATCGCCTCAAGCCGCGCACCGGCGTGTGGCCGATCGACCCCGAGAAACTCCCGCTACGCGAAGCCTGGGTCCGCGAATACGAACAACGCGCCACCGGCCACGCCGCCTGCCGCTTTGTCGCGCGCTTCGGCAGCGACCGCGTCCATCCCGCCGCCGAAGCGGTCCGCCGCTGGCACGACGAGCTTTCCCGCGCCGACAGCCCGCTGCCGCTCGCCTGACGCCACGGTCCCGGGCCCGTGCCGGGTTGGCGGGAATATCGAAACCCGGGGGATCCCTGCGGCGCACGGCCGATGGTTCCACGGCCCGCCACCAGTCGCTCTCGTCCATTCACATGGACCAGAGGACGGTGGCGAAGTTTCCGGCGGCTTGCGGACCCTTGGTTCAGGGCACCGTGACCTTGAGGCGTCCGAACAACCGGGTGTTCAGGCCGCGCGGGACATAGACCCGCACGCGGTCGGTGTCGGCCGCCGCGGGCGGGCTGAAAGTGAAGTTGTTGTCCACCTCGATGACCACGCCGGGGGCTCCGGTGGCGGCGGTCCACGGTGCGACGAGATCGGTATCGGTCTCACAATCCGACATGACGCCGGCGGCGACCGAAAGATCGCTGCGGCGGTAGGTGAACAGCAGGTAGTCCCCCGCGGGGATCGGGCCGGTGCCGGTCGGGTTGGTCACCAGTTCGAGGGTCGGCAACAGCGCCGTGTCCATGCCGGTGGCGGGGTTGCCGCCAAGGACCATTTCCACCGCGTTGTCGATGCCGTCGAAGTCCGGATCGGAACCGCCCAGGGCATCGTCGCCGGTGAGCCCGAAGCCGGCGATCCACGAGGCGTAATTCGTGCCGCTGGCGACGGTGAGGGTGCCGTCGCCGGTGATCTGCGGGATGCCGATGACGGGCGAGATCGAGCCCACCTTGCCATAGGTCCCGGCCGCCAACTGGCCGGCCCCGATGAACAATTTGTCCACCAGGTCGGTGCCGGTGTAGGCGAGGTCCAGGGTCGCGCCGGTGGCGGCGATGGTCACGGTGGAAGCATCGTTGTTGGCGTTGGCGTTGGCCGGACTCGCGGCGCTGCTGAGGGTCAGCGTGCCTTCGCTGACGGTCGTGTCCCCGGTATAGCCGATGGTGCCGGCGAGCAGCAGCGTGCCTGCCGTGGTCTTGGTGAGGCCGCCGCCGCCGTTGATGCTGGCGACGTTGCTCAAGACGCCGGACCGGGCGTTGAGGGTGATCGCCGCGGTGCCCGAGCCGATGGCGTTGCCGCTCAGGTCCAGCGTTCCGCCACTCAGGTTGATGGTGGAGGTCACGTTGCCGGCTCCTTTCACGATGCTCGCGCTGGAGGTCAGCGTGCCGCCGGTCAGGTTCACGGTCGCATTCGCGGCTCCGGCACCTGCCTGCGAGCCCATGTTGAAGGCGGTGTTCACAATGAAAGCCCCCCCGCCGATGCTCACCGTGGCGTTGGCGGTTCCGGCGCTCGCCCCCGATTTGGTCGCCATGGTCAGTGTATTCACATCAAAGGTTCCAGCGTCGAACGAGAGGGTGCCGTTGGGACCGCCGGAGTTCGAGGCGGCGGAAACACTTGCGATATTGACCGTTCCAGCGGAAACCGTGGCGGCATGGCCTCTCAAATCGAGAGTGCCGGTGGCGCCACCTCCCGTCGCGGTCGCGCCCTGAATGGCGACTTCGATGTTGGCACGGCCGGTGCCGGCCCGGTCGGCGATGGTCACCGTGCCCGGACTGCCGGAGGCTTGGGAGGCAAAGCGGACAGACCCGGTCGGACCGCCCGGCACGCTCTTGCTTCGTCCGATGTTGATCGTGTCCGCCTGAATCAGGTTGGTTCCGGCGCCGAGAACCAGCAGACCCGTGCCTCTTCCGTTGTTGCCGCCGGTGTTGCCCGCGGTGAGGGTGGTGGCGATGATGGTGTTGGCGGTGTCGCTGAGCAGGACGATACCGGGACCCTGGGTGGTGTTGCCGACTCCGATGTTGAAATTGGTCACATCGGTGCTGAAGGCCGCCAGTCCGCTCACGTCGAGGGTTCCCTTGTTCCAGTAGCCGGCGTTGGTTGCCGCCTGGTTCACGCTGACATTGATCGTGGTGCCGTTCACCACCATGCTCCCCGATCCGGAGACGGTGAGCATGGAGTCCGTCTGCCCGGTGCCGCCCGCGGCGTCGTAGCCCAGGGTCAGGCCGCCGCCGAGGGTGAGCGTCCTGGCGGCGCCGATGCTGATGGCGTTCGGGGTCGTTGAGTTCGTCCGCACCAGGCCGGCCCCGGCGAAGGTCGCACCGGCGTTGGATAGATCCAGGGTCCCGCTGTTCGTTGCGCCGTTGGCCGCGCCGAAGGTCAGCCCGCCGCCGAGCGCCTGGTCCGCGCTGAATGCCAGCGTGCCGTTGTCGATGGTGGTGGCGCCGGTGTAGGTGTTGACTCCGCCCAGCGTCCACAATCCCGCGCCGGTCTTGGCGAGGTTCACCGCGGCGGTGGGACTGCCGGCGACCAGGTTGTTCTGGATGATGCCGGAAACCGTGTTGGCACCGGCGTTGCTGCCGCCGAGGGTCAGCGTGCGGGCCGGGCTGGTGCCCGTGACGGCATCCGTCGGGATGTTGAAGGTCGGCGCGCTGAAGACCAGCGGCCCGGTGGTGCCGACGTTCTCGATGGCCGCGCCGCCGGTGTCGCCTGCCACCGGAGCGGGCGCGTTCTCACCGAGCTGGATGGTGCGGTCGGTCGTTTCACCCGCGCCCACATAACGCAGGGTCCCGTTGACCGTGGTGGTGCCGATGATGATCCTGCCGTTCTCCGCACTGACGGGCGCGCCGAGGTGGCTGGACGGCGATCCTCCCACCACGCTGTTGAGGGATTCGACGATCACCGGGCCGGCACCGACGATCGACGTGATCCCGGTGTAGGTGTTGGCACCCGTCAAGGTGACGCTCGCGGCGGCATCGGCGACCCGATACATGATCCGATAATCGCCGGCACCGTCGTCAATCGCTCCGGAGACGAGCAGCGAGGTACCAGCGGCGGCACCGATCCGGGTGAGGTCCGCGTCGATCAGGATGCTGCCGGCCCATTCGTTGGAACCGCTTTGGCTTTGCAGTGCCCCGAGGAAATTGCCGTTGCCTCTGAGTGTCGCGGATTCGCCGGCAACGATGACGCCGCCGGAGAGTTCGAGGCGCGGGTTGGTGGCGGCACCGGAGTTGGTGCCATTCACGACGACGCCATCGGTGGTGCCACCCAGCGCGCCGGCGGCGGTGATTCGGAGCAAACCGCCCTCGACGGTCGTGAGGCCGGAGTAAGTATTCGCGCCCGAAAGGGTCAAGGCACCTGGTCCCGCTTTCGTGAGGCTGCCGGTGCCGGAGACCTCGTTGGTCGCGATGACGTTCGTGGAGGCGACGTTGCTGATGACGGTGTTCGAATTGGTCAGGCTGATCGTCCCCGGGAGATTGAACGTGAAGTTGCCCCTGTTGAAATTCAGCAATCCATTATCGAGAGCAAATTTTTTGTCGTAGGTCGTGGGAGTGACGTTGGTGAAGAAATGAAGCGTCGAGCCTCCGCTGACCGTCGCGGTTTTCGCCGGTTGGCCAAGCGTCGTGTCTCCCTGCAGGTAGAGGATATTGATCAGGGGATCCGACCCGAGATTGACCGTGATGTCACCCAGATCGGTCTCGCCCAGGAAGTTGAGGCTGGTCTGTGCGGCAGGAGCGGTGCCGAGGAAGGTCAAGTCGTAGCCGCCGCCAACGAAGGCGTTGTTGGCGGCGGTGCTGGAGCCGATATCCCAACGACTCGAGAAGCCGAGGGTGGTGTTCCCCGCCAGCGTCAAATAACGCACGCCGATGAAGGGCGTGGCGATCGCACTGGAACTCACGATGGCCCCGTTTCCTCCCACTCCAGCACCTGAAACGGTGATCCGTTCCGAGCCCACGGCGGAGGCAGCCCCGTTGCTCACGCCGCCGAGGTCCAGCGTCGCTCCCACGCTGATCGTGGTTCCATCGGGAAGACCGGTGCCCGCGCCCAGGGCGGACGCATTGCCGATCTTGAGCGTTCCCGCGGTGATCGCCGTGTCACCGGTGTAGGTGTTCGCCGCATTGAGGGTCAGGATGCCCGTTCCCGACTTGGCGACACCGCCCGATCCGCCGATGGCACCGCCTCCGACGGTGTAATCCACCAACGAATGATTGAAGGTGGTGGACGTCGGGGTGACCCCGCCCGGCGCGACCGTGACGGTGCTATTGGTGATCCCCGAGGAGGTGACCGCATTCGTATCATCGAAGGTCACGACCGTGCCATCGCTGTAGACGACCGGCGAAGCGCCGACGGCCCAGTTCGAGCCTGCCGCGCTGGTCCAGTTCGGATCGGCCGCGCCGCTGCCGTTGGCCTGGCCGGTCCAGGTCACGCCGGCGACGGTGACCGGAGCGCCCACGGTCACGGACTGCACCCCCGCCGAATTGTTCAGCATCATGAGATAGGAATCGGTACCCGACACCAGCGTCTGCGTGGTCGTGCCGGTGCCGCCGAAGACGAGCGTGCCGCCCGTATCCAATCCCGATGCGGCGGTGATGAGGTCATAGGTCCCGACGCCCAGCGAGCCGATGGGAATGATGTTGATCGAGTTGGTGCCGGAGAGCGAGGCGGCTCCGGTCACGGCGAGCTTGTCCGCCGTGGTGGCGTCCAATTCGAAGTTCAAGCTCCCGCCATTCAGCGTGAGCGCGGGACCGGCGAAGCTGGCCTCCTGCACGAGATTCGTGACGCCCCCGGCACTGCCGTCCACCATGCTGAAAGCGGTGCCGCCGCCCAGGGTCAGGCTGGCTCCGGCGCCGGTCGTGCCGGTATTGCCAAGGCTCACCGCACCGGCGCCGGCCGCGACCGCGAAAGTCCCGGTGCCGGTGGTGGCGATGGCGGAATTGTTCAGCACACCCGTGCCGCCGACCGTCAGGGTTCCGGCGCTCACCGTGGTGGCCCCGGTGTAGGTGTTGACCGCGGAGAGGATCATGCCGCCCGCACCGGTCTTGTTGAGCGAGCCGATGTTGCCATCCGTGGGATTGTCGACCACGGGAGCGGACACGGTGAGCGTGCCGCCGGTGACGTTGAACTCCGTGGTTTTATCGCCGACCACTTTGAGCATCGCCCAACCCTTCGTCGGATCGGAGGTGGAAATGGTCGACGTGCCGGTGGAGGTCACCGTGCCGTTGAGGTTCCATGCGCCGTAGACCGGGGTGAAAGGAGCCGAGGAGCCCGTGTGCCCGGTGGTCGAGGTGAGCGTGCCACCGTTGAGCTGGACGTTGTTCAGGGCGTTGTTCGTCGCGATGCCGCCGTTGGTCACCACGCCCCCGCTGTTGATGACCAGGGTCGGGGCGCTGGTGGCGACGTGATTGGCACCGAGGATGTTGCCCGAGTTGAATTGCAGGGTGCCGCCGTTGTTGACGGTGATGGCGCGGGTGTTCGACCGGCTGCCGAATGCGGAAATGCCCGGGCTGTTGGTCGCACCGCTTCCGATCAGGGTGCCGGCGCCGACGGTGATGTTGCCGGTGAAGGTATTGGCCCCCGAGAGCGCCCAGGTGCCGGTGCCCGTCTTCGCGAGCGAGAGAACTCCGGCCCCCGTGGCGGATGAATCCTGCAGGATGCCGGCGATGGTGTTGGCATCCGTGTTGGTGCCGGTGAGCGTCAGCGTGCGGGCGGTGGGAGTTCCGAACGTGGCGGCGACGCCGGTGCCGGCGGTAACGTTGCTCGTGGAGGTCAACGTGACCGCGGTGGCGCTGTCGATCGAAGCGATCGTCGAGCCCGCGGCGATGCCCGTACCGGTGACCCTCATCCCGACCGCCAGGTTGCTGGTGCTGCTCAGGGCGGTCAGTTGCTTGTTGGCTCCCGTCGCCGTGAAAGTCAGCCCGGTGACATCCGGGGAAACGACCCCGCCCGCCGGAGCATTGAAGACCAGGGCGCCGGTGCCCGAGGCGTCGATCGAGCCGGATGAAGTGATGGTGAAGTTGTGATTGGTCGAATGCCCTCCGCCGCCGGTGGTCGTCCCGAGCGCATTCGTGACCGGAGCGTACCGGAAACTACCGCCCGCCAGGCCGATGCCGGAGACGCCCTGGCCGATCGGGCTGGCGGTTCCGGTGTTGACCAGGCTGTTGACGACGATGGTGCCGGTGTTGATCTGGATCCGGCCGAGGAACGTGCTCGCCCCGGTGAGGGCGACCGTGCCGTTACCGGTCTTGTTCAGACCCGCCATGGCACCGGCATTCTGCGTGATCACACCGCTCAGAAGACCGTCCACGCCGCCGGGAGTGGTGCCGCGGTTCGCCACCAGGAGGCGGGTGACGGTGGTCATGCCCAGTCCGTTGACAAATTCCACCATGTG
Source organism: Haloferula sp. (assembly GCA_044372775.1). Lineage (GTDB taxonomy): Bacteria > Verrucomicrobiota > Verrucomicrobiia > Verrucomicrobiales > Akkermansiaceae > Haloferula. The sequence goes on from JBIPNO010000001.1 coordinate 191,342, forward strand.
GGTGGAGTCGGCGGCCCCGAAATTGAGCGGCTTGCCGTTGAAGAAGCTTTGGGCGACTCCGGCGTTGTTATTGATGATGACCCTGCGATCCGCGCCGTAGGCCGCCCAACCGGCTCCGGCGTTGGCCGGGGCGGAGAACGCTCCGACGGTGCCTTGAGTCGCGTTGTAATTCCGGGTGAAGTCCCCCGCTCCCAGGCCGAGAATGCCACCGTTGAAGGTCAGCCCGCCGGTGCCGCCGGTGTTGGCGATGCCGCCGGGCACGGCACCCGCACTATCCAGGCGCAAGACCCCGGCATTGATCAAGGTGCTCCCCGTGTAGGTGTTCGTTCCGGAAAGGATCAAGGTTCCCGAGCCTGCCTTGGTCAGGAAGTTGTTGGGCAAGACGGCGGAAGTCCCGCCGGTCAGATTGGAGCCGATCGTGTTGGAGGCATTGTTGACGGTGATCGTCGTCGCCACTCCCGGCAGGGTGATCGAACCGCCGGAGAGGGTGATCGCTCCGGAGCCGGACGCGAAGGTCATGTTCCCGGACTCCACCGTGCCGCTCACGGTGATGGTGCCCGCAGCGAGCCCCGTTGTTCCGTTGCCGAAGTTCACGGCATCCGTGGTGGCATCGGTGGAAAGGGTGGTGATGCTCGCGCCGGGTGTGGCGGTGCCCGCACCGGAGGTGCTCCACTGGCTGAGGGTCGGGTCCGACCAGGTGCCGCCTGCCGTGCCGAAGCCGGCGGCGGTTCCGTTGTTGTCCCAATAGTAGGTGGCGGAGCGGGCGGACGGCGCGGCGAGCAGCGCGACGATCGCGGAGAAGAAGGGGAGGGAGACGGGGGTTGCAAAGTAACGGCGGCGGGGCTTCATGGCGACTCTGGGGCGGGTTTGATGGAGGGTAGGTCGTTCGGTCGGAATGGAATCCTGCTTTAAACGATAAGTGACGATTCATGTCACCCGCCGCTGACATCAAGTTTCAAGCGAGGGCCGGGCGGAAAAAAGTCTCGCCCGCCTGACACCTCATCCGTTCGTGACAGCCGCCGCGATCCGGCGATGCTTCCGCGGTGAACTTCCTGACCATTTCCTCCCTCAAGGAACAAGCCGGCGAGCAGGCCATCGCCGCCGCCGTGGACTGCGAACTCCAGTCGCGGAGCCACCGCCAGACCAAAGGCGGCAAGCCGTACCTGGTGCTGACCTTTGCCGACGCCACCGGCAGCTTCAACTTGAACGCCTGGTCCGACGCCCCGCTGTTCGAAGCCGCCCAGGGCCTGCCCGACGGCAGCGTGCTGCGGCTCGATGCCGAGTGGACGCAGAACCAGTACGGCGTGAATGCCGCGAGCGTCTCGTGGGAGCGGCTCGACGGCGACGCGCTCGATGCCTTCTACGCCGGCGACGTCGCCACCGCGGAAAAGCAGCGGCGCGATTGGGAGAGCATCCGCACCTACTGCGCCTCGATCAATGACCCGCGCCTCCACGCGCTGGCCGACCATTTCCTGAGCGACCTCGGCGCCAAGTTCCGCCGCGCCGCCGCCGCCCGCCGCAACCACCACGCCCGCCGCGGCGGACTGGCGGAGCACGTCGCCCAGATGATGCGCTCGGCCGATGCGATTTGCGGCGTTTACCCGTATCTCAACCGCGACCTGATGCTGGCCGGCGTGCTGTTCCACGACTGCGGCAAGCTGTGGGAAAACCAGTACGGCGAGAAAGGCTTCGCGCAGGGCTACTCGCTTCACGGCGAGATGCTCGGCCACATCCCGCTGGGGATCGAGCTGGTCAACAAGCTCTGGCGCGACGTCGCCGAAGGCCCGAAGGCGAAAGGCTGGCTGACCCTGGAACCGGCCAGCGAAACCGTCCGCCTCCACCTGCTCCACCTGGTCGCCAGCCACCACGGCGAGTATCAGTTCGGCTCGCCGACCCTGCCGCGCACGCCTGAAGCCATCGCTCTTCATTACGTCGACAACCTCGACGCGAAGCTGGAGATGATGAAGGACGCCTATTCCCAGGCCAACGAGCTGGCCGCGGGGATTTACGAAAAGCAGTTCCCCCTGCCGGCCAACCTGGTCGAGCCCCTGCTACACTTCGAGGCCCCGCCCCTGATCGCCGGCGAACCGGAAAAAGACGGCCTCTTCTGATTTCCCCAAATCCTCCGCGAATCCTCCCTTCCTGAAACGTTCGGAGGATCCGCGGGTTACACCTCCCTGAAGCGATGGAACACTGCCACGGCACCCTGATCCGGCTGACCAAGCTGACCGATACCAGTTGGATCGTTCACTGGTTCACGGCGGGGCATGGCCTGATCAAGACGGTGGCCAAAGGAGCGCGCAGCCCGAAAAGCCCCTTCGCCGGCAAGCTCGACCTGTTTTTCGACGCGGAGATCACCTGGGCCAAGGCCCGCAGCGGGGAGCTTCACGGCCTGCGCGAAGTGGCCGTCACCGCCACCCGCGAACCAATCCGCGGTGATTACAATGCAATGCTTTTGTCAGGCTATTGCTGCCGGCTGCTGGAACAAGCGGTCGAGCGCGATCACCCCGAACCGGAGATCGCCGACCTGCTCCGGCGGGCGCTGGACCACGTCGCGGCAAAGGGGGCTTCGGTCCGTGCCTTGCAGCATTTCGAGCAAGAACTGGCCAAGATTCTGGGGATTTCCCAGGAACGCCGGCAGGCCGCGCCGGCCCTCAAGGAATCGCTCGGCGGTCTGCCTCCGCAGCGCGCGCAGTTGCTCGAACGCCTCTCACCCACCCTCGGATTTCCCGATTGCACGAACCGCATTTCGTGATTTAAAGTAAATACAAGCCATGGACTCACCAACAACCACACTCATCCAGATTCTCCGGGGTCGCGTCGAAGAACAAGTCGCCCTCGGCGATCTTGACGAGGCCCTCCACGCCGCCAATGCCGCCGTTCTCAAAGCCCAGCAGATGCTGAGCGAGGACCTCGGTAGCATCGACGAGTTCGCCAGCTCGCTGGAAGTCCGGGCCGACGTTTACCGCCAGCTCGGTCACCTCGACGAGGCGCGGGACGACTACAAGCAGGCCATCGACCAGCTCGAAAACCGCCCGGACCGCGTGGCCCAGCTCGGGCGGCTCTTCGCCGGCTACGGTGCGGTGCACGACCAGCTCGGCAACACCGAACGCGCGGCCGAACTTTGGCAACAGGCGATTCACTACTTTGAAGCCGCCGAGCCGCCGGTCCTGCTGGATGTCGCCACGCTTTCCAACAACCTCGCCTACCTCAAGAAGGCCGCCGGCGATGTCGAAGGTGCCGAGGCGCACTTCCTGCGCGCCCTGCAGATCCTCCACACCGAGCTCGGTCCGGATCACGAGGAAACCGCCGCCGTCTCCAACAACATCGGCGCGCTCTATCAGGGTTCCGGCTTCTTCGAGCAGGCCCGCGAAATGCACATGATGGCGCTGGAAGCCCGCCGCAAGCTGTTCGGCGAAAACCATCCGGACACCGCCCAGTCGCACAACAACCTGGCGCTCGCCCTGCTCGCCACCGGCGACAAAACCTGGGCCCGCCGCCATTTCGACAAGGCCCTCGCCTCCTTCGAATCGCTGGGCATCGAGTATGCCGAAGACCTCGAAGCCGTGGCGGAGAACTACTGCGGATTCCTTCGCGAGGAAGGGGACTTCGCCGCGGCGGATGCCATCGCCTCGCGCCTTCAGGGTGTTGCCGCGGTCTAAGCCTTCCCGCGACCGGATGTCACGATCGGCTTGATGTCCCGACGGGACTTCTTCCCAAAGCCCGGGGTTGCGGAAGCTACCCCGGGTTTTCGCGTCAAGGAGAGACTACCTCGAAGAGGTTGTGCACGGGGACGGCCGCGAAGGTGTTGCGGGCACCGATTTCCCACAACGCCGTTGGCGTAGCAAGATGGGTCCGCTCACCCCGGGGTAGCTCGTGCCTCGCAACCCCGGGCTTTGGAATGCGGTCCCTTTGGGACGCTGAATGAGCCGTGCGACCAGGCATCCGCTTCACCGCCGCGCCGCCGTGGCGGGATCGCTCCCTTTCACGGCGATCTTCTCCCCCGCCAGCCAGCGGCGCAGCAAGGGCTTGTCGTCCGTCAGCAGGCCCTCCACCCGGTAGTTCGAGCGGCGCAGCACCTCGGCCTCGTTCTTCCCCTCGTCAACCACGCACCACGGCTGCGAACCCGACGAGTGGATGAAGCGGAAGCCCTCCGGCCCGGTGACCAGAAAGGCGACATGGCTGTCCAGCCCGACGATCCGGATCCCCGGCGCGGCCTTGGCCAGATCCCCGGCATACTGCTCGTACGGCACGCCGACCCGGAGCGAGAGCGACTCGCGCGGCAGGAAGCTGCGCAGGATGTTCTGCGACGGCTGGCGTGCGAGTTTGTAGCGGTCGACCCGGAATCCGGCATCGCGCAGGACCGTGGAAACGAAGTACCCGCAGGCGATCTGGCCTTCGCCCGGGGTCTCGGATGTGCCGTTGAAATCCCACTTGGTGCCGAGCCAGCAGCGCATCATTTCCGGCAGCACGACCTCCAGCAAACGGCCGCTTTCTTCCAGCACCCGGTCCTTTTCCGCCGGAGTCCGGGCCGCCGCATGACGGGCGGCGAGATCCTTGCGCCAGCGTTCCACCTCCTGCTTCAAGGTCGCATAGCGCGCCGGCTCCGGCTTGGGGTCCGCCGGCTTGACGACCGCGGCCAAGGGCTGCCGCACCGACGTCCATGCCTCCCCCAACGGGGCACGAAAGACCCAACAGGCGGCGCAAAGAAGTCCTGCCAGGACTAAGATTGTTAGGAAACGCCTCATCAGTCGGGTCCTGCGAATTCAACCACTTACATAGCCCGCGGCGAAGGATTATTTCAAGGGTTGCAGGGGCTCTCGAAAAGACATCGCCTTCCGCCATGCAAGCCCAGCTTTCGGAAGACCAGACGAAGGTGATGAACCTGTCGTTGGTCGTGGCCGTGGTGTTGCTGGTCACCAAGATCTTCGCCGCCGGGATCACCGGGTCGTCCGCCATTTACTCCGACGCCGCCGAATCGGTGACCCACGTGCTGGCGGTCGCCTTCGCCGCCTGGGCGTTGCGACTGGCGCACAAGCCGTCCGACGACACCCACCATTTCGGCCACGACAAGGTGGCCTTCGTCTCGTCGGGCTTCGAGGGCGCGATGATCAGCGCCGCCGCGCTGCTGATCGTTTACGAAGCCGGCCGCCAGATGCTGGTCGGGACCGCGATCGCCAGCATGGGCATCGGGATGGTCCTCACCGCCGCCGCCGCCGCGGTCAACCTGGTGCTCGGCCTCGCCCTGCTGCGGGTTGGGAAAAAGCGCCACTCCGCCGTGCTGAGGGCGAACGGCGAGCACGTCCTGGCCGATGTCTGGACCAGCGGCGGCGTGCTGGCCGCCCTGGCGCTGGTCCATTTCACCGGCTGGCGCTGGTGGGACCCGATCTTCGCCGTGCTGGCCGGCGGCAAGCTGCTGTGGACGGGCTCCCGGCTGATGCGGGAAAGCCTGGGCGGGCTGATGGACCAGGCGGACCTCGCGGTCGAAAAGAACCTCCGCGAGACCCTCGATGCCGAGTGCGCATCGCGCGGGCTTTCCTATCACAACCTCCGCCACCGCCACTCCGGGCGCACCCACTGGATCGAGTTCCACCTCGTCTTCCCCGACGAGTCCGGCCTGCTCGATGCCCATGAAGTGGCGACCGAACTCGAAGGTCGCGTGGCCTCCTTGATCGGCCAGGACGTCCGGGTCATCTCCCACCTCGAACCGCGCTCGGCCGAGCACCGGGAAGAGCATTGGGAGCTGCGTTAAATCCCGGTCTCAGGGCACCTTCTTGAAAGTGAGATACGGCTTCAGCCGCTTCAAGGTCGCCTCGCCGATGCCATCGACCCGGTCCAGATCCGCGAGCGTCCGGTAAGGCCGGCCGCCGATGATCAGGTTCGCCGTCTTCTCGCCGATCCCCGGCAGGCGCATCAGTTCGTCCCGCGCCGCGGTGTTCGGATCGACCTTCTCGCCGTCCGCCAGCTTCGCCCCGCCGGTCGCCTCGGCCAGCTCGGCCTCTTCCTCGCGCTGGAGCATCCTCTGCTCGGGCAGGGCCGTCCAATCGGTCTTCGCCCAGATTCCCTTGCCGAGCCGCGCCGCCTGGAGTTCCAGGTCATCGAAGCGCTCTTCCAACTCCGCCTTGGTAACCCCGTCCGCCGTTTCCCGGTACACGCCGAAAGCACGGGCCAGCCCCAGTTTCACCAGCCGCGCGCTCAGGTCCTCACCGTCCGCGGTGGTGACGAAGGCATAGACCCGCTGATACTTCCCGTCGCCCCGGGCATCGGCGAAGGTGGTGTGGATGGTGAAGGGCTTCGATAGCGCCCGGGCCGTCTCTTCCGCCGCCGCCTTGCCGAAGTCCTTCGCCAGTTGGATCGACTCCGCGGATTTCCCCGCCGGTCCCGAAATGCCGAAGTAGCGACGCTGTTCCCGCAGCCGCCGCGCGTCGCTTTCATCGGTCACGTGCCACTCGATGCAGTCCGCGCCGTAAAGCCGGATCGTCACCGCCTTGCCGTCCGGCGTTTCGATCTGGAAGCTGTCGCCGTCCGCCCACTCCGTCGGGACGTGGCGGCAGGGCCCGATTTGCTTCAGCTCCTGGGCGGCGGTGCTGGCGAGCAGGGCGAGGAAAAGGAACGCAAATCGTCTCACGGGCCGCAGCATGCCGGATTCCGGCCATGGGAGCAAACCCCTTAGTCCATGGGAGTGAATCCCATGACGATGTCGAAGCGCGCCGCCAGTTCACCAGCCTTGCTGCCGGGCAGCGGAGCGAAGTCGACGATCACCGACGCGCGCTGTTTCTCGTCCTTGATCCCGCGGATGACAAAGTCGGTCTCGTTCTGCTTCTCGCCCTTGATGTAGCATTGCGTCGTCCACTTCTCGCGGCCCTTCATTTTCACCGCGACGTGGATGTGCGGCGCGCGGCCGGGGTAGGCCACCGGCTTGATGGTGCGGAAGTAATACTCACCGGTGGAGCCCGTCAGGAAGCGGCCGAAGCCCTGGAAATTCTTGTCCCGCTTGTCCGCCCCGGCGCTGCCCTTGTGGAGATAGACGCCGTTCTGGTCGACCTGCCAGATCTCGACCAGCGCGTTGCGGATCGGGTCGCCCTTGGCATCGGTCACCCGGCCGCTGAGGTGGGTGACGCTGCCGAGCGCGGGGGGCAGGCCGTCGTTGAGGACGATCAGGTCGTTGTCGGTGTCCAGCGGCAGATCGACCGGATAAAACGGCCCCTCGGTCTGCTTCGGCGTCAGCGAAAGCGCTTCAGCGAAAGCACCCGGCACCCAGAGACCCGCGGCACCGAGGGTGAAGTTTTGCAGGAAGCGACGGCGCGAGGATGGCAGGAGGTTCATGGTCGTAGGCTGGCATCTGAAAACCGCCGGGGCCAGCCAAAGTCGCGGCTTGCTCAAGGGCATTCACCAGAACCGCCGCACCGCCGGGTCCCGCTCATACTGCCGGCGGAACACCGTGTCGGGCTCCGCCTTCATCGTCACCCGCGCGAAAAGTCCCATCGCCAGCCCCGCGACGAAGCCGCCGATGTGCGCCGCATACGCCACCCCGCCGGTCTCTTCTCCGCTCGCCGAAAACGTGTCCGCCCCGCTGACGAACTGCATCAGCCCCCACATCCCGAGCACCAGCACCGCCGGCACCGAGACCAGCCGGAAGAAGAAGATCGCGTTCACTTTGTTGCGCGGGAACAGCACCAGATAAGCCCCCAGCACTCCCGAGATCGCACCCGAGGCCCCCAGGTTCGGAATCAGCCCCTGCGGATTCGTCGCCACCTGTGCGAAGGTCGCCACGATCCCGCTGACCAGGTAGAAGGCGAGGAACTTCAAGCCGCCGAAGCGGTGCTCCACGTTGTCGCCGAAGATCCACAGGTAAAGCAGGTTGCCACCGAGGTGCATCAGGTCGCCGTGCATGAACATCGCCGAAAAAATCGTCAGATACACCGGGCTCGGGCTCTCTAACAAATGCATCACGCCCCCTGGCATCGCCACCGATCCCACCAGATCCTGCCCCGTGCTGATCTCGCGCGGGATCACGCTCCAGCCGTAGGTGAACTCCGGATGAAGCTGCTGCCACAGGAAAACCAGCACGTTCATCACCACCAGCCCGATGCTCACATAAGCCGGGCGCAGCAGGTGGCGGTCGTCGTCGCTGATCGGGAAAATCACGCCGCGATTCCGCCGGACTATCGGCCGGTCGTCGATGGAATTCCGGCATCCGGCTTGTGGGATCGGGCCGGTGCCGAGGCTCGAACTTTTCGGTCGCACCGCAACCGTGGTCTCGCATTCCCAAGCCGGTGTGTTTGACTCAAGGTTGCTTCATGAAAACGAAAACGTTTGCCGCCGCCCTCCTGCTGATCACCTCACCGGTTTTTGCAACGCCTTTCGCTTCGCTGGCTGAAGACTACTCGCCCAAAGCACGGATCGTGGAAGCGTTGGACAAGATGGTCCTGACCGACGTGAAGATTCATAATCAACCACTGCCGGACGCCATCGCCCTTCTCGAGAAGAAAGTGCCTGCCGGGAGTGGAAGTCTGCCCGAAATCGACATTTTCGTCGAGTTTTCCGACGATGATCCATTCGCGGATCCAGCCGAGCCGACATCGCTGAAGAGTGTCACCCTTGAAGCAGCATCCATCTCCTATGCTCGGGCCATCGATCAACTTTGCCGGGATTCAGACTACCGATGGCTGATCAAAATCGACAATGAAGGGAAGCCCACCCTCCGGATCGAACCCGAGGAGATTGCAATGCTTGACGAGATGAAAGACGAAGACTCTTTCCCGAATGGAGAGCCACCGGTCGACCTGAAAGATCCCAGTGAAAGGGACCTGCTGGTCTCCTACTGGTATCAGAACATGACGACCGTGGTGGAGAGCTTGGAACGCCACACGGGACACAAGTTCAAGCCGGTCGCAAAAGTGGATGCTGGCCCGGTCGAAATCCTCGAAGAACAGACCGCTTTCATGAAGGCGTTCCTTGAGGAGACGGAACGAATGAGATGAACCCGAGCGACGACGGCACCGACCGCGAGGTCTCGCAGCCCGCGCTCAGCACAGCCTCACCATGTCCTTCACGAACTGCCCCCACAGGAACAGCAGCCCGCGGAAAGTGTATTCAAAGTGCCCGTCCCCGGTCTCCCGGATGATTCCGGCCTCGAGGTTGTGGCGGATCTGGGATTTCATCTCCGCCTCGATCGCGCTCTCGATTTCCTCCGGGTCCGGCACCCGCAGGCTGTCCGGCTCGATCTTGAGCTTGCGGAGAAAGGCATGGTGATCGCCGAGGATCTGGTGGAAGCAGTTCCGCTCGCAGGGCACGTGATTCCAGCGCATCTGCGGCGGGCATTTCAGCGTGGCGGAGAACGGGAAATTCGTCGTCCGCCACAGCCGCCCGGCCTTGTCGCGGGAGGTCACCGAGATGAACGCGAACGCGACATCGCCCTGCTCGCACAGGCACACGGCACTCACCGCACGCTCCTCCGGATGCCAGAACAGCCGGAAATACTGCTTCATCCCACCCCACTCCCAGCCGCAGTCGTCGACGTGCTCGAAACCGGCTTCCTCCATCGCCCCGGCCGCCTCGACCGCGTTCGGGAAGAACGAGGGGTCCGGCGGGGTCTTCGATCGCAGCCGGTTTTCCATCGGCAGCCGCATCCGACGGATCCGGGTCAGCAGTTCCACCCACGGCAGGAAAAACCAGATCACCACCCCGATCAGCCCGCCCCACCAATGGCCGGTCATGTAGAAAAACGCCATGAAGCTCGCCACCAGGAAAACCAGCGCCCCCAGCTTGCGCCACATCGCCCTCCGCGCGGAGCGAAGGGCGATGGCGAGGACGAAAAGTCCGAGGACGATGAGACAGGAGCGCATGGGGAATTCGGAAGGGCGGAACCCAAGCGTCGCTCGTCCCGCCGTCAAGCCTGACCTCGGGGTGCGTTGCGACTTCCGATCCCGACTTCTCCGCGTGTTCCATCCCGCTGTCCAGCGATTCGTCGGGGCCGCTCCCCCTTTCATCCGTCGCGCAGGGACCGGATCGCCCGCCGGAAATGCGCTGGCATGCCACGCCGGCGACCTCCAAACTCCGCCGCCATGGCCATCGAGCGCTACGAATCCTTCGCCCCCGACATCGCCTCCTCCGCCTTCGTCGCCGCCAGCGCCGACGTGATCGGCCGGGTCACCCTCGGCGAGGAAAGCAGCGTCTGGTACCAGGCCACCCTGCGCGGCGACATCAACGAGATCGTCATCGGCCCCCGCTCGAACATCCAGGACAACGCGGTGATCCACCTCGCCGACGACTACGGCTGCCACGTCGGCGAACTCGTCACCGTCGGCCACTCCGCCATCCTCCACGCCTGCACGGTGAAGGACGAGGTGCTGGTCGGCATGGGCGCCATCGTCCTCGATGGCGCGGTCATCGGCGAGCGCTCGATCATCGGCGCCGGCGCCCTGGTCACCGGCGGCACCATCATCCCGCCCGGCTCGCTGGTCCTGGGCTCCCCGGCGAAAGTGGTGCGCACCCTGTCGCTCGACGAGCAGTCCAAGGTGAAGTCCTGGGCGGAGAAATACGTGGTGCAGTCGCGGAAATACCTTGGGCGGTAGCCCCCTCCCTCAAATCGGTCTCGACCAAGGTGTGGAGTTCAGCAGCCATGCCGCGTCCGCCACTCGTCGACAATCGTACGCGCCTTGCGACGGGCTTCCTCCGGCAATGCTTCAACATCCACGTAGCGGAAAGGCTCCTCGGCACCGGACTTCAAGCGGTCATCCTGCACCTTCAATTGATCTTGCACGAACGGTCGCCCCACGGGAACTGCTGCCCCCAGCTGCATCGACACGCGATCCCGCAGCCAGATCAGAAACGCCTCGAACTCCCCGGGTGTCATCCGGGCGATGCTCTTCTCCGCTTCTTCCACCAAATTCATCGCCCGCTAGCCTACACGACCTTCGTTCCGGCGGAAGTCGAAATTCCGCCACTGCCGGCCGGGTCCGAACTGCCCCCCCCCTACAGCAGCTCCAACTGCTCCTTCTCCTCCGGATCCCGGAACCTCACCCCCACGCCTAACAGCCGCACCGGTTTACCCGCGCCACGCTGCCACGCCTCGCCTAACAGCTCCTCGAAAATCCCGGCATCCAGCACCGCGTGCGCCTTTTCCGCGGTGGTCCGGGTGAAGTCGGCGAACTTCATCTTCACCACCAGCGCGCGGATCTCGCGGTCGTCATGGCGGACCAGATCCTCCGCCAGCCCTTCGAGCATCGAGTGCATCGGCGGCCGCAGGTCGTCGAGACAGGTCAGGTTCTCGCGAAAGGTGTTCTCGCTGCTGACCGACTTGCGGATCCGGTGGCTTTCCACCTCGCGGGTATCGATCCCCCGGCACAGCTCCCACAGCTCCAAGCCCCACTTCCCGAAGCGCCGCGACATCTCGATCTTGTCGAAACGCTGCAAGTCGCCGCAGGTCCGCACGCCCAGCGCCTCCAGCTTCGCCCGCATCTTGCCACCGACGCCCCACAGCTTGCCCGCCGGCAGATCCCGCATGAAATCCGCCACCTCCTCCGGCAGCACCTCATGCTGGCCGTCCGGCTTGTTCCAGTCGCTCGCGATCTTCGCGATCAGCTTGTTCGGCCCGATCCCTGCCGACGCCGTCAGCCCGGTCTCCTCCCGGATCTGGTTGCGGATTTCCCGGGCCAGCGCCGCCGCGGAAGTCTGAAGATGCGATAGATCCAAGTATGCCTCATCCAGCGACAGCGGCTCGATCTTCTCCGTGAACCTCCCGAAGATCGCCCGGATCCGCGCGCTTTCCGCCTGATAGAGATCGAAGTGCACCGGCACCAGCACCAGCTGCGGGCACAGCTCCAGCGCCTTGAACACCGGCATCGCCGAGCGGCAACCGAACTTCCGCGCCTCGTAGTTCGCCGTCGTCAAAACCCCGCGCCGCGAACTGCCCGCCACCCCCACCGGCTTCCCGCGCAGCGTCGGGTCCTCGCGTTCTTCGATCGCCGCGTAAAAGCAATCCATGTCGATGTGGACGATCTTCCGCATGCGGCCGGCCGCAATGTGCCACGCCCGGCCCCGACGGCAAGTGCCCGCTCCGACGCGCTGAATTTCAGCGCGCCACGCTTTCATCTTGGACAGACGCCCGCCGCCGGGTGACATACCCGACGTGCCCGCCCTCGTCCGCGTCGAACCGATCGCCCTGCTGCCCACCCCGGCCGGATGCGCCGTATTCCTCGGCGACGGCCACAAGGCCATCGTCTTCTACATCGACCTAGCCATCGGGGCCTCGATCAATTCCGCCCTGGCCGGTGAAACCCCGCCGCGCCCGCTGACCCACGACCTCTACCTCCTCACACTGGAGGCCTTCGGCGCGAAAGTCAGCCGCGCGGTGATCGTGCACGTTGACCAGGAAATCTACTACGCCCGCCTGATCCTCGAGGCCCAGAACGAGATCATGGAGCGCAAAATCGTCGAAATCGACGCCCGCCCCAGTGACTGCATCGCCATCGCCGTCCGCGCCGGAGCCCCGCTGTTCGTCGTGCAGGACCTGTGGGAAAGATTGGAGGACATGTCCTCGGTCCTCCAGGACATGCGCGACAAGGGCATGGACCTCGGCGGCGGCTGATACAAAAACGACCCTTGCGCCTCGTTGCTCCGTTCCTAGGTTCGGGGGCCATGTCCACCGCCAGTCTCCCTGCCTACCTCGCCGAAGACATTCTGCTTCACCCCGAAAAGCGCGAGTTCCCGCCCTTCGACCTCGTCCGCCTGCTCGGCACGGTCTTCCAGCCGACCCAGGGCTGCCGCGTCTGCATCCTCACCGACTTCAAGGAGCCGGCCGAACTGATGAAGGACTTCGCCTTCCTCAAGACCGAAGGCTACCCCGTCCAAAAGAAGGCGCACGAAGTCTTCTACCTCGGCCTTCAGAACGGCGCGCTCGACGAACTCGGCCTCTCCGGCGGCGAAATGTTCGCCTACAAGATCACCGGCGGCTCGAACCTCGACCTCGCCGATGAAGTCTGGGACAGCGCCGGCCGCCAGCTCTCGCTCGAAAAGGACATCTATCCGGTCTACGACCTCATCCTCTGCGTCTCCACCTACTCCGCCACCGCCCCGCTGACCGCCAAGTGCAAGGTCCACGGCTTCCGCGGCGCCACGCTTCACGGGCTGAACGACATCATCCTCAACTCCGGCCTCGCCGTGGACTACCACGACGTCTCCACCGATGCCGAAAAGCTCCGCCACGCTCTAACAAACGCCGATGACATCGAGATCGACTTCGCCCTCGAAGACGGCCGCATCCTCACCGCCTGGCTCGGCCTCGGCGGCCAGGAAGCCCAGAAGTCGCACGGCCTTTGCCAGGGGAAAAAGCCGGACATCGCCAATCTGCCGGCCGGTGAAGTCTACTTCGTCCCGCAAGATGCCCGCGGCCACTTCCCGATGAAATACGAGGACGGCACCCTCGGCGTGCTGACCGTTGAGAACCGCAATATCATCAAGTCCGAGCTGATCGAAGGCGACCAGGCGACCATCGACCGCCACAACGCCCGCCTCCAGGACGACCCGATGACCGGCACCCTCGGCGAGCTCGGCTTCGGCACCCAGGTGCTACCGGTTTCCTACGCCGACATCCAGGACGAGAAGGTCCTCGGCACCTGCCATCTCGCCACCGGCCGCGACGACCATCTCGGCGGCGACATCGTACCGGAGATGTTCAAGAAGCACGAGAACTCCACCCACGACGACATCCTCTTCGCGCCCCACAAGACGCCGAATTTCAACATCAAACAGGTCCGCATGAAGCGCGGCAACCAGCGCGAGGTCCTCATCGAGAACTTCCGCCCCGCCCGCTACCTCATGGAAGCGCTCGCCTCGGGAGACTGAGTTCGGACCGGTCCTTGAACCACTTGGACGCCAAGTTCTCCAAGCCGGCAGATCCGTGATCTCTCGGTTTTAAAACTTGGCGTTCTTGGCGTCTTGGCGGTGAACTTCCCCGCTACCGATGAAACGCTACCAATCCGTCGAACTCGCCGACCTCCCTCCCATCGACTGCTGCTGCGGCACCACCCGCCGCGCCTTCGCCGATCTCCCGGACGCCCCGGCCTCCGCGCACTATCTCGACGTCCGGGACGAGCCGACCACCCACTACCACCTCAAGACCACCGAGATTTACGTGGTCCTGGAAGGCGAGGGCTTCCTCGAGCTCGACGGCGAAAAACTCCCGGTCAAGCCACTCAGCGCCATCATGATCCGCCCCGGCTGCCGCCACCGCGCCATCGGCCGGATGAAGATCCTCAACATCCCCGTGCCCAAGCACGACGACAGCGACTTCTACTACGACGAAGGCGCGGCCAAAGCCGGCGAGACACCCGTTCATTAAGAATGGTGAACCGCCAAGACGCCAAGTTCGCCAAGGCAAAATTCCCAAAATTTCCTGCTTTCTAAACTTGGCGTCTTGGCGGTGACCTTTTTCCCATCCCCGATTTGACCACCAACCCCTACGAAACCGAGCGCCTGCTCGCCGAATACCTGCTGTTCCACTTCGGCAGCGCGGACGAAATCCTCCCCGCCAGCGCTCCCGCCGGGATGAAGGACGCCCTCGATTTCGCCGTCCGCACCACCCACCACTTCTCCCCGGGCAAGGTCGCTCGCACCCTCGATCTCGGCTGCGCCGTCGGTCGCTCGGCCTACGAACTCTCCCGCGACAGCGCCGAAACGATCGGCATCGACTTCTCCCAAAACTTCATCCGCGCCGCCGCCGCCCTCGCCGACGGCCCGCTGCCCTACCAGCGGCTCGATGAAGCCCATCGCCGCACCGACCTGCTCGCCCGCTTGCCGTCAGGCCTGCCGGTCGGCAAGGTCTCCTTCGAAACCGGCGACGCGATGCACCTCCGCCCCGACCTCGGCACCTTCGACCGCGTCCACGCCGCCAATCTCCTCTGCCGCCTTACCGATCCGCAGCTCCTGTTAGACCGCCTCCCCGACCTCGTGAAGCCCGGCGGCGAACTCATTCTCGCCACCCCCTGCACCTGGCTCGGGGAATACACTCCGCCCGAAAACTGGCCGGAAGGCAGCACGCTCGACTGGCTGAAAACGGCGCTCGGCAGCCATTTCGAACTCCTCCGCCACTCCGACGAGCCCTTCCTCATCCGCGAAACGGCGAGAAAATTCCAGTGGACCGCGTCGCTCCTCAGCGTATGGCGTCGTTTGTGAAATTCCTGCCCCTCGCTCTTCTCGTCACCGCGCTCTCCGCCGATGAACCTTTCGTGGTCGATGACACCAAGCTGAACAAGGCCTTCGAAGCCGGCATCGGTGCCGTGGCCGATTCCAAAGAACACATCACCGCCGACGATCTCGCCAAGGCCGTGGAAGCGGCTCCGAAAAGCGTCGCGTCGCTCAGCCTGCCGGACACCAGCCCGGAAGATCCCGCAACCGCGGTCTACCTCATCGGCTCCGTTTACAAGTGCGACAAATGCGACAAGTGGCACGCCGGCGGCATCGCCTCGGCCTGGGCGCTCACCCGTGACGGCGTGATGGCCAGCAACTACCACGTCTTCGAAAAGGCCAAGGGCGCGGCGATGGGTGTCTGTGACCGCGAGGGAAAAACCTACCCGATCCTGGAAATCCTCGCCGCCGACAAGGCCGCGGACGTCGCCATTTTCCGCGTCAAAGCCGACGACCTGGTCCCGCTCGCCATCGGCACCCCCGCCGGGATCGGCTCCGAAGTCCGCGTCATCAGCCACCCCGACCGCCGCTTCTTCACCCAGACCTCCGGCGAGGTCTCCCGCTACCACCGCCAACCCGCACGCACGGATCAGCCGGCCACCGTCTGGATGAACATCACCGCCGATTACGCCAAGGGCTCCTCCGGCGGACCGGTCATCGACGAGGCCGGCAAGGTCGTCGGCATGGTCTCCAGCACCCAGTCGATCTACTACGAGTCCAACAACGGCCAGCCGAAAGGCGCGCTCCAGATGGTCGTCAAAAACTGCGTCCCCGCCTCCGCCATCCGCGCCCTGCTGAAGTGACTGCCGCAGGCGAAGTAGCACGACTTTGCAAGTTGTGCGGGGGGCGGCGGACTCCTTCTCAGCGCTTCGTAGCCGCCTGAGAATGCTCAATTTTCGGCCTGTACAGCGGGCTGCGGGGGAAAGTGCGGGATTTCGGGACGAGGCGGACCGCGCACCAGCGCAACTTGCAAAGTCGCGCTACTTCCGCAGCAGCGGATGCCCTGCCTTACCGATCGTCACATGCGGCGGCCGCAAATACGCCGGCTGCGGCGACAGCGCCTCCAGATCTGCCCGCGCCGCCTCGTCCATCGCCAACCACGCCGCCGCCAGCCGCAGCGCATCCGGCTGCTCGACCGCCACCTCGAGCCCGATTTGTCCGACCGGCTCCAGCGAAAACACCGCCCGCCCGGCTTCCCGTGCCGCCCGGACTTCTTCCAGCAGCTCGTCCACCCCGCAAAGCTCCGGCCCCGAAACCAGCCGTCCGCCTTCAATCGGCGCCCGCCACCCGCTGCCGCGCCGGGCATCCCCCACCGCCAGCGCCCTGCCTTCCAGCGCCGACGGCACCGCCACCAGCGAACTCAGCCCCGCCGCCGGGCAGCCGTGGACCAGCGCCACCCCCTGCCCCGCCGCGATCCCGACCCGCGTCCCACTGTAGCTGCCCGGACCCGTCCCGATCACCACTCCGGCCAGCTTTTCCCCCGGCTCCAGCCGCGCCAGCGCCCGCTCCAGCGGCGCGAAGAGCAGCGCGTTGTGACTCCGATCGCCCGCAAACGACTCTTCAAACACCACCTCGCTGCCACGCAGCAAAGCCAGCGAGGCACGCGGCGTGCTGCTTTCAATAAACAATCGGGCGGCTTCCGTCACGCCGCCCAGCATCCAAAACCCCCGCCCTTCCGCAACCCGCAATCCCCCGGAACTCCGATCCCGCGGCGCTTTCCCACCTCTCCGGGATTCTCCCCTTGCGCCCCCCCGCCCGACCCGCTTTCTTCCGTGCAAATTACCCACCCGTAACACCATCCTCACCCCATGACCGACTACGCCAAAGGCCTCGAAGGAGTCATCGCCAATGAATCCGCCCTCAGCAACGTGGAGGGCGCCGAAGGCCGCCTCAGCTACCTCGGTTACTCGATCGACGATCTCGTCGCGAATTGCAGCTACGAGGAAGTCGTCTTCCTCCTCCACAAGGGCCGCCTGCCGAAACAGTCGGAGCTCGATGCCCTCAACCAGCGCCTCCGCTCCGACCGTGCCCTGCCCCAGGGCGTGCTGGATTTCCTCAAGTCCGCGCCCAAGGACGGCTGCCCGATGGACGTCCTCCGCACCGGCGTCTCGATGCTCGCCCTCTACGACGACCGCGTTGCGATCGGCGAACCCGACCTCGTGAAGGTCGAGGAAATCGGTCTCTCGCTCGTCGCCAAGACTCCCGTCATCGTCGCCGCCTTCCACCGCTTCCGCCAGGGCCTCGAACTGCCGCCCGTGCGCGATGATCTCTCCGAAGCCGCCCATTTCCTCTACCTCATCACCGGCGAAACCCCGAGCGAAACGGCCACCCGCACCCTCGACATCGCCTACATCCTCCATGCCGACCACGGCATGAATGCCTCCACCTTCTCCGCCCGCGTCACCGTCGCCACGCTGTCGGACATGTATTCCGCCGTCACCTCCGCCATCGGCACCCTCAAGGGCCCGCTCCACGGCGGCGCGAACGAAGGCGTCATCCACATGCTCCAGGAGATCGGCGAACTCGACAAGGTCGACGCCTGGGTCGAGGACAAGCTCGCCCGCAAGGAGAAGATCATGGGCATCGGCCACCGCGTTTACAAGGTGCTCGATCCCCGCGCGCCCCACCTCCGCAAGATCGCCATCCAGCTCACCCAGGAACTCGGCGAGCCCAAGTGGATCCAGATGTCCGAGCGCATCGCCGCCATCATGAGCGAGCGCAAAGGCCTCAACGCCAACGTCGATTTCTACTCGGCCACCGTCTATTACTCGCTGGACATCCCGACCGATCTCTTCACGCCGATCTTCGCCATCGCCCGCACCTCCGGCTGGACCGCCCAGGTCCTCGAGCAGCTCCGCGACAGCCGGCTCTACCGCCCCCTCACCCTCTACACCGGCCCGAAGGAGCTCATGCCCGTCCCGCCGATCGAGGCGCGGTGATGCAAGGCCGTGGTGGCGGCATCCCTGCCCCTCGTAGCTTCGCGCAGTGGGGCCTGCCGCAAGCCCTCTTCATCCGTCTGGGGCTGCGGCATTCCTGCCCTCCGTAGCTTCAGCGAAGTGGGGCCCGCCTCTCGTCGCTTCAGCGAGTGAGGCCTGCCGAAAGTCTCGTCAGCGAGGCGGGGCCTGCCGAAAGCCGCATCAGCGAAGTGGGATCTTAGGGCCAACGGCCCATCCCATACCAGCCTAGGCCGCAGGCCTAGGTTGCGTCCGTCCAGAGGGCCAACGGCCCGCTCCATCCGCCGCCACGGACCGTAGCCCGAAATGGAACGGACCGTTGGCCCTCGCGAATGACTGCGATTCCAGTCCTAGGCCTGCGGCCCAGGCTGTTATGGAGCGCGCCTTTGGCGCTGGGTGACTTGTAGATCAAAATCAGGCATCGCCCGGATTTTCCATTCACGGTTCTGGTACCTTGAAGGGGTGCGACGGGGCCGGTAGCGACCCCCGATCGGTCTGAGAGATCACCGGCAAAGTCCTACACGGACGGCTTTAAGTAAGGGACTGCTCCGACCATGCGATCTCTACTCCGAATTTTAGTCTTCACGGCAATCGCGATCGGGATCCTCGCCGTCGCTGGCATCTTCTTAATGGGCGGAACAAGTAGCCCTGTTCCACCTGAACAGCGCATAAAGGCCGACTTCCAGTCCATCGGATCTGCCCTCCGCTCCTACAAAATCAACGCAGGCCACTACCCCTCCACCGAACAAGGTCTCCAAGCCCTCGTCGAACGCCCCACGATCCCGCCGCTCCCCGAAGACTGGGTGCAGATCTTTGACAAGGTTCGAACCGATCCGTGGCGGAGGGACTATCAATACCGTCTCCTCGGCGAAGCACCTCATGATCGATTCGAGCTTCGCTCCCTCGGGCACGACGGGATCGACGGCACGAAGGATGATCAGTCGTCTCTGGACCCTTGAAGCCTCAGGGAAGGAAGAAGACGGCGTCACTCCTTCCCCCGACAAAACCCGCCATCAACGGCATTCCATCAGGAGAGCCATGAGAACCAACCTAGCGATACTGGTCTTCATCGCGATCCTGACTGTCGGCGCGGTCCTACTCGATATCCCGGCCCGATGGTTTGAAGAGGGTGCCAAGCTAGCCCCTGTCCAGCGACAATTAGAAATCCCCTCGACGACAATTAGAATGACCCACCGGTGATCCGCGCGCTCCTTGGCGGAGGGAGGGGCCGGGGCCGGCGGAGCCGGACCGGGACCC
>JBIPNO010000086.1:0-19777 GCA_044372775.1 Haloferula sp.
CATCAAGGACACCATGCGTGGCAAGCGGATCCGCGCCGCCCTCTGCGAGAAGACCCTCCAAACCCTCATGAAACTCGACTCTCCAGAATGAGGTAGCCCTGGCCGCGGGGGGAATCCGATTGCCAAGCCGCCGGGGCTCTGCTGGATTCTCCCCCATGGCAAACGCTACCAACGTCCTCGCGAGCGGGATCGAGATCACCGGATCCATCCGTTTTTCCAATGACATGATCATCGACGGCAAGATCGACGGGGAGATCATCTCCGAGAAGGGCCGTGTCACCATCGGCGAGAACGCGCTGATCAAGGGCAACGTCACCGCCGGCGACGTGAAGGTCTTCGGCAAGGTCGAAGGCAAGATCACCTCCGAGCGCTGCGAGCTGAAGGCCAAGTCCCGCCTCGACGGTGACATCAAGGCGAAGATGTTCTCGATGGAGGAAGGCGCCCAGCTTTCCGGCCGCACCGACATCGGCTGAGCCGGGTTCTCTCGCTTTTCCAAGGCCGCCCGCGGGATTCCGCTGGCGGTCTTTTTGCGTCTGCTGTTCAGCGGAAGCGCATCGTGCCGGGCTGCTGGACCGGGCGGAAGGCGACGAAGTTGATGGCCTTGCACATCGACGACATGACCGGGAAGCCGAGGACGATGGCTACCGGCGGGAACACCAGGCTGGTGATGCAGAAGGCGAGGAACAGGCCTTCCGGCATCCGCGGGGCGAGGCGGGTCTCCTCATGCGCGGCGGTGATGCGGTTCCACTCCTGGGGCAGGCCGTAGTAGGCGCGGAAGATCCAGTAAAGATTGAAGAATGGGATGAAGAGGAACCCGACCGCCGCTCCCGGGGTCACGGTGGCTCCGGCGAGCGAAAGGCACTTCCAGTTCCGGTGCAGTGTCATGAGCTGGAGGATCTGGGCGATCACCATGCACAGGACTCCGACGCCGAGCATGCCCAGCAGGATCATCGACATCGCCGGGTTGGTTTCCACCTTCTGCGCCGCCTGCGGCATCAGGACGAGGGCGATGATCACGAGGAGGACTCCGACCGCGATGCTTCCCGCCCAAAGTCCGAACGAGGCGGCCGCGATCTGCGGGTGACGGAAGCCGCCTTGGACTTGGGCGGTTGCTTGACCGCTGAGTTGACCGGTGGCGTAGCCGGCCGTCTGACCCGGCCGCATGAAATTGGAGGCAGGAGTGGCGGATGCGATCATCACCGGCGCGGCGACGGGGGCCGGCGCTTCGGGCGGGAACAACCCTTCGATCTGCGCCGCAGGCAGCCACTCGGCCATCCCTTCGGCCCAGACCATCGATTCCCGGGTGATGTTGCCGCTACCGGTGAACTCCACCAGTTGCTCGCTGCTGTAAGGGCCGTGCTGCTGGCCTTCGACCGAGACATACCATTGGGGGCCTTCGCTCATGTTAGGACAAAGCCAAGACGGGGACGATCGGAAGGACAAGGCGAAACGCTCACCCTGCGGGAGGCGCGTTCCGGCGGGAAAGCGCATCCGCGGCGTAGATCGCCACGGCGGTCCAGATCAGCGCGAAGGAGATCAAGCGCAGGGTGTTCATTTCCTCGCCGTAAAGGCCCCAGCCGATGAGGAACTGGAGGGTGGGCCCGATGAACTGGAGGATGCCGAGGGTGGTCAGTGAAATGGTCCGCGTCGCGTGGCCGAAGCACAGCAGCGGGATGGCCGTGGCCAGGCCGGTGGCGAAGATGAGCAGCGCGTGAACCCCGGATCCGCCGAAGACCTCCGCACCCTGACCATCCTGCCACAGCAGCCAGACCAGCGCGACCGGGGCCAGCAGCGAGGTCTCCGCGGTCAAGCCGGCCAGCGCGCCGAGCGGGGCTTTCTTCCGCACCACGGCGTAGAGCGAGAAGGTCAGGGCGAGCACCAGCGCGACCCAGGGCACGCCTTTCACCGCAGGGAACTGGCAGGCCACTCCGGCCAGGGCGACGCCGACCGCGACGAGTTGCCGCCGGCTCTGGCGCTCGCCGAAAAACAGCGCGCCGAAGAGCATGTTGAGGAAGGGATTGAGGTAGTATCCGAGCGCGCCCTCGAGGATCCGGCCGTTGAGGGTCGCCCAGACGTAGAGCAGCCAGTTCGAGGCCAGCAAGCCGCCGGTGAGCAGGTGCCAGCCGGCCCCGCGCCAGCTTGAGAGCCCGCGGATCACCTCGCGGAGCTGGCGGTGCCAAGCGAGCAGCGGCAGCAGCAAGGCCAGCGACCAGAGCGTGCGGTGGGCGATGATCGAGGCCGGCGGCAGGAAGTGCAGCGACTTCCAGAACAAGGGCAGCACGCCCCACAGGAAGAACGCGGCGATGGCGCTCAGCACGCCGCTGCGGGACTCGTTCACGTCGATGCGCCGGACTCGAACTTCTTGCAGATCCACGCCACCCGGGCTGCGGCGGATTCCATTTCCAGCAGGTCCTGCCGCTCGTCGGGATCGTGCACGAACTGCTGCGCCATCACGTCGGCAAGGATCGAGGGGTCGTCGATCTGCGCCGTCATGGCGTTCAAGGTGTCGCGCACCTCGTCGGGCAGCTCGCGGGTGACGGCTTCAGCCGCCTCGTGGAGGGCTTCGAGCGCGGCGCGGGATTGCGATTCGGGCTCGAAGATCGACGGGATCGGTTCGATCCGCGCTTTCGGGTAGGGCGCGGGCAGCCACTCGACGAAGCGCACGCGGATCACCCCGTGAAGGAGGAGATTGGAAGTGCCATCGTCGAGCTCGCGGGACGCGCGGACCAGGCCCATGGTGCCGACCGGAGCCACGCAACGGGAAGGGTCTTTCGTTTCCTTGCCGGTCAGGCGGCCGACGGCGAAGAAGCAGCTCCCCGACAAGGTGTCGGCCAGCATTTCGCGGTAGCGCGGCTCGAACAGGTGCAGCGGCAGCCCGCCGTGCGGGAACAGCGTGCAGTCGGGCAGCAGCATCACGCCGCAGGTCTGGGGGATGTTGAGCGACGACATCGGGTCGAAGCCTTGCGTGGCAGGGTTGCGGCGCAATGCAAAAAGTCGGGAAATGAGGGGATCGCTTTCCGGCCTTGCACGTTCCGCCGCCGTGGCGGACGGATGGCGCGTGACCGAGGAATCCGCACCCCGCCGCGACCGCCGTGTCGTCCTTTTGCTCTGGCTGCTCCCCTTGTGGCTGGTGGTGTCGAGCCTGGGCGGATTGTGGCTTTATCTCCGCAAGCAGGCGGCTGAGGAGGAGAACGGCCAGATGCGCATCGCCACGGGGATCCATGAAGCGGGGCTGCGCGACGATGTCGGCAAGCTGCTGACCTTTGTCGGCGAGCGCCACCGTGGCAGCGCCGCGGGCGTGCAAGGCCTGGGCCGGGCCGCGTCGATGATCGAGGGATCGCTGGGTCCCGGCAATGCCGGCTACCGGGTCGAGCGGGTCGCCGGACCCTCGACGCCGGCCGGCCGTTGGCCGCTGCTGGTCGTTTCGGTGAAAGGCAAGGACGAGGAATTGCCGCCGCTGTGGGTGGTCGCGGCCTACGATGCGCGGCCCGGATCGCCCGGCGCGGAAGCCAATGCCAGCGGGGTCGCCAGCGTTTTGGCCGTGGCCCATGCGATGGCCTCGGAGCTGCCGCTGCGTTCGATCCGTTTCGCCTTCCTGCCGCACGCTTACGAAGCGGAAGGGCCCTTGCAGGAGGCCTTCGATATCCTTGCCAAGCGGGTGGGAAAGGCTTCGTCCCTGCTGGTGGTGGAAACCACCGGGGCGGGGAAGTCGCTGCTCGTCAGTTCGAGGGACGCGGAGAACCGGGCGCTGGTCGCGGTGGAAGGAATTGGCAAGGTGGTGGGGGCTGAAGCGATCTGCCTGGAGGACGATTTCGACCTTTCCGCCGCTCTGTTCGAGCGGGGACTGCCGGCGGTCCGGGTGGCCACGCGGCCGGTGGTGAAGGCGGATGAGAAAGATGATGTCGCGCCGGATCCGGCCGTCCACGCCGCGGCCACGACGGCATTGGTGGACTTGATCCGGCGTCTATCCGATTCCTGAAAAAAACCTCTTGCACGGGCCCGGTCCATCTCCTACCAAACCGCCCGCACGCGGCACCAGTGGCCGCAAGACGTCACGGGGGATTAGCTCAGTTGGTAGAGCACTTGCATGGCATGCAAGGGGTCAGCGGTTCGAATCCGCTATCCTCCACGTCCTTTCCACGGATCGCTTCGATCCCGTCGGGTTTTGTTTTTGGACCAGCGGAGCATGCTTGCTTTCGAGCCCGGCTTTGACGCCAAAACGGTGATTTGGCGATGGCCACGCCCGCTCACTTCGTCGCCAGCAGCGCCAGTTCCTTGTGATGCACGGCGAGTTGTTGCAGGCGGATGGTGGTGAAGCCCATCGCCGTGAGCGCGGCGAACCAGGCTGGCTTGTCGGCGATCTGCATGAGGTCGGTCAACTTCAGGGTGATCAGCACGCCACGGATGTCCGGGCACATCCGGCAAAAGCGGGCGCACTCCTTGAGCACGACTTCGGGGGATTGGTTCATGTCGGACAGGAACCAGGTCACGCCGTGGCCGAGGTCGCGCTTGCTGGCCAGGGCGGCGGGCTTGCGGCTGTGGAAGAACCACGGCCGGTCTTTCGGGGCCTGCTGGCGGTTGTCGATGGCCGACGCGAGCACCACCTCCGCCATCTTCGCCGGGTCCACGCCAACGACCGAAACCCCGCGCCGCAGCAGCGCGAGCACCACTCCGCCGGGAGCGCAGCCGACCTCGACGGCGATCTCGCCCTTCTTGAACTCCAGATTGAAAAAGCGGATCGCCTCCTCGAGTTTCAGCCAAGCCCGCGATGGCGAATCGGCCGGCATTTCGATTCCTGAATCCCCGGCGGGGTCGGGACTGAGGCGGGGCGAGTGGCGGTGCAGGCCCGACCAGAATTCTTCAGGCCCGAGCTCGACCACGGTGCCGACCAGATCGCCGGTCTTCGGCCGAGCGGCGCATGGCTCGCCCTGCATCTTCCGATCAAAAAAGCGGGCGTGATGGATCATCGTGGCCGCGCTGACTCGTTCGACCGCTTCTTCCCTTGTCGCCGACTTGCCGAGCGAAAGGCAGCATCGCCGGGCAAGGGCGGGTTCCGCCGCGAGCGAATCGAGCGTGAATGGCGCGTCGGACTTGAAGCTCACGAATCCCCGGCGCTGGTAGCTCAAGCGCCAGCCGAGAGCCATCGACTCGACCTCCAATTTCAGTGCCTTTTCCGATCCGGGATTGCAGAGGGCGAAGACAAACTCGGATTCAATGGGTGGCACGGTCCGGCGAGACTGGAAATCCGGCCCGCGCCCGGCAAGTGGCATTTCCGCTTTGTGCTTTCTCCCGGCCCGTGGCAGGCCCAGCGTTTCACCGTGAACGCCGCCGCGCATGAACTCGACCTCGCCGTGATCGGCGGCGGTGCCTCGGGGTTTTTTACCGCGCTGCAGTATGCCGAAATGGCACCCGGCAAGCGGGTTGCGATCTTCGAGAAGAGCGCGGACGTGCTCCAGAAAGTCCGCATCTCCGGCGGTGGCCGCTGCAACGTGACCCACGCGTGTTTCGATCCCCGCGAGCTGGCGAAGAACTATCCGCGGGGCGCGAAGGAACTGCTCGCCGCCTTCCACCGCTGGCAGCCGACCGATACCGTGGACTGGTTCAAGCGGCGAGGGGTGGAACTCAAGGTCGAGGCCGACGGGCGGATGTTCCCGGACACCGACTCGTCGGAAACGATCATCCACTGCTTCCTTGATCGAGCCCGCGAGTGCGGCATTCCGGTCCATCGGAAGCGACCGCTGTTAGGCATCGAGCCCCGGGAGGGCGGGGGCTTCCTGCTGCGCTTCGATTCCCTAACAGAACCGGTCGCGGCCCGCGCGGTCTGCATCGCCACCGGTTCGCTCAAGGGCAGCCCCTTGCTCCAGTCGTTGCAGGGACTCGACCAGGTGATCGAGCCGCTGGTCCCGTCGCTGTTCGCCTTCAACGTGACGGATCCCCGCATCGCGGATCTGGCCGGCGTCTCGCATCCGAAGGTCGCCGTCCGCCGGGAAGGGTCCACCCAATGGCAGCAAGGGCCTTTGCTCATCACGCACCGCGGCTTCAGCGGACCGGCGATTTTACGGCTGTCCGCCTGGGAAGCTCGGGCGATGGCGGAAACGCAGCATCATTTCCCGTTTGTCATCGACTGGCTGCCCGAGTTGTCCGCCGACGCGCTGGTCGAGCGCTTCGCCGAGATCCGCCGGACCCAGGGCGCGAAGCTGGTCCGCAACACCCCGATCCCGCCGCTTTCAAGGCGGCTGTGGGAGCGCATCGTCGCCTGCGCCGACATCGACGACTCCGCGGTCTGGGGCCAGTTGCCGAAGCCCGAGACGCGGCGATTGTTGGACGCCTTGAAATCCGCGCGTTTCGAGGCCACGGGCAAGACCACGAACAAGGACGAGTTTGTCACCGCGGGCGGGATCGAGCGCCGGACCGTCGATTTCCGCACCATGGAAAGCCGCGTCACGCCCGGCCTCTACTTCGCGGGGGAGTGTCTCGACATTGACGGCATTACCGGCGGCTTCAACTTCCAAGCCGCCTGGACCACCGCGCACATCGCCGCCACGGCGCTGGCGAAGCTGTAACGGGGGGAGCCCGGCTTGACGGATTTTCGGAGGATCTCGAAGACGGTCAGATCACCGAAGGACTTCACGCCCCCGGCTTTTTCGAGGTCGTGATGCGCAGGTCGCGGAGTTGCTTCGGATCGACCTCGGCGGGCGATTGGCTCATCAGGTCGCTGCCCTTGTTGTTTTTCGGGAAGGCCATGACCTCGCGGATCGACTGCTCGTTGCAGATCAGCATGACCAGGCGGTCGAGGCCGAGGGCCAGGCCGCCATGGGGAGGGGCGCCGAAGCGGAAGGCATCGAGGATGTGGCCGAATTCTTCCGCCGCGGTTTCGTCGGAGATTCCGAGCGCCTTGAACATCGCCGACTGGAGCGGGCCTTCGTGGATCCGGATCGAGCCGCCGCCGAGTTCGTAGCCGTTCAGCACGACGTCGTAGGCCTGGGCGCGGAGGTCGGTCGAGGGGCCTTCGGTCAGGAAGCGCTCCTCGTCTTCCTTGAGCGGACGGGTGAAGGGGTGGTGCACGGCGACGAAGCCGCCGCTTTCCTCGTCTTTGGCGAGCAGCGGGAATTCGGTGACCCAGAGGAAGTTCAGCTCCTCGTTGCCTTCGAGCAGGTTCTGGTAGCCGGCGCAGGCGAGGCGGACGCGGCCGAGGATGTCGCAGACCTGGTCCCAGGGGCCGGCGCCGAACAGGATCAGGTCGCCGGTCTCGATGTTGAGCTTCTCCTTCATCGCCTCGAGTTCCTCGGGCGAGAGGAACTTGGTGATCGGCGAGCGCCAGGTGTCGACGGTTTCGCCGCGGACCTGGATGTAGGCGAGGCCCTTGGCTCCGGCTTGCAAGGCGATCTGGGTGAGCGCTTCGACCTGGCCGGTGGTGATGCCGGAGAAGCCCTTGGCGTTGATCGCCTTGATGGTGCCGCCCGCGGCGAGCGCGCCGGAGAAGACCTTGAAGGTGGAGTTCGCGAAGACCTCGCCGAGGTCGTTCAGGTGCATGCCGAAGCGGCGGTCGGGCTTGTCCGAGCCGTAGGTGTTCATCGCGTCCTGATAGGTCACGCGGTCGAACCGCGCGGGGATGTCGGCGTTGCGCGATTCCTTGAAGACGCGGCCGATCAGGCCTTCGACCAGCGAGATGATGTCATCCTGGGTGACGAAGGAGGCCTCGATGTCGATCTGGGTGAACTCCGGCTGGCGGTCGGCGCGGAGGTCCTCGTCGCGGAAGCACTTGG
The DNA here is from genome assembly GCA_044372775.1 of Haloferula sp. Taxonomy (GTDB): domain Bacteria; phylum Verrucomicrobiota; class Verrucomicrobiia; order Verrucomicrobiales; family Akkermansiaceae; genus Haloferula. The sequence goes on from JBIPNO010000086.1 coordinate 7,767, forward strand.
CGATCTGGAAATACTTCTCCATCCCGCCGACCATCAGCAGCTGCTTGTACTGCTGCGGGGCCTGGGGCAGGGCGTAGAAGGAGCCGGGCTGGAGGCGCGACGGCACCAGGAAGTCGCGCGCGCCTTCCGGGGTGGACTTGGAAAGGATGGGCGTCTCGATCTCGCAGAAGCCGCGCTCGTCGAGGTAGTCGCGGGTCGCCTTGGTCACCCGGTGGCGGGTGCGCAGGTTCTGCGACATCCGCGGGCGGCGGATGTCGAGGTAGCGGTAGCGCATGCGCAGGTCCTCGTTGGAGAGTTCCTTGTCGAGCTGGAAGGGGAGGACGTCGGCCTTGTTCACGATGACCAATTTGTTGGCCACGATCTCGATCCCGCCGGTGCCGATCTTGTCGTTGACGGTGCCTTCGAGGCGGGCGGAGACGGTGCCGGAAATCTGGACCACGTCCTCGTCACGAAGCTTGTGACTGGCGGCGGCGGCCTCGGCGTTTTCTTCCGGGCGGAAGACGGCCTGGGTCACGCCTTCGCGGTCGCGGAGGTCGACAAAGATCACGCCGTGGTGATCGCGCACGGTATTGACCCAGCCGATCAGGGTGACGGTTTCACCGATGTGGGCGGAGCGGAGTTCGTTGCAGTGGTGGGTGCGCATGGTGGGAAAGTTCCAAGTAAGAAGTGCCAAGTGCCAAAGATGGAAGCTTAGGCAAGCAGCGGACCGTCGGGTTGTTTGAGGCGGTCGGTGAGCCAGTCGGCGAGGCCGAGGACGTGGCAGGACTCCTCGTTGCGGAAGGACAGGTTCTTGAGCTTGAGCTCGGGGAACTCGCTGCCGATGACCAGGGCGAAGCGGGCTCCGCTGCGCTCGGCGCTTTGGAACTGCTTGTTGACCTTGGCGGCGGTGAAGGGGAGGTCGCAGGAAATGCCGGCGTTGCGGAGTTCGCTGAGGATCTCGAGGGCCTCGGGGCGCTTGGTGTCGTCGGCGAGCACCAGGTAGATGTCGCAGGCGGCGGCATTGCGCTGGAGCCAGGCGGCCATGTTCAGCTCGGCGTGCGGGGTTTCCTCGATCAGGTTGCGGATGACGTAGTCGCCCATCGCGAAGCCGGTGGCGGGCATCTCGACGTTGCCGTCGGAAATGACGCCGACCAGGGTGTCGTAGCGGCCGCCGCCGGCGACGGCGCGCATGCTTTTCTTCGCGTCGAAGACCTCGAACACGACGCCGGTGTAGTACGCCAGGCCTCGTACGATGGAGAGATCGAGCGAGAGGTAGCCGCCGAGTCCGCGCGCGCCGAGTTCGGCGCGGATCACGTCGAAGGCGGCGGAGGCGTTCTCGGGATTGGCGATGAAGGCGGTGACTTCCTCGGTGGTGAGTCCCAGCGCGGCGAGCTTCTGGGTGGTGACCTCCGGCTTCTCGCGTTCGAGCTTGTCGATGATCTGCAGGAAATCCGGGACGCTGCCTTCCGGCACACCGCGGCGTTCGGCGAAGTCGATCCAGGCCTGGCGGTCGGAGACGCGCACGACGAAGTCACCGGGCTGGAAGCCGAAAGCGAGCATGGTGTCGATCGCCAGCGCGATCAGCTCGGCATCGGCCTGCGGGCCGGCTTCGCCGAGGATGTCGACGTTGAACTGGAAGAACTCCCGGCCGCGGCCTTTCTGCGGCTTTTCGTAGCGGAAGCACTGGCCGATCTCGAACCACTTGAGCGGCTTCGGGAAATCGCGCTGGTGCTGGGCGACCAGCCGGGCGAGCGAGGCGGTGACTTCCGGGCGGAGCGTCACGTCGCGGCCGCCCTGGTCCTCGAAGCGGAAGAGCTGCGAATTCAGCTCGCCGCCGGCCTTTTTCATGTAAAGCGCGGTGTCTTCCAGCAGCGGCGTCTCGTATTCCACGAAGCCGTAGCGGCGGGCGACGGAGCGCCAGGTCTCGAACAAATAGTTCCGGGCCGCGGTATCTTTCGGGAGAAAGTCGCGGAAACCGGGAAGTGCTTGGAAACGAGGACCTGCCATGAGCGGGCGGGGAGGATGCACGGCGAATCCGGCATTTCAAGGGCGGAGAATGGGATGCGAGAGAGCAGAGGCCAGAGACGCGAGCGGGGAGACGCGAGCCAGAAGGAAGGGTGTCGGACGATTCTTCGTTCCTCTCTTGTCTCTGGTCTCTTGCCTCTGGTCTCTTCCCCCCGTGATCCGCACGCTGCGCGCCGTTGATTTCCGCTGCTTCGCCAGCCTCTCGCTGGAGGTTCCGGCGGCGGGCGGGGTGTTCACGGGGGACAATGCGCAGGGCAAGACCTCGATCCTGGAAGCGGTGTGCCTGCTGGTGCGCTTGCAGTCGCCGCGGACCCGGAAGCTGCCGTCGATGGCACGCAAGGACGGTGCGGGCGGCTTCGGGATCGCGGGGGAGGCGTGGGGCGCGGAGCGTCGGGTGCGGTTTCAGCGGGCGCTGGAGCTCGCGGTGGAAGGCGAGCCGCGCGACGGGCCGGGCAGCTACCTGTCCGACGGCGGGCTGATCGTGTGGATGGGCAACGAGGACCTGGAACTGGTCCGCGGCTCGGCGGAGGCCCGGCGGCGCTACCTGGATTTCGTCGGGTCGCAGGTCGAGCCGGGCTATCGGACCGCGCTGGCACGCTACCGACGTGCCCTGAAGGCGAAGAATCTCCTGCTGAAGGACCCGCGGCCGCGCGAGGAGGAGATCCGCTCGTATGAAGAGGTGATGATCCTTGCCGGCGACGCGCTCACGGCGGCCCGCGCCCGCTTGGTGGAATTGCTTTCGCCGCGGGCCCTGGCCTCCCAGCGCGAGGTGAGCGGGCGCGACGAGCTGCTCGGCCTGGAATACCGACCCGCCGGCGGAACCGACCTGCGGGCCGCGCTGGAACAAGCAAGAGAGCGCGAACGGCGGCAGCGGCAGAGCATGGTCGGGCCGCATCGGGACGACCTCCTGCTGACAATCAACGGCCTGTCCGCCGCCGAATACGCCAGCGAAGGCCAGCAGCGGACCGTGGCGCTGGCTTTGAAACTGGCGCAGGGTGAGGCGCTCTCGGCGGTCCGGGGAAGCCTGCCGGTCTACCTGATCGACGACATTTTCGGCGAACTCGACCCCGGCCGTCGCAATGCCGTGCTGCGGGCCTTGCCGGCGGCGGCGCAGAAGTGGATCACCACCACCCACCTCGGCTGGCTCGACGGTTCGCAAGGGCTGGACGGCCTGGGGCGCTTTCCGGTGAAGGCCGGTCAGGTCTTGCCCGGCAGCGCCTGAAACGAAAGGAAGCAGGCCCGCCCGCGCCTTTCCGCTGGCACTCATCCGGTCGCTGTGATGCCATCGGCAAGACCACGGTCCCGTTCCTACCATCCATGCAGACGCTTCATACCACGACGGCACCTTCCAAGGATCTCACCCTGCGCGCGGAATCCATTCTCCGCGACCAGCGCAAGCGCGACATGATTCAGTCGGGAGTGGTCGCCATGATCGTGATGGTGATCCTCGGCGTGATCCTTTGGCTCATCGCGATCCTGCCGACCTTTGTCGAGACTCCGGTGATCGTGACCTACCAAGCCCCGCCGAAGGCCGAAGAGAAGCCGGTCGACAGGCCGGACCTGGCGAAAGGCCTGAAGCCGAAGCCGGCCAGCTCCAGCTCGTCGATGGCCCGGGTGATCGCCACCGCCTCCGAGTCACCGGTCGCGGTGCCGATGCCGGAAGAGACGGCCGAGCCGGTGCCCTTCGGCGTGGACGATGACTTTAACGCGGGCTTCGGTGCGGGCGATGGGGACGGCGACGGCGGCGGGGGATCCTCGTTCTTCGGTACGCCGCGCAAGGGCAAGCGGGTGGTGTATCTGGTGGACTTCTCATTTTCGATGGAGACCGACGTCACCGGCGGCGGGACCCGGATCGACGCGTTGAAGAAGGAGCTGATCCGCTCGATCAAGGCGCTCGATCCCAAGATGAACTTCAACGTCATCTATTTCTCCCACAATGCCTGGACCAACCAGACCGAGGGGCCGGAATACGCCAACAAGGGCTGGAACGGCCTGAACCAGACGCCGATGGCGCCGTGGTATCCCGCGTCGGCCAACATCAAGGCGAACTTCGAGAAGGAAATCACCGCCATGCCGCCGCAAGGCAACACCGGCTGGTATCCGCCGCTGAAGATGGCCTTCACGATGTCGCCGCCGCCGGACATCATCTACCTGCTCTCCGACGGGGAGCCGCGGGACTACGACACCGTCATGGACGAGATGGAGGAGATCAATCCGACCGCCATCCCGGTCGACACCATCGCCTTCGAAGTGCCCGGAACGCCGGCCCGCTACATGCTCGACATCTCGCAGGAGACCGGCGGCAAGTTCTCGCTGGTTTACAAGGGCAAGCTGACCTCCGGCACCGCGGCCGAGCGCTTCACCACGATGGACTGGGACGGCAAAGAGTGACCGGACGGAATCCGGTCACTCTTTGGAAGTTCGGGGCGGGGCTCGCGAAGCCACGCGGCAGGTCGGGGAGGCCGCTCAGCGCGGAATCGCCAGCGACTGGCCGGGGAGGATGATCGAGCCCTTGATGCCGTTCGCCTTCTGGATCGCGCCGACGGTCGTGCCGTAGCGCTTGGCGATGTTGTAGAGGTTGTCCCCGGAGCGGACCGTGTGGCGGGTGGTCTTCGGCTTGGCCTTGACCACGGGCTTCTTGGCGACCGGTTTCGGCTTCGGCTTGACCGTGTTGCTGGCGACGGAGGTCGTCGGGCGCGGGGTCGGCTTCTTGTGAATGACCGTGGTGGTGGTCGTCGGCCGCGAAGGCGTGTTCGAAACGATCGCCGTCGGGCTCACGGGCACGTTCGCGGCGGGGCGGTCCGGCGTGGCTTCGACCACCTGGGTCGAACCCTTGCGCCACTGGGACGGATTGTCCGCCCAAGCCTCGATGTAGTTCCCCCGGCTGTCGAAGGGACCGGTGCCGGTCGGGTTGTTGGAAGTGGAGAAACCGCCTTTGTTGACACACGCGGTGAGGGCCACGGCGGAAAAAGCGGCGGGTAAGGAGAGCCAACGCGGTCGCATGCAAGAGATTAGGGAGATCCGGAGGCACTTGGCAAAGCTTGATTGTTCACAATGCGAATTTGCTCCGCCTCCGCGCCCGGGGCGGTCCGGGCCGATGCGGGGTTTTGCCCTTGATTCCGCCCCCCGGAACTGTCACCCCGTGGGCCGTCCGACCGGAAAAGGGGCATTAGCTCAGTTGGTAGAGCGCTTCGTTCGCAATGAAGAGGTCAGGAGTTCGAATCTCCTATGCTCCACTCCTTTTTTCCGATGCCATTAAAATTCCTCCACACCGCCGACTGGCAGCTCGGCAAGCCCTTCTCACGCATCGCCGACGAGTCGAAGCGCACCCGCCTCCAGCAGGAGCGGATCGACTGCCTCCACCGCATCGCCATGGCGGTGAAGGAGCATCAGGCCGCCTTCGTGGTCGTCGCGGGCGATCTCTTCGACACGGCCAGCCCGACCAAGCCGACCGTCTCCGCGGCGTGCAGCGCGATCGGGGCGATGGGTGTGCCGGTTTACGCGATCCCCGGCAACCACGACCACGGCGGCCCCGGCAGCTTGTGGGAACAGGAGTTTTTCCTCCGCGAAAGCCGCCAGCTCGCGCCGAACCTGCGGCTGCTGTTAGAAGCCGCGCCGCTCGTCACGGAGCACGCGGTGCTGCTGCCGGCGCCCTTGCTGCGGCGGCACGAGCCGGGCGATCCGACCGCGTGGATCCGCAGCGTGGGAGAGGGCGGGGGACTGCCGGCGGACTTGCCGCGCATCGTCATCGCCCACGGCAGCATCCAGGGCTTCTCCTCGGCGGAGGATGAGGAAGACAGCCCGGGCGCCGCGGCGAACCGGATCGAGCTCGACCGCCTGCCGCTCGCGGAGCTCGACTTCATCGCGCTCGGCGATTGGCACGGCATGAAGGAAGTCGGGCCGAAAGCCTGGTATGCCGGCACGCCGGAGCCCGACCGATTTCCGAAAGGCGGGTCGAACGAGCCGGGCTACCTCCTCAAGGTCACCGTGACCCGCGGCGGCGCGCCGTCGGTCGAAGCGCTGCCGACCGCCCGCGTCGGCTGGCATCATCTCGCGTTCACCTTTGCCGACGACACCGGCCTGAACCGCCTCGCGGAGCAGCTCGATGCCCTGACCGGCACGCGGGCCGGGGCGGATTTGCTGCACCTGGAACTCGATGGCTTCCTCGGCATCGCCGCCGCCGCGCGGCTCGAGCAAATGCTCGACTCCTGGGACGCACGACTGCTTCGCTTGAAGCTCAAGAACCGCACCCGCGTCACGCCGTCGGGCGAGGAATTGGCCGCGCTGGTCGATCGTTCCGACGACCCGCTGATCGCGCGCGTCGCCCGCCAGCTCGTCGACCAGGCTTCCGGCGAAGGCGAGGAGGCGGAGATCGCCCGGGTCGCGCTTCGTGAATTGCACGCGGCTTGTGGCTGACCACGGGCACATCGTTGGAAGAAGGATTGAACAACGAAAATGGCGAAACGAGCGAAAGGAAGACCAGGCTGATGGCATTGTTGGCCTCCCGAAAACTCGGCGACGTTGTCAAGCAGCCACCCGAATGAATTTCAAATTTCGTCGATTTCGTCTGTTTCGTTGTTCCCCCTCTCTTCCGCCCGATCCCTTCATCCTCCCTTGGCTTTCCCCATGCGCCTTCTCTCCCTCACCGTCCGCCACTACCGCGTCCACCAGGAGACCACCGTGACCTTCGATCCATCACGGACCCTCATCGGCGGGCCGAACGAATGCGGCAAAAGCACGCTCGCCGAAGCCGCGCGGAACGCCCTGTTCCTGCCGGCCAAAACCGGCGGCAAGCTGCAGAAGGCGATGCTCAACGATCGACTGCCCGCGATCCCCGAGGTGGAGCTTTCCTTCGAAGCCGGCGGCAGCACCTGGCAGCTCCACAAGCGCTTCGGAGGGAACACCAAGGGCACCGTGGTCCTGCGCTCCGACCGCGGGCAATCGCTGCAAGGCGCGGAAGCCGAAAGCCGCCTGGTGGAGCTGCTCGCCGGCAGCGGTCCGGCCGATGCCGCCGCGTCGTGGTCCCACTTGTGGATCCGCCAGGGGGAAAGCGGCCGCGACCCTTCCGACGAGGCCACCTCGCGCAAGGATGCGCTGATTTCCCGGCTGCAAAAGGAAGGCGCGGCGCTGGTCATGCAGTCCGACCTCGACTCGCGGGTCGCGGCGAAATTCCACGAGGAAGCCGAGGGCATCTTCAACTCGCGCGGCGTGGTGAAGCACTCCGCCCTCGATCGCGCCGAGACCGAGGCCGCCCGCGCCGAACAGGACCTCGCCGTCGCCCGTGACAGCGCGCTGCGGCTCGAGAAAGCGGTGGCGGATTTCCAGTCGGCGGAGTCCACCCTTGCCTCCGCCGCCAAGGCGCTGCCCGATCTTCAGGCCGCCCTGTTAGAGGCGGAGACCAAGTTGGCGCGCGCCACCGAGCTGAAGCTGACCGAGGAAACGCAACGCCTCGCCGCCGATAGCGCTGCCAAGCAGCACGACGACCTCGCCAAGGCCGACCGCGAGATCCGGCAGCTCGACCAGGCCCTCGCCGCGGCCCGCGAGGAGATCGAGCCGAAGCGTCTGCGCCTCGCCGCGCGGGAGGCCGATGCCGCGAAATCCCGTGACGCCGCGCGCGAGGCGGAGAAGGCGCTCGACCACGCCGGCACCGCCCACCGCGAGGCGCGCCTGCGGCTCGATCTCGCCCGCTCCCACGCCAGCCGCTTCGAGCTGGAAGCCCGGCTTGCCCCGCTGCGCGAAAAGTCGGAGCGGGTGACCGCGATGAAGAAAGAACTCGGCCCGCTCGAGGCCGCCCTCGCGAAGTTGCCGAAGGTCGGCCCGGCCGATTTGAAGAAGCTGCAAAAGCTCGACGCCGCCTGCGCCACCGCGGAGGCCGCCTTGCAGGCAATGGCCACCGGCATCGAGCTCGTCGCCGGCAGCGCGATGCTCGATGGCACCCCTTTGACTACCGGCCAGGCCCGGGTGCTCAGCGAGACCGGCGAGCTGAAAGTCGGCGACAGCGTGCTGCGGATCCACCCCGGCGGCGGCGGACGGCTGGCCGATGCCCGCCTGGCGCTGCGCGAGGCCTTGGACGCCCGGCAGAAGGCGCTCGATCAACTCGGGCTTGCCTCCACCGCCGCCGCCCAGCAGGTCGTCGAGGAGCGGGAAAAGCTCGACCGCACCCTGGAAGGCCTGCGCTCGCGGATCGACGCGATGGCCCCGGACGCCATCGCCCGCGACCTCGCCGCCGTGGAGTCGTCGCTGACCGCCCTGCTCGCCGAAATCGCCCGCCGCGAACCTCTGCTCGCCGGCTTCGTCCCGCCTTCCGGCCCGCCCGAAGCCGCCGCCTTGCTCACCACCTCCCGCGGTGCCGCCGAGGAGGCCGAAGCCCGCGAAGCCGCCGCCAAAAGCGCGCTCGGCAGCCTGCAAGCCGCCGCCGTCCGCAGCGCGGAGTTGTTAGAAAACGAACGCGCCGCCCTCCGCGGCGACGAAGCCCGGATCCAGGAAAGCGCGCAGAAGATCGCCCTGCTGACCGAGCTCCACGGCGACCCGGTCCGCCGCGCCGCCGCCTTGCCGCTGGCCCTGCAGGCGAAGGAGGAAAGCGCCGCCGGCCTCGCCGCCATCCGCCGCCAGCTGGCCGATCTCCAGCCCGAGCTGCTCGGCGGCGATCGCGACCGGCTGCGTCGTTCGATCGAGCGCCAGCAAGCGCTCCGCTCCGAAGCCTCCCAGACCCTCGCCGCCGCCCGCGCCTTGCTGGCCAGCGACGGCAGCAGCGACCCCGAAGCCGCCCTGGCCCTCGCCATCGCCCGTGCCGCCAGTGCCGGCGAGCACCTCGCCGCCGTGAAGCGCCGCGCCGAGGCGATCCGCCGGCTCGACACCTTGTTCCGCAGCGAGCAAGGCCGCCTGGCTGATCAGTTCACCGCGCCGCTCGCCGAGCGCATCACCGGCTACCTCCGCTGCCTTTTCGGCCCCGCCGCCGCGGCCCGCGTCCGGCTGGAAGGCGACAAGTTCGGCGGTCTCGAACTCGTCCGCCGCGGCAGCGACGCCTTCGGCTTCGAGAACCTCAGCGGCGGCACCCGCGAACAACTCGCCGCCGCCGTCCGCCTTGCCATGGCCGAGATCCTCGCCGCCGACCACGACGGCTGCCTGCCCGTCCTCTTCGACGACGCCTTCGCCTTCTCCGACCCCGACCGCGTCCAGACCCTCCAACGCATGCTCGACCTCGCCGCCTCCCGCGGCCTCCAGATCATCGTCCTCACCTGCACTCCCGCCGATTACGCCGCCTTCGGAGCGGGGGAGGTGCGGCTTTGAGGAAGTGCCAAGGAGAGAAGTGCGAAGTTCCAACAAAGGCAGGGATTGCCGATTGATGATTTTCGATTTTCGATTGTCGATCGGAGAGAGAAACCGGGTGCCTTTCAGGACCGGGCAAATGGCGGTAGCCCTCAAGGGAGCGCCGATCTTTAGTCGGCTTGGACGGTAGGCTGCCGAGGCCCCGTGCTTCCCCAGCGCGAAGCTCTCTCAAGCTCTTCCCCAATCAAAAATCCGAAATCAACAATCGGCAATCAACGACCTGTCCTTCGTAGCCTTGAGGCGAAGTAAGATCGTCAATCCGCTGCCGGGAGCCTGCCCGGTGCTTTGGAGGAGGAGGGGGGACATGAGTCTCCCCCCTCCTTTGGGGACGTCCTTCGGGGACGCGTTGGGCGCGGGAAGCCGGCTCAGCTGAACATGCCCTTGACCTTGTCGAGCAGACCGCCGCCGAGGGAAGCGAGGTCCGGGGTCTCGCCGGCGAGCAGGGAGTCGACGATGCCCTGGTATTCGACAGGCAGCTTGGCTTTGACGAATTCGGCGACGGTCTGGAGTGCGCCATCGACCTGTTCCGCGCTCAGTCCGAGAGCAGCCAGCTTTTCCTTCAATTCGTTCATGGTGTGTGAGGAGGGTAGGGATTGAATGAAGTGCCGGGAACAGGACTCGAACCTGCACGCCTTGCGGTGCCTGATCCTAAGTCAGGTGCGTCTACCAATTCCGCCATCCCGGCATCCGGCGTCGAGGGTAGCCGGGAGGGAACGCGGGGCAAGCCGGGTTTCACCCGCCGCCGCGCTTTTCCATCCGGAGGTGCGGGCGGCCGACTTCGGTGAAAATGTCGCCGACGGCCCGGTAGCCGCTTTTTCCATAGAAGCCGGCGGCGTTCTGGCGGGCGTGGAGGACGAAGTGGTTCACGCCTTCGGCGGTGAGGCGCGACTCGACTTCGGAAAGCAGCTCTCGGCCGTGGCCCTGGCCGCGGAGGTCGGGGTGGATCCACATCTGCCGGAGCTTCGCGCTGCCAGGGCCGATGGGATTCGCGATCAGGCCGCCGAAGATTTTCCCGTATTCCAAGAGGGCGAAATGGCGGTGCCCTTCCTCTCCGGCCAGGTCATCCTTCCTCAGGCGCAAGCCGATGGGCTGACGCAGGTGGAGGTCCCGCAGGCGGACCAGTTCGTGGTAGCCGGGACTGTCGTGGGCGAATTCGACAACATGCATCACCGAAGTCATGGGTGGACCTTATTCCGGCCTCGGTCCCCGGCGAAGAACGCCGCGATACCGGATCGTGATAGGGGGATTCCGGCCCCGCTCATGCGGGAGAAAGGGTTGGGAACAACGAAAGAGACGAAATTGTCGAAATTTCAGAGAGGGAGGAAATGGGCCGACTCAAGTTTGCGGGTCCAGGAGCGCTTTCCACTCGTCTTGATTTTCGCGGAGTTTCGCTGATTTCGTTGTGGTCACTCTTGCCGCATCAGCCTGAGGCCTTCGCCGGGCCGACGCTTTCGCGCGGGGTGTAGAGGGTGGGGAAGACTTCCTGGCGGGGTGGCAGGGATTCACCGGCCGGCAGCTCGATGCGCGAGATGAGAAGGCGCGAGGCGGCGGCGCTGATCATTTTGAAACGCTGGCGGATCGAGCTGAGGCTGATCGGCAGGTAGGAGCAGAGCGGGACGTCGTCGACGCCGACGATCGAGAGGTCGCCTGGGATGCTCATGCCGGCCTCGATCGCCGCGCGCATGGCGCCCATGGCGGCGAGGTCGTTCATCGCGAGCAGGGCGGTGGGCCGGCGGTCGGGGCGCTTGCGGAGGAAGCCGGCGAAGGTCTCGCAGGCGCTTTCGACGGTGTGACCGGTTCGGAGGATGTCGATGTTCGCGGCGGGGATCCCGCGGGCGGCGAGCATTTCGAGGAAGAGGCGGGGGCGCTTGCCGTCGGCCTGGCCTTCGGCGAGGGCGCTGAGGAAGGCGAAGCGTTTGTGGCCGAGCTGGCAGAGGGAGTCCACCGCATCGCTGAGGCCCTGGGTGAAGTCGGAGAGGACGGCATCGACGGGGATCGGGACTTCGGGGATGCCGTTGCCCAAAACGACGACCGGCCGGCGGGCTTCGGCCATGTCGGCGAGTTCGGCGCGGAAGACCTCGTTGTCAGAGAGCCACAGCACGGAGCCGTCGACTTCGAGGTCGTCGAGGTCGCTGAACAGGTGCTTCTCGCGGACCAGGGAGGAGCGGCAATTTTCCACCAGCAGGTCGAAGCCGCGTTCCTCGACGGCGGATTCGAGTTCGTCGGCGAGGGTGGAGAAGAAGGGATTGGTGAGGTCCTGGAGCAGCAGGCCGATGGTGTGGTAGCGGCCGGAGCGCAGGGCGCGGGCGGTTTTGGAAGGGCGGTAGCCGAGTTCGCGGGCGGCTTGGAATACGCGGGCTTCGGTTTCCTTCGAAGCCCAGGAGTTCGGGCGGCGGTTGAGGATGGTGGAGGCCGTGTTGACGGCGACGCCGGCCCGTTCGGCGACGTCTTTGAGGCGGATGCGCTTGATCATGCAAGAAGGGTTCCTAGGGCGGGATTCCGGGTTAGGAAGTGGTTCCTGACAAGCGTTATCCTCGGCAGAGGGGACCACCTGTGCGACGACGATTAAAACTACCCCCTGACGACAATTAAAATTACCCGCAGGACGGGTGGTTTTCCGGGGTGTGGCGGGATGCCGTTTGACACCGGTCGGGGAAGCGGGTGCGGGTCCGGGTTGT
>JBIPNO010000087.1:0-19761 GCA_044372775.1 Haloferula sp.
AGTATAACAAGACCTGCGGGCCGTTCATCTGGACCAAAGGTCCGGAGAAGCTCACGAAGATCATCGAACTCACGAAAAGGTACCAGAGCGATACGCACACTGACTAACGGGACGCTGCACTAGAAACTCTGGAGTTGAAATCAAAAGACGAATCGAGCCCCGGGGAGTAGTGAACCGCTCCCGCAACAGGGAATTCGCGTCGCCCTCCTCACCCGGTGTCCATCAAGCTGCCGCGGCCAAGGCAATCAACCCCGACAGCTGGGTGTTATAGTTGTGGATCGCGGCCCGCGGCTCGGGCTGCCACTCCAGCGGGTAGAGGCTCTGGTCGCGCGGGGATTTCAGGATGGCCGCGGCGGTGGCAGTCAGGACCTGCTCCAGCCGTCCGACGACCTCTGGATGCGTCTTTTGCCGCCGCAGCGACTTGGCGAGGATGCCGAAGTAGCGGGCGCAGATGCCTTTGAACATGCCGACATCCCAGCCGTCGGTGCCGAGCTTTTCGAACAGCACTCCGTCGGGACGGACGATGCCGGATTTCTCCAGAATGGTCGTGGCCACCCGCGCGGCTTCGTCGAGATAGACCGCCTTGCCGGTGGCGGCGTGCAGCGCTTCGAGGCCGCCGAGGTAGGCTCCCTGGTTGTAAGTCCAGTAGTCGCCGACGTGGCCCGGCCGGTCGACGATCGCGGTGCCGTCGTAGAGCTTCGCTTCCTTTTCCCAAGTCAGCGTCCTTTCCGCCCAGCCGAGATATTCCTGCTGCTTCGTCACCCGGTGAAGGCGTGCCGAAAGCACGACGAACAAGCTGTTGGTGATCGCGTTCGGATCGCGTTTGTCTTCCTCCTCCGCCCAGGAAACCCCGCCGTCCTTCCGCCAGTTCGCCGCCATGTGGCGCTGGATCGCGATGGCCGTGCGCAGGTAGCGGGCGTCCTTGGTCCGCTCATGGAATTTCAGCCACGCGATGCCCCACCACGGGGAGTCACCCCTTCCGCCCTGCCGCTCAAACCCCGGCATTTCGGGTTCTTCCGGGCATTTTTGGAAAATTAGGGCGTTTCTCGATCTCGCCGTCCCCGTCATCGGCTTCCCGATCCTGGGCTCGCTGGACCAGCTTGCTTCAGTGGTCAGGCAGACCGGGGCGAGCTGCAATCATGATCACCTCCAGCATGCTACCGGAGAGCCGGAGCAGCGCGCTCATGTTGGCGGCCACGGAACTCGGGCTTGAGGTGAGCCGCCGGCTCCCCAGCCTGACCCCGGAATGCCTGACGAAGCCCATCGCTGCGGAAACCCGGGTCGAAGAGACCATGATCGAAGAGCCCCCGGCCAAGGTGGCGCGGGAAGTTCCGCCGCCGCCCAAGACCCAGGAACTGACACCCGCTTGATCCCGCGGCTTGCAGGGTGTCCCGACCGATGACAAGACCGTCTCGTGAGCAAATCTGAATCCGCGGCCACGGCAAGCTCCCGGACCACCGCCTGGCTGGTGCTGGTAGGCCTGCTTTGGGCCCAGCTCTATTTCGCGTGCATCTACGGCTGGCGCTACGGCGAATATTACGGTTACGGCTGGTATGTTCCGCCGCTGGTGATCCTGTTTTTTTACCGTCTCCGTCACTTCTGGCAGGCAGCGGATCCCCCCGCCCTGGCCATCGCCCCGGCGGTCGCCGCCTCCGTCCTGCTGTTCGCGGGCCTCGCCGTGCTCCGCACCCTCAACCGCGTCGACCCGCGCTGGACGCTACCCCTTTGGCTCCAGGCGGGGATCGTGATCGCGACCACCGTTTTCGCCCTGCACCGCCTCGGCGGTATGGCCGCGGTGCGCCGCTTCGTGCCGGTCATCGCCTTCGCATGCAGCGCCATCCCGCTTCCTTCGGTGCTTGAATATTTCCTCGTTTCGAATCTCACCGACAGCGTCATCGCCGCTTCGGTGCGGGTGCTGGAATGGTCGGGCCAGCCGGTCCACGCGATCGGCGACCAACTCGGCAGGCTCGGGGAGGTGGTCCATGTGACCGAAGGCTGCAGCGGCATCAAGTCCGCCCAGAGTTTCCTGATGACCGCCCTGTTTTTCGGCGAATGGATGGCGCTGCGGCGGTCCGGGCGCTGGCTCATGATCCTGGCCGGCCTGGCCACCGCCTGGACCCTCAATGTCCTCCGCGCCTCGGTCCTCGCCTGGATCCGCTTCGAGCACGGCACCGCTGCCTTCGAAGACGCACACGATCTCGCCGGCCTGCTCGCCTTCGCCCTCGGCTCGCTGGTCCTGCTATCGGTCTCGCAGCTGCTCGACGGGGACCGGCAGGGTCGCCGCATCGTGCGCCGTTCGGTGGAAAGGAGGCCGGGGTGACTCTCCTCGTCCGCATCCTCGCCGTCGTCCTGCCCGTCGCGGGGGCCGAACTGGCCGCCAAATGGTGGACGGAGCCGCCACCACCGGCGACCGGTGCCGCGGTGCTTACGCTGAATCCCCCGCCAAAAGCCGCCTGGAAACTCCAGCCCGACCTCTACCGCGAGGTCCAGCCGTCCCTGCGCTCGAGCTCCGGCTGGATCGCCAACGTGGTGGAAAGCGACGGCCCCGGGATGCGCCTCGCCTGTTTCTCCTGGGACCAGACCGCCACCATCAATACGCTGGAAGCGTTCAAGCATCTTCCCGAGGAGTGCATGGGTGCCATCGGCATGGACCTCGAGAAACTGCACCCTTCCCGGGTCTTCCAGTTCGCGGGCGGCCAACTGGTCTTCGACTCCACCCTGTTCCGCCCGCGCGGCGGCGGCCAGGCCATCCACGTTTTCAAGGCCGTTTGGGTTAGCGGGCTCGAATCCGCCGACTTGCGCGAGGATGTGATCCTCGGCAGCACCGGCAACGAACTCCGCCAACTCCGCCTCGCCGCCGCCGCCACCCGCTTCAAGCCGGCCCACACCCGCGTCATCATGGGGGCCGTCGCGGGCATGCCGTCCGAAGACCTCGCGTGGCACCGCTTTTCCAACGCCGTCCTCGGCCAGCTCGACTGGACCCTTGAAAATGAAGGCCGCTGAAATCATCCGGGGCTTGTCCGGCCGCGCCGATCATGCAAGGTCAAGCCGTTCATGAGCCTGATCGACCGCTGCCGAGACCGCTGGGCGGATCTCCATCCGTTCTGGCGCATCCTGCTGGTGGCGGTCCTCCTCGCCGCGCTCGCACTCGCAGCCGGCCGCCCCGCGCTGGGGTCTATCGCGACCTCCGCACCGGCCGTCGATTGACGGCGGCGCAGGATGCCTTGGGCAAGCAACTCCACGTCGAAGCCTTCGACCTGTCGCTGCAGGTTCTCCGCAGCGATTCCTCCCGCGAGGAAGCGATCCCGGTGCTGCCGCGCTTGGCCGATGCCCTCGGCGACCCGCGCCGCTCGGAGGTCGCCCATGGGCTGCTGGCCGGCAAGGATTTCACTCCGGACGACCGCACTTTCGCCTGGCAGGTCGTCTGCCGTAGTCTGGCGATGGAAGCGCCCCAGCGAGCCTGTCTGCAGATCCAGAACCGCACCCACCGGATTAAGCGCTGGGTCCGCTGGGTGGCCCTCTGAACCGCGGTATTGATGAATTTTTCAAGCGCCCGGATGATCCCGGCCGGCCCCTTGGTTCTACCTTCCTGTTTCCCGGATTCGATCTCGTCATGCAATCCCTCGCTGTGACCGATGTGCTTCTCGAAGAGCAGCAGGAGATTGTGGGCAAGGTATTATCGTTGGTGAGGTAGGTATCACTCACCCCGTCTTCCGGATTGATGTAGATGATGCGACGGAGCATTACCCCGTTGGAGGTGCCCACCAGGTGGTCGGACACGACCCCGGCGTTCCTCGGATCGGCCCGGTCGAACTCGTTGACGCCTACGATGGCCGCGGCGCTGTTGGACTTCTCAAGCGTGACGAAGTAGATGCCGTAGGTGTGCTTGAGCTTGTGCCAGTGATGTTGTCGAAGAAGCGTGATGAAAACTCGTTATCAACAGGTTGCGATCGGGCCATGAAAAAATTTCGGCCCGGGGCAGTCTGGAACATCCGCCAGAACCTGAATTCACGAAATCCAAAGGCATCAGATCCAAAGGCATTTTTTCCTACCTTTAAATTTCGCGTTTTTCGCGTGATTTCGCGGTTCAAAAATCCACGCGCTGACCGTCCTGGATCAAAGCGCTTCCACCTTCACCGCCTTGCCTTCGCGGATCGAGCGATAGATCGCCTCCACCGCGAGCAGGTCGCGCAGGCCTGCTTCACCGGTCGCGGCGAAGGGCTTGCTGTTCAGGATCGAGTCGGCGAAGGCATCCATCTCCGTCTGGAAATGGTCGACCGCCGGGAATTCGATCTTCACCCCGGGCCGTGAAGTCCAGCCTTTGAGACCGTCGTAGCTGTAGGCGGGATCCAAGCCGAGGCGGCCTTGCTGGCAGGTGGCGGTGAAGAAGTTCGCACCATTGAAGCCGTAGGTCGTCATCAGCGAGGCCATCACGCCGGAGGGGAACTTCATCGACCACGAGATGGTCTCGTCCACCTCCGCGAACTTCACTGGGTCGGTCTTGACCTCCTGCGCCACGATTTCCACCGGCTCCTCGCCCGTCAGGTAGCGGCAGGCCTGGAGGGCATAGACGCCGACGTCCATCAGCGCGCCGCCGCCGGCCAGATTCTTGCGCAAGCGCCACTGCGTGGGATCGCCGATCTGGAAGCCGAAGCCGGCCTCGATGAACTTCAGCGGGCCGAAGACCTTCTCGCGGGCCAGCCGCATGCACTCGCGGTGGTGCGGCTCGAACTGGCAGCGGTAGGCAACGCCAAGCTGCTTGCCGGCCGTCTTCACCGCCGCGATCATCCGCCGGCATTCGTCGGCGCTGTTGGCCATCGGCTTTTCGCAAAAGACGTGCTTGCCGGCCTTCGCGGCGCGGATCGTGAACTCCTCGTGCATCGAGTTCGGCAGCACGATGTAGATGACATCGACGTCGGGATTGTCCGCGATCTTGTCGAAGGTCTCGTAGTTGTAAACGTGGCTGTCCGGGATGCCGTATTGCGTCTTCCACTTCTCGGCCTTGGCCGGGGTGCCGGTGACAATCGCCGCCAGCTTGCAATGCTTCGACTTGGCGAAGGCGGGCGCGATCTGGTTCGTGCTCAGCGAGCCGAGACCGACCAGGGCCCAGCCGAGTTTCTTGCCGGCCGGTTCCTGGGCGCGGGCTCCGGTGGTGAAGGCGGCGGCGGTGGCGCCGAGGGTGGCGAGAAAGGGGCGGCGTTGCATGACGTTTTTGTTAGAGATCGCGGGTGGTGAAGGTGTTCTTGGGATCGAAGGTGTCGCTCTGCAGCCCTTTCTTGAACCAGCGCATCCGCTGTTCCGAGCTGCCGTGGGTGAAGGAGTCCGGCACCACGTGGCCCTGGGCCTGCTTCTGCAAGGTGTCGTCGCCGATCCGGTTCGCGGCGCGTAGGGCTTCCTCGAGGTCGCCTTCTTCCAGGAAGTCGAACTTCTGCTGACCCTTGCGCGCCCACATTCCGGCAAGGAAGTCCGCCTGAAGCTCAAGCCGCACCGAAAGCTGGTTCGCCTCGACTTCACCGGTCCGCTGCCGTGCCTGCTGGACCTGGCTGGAGATGCCCAACAGGTTCTGCACGTGGTGACCGACCTCGTGGGCGATGACATAGGCCTGGGCGAAGTCGCCCGGCGCGCCGAATTTTTCGTGCAGCTCGCGGAAGAACGAGAGATCGATGTAGACCGTGCGGTCGGCCGGGCAGTAGAATGGCCCCATCTGCGCCCCGGCGAAGCCGCAGCCGCTTTGGACCGTGTTGGTGAACAAGCGGAGCCGGGCCGGCTCGTAGCGCTTGCCCATCCGCGCGAACTCCTCCTCCCAGACATCTTCGGTGCTGCCCAGGATCGCTTCCACGAACTCTCCCATCTCGCGGTCTTCCGCGGAAAGTTCCGCCGGTCCCTGGGCCACCGCGCCGCCGCCCTGTTGCTGGAGCAGCGGGGTCGGGTCGACGCCGAAGAACAAGGCCAGCACCACGATCACCAGCGTGACCAAGCCGCCACCCATGGCGACTCCGCCGCCCCCACGGCCTCCGCGACCTCGTTGATCATCGACATTCTCGCTTCGTCGCAGATTTTTCCAACGCATGATAGGGGGTCTTGTTCGGGCACTACCATGACCCGGCCCCGCGGCGGGCGGCAATCCTGAAAAGCTCCCGGCGGGAGGGGAGAAAAAGGCATCGACGTGTCCATTCAAGCCGCCAACCACCCATTGGCTCCGAACCCCGCTGCGGGTGGCCCCGGCTTGAGACGCATGGTCCCTCGGGCTCGCCTGATCGCAAAGTCCCGCATCGCCCGTGCTTCGTCGGGATGAATCCGGGACCACTTACCCCTTTGAGCTCAGCCCCCGGTGATCTCCAGCTTCACCTCACACTCATCGCCCTGGGGATCGATGACGAAACCGTTCTTCCGGCAGATCTCCAGCATCCGCCGGTTGTCGGCGAGCACCGTGCCGTGAACCCGTCCAATTCCTTCCGCCCGCGCCACCCGGACCAGTTCGCTCACCAGCAGCTTGCCGAGTCCGCGGCCCTGCCACTCGTCGATCACCAGCAGACCGAAGTCCGCGGCCTGGCTCGCGTGACGCCGGGTCAGGCGAAGCGCCGCGAGGATCACCTCCGGCTGGTCCGCCGCCATGACGATGAGCGAAATCTCGCGATCGTAATCCGCGAAGCAAATCCTCGCCAGGCGGTGATGGGAGGCTCTTTCGGCCAGCGGAATCGTGGAGAAGAACCGCGAGTAAACGCTCTGCTCCGAAAGCCGGTGGTGGAAGTCGACGACCGCCGGCTCGTCCTCCGCACGGATCGGCCGGACCATGACCTCGACCCCGTCGCGCAGGATGGCGGTGCCAACGAGATGTTCGGGGTACGGCCGGATCGCCGGCCGTGGCAGGTCGCGGGGATCGGTGTCGGGCGGGTGAAGGACCACGCGGGCATCGAGCGCGATGACTTGCCGGTCGGATACCAGCAAGGGGTTGATGTCGATTTCCGCGATCCACGGCTGCTCGATGACCAAACGGCTGAAGGCGACTAACAGACCTGCCAGCGCTTCAAGATCGACCGGCTTTCCGCCGCGGACTCCGCCCAAGGCGCGGAAGATCCGGGTCCGCTCCATCAACTGCCGGGCCAGCACGGTGTTGAGCGGCGGCAAGCCGAGCGCACGGTCTTGCAGGACCTCGACCAGCTGGCCACCGGCACCGAACAGCAGCACCGGTCCGAATTGCGGGTCGATGCTGCTGCCGAGGATCAGCTCGTAGCCGGTGCGGTCGATCATCGGCTGCACGGTGCAGCCCTGGAAATGCCCCTCCCCCACCCGTTCGAGGAGCGTGGTTTCGACGCGTTGCCACGCGGAGCGCACGGCGGCTTCGTCGGCGAGATCGAGCTGCACGCCGCCGACGTCGGTCTTGTGGGTGATCGTGTGCGAATGGAGCTTGAGCACCACCGGATAGCCGGCCTTCGCGGCGAGCCGCACGGCGCTTTCGACATCGGTCGCCAGCTCGGTGGAAACGGTCGGGATGCCATACGCGGCGAGCAGTTGTTTCGACTCAAGTTCCGTCAGCAAGGTCCGTCCTTCGCGGCGGATGCCTTCGATGAAATCGCGGGAGTCCGCCAAGGAACGCGCGCCGCCGGATTGGACCGGCAAGGCGGGTGTTTCGTAGATCGCCCGCAGGTTGTCGACGTAGCGCCACATCAGCGCGAAGGCGCGGGCGGCGGTGTCGGGGTAGTCGTAGGTCGGGATGCCGGCGGCGTTGAGAAGGTCGCGCGAAGGATCGAGCGAGGCCCCGCCCATCCAGCTCGTCAGCAGCGGTTTGCCGGTGGGCGCCAGCCTTGCCAAAGCCGCCGCGGTCGCCTCGGGCGCGGTCATTTTCTGTGGGGTCAGAATGACGAGCATGCCGTCGGTGTCCGGATCGCGCGACACCGCCTCGACCGCGGCGGCATAGCGGCCTGCTTCCGCATCGCCGAGGATATCAACCGGATTGCCATGGCTCCACGGCGCGGGCAGGACCTCGTTCAGGCGGGAAATCGTGGCCGCCTCCAGCGCCGCGAGCTGTCCACCACTCGTCACCAACAGGTCCGTCGCCAGCGCGCCGGGGCCGCCGGCATTCGTCACGATCGCCAGCCGCGGACCGGCGGGACGCGGCTGCTTGGCGAGCAGCTCGGCCATGTTGAAAAGCTCGCCGATGGTATCGACCCGCAGCACGCCGGCGCGGTGGAAAGCGGCATCGAGCACGTCGTCGCTGCCGGTGAGAGCGCCGGTGTGGGACGCCGCCGCGCGGGCGGCATCGGCGCTGCGGCCGAACTTGATGATGAGGACCGGCTTGGTGTAGGCCACCTCGCGGGCGGCGGACAGGAAGCGGCGGGCATCGCCGACCGATTCCATGTAGCAGACGATGCTCGTGGTGTGCGGGTCATCGCCCAGGTGCTCGATCAGGTCGCCCCAGTTCACGTCGAGCATCGAGCCGACCGACACGAAAGCGCTGAAGCCGACCTGCTCCCGCAGGCTCCAGTCGAGGATGGCGGTGCACAGCGCGCCGCTCTGGCTGAGGAAGGCGACCTTGCCCGGAAGCGCCAGAGTGGGAGCGAAGGTGGCATTGAAACCGAGCCGCGGGGTCATCACGCCGAGGCAGTTCGGCCCGATGATCCGCACCCCACCGCGGCGCGCTTCCGCGAGCACCGCCTCTTCGAGCACGCGGCCGGCCGGGCCGGTTTCCTTGAAGCCGGCGGAGATGATGATCGCGTTCCGGATGCCCGCGTCCGCGCAGTCGCGGATCAAAGCGGGCACCGTCGCGGCCGGCGTGACGATCACCGCGAGGTCCGCGGGCTCGGGCAGTGCGGCAAGCGAAGGATAAGTCGGCCGGCCGAGCACGGTGGCCCGCTTGGGATTCACCGGAAAGACCGTGCCTGCGAAAGAAGCCAGATTCTCCAACACCGCGCGGCCGACGCTGCCGGCGGCTTCGGTGGCACCGACGACTGCGACGGAGCGCGGGGAGAAGAAGGCGGCGAAGGGATTCAAGGGGGCGTTCATGGAGCAAGGTTTTCAAAGCAGGGCTTGGGGTGGACAAAGAATCGGCACCGCCGCCGAATTCATCGGCGCGCGACCGCAGCCGTCCTGCCCCGATCATCTTTGGCGGCTGGAACGGGCCCCGCTCCGTCCCAGGTGGCAAACCCTGCCCGTTTCTTGCTCTATTCCGGGACCGTCCGCGCTGCCCTCGAAATGGAAGCCGATACCACGGGCCGCCTTATCAATCGCCTTGTGGTAACAATCTGTTACGAACCTTGGCTTGCCTCCCGGCCAGGGGCACCATGGCCTTGGACATTGGACATCGCTAGTAAACGGCTTTCCGACTCCAGGGACAAAGTCCGCATTGTTACATTTCCCTCACCCACCGGCGCACCCGCTTCCTCCCGATGAAATCCCCTTCCGTTCTATGGCTCGCCAGCCTGGTCCTCCTCGAGCCAATCCCCGCCGAGGTGGTGATCAGCGAGATCCTGTATCACCCGGCCTCCGAGGTGATCGGCGAGGAATTCATCGAACTCCACAACACCGGTCCCGCACCGGCGAACGTCACCGGTTACGCCTTTACCCGCGGCATCCATTTCACCCTCCCGCCCGCGACCACGATCCCCGCCGGCGGCCGGCTGGTCATCGCCGCGGATGCCGTCGCCTTCGCCGCGAAATACCCCGCCGTGAGCCATTTCGTCGCCGGCTGGGAAGGCCGGCTTTCCAACAGCTCGAACACGATCACCCTGGTCGACCCACTGGGAAACACCCTCGACGAGGTCGACTACAGCGACGACGGCGACTGGGGCATCCGCCGCAAGGACTGGTGGAGCAATTTCGGCCACAAGGGCTTCTCCTGGGACAGCGCCGCGGACGGAGGAAACGACGTCGCGCCGTATTCGAACGCGCCCGCCGACGTCCTCGCCAAGGATCGCTCGCTCGAACTGGTCAACGCCGCCTTCGCCAACTCAACCGGCCAGAACTGGCTGCCCAGCCTCGCCGCCGGCGGCACCCCGGGTGCCGCCAACTCGGTCGCCGCGGCCGACATCGCGCCGGTGATCCGGGACGTCTCGCACTTCCCCGTGGTGCCGAAGTCGTCCGAGCCGGTCTTCGTCGTCGCCCGGGTCACCGACGACCTCGCCGCGCCGCTCACCGTCACCGCCCACTGGCGGGCCGACGGCGCCGCGAGCTTCTCCACCGAGCCGATGTCCGACGACGGCCAGCACGGCGACACCCTGGCGGGTGACGGGATTTTCGGAGCCTCCCTGCCGATCCAGCCGGACGGCACGGTGGTCGAATTCTACGTCTCGGCGACCGACGGCACGCTGACCCGCACCTGGCCGGCACCGGTGGCCGGCGATGACCCGGCTTTGACCCCGCAGCAAAGCGCGAACTGCCTCTATCAGGTGGACAACACCGTCGATGCGGGGGCCATGCCCACCTACCGCCTCATCATGAAGGCGGCGGACAAGACGCAACTCACCAACATCAACACCAACTCCGGCACCCGGCCCTATCCCAACTACACCGGCGAAAGCACCGACCAGACCAAGAGCCACGCCCGCTTCAACGCGAGCTTCGTCAGCGTGGACGGCACCGGCACCGAACTCCGCTACCGCGTCGGCGCCCGGAACCGCGGCAACGGTTCGCGCTCGAAGCAGCCGCAGGGCCTGAACCTGATGTTCCCCAACGACGACCCGTGGAAGGGCGTCACCCAGTTCAACCTGAACTCGCAGTACACGCCGTGGCAGGTCTTCGGGGCCGCCCTCTTTGCCAAGGCCGGCCTTCCCGCCCCGCAGTCCCGCGCGGTCCAGTTCCGCTGGAACGGTGCCAACCCCGCCACGCCCGGCGCACCCTCCTATGGCTTCTATGCCTGCAACGAAGCCTGGAACTCCGACCTGATCGACAACCGCTTCGCCAACGACTCCTCGGGCAACCTTTACCGTTCCGTCCGCCTGTTCGAAGGCACCACCGCGGGCGGCACCTCCATCCCGAACGGCGGTGATTTCGCGAAGATCGTCCCCGGCGGCTCGGAGACCCTGTCGCTGGTCGATCTCTACAAGCTCAACTACAAGAAGCAGACCAACAGCGCCGAGGATTCATGGACCGACCTCATCGGCCTTACCAACGCATTGGCGAAAGGAACAAGCGGCCCCTTGGCGGCCGATCCGGTGAGCTACACCCCCGATTACGCCGCCGCCGTCCGTGCGGTCGCGGATGTCGACGAATGGATGCGCTGGTTCGCGATGAACACGCTGGTCGACAACAGCGAGACCAACCTTTCCAACGGCGACGGCGACGACTTCAACTTCTACTTCGGCCAAAACGACCCGCGGGCCAGGCTGATGCCCTACGACCTCGACACCATCCTCGGCGGCGGCGACTCGTCAGGATCGGCCACCGCCAGCCTGTTCCGCATGATCTCCCGCAGCGGCGGCACGGCCACGCCGATGAACGCGTTCATGAAGCACCCGGAGTTCGCTCCGATCTACTACGCGGAACTCCGCCGGCTGCTCGACGGCATCTACAAGCCCTCGAATTTCTCCGCGCTGGTGCAGCAAAGCCTCGGCGGACTGGTCACCCCGTCGGTGATCGACTCGATGAAGGCCTTCAACGTCGCGCGGAGCAGTTACGTCGCCGGGCAGATCCCGCTCACGATTTCCGTCACCACCGCCCCGGGCGTCGTCAGCGGCTACCCGCGGACCACCTCCGCCACGGCCACGCTGGGCGGCCGGGCGAATGCGATCACCACCCGCTCGATCAAGGTCAACGGCGTCGCCGCCACCTGGACCGCCTGGACCGCCACCTGGAGCGCCCCCGGCGTGGCTCTCCAGCCCGGTATCAACCGCGTCCTGATCCAGGCCTTTGATGCGGACGGTGCCGAGACCGAACGCTTTTCCTACGACGTCTGGCGGGACGATGGCAGCGTGGTCACGGTTTCCTCCAACATCACCGCCGACACCACCTGGACCGCGGCCGGCGGCCCGTGGCAGGTCACCGGCTCGGTCGCCGTGGCCAGCAGTGCCACGCTCACCATCGAGCCTGGCGCCAGCGTCTATCTCTCGGGCGGCGCGACTTTCAGCGTGGCTTCCGGCGGCCGTATCCTCGCGGAAGGCACCGAAACCAGCCGCATCCGCTTCGACATCGCGCCGGGCAGCGGCGCGAGCTGGACCGGTATGGTGATCAACGGCAGCACCGGCTCTCCCGAATCGAGGATCAGCCACGCACGCTTCGCGGGGAACACCGGCATCGCCCTCGACGTGAACGCGGGCGACGTGACGCTGGATCACCTCGAGTTCGGCAACACCACCAAACAGTATCTCTCGCTCGACGGGGCCTCGTTCGTCGTCTCGAACTGCGAGTTCCCCTCAGGCACCGCCGGCTTCGAGCTGGTCCACGGCACCCAGGGTGTGAAAGCCGGCGGCCGCGGCATCTTCCGGCAGTGCTGGTTCGGCAAGGTGATCGGCTACAACGACGCGCTCGACTTCACCGGCGGCCAGCGCCCGGGGCCCATCCTCCAGGTGATCGACTGCGCCTTCGCCGGCAGCGGCGACGACATCCTCGACCTCGACGGCACCGACGCGTGGATCGAGGGCAACATCTTCCTTCACTGCCACAAGAACGGCGCGCCGGACTCCGCCGCGGCGATCAGCGGGGGCGACGACGGCGGGGACGTCAGCAGGATCACCATCGTCGGCAACCTGTTCTACGATGTCGACCACGCCGTCACCGCGAAGCAGGGAAACTACTACACCTTCCGTAACAACACCGTCGTGCGCCAGACGATCAACGGCGGCACCGACATCGAAGGAGGCATCCTCAATCTCCAGGACGCGATCCCGCTCCCCGTCACGACCTACGGCGCGGGGATCTATGCCGAGGCGAACATTTTCGAGGACTGCGACCAGCTTGTGCGGAACTACAACCCCGCCGCCAGCGTGGTGACCCTCGTCAACAACCTCACCGAACTCGCATGGACCGGACCCGGCAGCGGGAACGCCGCGGGCGAACCGCTCTTCGAGCACCTGCCGGAGCTGGCGGAGACGGACTTCACCTCATGGAAAGAAGCCCAGGTGATGAAGCAGTGGCTCTCCCTGAAGAACGGCTCCCCCGCCCGCAACGCAGGACCGAACGGCCGCGACCTCGGCGGTGTGATTCCTTTCGGCGTCTGCCTTTCGGCCAATGTCCCGGCGCTCACCAACCTGAGCACCGCGTCGATCGTCGTCGGCCCCGCCATTTCCGCGATCCCCTCCTGGCCCTCCGGCCACACGCACTACCGCTGGCGGCTCGATGGCGGCGCGTGGAGCGCGCAGATCCCCATCGCCACACCGATCGCGCTGAGCGGCCTGAGCGCCGGACTCCACACCCTGGAGGTCGCCGGCAAGAACGACGCCGCCACCTGGCAGGACGACCCGGATTACGGGCCAACCGCCTCCGTCGCGACCTTCGCCTGGACCGTCAACCCCGGCTACGTTCCTCCCGCCGCAGCCCCACTGATCCGGATCAACGAGGTGCTCGCGAGCAACGCGGAGACGATCGGCTACTCGGGCGTCTTCCCCGACCTCATCGAACTCCAGAACGCCGGCACCGCCTCGACCTCGCTCCGCGGCTACGGCCTCACGGACGACCCCGCCCTTCCTTACAAGTATCAGTTCCCGACCGGCTTCAACCTGTCGCCCGGCGAATACCTGATCGTCCGCTCCTCCAGCTCCACATCCGTCCCGGGGCCCAAAACCGGATTCGGCCTCAGCGACGAAGGTGAAGTCTTGATCCTCTCGCGCCCCCTCACGGCAGGCGGTGGGATCGTGGACTCCGTGACTTTCGGCAAGCAGTTGCCCGACCTCTCGATCGGCCGCCGCCCGGCCGACGGCGCGTGGGACCTCTGCCGCCCGACCTTCGGCACGCTCAACCGAATCACCGCCCAAGGCAACCCGCACGGCGTCAGGATCAACGAGTGGCTGGCCAGCGCCGGGGCGCTGAGCGCCACCGACTTCATCGAGCTCTTCAATCCCGGAACGCTGCCGGTGAGCCTCGGCGGCTGCTTCCTGACCGACAATCCGGTCCAATGGCCCGACCGCCACGAGATCGCGCCGCTCACTTTCATCGGAGCCAGCTCTTACGCGCTCTTCAAGGCGGACGACGATGTCGAACAGGGGGCCGACCACCTGGCCTTCAAGCTGGCCGCGCTTCAAGGCGAGATCGGGCTCTTCGACTCCGATCTCTCGCTGATCGACTCGGTCGTTTACGGCCCGCAGTCCACCGACGTCTCGCAAGGCCGCTCGCCGAACGGCGGCGACGCCATCGTACTTTTCACCCAGCCCTCCGCCGGCGGACCGAATGCCGGCAGCACCGTCGTTTCCGGCACCACCACGGTCAACCTGATCCCCGTCAACTCGGCGTGGAGCTTCCGTTCCACCAACACCGACCACAGCGCCACCTTCCATCAGCCCGGCTTCGACGACTCCGCGTGGGCGACCGGCGGGCAGATGCTCTACAATGAAAGCAGCACGCTCAACTCCGCGTCGGGCTTCGTCAAAACCACCACGCTGCCGGGAAACGCCGGCAACTCCGGACGACCCTACACGACCACCTATTTCCGCAAGCACTTCAACTGGACCGGCTCCACCTCGGGCGTCGTGCTGAAAGGCATCACGATGATCGACGATGGTGCCGTGATCTATCTCAACGGCCAGGAAGCCCTGCGGATGCGCATGCCCGGCGGTCCGGTCAACTTCAATACCGTGGCCACCGCGCTCGCCGTTTCCAATTCGGATGCCGGAGAGGAGTTCATCACCCTGCCTTCCGAATTGCTGGTCGAAGGCGACAATGTCATCGCGGTGGAGGTGCACCAGTATTTCACCGGCGCGACCCAGACCAGCAGCGACGTGGCCTTCGGGCTCAAGCTCGACGCCGAGATCACCAGCACGGTGCCCGCCGCCCAGATCGTGATCAACGAGGTGCTCGTGAGAAACGAAGGCCTGCCGAACCCGGACAGCTCGCTCGCCGGATGGATCGAACTCCACAACCCTTCCGACCTTCCGGCGGACCTCGGCGACATGAGCCTCGGCATCTCGCCGACCGCCCCGCGGGCCTGGGTCGCCCCGGGCGGCACCACGATTCCCGCCGGCGGCTATCTGGCGATCCAGTGCAATCCCGCCCTTCCCGCCTCCGCCACCAATACCGGCTTCGGGCTGAACCCGTTGGGCGGCGGGCTCTATTTCCACCACACGCTGGCCTTCGGCGGCGGCCTCCGCGACTCGGTGACCTGGGGCAACCAGTTGCCGGATCTTTCGGTCGGCCGCGTGCCCGACGGCAGCGGTGCCTTCCTCCTCAACCTGCCAAGCCGCGAGGCGCTGAACGGTGCGGCCGCCACCGGGCTGCTCACCGATTTGAAGATCAACGAATGGCTCGCCAACCCAGCCGTCGGAGCCGATTGGTTCGAGCTCTTCAACAACGGCACGCTGCCCGTCGCTCTCGGCGGCAACTACCTGACCGACACGCTCACCGACAAGACGAAGAACCTGGTCCCACCGCTGACCTTCATCGGCGGCAGTGGCGGCGGGTCGGGCCGCTGGCTCCAGTTCATCGCCGATAGCAATGCCGCCCTGCCCGGCCACGTGAACTTCTCCCTGGCCACCGCGGGGGAATCGCTCGGCATCTTCACCGCGGCAGGAGTCCAGGTCGATGCGCTCACCTTCGGCAACCAGGCCGGCGGGATCAGCCAGGGACGTTTCCCCGACGGCGCGGTCCCGCTCTTCGCGATGGTCCCCACCCCGGGCGCGCTCAACACCTTGCCCGAGCCCGACACCGACGGCGACGGCATGCCGGATGCCTGGGAAACCGCCAACGGCTTCGCCCCGAATTCCTCCGCCGATGCCAGCCTCGACGCGGACCACGACGGCATGAGCAACCTGGCCGAATACCAGGCCGGCACCGATCCACGCAACCAAGCCAGCCGCTTCACCAGCAGCCTGACGTACGAAGGCGACGTGCCGACCATCCGCTTCGATGCCAAGGCCGGCCGCAGTTATACCGTGCAGTATTCCGACTCGCTCGGCACTTGGAACAAACTCGCCGATATCGCCCCGCAGGCCTTTGATGGCGAAGTCGCGATCGCCGACCCCGCCTCCGCCGGCCAACCCAAGCGCTTCTACCGCATCCTCACCCCTGCCCAACCCTGATCCCGACCATGAGTCCCCGGCTTCTCCCGCTGCTGCTTGCCCTTGCTCCCGCCGCCCACGCCGCCATCGGCATCAGCGGCGTGACCGACAAGACCAAGTACACCAACACGGTGACCTTCACCATCACCGCGGACCCGGCCGCCGCGGTCACCACCGCGACCCTCAACGGCGCGCCGGTCGCGGTCGGCGGCGGCGTGACCGTGACCTCCGTCCGCTATCACGAATTGAAGATGGAAAGCCGGGATGCCTCCAACCTCCTGGTCGACTCGCGGACCGTGCGCTTCATTGTCACCAACTCCGCCCGCGGCGGATCGGAAGACGGACTTCCGACCTTCACGCCCTACCGTGCGGTCAACGATGCCCCGTCCGCCTTCGCCGGCGCGACCTTCGACGTGATCGCCCCGTCCGCCTGGCCCGCCGGCCTACCCATCCCGGTCGCCACGATCCTCCGCACTCCGGCCAACGATCCGCTCCGCCTCAATGGCACCGTGACTTTCGGCGGCTTTCCGTCGACCACCCTTCAGATGCGCCGCGGCTGGGGCTCCACCCAACTGCCTCCCGCCGCTGCCGGCACGATCCAACTCCAAGGACAACTCGCCGGGCTCGCCGACAATCCCTCGATCACCATCGAAGCCGCGCCGGTGTTCACCGATGTCTCCGGCACGATTTCCTCCAGCACCACCTGGCCCGCCCACTCGCGGATCCGCGTCACCGGCGCGCTCACCATCGCGGCGGCCGCCACGCTGAGCATCGGCGAGGGATCCATCGTGACCGTTTACAGCGGCAACGGAACCGCCGGCAGCGCGGCGGAGATCGTCGTGAACGGCACGCTCCAGATCGACGGGACCGCGGCGAACCCGGTCGTCTTCGCCCCCGACACCGCCGGGGGTAAATGGGGTGGCATCGAACTCCCCGCCACCACCTCGCTGGTCACCGGCAGCCACGCGATTTTCACCCGCTCCGGCGAGGACTCCAACTGGTTCGCCAACAACGGCGGTTACTCCTACCACAAGGCCCAGCAGTCGCTCTTCCTCCTCGGCGGCAGCGCGTCCGGCACCGCCGTCGGCGCGCGGGTCGATCTCTCGGACTGCTACTTCCTCGACCTCGGCACGCTCGCCACCAGCAGGACCAACACCGGCTTCGACCTCACCCGCTGCCTGCTCCACCGGGCGGTCTCCGGCGGCCAGCTCAATGGCAGCCGGGTCCGCATCGACCGCTCCGCCTTCCTGGAGTTCCCGGTGGAAAGCGGCGACTTCGCCGATTCCGACAACGACGCCCTCTACCTGACCAACGGCGACCTTGCGATCTCCAACACCGTCTTCGGATTCGCCAAGGACGATGGCATCGACTCCGGCGGCAGCGGGGGTGAAAACCCCTTCACCGCGGTCTCCGACATCACCCCTTTCGTCTCCACCAACAACTGGTTCGAAGGCATCTACCACGAGGCGAACTCGCTCTCGGGAACCCGCGATGTGACCCACACCGGCTGCGTCTTCCTCAACTGCGGGCAGGGCGTCGAGGCCGGCTACAGCAACTCCGGCACCAGCAACGGGCCCAACGCGCTGGCCGACGGCTGCCTCTTCGCCGGCAACATGGTGGGCGTCCGCTGGGGTGACAACTACGGCTCTGGCTTCAGCTACAACAGCGCCTTTGAAGTGAAGGACTGCCTCATCCTCCACAGCCACTTCAAGGATGCCTTCAGCGGCCAGTGGCACCCGACCCAGGCCACCGGCTGGATCTACCAGACCACCGCGCTCAACAGCTTCGGCAAACCCTACTTCAACCTCCAGGACAACCACCTGTCCCAGCCGGACCCGATCAACCATCCCGCCAACACGACGTGGGACCCGCTGCTCCACGGCCCGCTGATCGAACCCTTCATGCCGGTCCCCGGCTCCGCCGTCGGCGTCGCCATCAGCTCCTACGCCCCCGCCCAATCCGCGACCTCCACCTTCCCCGGCAGCTTCACGGTCCGGCTCAGCACGTTCTCCTCGAAACCGGTCAGCGTCGGCTGGTCGGTCATCGGAAAGTCCGGCGGCAGCGAAAGCCAGCTCGCCACAGGATCGCTGTCCTTCGCCCCGGGTGAAATGATCAAGACCATCTCGCCCGCGGTCGCCTCACCCGCCGGCTACGACATCCTCCGCGTCGCGCTCGACCAACCGGTCAACGCCGAGGTCACCGGCGAGGCCTGGTTCCTCCGCCCGCCGCCCAGCGCCGACCCGAATCTCGTCCCCCGCAGCACCTCCGGCTGGCGCTACCGCCAGACCCGCAGCGAGCCGCCCGCGGACTGGAAGACGCTCGCCTTCGACGACAGCAGCCCGGCCGCTACCGAATGGCTGCCCTGCACCCTGCCCGCAGGATTCGGCATCGGATCCCCCGCCACCACCGTCGACTCCGGACCCAGCGGCGACCGGACGCGGACCTACTACTTCCGTCGTAAATTCAACGTCGCCGATCCCGCCGCGATCACCGCGCTCAGCTTCAACGTCCGCCGCGACGACGCCGTCGTGCTCTGGCTCAACAACGACGCCACCCCCACCGTCGTCTCCGCCTCCGCCACCTTCAACGGCCCCTACACGTATTCCTCCCTCGCGCCCAACTCCATCGACAGCAACAGCTACTTCAGCTTCAGCATCCCGCCGTCCAAGCTCGTCGCCGGGGAAAACATCCTCGCGGTCGAGCTGCACCAGACCAGCGTGACTTCGAGCGACATCCTCCTCGATTGCGAACTGCTGGCCACCTACCCGATCCCGCTGGAACTCCACCTCGACCGCATCGGCGGCCAGCCGCTGCTCTACTGGTTCGACCCCGCAGCCCTTCTCGAAACTTCGCCCAATCTCACCGACTGGACCCTTGCCCCGGCCACGAGCCCGGTGCCGGTCCCGACCACCGGGGAGCGCGGCTTCTTCCGCTTGAAGAAGTAAGGGTTAAGCGGAGGGAGACTTGCCAAATCCATTATCGATCCATTCAGTCTAACAGATTCAGAATTCAAGAACCGCCGCCCAGAACATTTCTCTTTTCTGCGGGACGGACATTTTTTGCGTCTCAAATACTGCTGGGGGCTTGATTCCCCAGAGAGGCAACGGACAGGGAGGGGTCTGCGCCCAGCAGATTCAAAATTCAAGGACCCCCGAGACAGACTGCCCCCCGAGACCGGGGGTCCTTGCTGGTCCGGGTCCGGCCGAGGAAGTCGTAAGTGTAGGTGGTGGTGAGGTTGTTTTACTCGGGGACGGACCTTTTTCCCCGTGCGAGTGATTTACGAGTGATTTACTGAATCAAAACATCCCCCTCATTCCAAAGGCCAAGAATTAAATCCAATAAAGTCCCGTTAGTAAGAATTCTATGATTAACATTACCAGGAACCCAATCAAATCTATCTATTGCGTCAAAGCCTCTAATAGGTCCAAGCTCGACGCTCATTCGATCAGTCGGCCGTAGTAGCCCAATTGGAGTCGATGTCGAACGCGCAACTTCTCCCATCACAGCCATTCGCGTCAGGTTAAGCCACAACGCGCTGACTGACAGTGAATTAAAACGGAAAAAAGTCCGAATTATGTGTTGACAGGGTGAGCGAGCCGGCAAGCTCGGCATGTCTAAGACT
>JBIPNO010000033.1:0-65178 GCA_044372775.1 Haloferula sp.
GGCGGGTGAAGTCTTAGACATGCCGAGCTTGCCGGCTCGCTCACCCTGTCAACACATAATTCGGACTTTTTTCCGTTTTAATTCACTGTCAGTCAGCGCGTTGTGGCTTAACCTGACGCGAATGGGTATGAAGGACAAGCTGCCGGGGATGTCCGCGGACGAGGCGGTGGCGCTGCTTTCCAAGAACGGCAACCTGGTGAAGCGGCCGTTCGTGGTTGGGGACGGGTTGGTGCTGGCGGGGTTCAAGGAAGGGGAGTGGGCGGGAGTGCTTGGGTGAGTTTTGGGGAGCCCGGTGAGGAGAGGCGAGGTGGGCTTGCAAGATCGTCGCGGCGCGTGAGAACGGAGTGCCGTAGCCTGCATTCGGAGAGCGGCGAATCATCGCCGCAGTCCGAGGGCCTGCGGCGGTCATGGGGCGGGAGTGACGATGTGGATTTGGCCGCTTGCAAGGAGAGGGGATCGGGCGCAGTTTGGAAGTTGAACCCGAGAAGCCATGACCGATCTTTGGACACGCCGGAACCTGCTCGCGACCGCAAGTGCTGCGGGTGGCCTTGGCTTTTTATCGCGGCTGCCGGGGCTGTCGGCGGAGGAGGCGAAGGTCGATCCGGGGATGGTGCGCTTTTTGCCGGAGATCGAGCCGCTGGTGCGCCTCATCGAAACGACCTCGCGGGAGCGCTTGTTGGAAGAGATCGGGATGAAGATCCGCGGCGGCACGAGTTATCGCGAGATCCTGACCGCGGTGATGCTGGCGGGGATCCGCAACATCCAGCCGCGGCCGGTGGGGTTCAAATTCCATGCGGTGCTGGTGGTGAACTCCGCCCATCTCGCCAGTCAGAATTCGCCGGACGCCGACCGCTGGCTGCCCTTGTTCTGGGCACTGGACCAGTTCAAGTCGTCGCAGGCGCGGGATGTGAAAGAGGGCGACTGGACGATGGAGGCGGTGTTCGAGCCCTCGGTGCCGGCCGCGGACCGGGCGGCGGCATCGTTTGCGACCGGGATGGACGCGTGGGACCTCGGCTGTGCCGACAGCGCGGCGGCGGGCTTGGCACGGGGCGGTTCGACGCAAGCGGCCTTCGATTTGTTCTGCCGCTACGGCGCGCGGGATTACCGCGACATCGGACACAAGGCGATCTATGTCGCGAACAGCTGGCGGCTGTTAGAGACGATCGGCTGGCAGCACTCGGAGCCGGTGCTGCGTTCGCTGGCGTATGCCTTGCTGGCGCACGACGGGAAGAATCCGGCGGAGGGCGACGAACTCGCCGACCGGCCCGGGCGGAAGAATATGGAGCGGGTGAAGGAGATCCGCGCGACTTGGAACGGCGGCGCGAACCGGCCGGAAGTGGCGGCGGAGATGCTGGCTGCGTTGCGTGGCGGGACCTGGGACGAGACGTCGGCGAAGGTGGTGTCGCTGATCAATGCCGGCAGCGGACCGCAGCCCGTCTGGGATGCGATGTTCCAGTTCGCGGCCGAGTTGTTGATGCGCAAGCCGGGGATCATCTCGCTGCATGCTTGCACCACCACCAACGCGCTTCACTATTCCTTCCGGAATGCCGCCAGCGATGAAACACGGCGCTTCCTGATGCTGCAGAACGCTTCGTTCCTGCCGCTTTTCCGCGATGATGCACGGGTGAAAGACGGCGTCGAGATCGATGCCTTCGAGCCACTGCCCGGGGAGTCGGGCGGGGCTCCGGGTGTCGATGAAATCTTCGCCGGACTCGCAGCCGACCGCATGGGGGCGGCGCGGCGGACGCTGGCGTTTCTGGAAAATGGGGGCGACCCGAAGGCCTTCGCCGCGGCGGCCCAGCGGCTGATTTATCTGAAGGGGACGGACTCGCACGACTACAAGTTCAGCAGCGCGTTGTTGGAAGATTTCCACGCCGTGTCGCCGGCCTTCCGCAACCGCTTCCTCGCGGCCGGGGTGCACTGGTTGAAGGGTTCGTCGCTGCCGGATTCGCCGCTGGTGGTGCGGAGCCGGGCGGCGCTGTAGCCGCGGGCTACTCCGGCATTGGGTATCGGGGAGGGGGATGTGTCTCGGACAGGATGACGGATCATGGAAGTGACCGCAAGGATGGGTTCGCGGAGCGAAGTAGCGCAACTTTGCAAGTTGCGTGCGGGGGGCGGGTCGCTTCGGGGATGGGTGCGAACGGAAGGTTCAGGCCGTCAGTGACGGCGATAGAGATGTCGTGAAGAGCCGCTGCCGCATGGGGCGGAGCTTGGTGGGCGGGTTCTTGGGTGTTGGGTCGTGGCGGGCCGCCCCAAGCACGCAACTTGCAAAGTTGCGCTACTTCTCCCACTCGCAGAGCGACTCAAGATACGCGGCCGAGCCGTCGCGGAGCCAGCCGTCGAGCTGCGCCGGGTCCTTTAGCTGCTGGCCGCGCAGGCGGGGAACGGCGACGTAGCGGGTCTGGATCGAGGAGAGCTGGCTCATGTCGACCCACAGTTTTTCGAACTGGCAGACCGGGAAAACGTCCTCCTGGCCGTGGCCCCAGCGCTTTTTCACGTCCTTGAGCGTGATGTAGGTCGGCATCCGGGCGGCGAGGGCGCGGATCGCGGCGGTGACTTTCGGGGCGTCGGCGAGATCGGCTCGGGTCAGCTTGAAGGCGGCGAGCAGGGCGTCGATGTCGATCCAACAGGTATTAGAGTTGTAGTAGGTCAGGTGGAATTCGTCCTCCTCGCGCGGCATGGCGAGGCCTTCGACCAACTGCGGGTGGCCGTTGACCAGGGCGAGGCCGCCGCCACGGTCCTCGAGGCGGCGGGTGATGACCTCGAAGGTCAGGCCCGCGCCGCTTTCGAGATGATGGCCCAGCAGCGCGGGGTCGACGTTCATGCCGACGGTGTCGATGTTGTGAAGCACCAGCGTTTTCAACTGCGGGCGATCCTCTAACAGGGCGGCGAGTGTGCCGTTGCGCAGCAGGTTCGGGACTTCATACCAGTGGCCGACGGGATGGAGGCACTGCTGGGGCAGGTTGTCGGTGTAGTCGGAGGCTTCGCCGGTGGACTCCGCCCAGCCGATCAAGGCGGTGCGCAGGCTGTCGCGGACTTTCTGCTGCTGGACGTCGAGCGTCTGCTGGGGCATTTCCTCCCAGGCGAAGCGCAGGTCGCGGACGGTGGGGACGGTGCGCAGGCCGATCGACTTGCCTTCGGACAGCAGCAGCGGGCCTTGGTAGCCGAACTGGTCGTGCTGGTCGAGGAAGCGGCGGGTCGGCTCGTGCGAGAAGTAGCTGGTGGTGAAGATGTGGGGAAGCGGGGTGCCGCAGAGCTGCGAGACCTTGCGGCTCTTCGCGAGGTGGGTCTCGACGAAGGAGCGATGGCGTCCGCCGAGCTTGCAGAAGGGATGCAGCGCCTTGACCACGCCCGCGCCCTGGGTCCAGCGGGAGCCGGCGCCGGCGGCGAGGGTGACGACGGCGACCTCGCCATTCTGGAGCGCGGCGAGGCCGCGTTCGCGGTGGGCTGTTGTTAGATCGGCGGAACTTGTGAGGTCGGACTCGCGGACGTCCTCGATCACCGAGTTGGCGGGCAGTCGGTTCTGGGCGAGGCCGATGCGGCCGGCCTTGAGGTCGTCGCGGATCTGCTCGTGCATCACGCGGTCGAAGCCGTACTTTGCGAGCAGGGCGTCGAGGGTGTCGCGGTTGCCGGAGTCGTCGCCGCCGTGCGGGAAGATCGAGTCGAACAATTTCTGGACCATCCCGTTGAGGTCGGGGCGCTTGCGGCAGGCGGCGGCGAATTGGTCGAGCTCGGCGAGCCGCGGCGCGCCGAGTTGCTGGCGGTCCATCCGCAGCAGGGTGGGGACGACGAAACGGTAGTAGCCGGAGGGCATCAGCGCGTCTTCGCCGGTGAGAAGGTCGGACCAGGTGCCGCGCTCGTTGATGGCGAAGTCGTAGACGACCGGCTCCATCGCGAAGGGCAGGGCGGCGGCGAGGGCGCGCTTGGTGTCCGACATGAGTTGTTGGAGGAACTGCTGGCCCTCCGCTTTCCGCTCGGGAGCGAAGATGAAGCCCATGCCGCCGCCGGCCATGCCGCCGAGCATCCAGAAGCCCCAGAAGTCCTCGCCGAAGGCGGCGCGGGTCTTGTCGATGAGGGTCTGGGTGTAGAGGTTGCCGGCCCAGGGGATGATGGTCTGGATCGGGCCGTTGAAGTTTTCCATGGTCGCCGCGCCGATCGCCGGGACGTCGCCGGATTTCAAGGCGGCGAGGATGCGGTCGAGCACGCCGTGGGTTTCCTGGCGGGCGGACCATTCGGGCTCGCTGCGCAGCAGGTATTTCTCGGTGACCATCTCGAGGATGGGGCCGACGTTCTGCGCCATGCCGCCGTGGACGAGGACCAGCGAGTCCTGGAGCTTCTTCCGCGCGGCGGCCGGGGCGTCGTCGTGGTCGAGGATGCGGTGGGTCGGCATCAGGCGGCCGCGGCTGATGCCGAATTCGGCGTCGCCTTCGCGGGCGACCGTGCCGGTGATCAGCTTCATGCCGGGCCAGACGCCGCCGGAGTCCTGCCAACCACCGCCGGAGCCGCCGATCCATTCGCCGAGCAGGGCGCGGGCGAGGACGATGCGGCGTTCGTCTTCGGCGAGGCCGCCGGTGAGAGAGCTGGCCTGGCCGGTGGCGCGCATGCAGGCGCCGATCAGGGCGGCGAGCAGGTTGGTGGAGACCGCGAGCCGCGAGCCCTTGGGGATGTTGTTGACGTTGCTGACCAGTTCGAGGCCGAGGCCGGGACCGACGACCCGCTCTAACAGGTCGGCGAGGCTCTGGCCCGAGCCTTCGATGCCGGGCGGCACGATGCCGCTGGCGATGACCGCGGCCTTGAGCAGGCCGAGGTAGTCCTTCGCGAAATCGAACACCTCGTTGAGGCTGGAGATTTCCGCGGTGCAGCCGAGGTCGACACTGGTGAGTCGCAGGACCGGCTGTTCGATCACGCGGAGGCTGGCTTCGACCGGCGGGCTCGGTTCCTTGTCGCGGCCGTGGACGGCGAGGTCGACCGAGATGTTCAGCACCTTCGCGCCATCAGGGTAGTCCATCCCGAGGAAGAAGATGTCGCTCCAGCCGCAGTGGGTCAGGTCCATGCGGACCGGGGTGCGTTCGCGCAGGACCGGGTAGAGGCCGCTGGCGGGATCGCGGACGAGCAGCTCCTGGCGCAGGCGCAGCGGCTGGTCGGCGGGGTGGCCCATGCGGAACATCCACTGGTTGCCGCTGACGCTGCGGACGCTGCGGCGGACCTGGTCGGCCAGGGTCTGGAAGGCGAGCTTCTGATAGGCGGCGGCGAGGGCGCTGGAGATCGCGTCGCCGGGGCCGGACTCGCGCTGCTGCTTGAGGAAGAGATCGATCGCCTCCTCGAAGCGCCGCTCTAACAAGTTCTCGTAGCCCTTGAACGGGATCGCGCCGGGCTTTTCCGACGCGAGCAGGCGGGGGAGGTGGAAGCGGTGGATCGAGTGGAGGAAAAGCAGCGCGCGGACGCGGTGGTAGAGGTTGTCGCTGCCGCGGCGGAAGGCGTCGAGCTGGTCGGCTTCGGCGAGCAGGGCGGCGAGCGGGAGGTCGGCGCAGGCGGCGTCGAGCGAGCGGTTGCGGACGGCCTCGTCCGGGGAGGTGATGAGATCAAGGAGGATCACCCGGCGGAGCGTGGAGGACGGGCGGGCGGCTGGCAATGCTGTGGAAAGCAAGATTCAGGCGGGACCGTCCGGATCACGCCACCAGCGGCTGGACCCGGGCGCGGATGGCGGTCGCCTGCTGGAATTGGACGACGCGGAGATCGTAGCGGCCTTGGAGGTTGATCCAGAATTGCGGCTCCATTCCGAAGAAGGTGCCGAGGATGAAGGCCACTTCCGCGGTGATCGTCCGCTTGCCCTTGATGATCTCGTTGATGGTCGAGCGAGGGATGCCCGTGCGGCGCGAAAGTTCGCTCTGGCTGAGCTGGTGGGCATCGAGGAATTCCTCCTTGAGCAAGCGGCCGGGGGTGGCGGCGAGAATGGAGTTCTGTTCGCGGGTCATGGTGGTGAATTTTGAACAGCGAAAGGGACGAAACGAACGAAATTCGAAGAGGATTCAGCATGCCGCGAAGGGCTGGGCGGCAAAAGAGCATTAACCGCGAAATCGCGCGAATGGACGCGAAATCTGGAACAGCCAAAAACCTCAATCTGATTTCCCTGCCTTTCAAATTTCGCGGCTTTTCGCGTGATTTCGCCGTTAAAAAAACAGGGTCCGCCGATTGATTGATTGCCGCGCGAATGATGGATCCTGAATCCTCGTCGCCCTTTGGCACAGTGTCGCGGTCGTGAATCGGAGGACGTCGAGCCATATCAAGCCTACGATTGCGCCAGCAGTTCGACGAGCAGCGAAAGCACCTCGTCGCGGTCCTTGCCGGCGAGGCCGAGGGCGAGCTGGGTGGCGAGCAGGCCGTAGTGGAGGTCGAGGTCGTGGCGGCGGCCTAACAGCTCGTGGGCGAGGTAGCGCTCGCGGCGTGCGGTCTCGGCGAGGGCGCTGGAAAGATCGGCGCGGCCGGCGGCGAGCTGGCGGCCGAGGGTTTCCATGACCGAGGGCACCAGCACGTGGATGCCGAAGAAGCAGAGGTAGTTCCCGGCGCGCAGGCCGGGGACGACGAGCTTCTGCTCGGCCTCGGTGGGCGTGGGCTTTTCGATCACGGTCTCGATTTCGTAAAGCCGCTCGGAGCCCGCGACGCGGCGGCCGCCGATGCTTCCATAGTAGGGCAGCTTGCTTTCGTGGGTGGCCTGGACGGCGGAGACCGGGCATTTGCCGGCCTCGGCGGTTTCGAGGAGCTGGGCGGTGCAGGATTTGTCCGCGCGGCTGGTGTAGAGGTGGTCGCCGACGGTGAGCAGGAAGGGATCGTCGCCGGTGAAGTCCGCCGCGCAGTGGACGGCGTGACCGTAGCCGAGCGGTTCGGCCTGCGGGATGAAGCGCATCTGGCGGGCGAAGGGGCCGGCGGCGGCGGCGTAGGCGTCCTCGTCACCCGGGCAGACGATCACCGCGATCTCGCCGATGCCCGCGGCGGTGATTTCCCCGGCGAGGATCGCGAGGGCGGACTTCGAAACGCCGTCGCGGTCGACGAGGGTCTGAAGCGGGAGGGTCCGCTGGTTCTTTCCGGCGGCGGTGATGACGGCCTTGGTGACTTTCACGGGGCGTAGGCTGTGGGAAGCGGGGGGATTTGGCAATCCCGCGGAGGACGGTAGTCGATCCTCATCCCCTGAGCCGGGTCATCAGTTCCGAGTGGGACAGCGGAGCGACCTTCCCGGACTCGAGCTCGGCATCTCTGGCCAGCACCAAGGCAAGGGTGTCTTCATCTCTTTGATCGATTGCCAAGTAGGAAGGGTCCCCGATGCTCCCCCAAAGGGTGCCGGCAAGGAGAGCCCGCTCTTCGGGTGGAAGGCGAAGCGCTACTGGTGCGATTTGATCCAAGCTCATGGGGAGAAGATGGCCCGAGTCGCGCGGGGAGAAAAGGCAGAGTTTCAGGCTGACTCGGAGTGGATGCCGCCGGTGCTGGCGATCGCAGGGTGACCGCTGAGGAGGTCGACCACGAGCTGGCTGGAGGTTCCGTGCGATCCGTTCCTACCTCCGCCCGAACCGCTGCCTCACCTATCCTTCCAGCCGGAATTGGACGGCATGCGGACATGCTGACAGCGGGAAGATGAATCACGCTTCTGAAAAACCACCCTCAACGCCACCCAATCCCCGTCAGTCCAATCTCACGAACGCCAGCACACGGCTGTTTTGGACAGCAGTGGGAGCTCATGGTCCGTTCCTGCCGTGGGCAGCGAAACCACGGCTTCCATGGGATGCGTGGCCGTTTTCTTGTGGGAGGGCCGACCGCTGCTTCCGTGAGACGCAAAAATCCCAAGGCCACTGCAACAAGCGGCCTTGGGATCGGTTGGGGGTTCGGAAGTGGTCCGGTCAATTGCCGGTCGCTGCGCTCACCCTCAGGCGGAGGAAGCGTTTGGCGCCGTTGCCTTTGGGAACGGACGCTTTCACGGTTTCCAGCGCGCCCTGGGTGGAGGTGATTTCTTGGGTCACGGTTTCCGTGCTCCAGCTGCCGGCTTCGAGGGTGTCGCTCCACTCGATCTGATAGGTCACGCCGTTGTCCTTGGCCTCTGTGCTGCGGGTGTAGGTGTATTCCAGATTCGCGCCGTTAAGAGCGAGCACGGCTGGCATGACGCCTGAGGCATTGGGAGTAGTGTCGAGAGCGTATTCCATGAAATTGCTCAAACCATCGCCATCGGGATCGGCGGAGTCCGCGCCGGAGGCCACGGAGTCATAGCTGCCGAAGTTCGTGAAGCGCCAGAGCTCCTGGTGGGTGCGCACCACGATTGTTCCGAAGTAGGTCACTCGATTGGCCGAGGGTTGGCCGACCAGCAGCTTGTTGGCGGCGGGGGCGTAGGAGAAGACCAGCCCGCTGCCGCCATTGGCCACGGTCCCCAAGATGCTGTTCGAGGCAGAGACGGTCCCTGTGGTCTTGTCCGTTCCACTGCACAGGGTCACCGCGCCGGCATTCGCCAGCGCGCCATTGTCCCATGTCGTGCCGGCCACGACGTAGTTGCTGTTGCTAAAGGCGGTGACCCCACCAAAGTAATCATTGGTGGTGCTGCCGACGAGTGAGTTGGCGGCGGAGATGGCCCCGACCGTGCCGCCCGCGCCATTGCCCCAGGTGACCGCGCCGGCATTCGACGCCGCACCGTTGTCCCACACATTGCTATACACCACGTAGTTGCCGTGGTTGAGAGCGGTCACGTTGCTTAAACTGAAGCTGCCCGCGCTATCGCTGGCGGTGCTGCCGACGAGTGAGTTGGTGGCGGAGACGGCCCCGACGGTGCCGCCCGCACCATTGCCCCAAGTCACCGCTCCGGCATCCGACACGGCACCGTTGTCCCAGTATGGGCTGCCTACGACATAGTTGCCGTTGGTCAGCGCGGTCACGCTGGCATCACCGACCTGATCGCTGGCGGTGCTGCCGAAGAGCGAGTTGGTGGCGGAAACCGTGCCGATGATGCCCGTCGTCCCGTTGCCCCAGGTGACTGCCCCGACATCCGTCACCGCGCCGTTGTCCCAGACATTGCTTATCACCACGTAGTTGCCGTTGCTCAAGGCCGTTACGCCATAATTGCTGATCTGATCGTTGGCCTTGCCGCCGACGAGTGAGTTGGCGGCGGAAACAGCACCGACAGTGCCGCCCGCACCATTGCCCCAGGTGGCGGCTCCGGCATTCACCACCGAACCGTTGTCCCAGACCTGGCTTCTCACCACGTAGTTGCCATTGCTCAAGGCCGTTACGCCGGGGCTGCCAATTTGGTCAGCCGTGGTGCTGCCGACGAGCGAGTTGGCAGCGGAAACCGTGCCGACGGTTCCGCCCGTGCCATTGCCCCAGGTCACCGCGCCGGCGGAAGTCACCGCGCCGTTTTTCCAGTTGATGCTGGCCACCACATAGTGGCCATTGCTCAACGCCGTCACACCCCGGTCGGTGCTGATATTGTCCCCGGCCGAGCTGCCGACGAGTGAGTTGGCGGCGGAGATGGCTCCCACGGTGCCGCCCGCTCCATTGCCCCAGGTCGCGGCGCCGGCATCGGACAGTGAGCCATTGTCCCAGTTGGGGCTGCCTACGACGTAGTTGCCGTTGGTCAGTGCGGTCACGCTGCCATTCATGCTGCTCCCCACGCCGTCGTCGGACTCACTGCCGACGAGCGAGTTGGCGGCGGAGACGGCTCCGACGGTGCCACCCGCGCCATTGCCCCAGGTGACCGCGCCGGCATCTGTCACTGCGCCGTTATCCCAGTTCCCGCTGCCCACCACATAGTTGCCGTTGCTCAGCACGGTCACGCCGCCCCCCCAGAACCCGCCCACGCCGTCGTCGGCCGTGCTGCCGACGAGCGAGTTGGTGGCGGAAACCGCCCCGGCGGTGCCGCCCACTCCATTGCCCCAGGTGACCGCTCCGGCATTTGTCACCGCGCCGTTGTCCCAGTCCCCGCTGAGCAATACATAGTTGCCGCTGCTGAGCGCGAAGATGCCGCTATTGCCGATCTGATCACTGGCGTTGCTGCCGACGATCGAGTTGGTGGCGGAGACGGCGCCGACGGTGCCGCCGGCGCCATTGCCCCAGGTGACCGCGCCGGCATCCGACACCGCACCGTTGTCCCAGTTTGAGCTACGTACGACGTAGTTGCCGTTGCCGAGCACAGTCACGCCGGCCCCGTCCCACCAGAACCCGCCCACGCCGTCGTCGGCGGTGCTGCCGACGAGCGAGTTGGCGGCGGAGACGGTGCCGCTCACGCCCGCCGTGGCGCTGCCCCAGGTGACCGCGCCGGCACTATTCACCGAGCCATTGTCCCAGTCTGGGCTGCGCACCACAAAGTTGCCGTTGCTCAACACGGTCACGCCGCCACTTCCCACCTGGTCGCTGGCGGAGCTGCCGGTGAGCGTGCTGATGAGGGCGAGGGTGCTGCCGTTGTAGAGATGGACGGCCCCGACGCTGGCGACGGCGGTCGGCGTGGTGAGGCTGTAGGTGGGGTCGGTGACGACGAAGTTGCCATTGGGCAGGTAAGTGACACTACTGCCGAAG
This sequence comes from Haloferula sp., assembly GCA_044372775.1. Classification (GTDB taxonomy): domain Bacteria; phylum Verrucomicrobiota; class Verrucomicrobiia; order Verrucomicrobiales; family Akkermansiaceae; genus Haloferula. The sequence continues at coordinate 10,546 of JBIPNO010000033.1, forward strand.
CTGCCGCTGCCGGTCGGGCCGGAAATGTCGATCTGGGCGGCGCGGGTGGACGGGGGCGTGGCCAGCAGCGCCGCGAAGGCGAGCGCGACCGGGGCGATCAGGCGTGGGGTCAGGCGCGCCTGCGGTGGATGATGGGGTGCGGCGGCGGGCAAGAGCTGGCTCGCCGTTGGGAATGGGTGGGGATCGATCATGAGGTGGTTCATCGAAATGAAGCACGCAGCGTGAGGGTGTCGCGGCCACGGGGGCAATGGTCTCGGCGGGGTAATTTCGGGGTAACGGGGGCTTTGCGATTGCGCGGATGGGGATGGCTGGGCAAGAGGCGAGGGTGCTCCATGTTCCCACCCTGATTTTCGTGGTCGGCCTGATCAACTTCCTGCAGGCGTGCGCGTTCTGGATCGTGGGTTTTCACAACCGGCGGGTGAAGGGCCTCGGCTGGTGGGCGGCGGCGGCGTTTTTCAACGGGGTGGCGATGCCGCTGATCGCGTTCCGGCAGATGAGCGATTCCGCCCTGCTGACCAAGCTGCTGCCGACGACGATGAACTTCGCCTCGGCGTATTTGTTCTACATGGGGGCGGTGCGCTTCCGGGAGCGGGGGGCGGTGCAGCGGTGGCCCTTGGTGGCGGCATTGCCGTTCTACAGCGTTTTCAGCTGGCTGATCCTGAACGATGAGGGGCTACGCTACCGGCCTGTGCTCACCTCGCCGATCTTCATGCTGTTTCTGGCGATGGGCGCCTGGGAGCTGCTGCGGGAAAATCGTCCGGCGCTGCGCTTCTCCGCGCGCTTCACGGCGTATGCCGCGCTGTTCATCTGCACGATCTTCGCCTACCGGGCGCTCGACTTGTATTTCCTGAGTTCCCCGGCGGAGCTGCTCGATCCGGTGCGGCCGCAGGTGGTGAGTTTCACCGGCGGGATCCTGTGGGTGGTGCTGTGGACCTTCGGCGCGCAGATGATGATCAACCAGCGGCAGACCTTTGAAAACGAGCAGCTGCATGCGGAAAAGGTCCGCAGTGTGGAAGAACTGGCCGCCGCGGAAAGCGAGCTGATGGCGCTGCGAACGCTCCAGCACCGACAGGAACTGGCCAGCGACCTGCACGATGGATTCGGCAGCATCACCGCCAATCTCGCAATGCTGGCATTCCAAGGCAGCATCGAGGACAAGCCGCCGCAGCAGAAAGCCCTTTTCCGGGACATCGAATTCCTCGCCACCGAGTGGAACCGCGAGCTGCGGTTGTGGATGAACGGCGTGGAGCGCGGGAACCTGTGCTGGGGCGACCCGCTGGCCGAGGCCCGGTCCTACGCCGAACGGCTTACAGCCGCCAAGGGCATCGAGCTGCACTGGCACCAGAGCGGCCGGCTCCCGGCGGAGCCGGATCCCCGGGTGCAGGAGATGATCTCGCTGATGCGGGTGATCAAGGAAGCGATCAACAATCTGGTCCGCCACTCGGAGGCCCGCCGCGCGCGGGTGCATGTCGCGTTCCGGCCGAAGTTGCTGGGGATCGTGATCAAGGACGATGGCCGCGGTTTCGATCCGGCGGATTCGCGGGCGGGCGGGCGGGGATTGAAAATCATGCGGCGGCGCATCGAGGAGCTGGGTGGTCGTTTCAAGTCTCGCAGTCGGAATGGAACGACGCTGTGCCTGACCCTGCCGCTACCCTTGAAACGCTCGGGAGGAGAGGCGATGGGGGACGGATCTCCGGTTTACCAGCTGAACTCGCAGCCGATGCCGATGCTGCGGCCCGGGGCGATCTGAGCGGAGAGCGGAGAGCGGAGTCTGAATCCAGAAGGTTGCCGCCTGAGGGTTCGGGGCTGGGCTGGGCGGAGATCGCCCGCAGCACGAACGGAGGGGGCTTCACCGGATCCACCACCGAAACGGCAAACCACCCTTCCGGCCGGGGCGATTTCGGTTATGCTCCGCCGGAGCATTTGCATGCCCCCCGCTTCCCCCGGTCACATGTAGCCGCGGCTCAGGGCCTGGCGCAGGGCCTGCTTGCGGCTGTTGACGTGCAGCTTGCTGTAAATCTTCCGGATATGGCTGTGCACCGTGTGACGGCTGATGCCCATGCGATCGGCGATTTCGTCATAAGTATTCCCACGGGTGAAACACCGCAGCACTTCCAGCTCCCGGCTCGTCAGGTCCTCCTCTGGAGCAGTCGACGAGGCCGGATCGGTCTTGCGGAACCACTCGATCAGGTGCCCGGCCACGATCGGGCTGACCGGGGTTTCTCCCCCGAAGATCGCGCGGATGGATGCCACCAGCTCGGGGGCGGGCAGCCCTTTGACGAGGTAGCCTGAGGCACCCGCGCGCAAGGCCTCGAACAGGCTGTCACGCTGCTCGTGGACGGTGTGGGCCAATGCCAGCAGGGCCGGAGCCTGCCCTCGGGCCACCGCGATCAACTGGGGCCCCGTCAATCCCGGCAGATCCAGATCGCTCAAAAGCACATCCACCACCTGCCAGTCCGTCGCTTCCAGCGCTGCCTCGGCCGTCTCGTAGGCACCCACCAGGCGGATGCCATCCACCGCCGCGAAAAGCCGGCCAAGGGCCGCCAGCATCCCTGGATCGTCTTCCACCACCACGAGCCGAATCATGCCTTCTCATGGATCGCTCCCCCGGCATTGGCAAGATCACGGAATGGGGGTTTTTGGGCGATGGCGTGGTGGCTCACCGGCAACGGGATGATGAAGCGAAGCGTCGTGCCGGTGCTCCCGTGAATCTTGACGCGGCCCCGGAGTTCCTCGCAGCGACGGAGCATGTTGGGCAGTCCGCGACCGCCGGAATTCGCGGTCTTGCCGTTCTGCAGGCCGACGCCGTCATCGCGCACGGTGACACCGAAGCAATGCTTGAAAAAGCGGACCCGGATGCGGGCGTGGCGGGACTGGGCGTGGCGGGCGAGGTTGTTCACGGCCTCCTTCAGGCAGCGCAGCAGTGAGAGCCGGGCCGCGGCATCACTGAGGAGGCTTTCCGGCAGCTTGCCACGGACCTGCCAGTCCAGTTTGTAGCCGTGGCCCGCCGTCAGATGCTCGGCATGCTCGCGCAGCTCTTGGAGGAATTGGGTCCAGTCGACCGGTCCCTTCTCGAGCACGTTCATCAGCGATCTCACCTCCCGGTTGCAATCGACCACCAGATGCTCGATGTGACGCATGAGTTCATGCCGTTCGGCCGCTTTCTCCTCGCTGCGTCCCATGGAGACCAGCAAGACCAGATTCGCCGTCATGCCGCCGAGTCCGTCATGGAGGTCGCGCAGCAGCAGGTCCCGTTGCCGCAGGGTGCGCTCGTTCAGCAGCTCCCGCTCACGGATCGCCAGCTGCCTTTCGGCATCGACCAGATTCTTCTGGGCGATCAGTTGCGCCTCGTGAAACCGCGTTTTTTCCAAGTGATGCCACTGGTTGAGCAGCAGCAGCGCGATGCAGGTCCAGCAAAACAACGACAACAGCGTGCTGACGAACATCAGTAGCTGATCCCCGCCGTCTTGAAAAGGTTCCGGACTCGCCCGGTGGATGGCGATTAACCACGCACGATGCACAAAAGAGAACGCGTAGATCACCGCGGCGCCCCCGCCGCAGCAGGAGGCCAAACGCAGGCCGGCCCGTTGCTCGCCAAGCCATTCGCGCGCCGCCAACCCTAGAAAGAGCACCGTCGGCGTGGAGTAAAAGGCCGGTCTCAGCCAGGTGAGTGGGGAGGCCCACCCGAACCACAGGTAGCCAGCCAGCGCAGGCACGCAGCACAGGAGCGGCCACTTCAGCAGCGCCCGACGCCCCCGGAATTCCGCCGCGCCCCCATACAGCAGGGCCGTTCCCGCCCAGGCCAGCAGGGTGGGCAGCCAATGGGTGAGCAGCGGCAAGTCGAAGCTCTGACGACAAAGGACCAACAGCAGGGAAATCCCGCAGAGCAGGCTGGCCAGCGTCCAGCGGCCCAGCCCCGGTGTTCTCCGGTTGAGTGCCCACGCGCAGCCAAAAGCCAGCGCCTGGAGGATCGCGATGCAACCGGAAACCAGCGCCAAAGTTGGGATGTCCGCTCTCATCACGACCCATGGTGTTGGACCCCCACCGCAAGGCCACAAGAGAAATCACGCTCCTCGTGCTGCAAGTGTTCCATCCCCAAAATATACCAAATCCCCACGATTGACCGTTCACCGCCGGATCTTGGATGAATGGCGGCGCGTGCAGTTTTCATCTCAAGACCGTCATTCCCGGATCCTGCACCCGTCATGCCTTCGTTTGCCACTCCCACTCCAGCGCCTGAGTCCCCTTCCTCCTTCTCCGCCTCCGCCTGAAGCGCGCGGATGATCCTTTCGCAAAGAAAACACCTTCCTCGTCAACGTGACCCGCTGACGGGATCAGAAAAACAAACGACAGAATAACAAACCATGAAATCAAAAAACATTCTCGCCCTTTCTGTGGGCCTCATCGGCCTCATTGGTGCCAACGCGAACGCAGCCTTTGTGAACGCCTACGCCACCTGGTCCGGGGCATCGTTTGGCAATACTGCCAGCGCCTCGGCCACGTTCAAGGTAGATACTGACTACCTCGCCATCACTCCGAACCCCGTCTACTCTGAATACCAATGGATCACGGACATCGAGCTGACGGTCACTGGCGCAGCGGTGGGCAACGGCACGTTCACCTCGGTGGACTTTTTCAACGCGTATTTCAACATTATTGGAGCCGTGGACTTTTCCCAGGACCTGGTGGGGCAGCCCAACTTCTTTGACTTCAACCTTTTCAATTCTAACAGCTTTAACAACCCTGAATCTACCCCTTCCGCCGCTCCCAATGGATTTCTGCCCAACGTTATGATGATCAATTCAGGCGCTGGTGATCCCTTTGATCCCTTTGCAGGAGGAGAACAGATTCAGCTGACCAGCCTTACCACCACCGCCGTGCCTGAGCCTTCCTGCTTTGCGCTTTTGGCGCTGGGTGCCGGTGGTCTCATCGCCCGCCGCCGCAGAGCTGTGGTGGCGTAAACCCATCCGCAAAGCCACGGGCACAGGCGACCCCCGCGAGGTCGCCTGTGCCTGACAGCAGGCTCCGGCTCCATCGCCGGGCCCCTGACGGGCCGGTCTCAGCTCCATTTTTCCAGAAGCCGCGCAGGCGACCATGTCCTCCATCTACCGCAAACCCGAGCGCTCGTATCGTAGAGAGCTGGAAAGAGGCTCCGGCCGCAGGAGAAGGAAAAGCCGGTCCGCCGGGCAGGAGAGTCGTTTTGGCCAATCCTCCACCCGCCCCATTCTGCCGCAGTGGATCCGGCGCGGGGCGCTCATGGTTTTGCTGCTGGGCTTTGCCGGTCTGCTGCTGTTCCTGATACGTCCGGGGAAGACCACGGCTGTCGCCGCGTCGACCTTGAAGGACCCGAGCACCCCCGGCTCCGCATCGATCCTCCCGCAGGAAGAACCCACAACCGGCACCTGGCAGGGGCTACGGCCCATCCAAGTGGCGCGCGCGTTCACCGCCGCCACCACCCATCCAGAGCGTCTGAAATGGGTCGACCAGCCTGAGGAGGTGGCCACCCTCATGGAAGAATTCTACACCCGCGGCCCCGGACACACCGAGACCATCACCGCGCTCTCTGCCATGCGCATTCCCATGCAAGATGGCCGGGCGTTCGACTCCTTCCAGGTCACCCTGGCGGATGGTTCGCTCCGCCTGCTGGATGTCGCATACGAGCTGGATGGCCACGCCAAGGTGGACTTCAAATCCTACTCCCGCTACTGCAGCACGCCGTGGAGCGCCCTGCTGGACGGCAGCTGCCCCACCGCCGCAGAGATGCGCGTTAGCCTGCAAGCCGACGCCTACTACAACCGGGGCTTCAGTGATGAGGGCGCCTGGCTCTGCCTGATCGCCACCTCGCCGGACCTGAAGGAACCGCTGTATCTCTACGTGCGGCGCGACAATCCGCAGATGAGGGATTTCCTGCGCGACCTCCCCGACCGCGAAATGAGATACACCGTCAGCATTCAGAACACGGCCGATGGCTGGCAGCACCGCCAGTTCATTCTGAGCAAAGTCCTGCGCAGCGGGTGGCTGGGCCATTAGAGGCCCAACCCAGCCTCCATGCAGCCCGTTTGCCACGGACGCCTCTCAGTTTTTTCGCCTCTCAATTTGTCTGTCCCTTTGTGTAATCCAGATCGGTGTGGAAAACTACGTTGTTTTTCCGGCCCAGACTTGCCGTAGCCTGGCGATGGAATCGCCCCAGGGAGTCTGTCTGTAGATCCAGACCCGCACCCACCGGATGAAGCGCTGGGTCCGCTGGGTGGCCCTCTGAACCGCGGTATTGATGAAGTTTCCAAGCGCCCGGATGATCCCGGCCGGCCCCTTGGTTCTGCCTTCCTTTTTCCCGGATTCGGTCTCGTCATGCAGTCCCTCGCTGTGACCGATGTGCTTCTCGAAGAGCAGCAGGAGATTGTGGGCAAGGCACTCGAAGATCGCGTGACTCTGCTTGGCAGCCAGCGAACTGGCCCACGATTTCCGCTCGCCCATCTTGCTTTTGAACTGGTGGAAGATCTTCTCGATGTCCCATCGGTGCTTGTAAAGCAGGACGATCTGGCAGGCGGGCAAGGTGTTATCGTTGGTGAGGTAGGTATAACTCACCCCGTCTTCCGGATTGATGTAGATGATGCGCCGGAGCATTACCCCGTTGGAGGTGCCCACCAATTGGTCGGACACGATCCCGTCGTTCCTCGGATCGGCCCGGTCGAACTCGTTGACGCCCACGATGGCCGCGGCGCTGTTGGACTTCTCGATCGTGACGAAATAGATGCCGTAGGTGTGCTTGAGTTTGTGCCAGTGATGATAGTCGATGCAGGCCTTGTCCCAGACGAGCATCACCTTGCGGCCCTTGCCCGCGCCGTTGCGGAGTTGGTCGGCGCTGCTGCGTTTGATGACGGTCATGTCATGAGCCTTCTTCTTGCCATCCTCGGGATTGGCCATGCCCAAGCAACTCATATGGTGGGTGCGCAGGTTCATCCGGAAGAAGTGTCCGGTGGCGATGGCACGCAGTTCGCCGTTCGCGTTCTTACTCTTCGGATCGAAGCATGCTGCCTTGTGGTAGTGCCCGTCCACCGCGTAGATGGCCCAGCCGTCGAGTTCCGCGCACTGGGCGTATGGATCGGCGATCCGCTGCTTCATAGGGTCGGCCAGCAGCCCGTTGAGCGAGGTGATGTTGGCGAGCCGGCGCGGACTTTTCAGCGCTTTGAAAAAATGGCTCGGCGCGATGTCGGCGTGCCCTTGGTCGGCTTGGAATTGAAGGAACTCCTGTCCGGTGGTGGAACTGCTCAGGCAACGCAGCACGCCGAGCTGGCAGTAATGGATGTCGGAAATATCGGTGCAGCGGTACTGGCGGGACGAACGGGGATAGAGTTCGGTGATGTCGTCGAAGAAGCGGACTGAGAACTCGCTATCAATAGGTTGTGATCGGGCCATGAAAATTTTTTCGGGCCGGGGCAGTCTGGAACAAGGATTAAATGGCCCAAAGGGCCGGTATTCCGAGCGTCACACCTGACTCTGAAATCGAAGCGCCCGGAGCGGCGCGAATCCATAAAGGGCCGCTCCCGCCGCCGCGCGCTACCCAGCAACGGGAATTTCCCGTTTGAGTTTTCCACACCGATCGTAATCGAGGCGTCGAGTCGCATGAGTCCCAGCAGGGCAGCGGGATGGCGGAGGGAGCCTCACACGCCGCCGCCGCTTACCAGCTGAACTTGCAGCCGATGCCGATGCTGCGGCCCGGGGCGATCTGACCGGAGAGCGGCAGGCCTTTGGCGGAGTTGTCGAATTTCGCCAGGGCGTAGTCGCAATCCAGCAGGTTGCTGCCGAAGAGGTAGACGCTGGCGTTTTCCCAGGAATAGCCGAGGCGGGCCCCCAGCAGACGCCGGGGCTCCAGTGCGGTGACCTGCGGGCTGGCCGGATCCGTGTAGGTGGCGTCCGCCCAGGAAAACAGGGCGCTGGCGAAGAAGCCCGAGGCGTGCTGGTAGGAAGCACCGAGCGAGGCCGTCCATTCCGGCGCGTTCGGGAAGGGCTGGCCGGAGCGGTCCACGCCGTCGAGGACCAGCTCGTCGAACCCGCTGTGAACCCAGCCGAGGGTGCCGGTGAGGGCCAGCGGCAGCCAAGGTTGCCAGCGGGCCTCCAGTTCGCTGCCGTAACGCCGCGAGCGCGCGGCATTGGCGACGTAGGAATCGATGGCCTTCAAGCCGCCCGGCGAATCGAAGGTGATCTGCTGGTCCTCCAGCCACGAATGAAAGATGCCGGCGGAGAGCTCGAGCGTTTCGAGTGGTTCCACCCGGCCATGGAGTTCGAGGTCCCAGGAAGACTCTGGATCATAGGGTCGGGTGCTACCGAGGCTGGGCGTGAAGCTGACCCCGCCGCCGCGATAGCCGCGCGAGACCCGGACACCCACCGTCCCCCCGCCGTCCGGCCGCCACTGCAGTCCGAGCTCGGGCAGCAGCGCGGTGCCGGCGGTGTCGTCGGCGGATCGCGCCTCCGGCCCGGGTTCCAGCACGGCCGCCACCTGGACATCGCGCCGCTCGTGCTGGAGGCGCAGGCCGCCGGTGAGATGGAGGTCTTGCCGGAACTCCCAATCGCCGCGGCCATAGAGGGCCAGCACCCGCACGTCTTCCTGGCCGATGCTGCGAAAGGGCGAGCCGGCGGGGATCGGACTAATACCGATGCCGGAATAGCCGAGTTGATGGCTGCTGACCTCGAAGTAAGCGCCGGACCGCCACTCGAACGCGCCCTCGTCACGGGCGACGCTCAGGTCCTGGGTGAAGCGAAGTTCCTCGATGTTCCCGTTGGCCACCCAACGGAGGACCGGGGTCTCGTCGAGGTCGATGAAGGGATTCACCTCGAGCCGCTGGACGGCGGTGGTGGATTCCAACTCCAGGTCATGGGGCAGCGCCAAGGTGGCGTCGAGGATGGCCGCGTCCCGCCGCGCCGGGTAGGACGGATCCAGATTTAGCGCGGTCTTGCGATCAAACAAGTCGTAGCCGGAAACCGCCCGGGCCGTGCTGAAGGGATTGCCGTGGGACCGGTCATGGACCAGCGACAGGTCGTAGCTCGCGTCCCGGCTTTTGTGGGGATGCCATTGCAAGCGGGCCTGGTATCGGTCGCGCCGGGTCGCGCCGAAGGCCTCGTCGGCGTTGAAAAGATTGATCACATCGCCATCGCTCTCGCCGTGATGCACGGAAATCCGCAGTGCGAGTTCGTCGGGCCGCAGGACGAAATCCTGGGCGATGCCGGCGCGGAGCGTATGGCTTCCGGCCGCTTCGAGGAGCGCTTCGCCTTCGTTGGCAAAGCCCGCCGTGGTGGTGTGGAGCCGCAGCGCGCCGCCCATGCCGTTCGGGCCGGGGCCGAGGAATTGAGGGCCGCGAAGCAGTTCGGCGCGCTCCAGGTCCCACAGCAAGGGCGGCAGGTAACGCAGCGTCGCGACGGAGAGCGGCGCTCCATCCTCCATCACCGCGATGAGGGGATTGGCCGCGGTCCCGACCGTTTGAAAGAGGCCGTCCTGATTCAAGCCACGCAAGCTGAAGGTGCCGACCGACGAGCTGCCGCCATAGCCGCCGGCGACGGTCGCGAACAGATCCTGATAGGTGGCTTTCTGGACCGGCAGCACCGCCAGCGCGGCGGCATCCAGCAGCGGGAAGGCATCCTGCAAATCCGCGTCATCATCCTGCGGCCGGCCGGCGGAAACCGTGAGCGGCGCCAACGTTTCGGCCCGTAGCCCGGGCCCGATGAACCCCATGCAGAAAGCAAGTCCGCGAGTAAGGTGCCACAGCGATGGTTGAAACTTCAGTACGCTTTCAAGCAAGGTCCGCACCCCCCAGCCGTCAAGACCAAGGTCATCGCGAATCATGCAACTTTTGCGTTATGTTTCCGTGGCTCCACTCCGCGCCGGAGCAGAGGAGAGATATGCATAATTTGCAGTTGTTCCCAATCCTCTTGCTCCATCGGCAGGAGAAACCCTAAGCCATCGGAATGCAGGTGGAAGATCCTCAGCTCACCACCCGCGGACGGGTTGGGGATCGGGGCACCCTTGCCGTCCGCGACGCCACCGCGGTGGCTGCCGTTGCCATCCGCCTCGTGATCGTGGAAGACGATCTGGGTCTGCTCGACTCACTGACCCGGATCATGACGATGCAGCCCGACATCTCCGTCGCGGGCTCCTACGCGAGCACCGAGGAAGCGATGGAGCAGACCGACTGGCAGGCGGTGGACGTGATGTTGGTGGACCTGAGCCTGCCCGGAGTCTCCGGGGTCGACCTGATCGCCGCCGCTACTTTTCAAAATCCGCGGCTGCACCCGCTGGTTCATACCGTTCATGACGATCGGGAATCCCTCTTCGCCGCGATGCGCGCCGGGGCTGCCGGTTACGTGATCAAGGGCATGCCCGCCCTCGAAACCTTGGAAGCCGTGCGTGCGGTGTCCGGCGGAAGGCCCACGCTCAGCCCATCGGTCGCCCGCTTTCTGATCGATGAATTCCGCAGTCGAAACGCCACGAAGCCGGAGGAAGCCCTCAGCTCCCGCGAGGTCGAACTCCTTACGCTCAGCGCCCAAGGACTGATCTACAAGGAGATTGGCGAGCGGCTCTCGATCAGTTCCGGCACCGTTCACAGCCACATCAAGCGGATCTACCGGAAGCTTCAGGTGGTCAGTCGCGAGCAGGCGCTGAGCCGCGCCCGGGCCCTCGGCTATCTTGAAGTCCGCACCGCCCGCGGCTGAGCCCGGCGACCGGGCCCGATCCGGGCGGATGCGATCCGTGATAAGGTCAGATCACGGACGATGGCCCAAGGCGAGCTGAGACCAGGTGCTTGCGGTGGCGGGCCTTTCGTTGGCTGTTCATCCGCTTGCCGAAGACGGTGTCGGCGCTCCCGAGGCGGGCGCTTTAGAGTGTCTTGTGGCAGAGTTTTTCGCGGCGGTCCTTGACGAGCTTCACGACGAGGGAAGTCCAGCCGGTCTGGTGCGACGCGCCGAGGCCTTCGCCGGTTTCGGCGTGGAAGTATTCGTGGAAGAGGAGCAGGTCCTGCCAATGGGGGACGTCGGTGTAACGGTGCGCCTCGCCGAAGCAGGGGCGGTGGCCGCTTTCGCCGGGGCAGAAGAGGGAGATGAGGCGGTCGCAGAGGTCGATGGCCACCTCGCGCAGGGTCTTGGCGACGCCGGAGCCGGTGGGATACTCGATCTTGAAGGCGTCGCCGTAGAAGTGGTGGTAGCGCTCGAGGGCCTCGATGATGAGGAAGTTGGTGGGGAACCAGATCGGCCCGCGCCAGTTCGAGTTGCCGCCGAACATGTCGGTGTTGGATTCGCCGGGGGTGTATTGGACCTCGTTGCGCTTGCCGCCGTGCTCGAAGACGAAGGGCTTTTCTTCGTGGGCCTTGCTGAGGGAGCGAATGCCGAAGTCGGAGAGGAACTCTTTCGGATCGAGCATGCGGGTGAGGGTCTGGCGGAGCTGGGCTTCCGACGGAATGGCCAGCAGGCAGAGCGCGGAACCCTTGTCGCCGGTGTGGCGGCGGATGCTGATGTATTTCAAGAGGTCCGGCCGGCTGCTGAGGAACCAGTCCATGCGCTTGCGGAAGCCGACGAGCTTTTCGATCTTTCGCTGCTTGAGGACGGTCACGGCGCACATCGGGAGCAGGCCGACGAGCGAGCGGATCCGCAGGGGGATCGGGTCGTCGTGGTTCACGATGAGCTGGTCGTAGTAGAAGCCGTCCTGCTCGTTCCAGAGGCCGGTGCCGCCGAGGGTGTTGATGGCATCGGTGATGTTGACGAAGTGCTCGAAGAACTTCGACGCGATGTCCTCGTAGGCCGGCTTCTCTTCGGCGAGTTCCAGCGCCATGGTGAGCATCAGCAGGCAGTAGCCGCCCATCCACGCGGTGCCGTCGGCCTGGTGGAGTTTTCCGCCGTCGGGCAGGGCGTGGGAGCGGTCGAAGACCCCGATGTTGTCGAGCCCGAGGAAGCCGCCGCCGAAGACGTGGCGGCCTTCGACGTCCTTGCGGTTGACCCACCAGGTGAAGTTCAGCAGCAGCTTCTGGAAGCAGCGTTCGAGGAAGAGCAGGTCGCGGCTGCCCTTGGGGTCGGCGATCTTGTAAACGCGCCAGACGGCCCAGGCGTGGACCGGCGGATTGACGTCGGAGAAGTTCCATTCGTAGGCCGGGAGCTGGCCGTTCGGGTGCATGTACCATTCCCGTAGTAGCAGGAGAAGCTGGTCCTTCGCGAAATGCGGATCGACCGCGGCGAAGGGGATCATGTGGAAGGCGGAGTCCCAGGCGGCGAACCAGGGGTATTCCCACTTGTCGGGCATCGACAAGATGTCGCGGGCGAAGAGGTGGCCCCAGTCGGCGTTGCGGCCTTTCAGGCGGGACTCCGGCGGGGCCGGGCCGTCGGCGTCGCCTTTCAGCCAGTCCTCGATGACATAGTGATAGAATTGCTTGGTCCACAGCAGGCCGGCGTAGCCCTGGCGGCAGATGAGGTATTCCTCTTTCGAGAGGCCGGGAGTGATGACGGTGTCGTAGAAGGCATCGCACTCGGCGACGCGCTCGGCGAAGGTTTCATCGAAGCCTACGAGCCCCTCGATGCCGCTTGCGCCGGTCGCCGCGTGGAGGCGGCAGCGGACGGTGACCGATCCGCCGGGCGGGACCATGAACTTGAAATGCGCGGCCGTCTTGGTGCCGCGGGGCAAGGGGGAGACCGCGTCCTCGTCGCCGTGGACGAGGAGCTTGTGAAAGGCGTCCTTCACGAAGTCGGTGGGCCCGCCGATGCCGTAGATGGCGGGGTAATCGGTCTCGTTCTCGGTGAAGAGCCAGCGGGTCTCGCCTTCGAGCTCGGGGGAATCGGCGTGGAAGAGGTAGTCGCCGAGCGTTTCGTGGGAGGCGAAGACGTGGTCGCCGTGCAGGCCGAGCGAAGGCTTGCGGAGGGGAGTTTCGCGTTCGCTGCCCCATTTCCACACGTTGCGGAACCAGAGCATCGGCAAGACATGGATCGGCGCGGGGTCGGGGCCGTGGTTGGTGATGGTGATCCGCCACAGCAGGTCTTCCGGCGAGCGCTTGGCGACTTCCTGGACGACGTCGAAGTAGCGGCCTTCGTCGAACATCCCCATGTCGGCAAGTTCCAGCTCCGGGCCTTCGCGGCCGAGGCGGGTGTTTTCCTCGCGGATCGCGGTGTAGGGGAACCTGGCGTGGGGGTACTTGTAGAGCGCCTTGGTGTAGGAGTGGGTGGGGGTGGACTCGAGGTAGTAGTAGCACTCCTTGACGTCCTCGCCGTGGTTGCCCTCGTTGCCCCCGAGGCCGAACAGCCGTTCTTTGAGGATGGTGTCCTGGCCGTTCCACAGGGCGGGGGCGAAGCACATCCGGCACTGGCGGTCGCACCATCCTTGCAGGCCGTCCTCGCCCCAGCGGTAGGCGCGGCGGCGGGCGTGGTCGTGGGGGAATTCGGTCCAACTGTTGCCGTGCTCCGAGTAGTCCTCGCGCACGGTGCCCCACTGGCGCTCGCTGAGGTAGGGGCCCCAGCGTTTCCAGTTCTTGGAGCGGCCGTTGTCTTCCTGGAGGCGTTCGTGTTCGCGGGTCACGGCGGGGTTTTAAGCAGGAAGCGTGCGCCGCGGCCAGAAAGAGCGCGATTTGCGGGAATCGGGGTCGGGTTCTGCGGTGGAGTGTCGGGGACTGTGCCCGGGGAAAGCACCGGGATGGATGGGAGGAAGATCTGGAGACAGCAGGGAAAGGCTTGCGGCAGGATGCCGCAGCCACAGGTCCGCGGGCGAGCCGCCCGCACCCCTCTTTTTCAGCTTGGAATCCGCGGGTTGAAACGGCGGGGGATTCCGGTCAATTTTTCGCCGATGCACGCGCCATCCAGTCCTGTCGTTGTTCTTCCCGGTGAGGCCCCGGTCTTCGAGGCCTTCGGCGACCGGGCGGTTTTTCACCTGACCGGTGGCCAGACCGGCGGCCGCTACACGATGTTTTCCAGCGAGACCGCCCCGGGCTGCGGGCCGCCGCCGCATTGGCATGAAAAGGATGACGAGTGGTTCCTGGTGGTCGAGGGCCGGGCGGAGTTCTTCAAGGACGGTGAATGGACGGCGGTGCCCGTGGGATCCGCGGTATTCGTCCCGCACGGGACGGTCCACGCCTTCCGCAACGTGGGCGAAACCCCGTTGAAGCAGATCATCCACGTGTCGCCGTCCGGCTTCGAGACCTTCTTCGAGCGCTGCGCGGCGGAATTCCGCCGCGAGGGCGGGCCGGACATGGCGGCGGTGGCGGGGATCGCCGCGGAGCACGGGATTCACTTCGCGCATCGAGGGGACGCATCGTGACGCGATCTCCGGAAAGACGCCGCGGCGTTCCGGTGTAGCGTGGCGATGCGCCTTATCGCTTTGATGATGTTGTCGGGACTCGGATGCCTTCATGCCGGAGTCGGGGTCGGGGCGAAACCGATCGAAGGGGCCGAGGTGGTCTTCGACGGCTCCCGCGAGATGCTCGATGCCAAGTGGACCTACTGGAAAGGCCCGCGCTTTGCGTCCGAGCTGCCGATCAAGTGGAAGATCGTCGAGGACCCGGTCGACAAGGGGACGGTCGTGATGACCGACGATCCCGCGGCGGCCGGTGGGAAGTATGGCGCGGCGGACATCGTGACGAAGAAGGCCTACAAGGACTTCCGGGTGCACCTCGAGTTCTACATCGCCAAGCCGGGCGGCAACAGCGGCATGTATTTGCAGAACCGCTTCGAGATCCAGATCCTGGACGGCGACAAGACCAAGCACGGGATGGGCGCGGTGATCAACGAGACCGAGTCGCCGTATGAGGCGTATCTCGGAGTCGGGAAGTGGAACTCCTATGATGCGGTCTTCCGCGCGGCGCGTTTCAAGGACGGCAAGCTGGTGGAGAAGCCGCTGGTGACGATGTATTTCAACGGCAAGAAGGTCCACGTGAACCAGACGATCAACCAGGTCTGGGGCGGGCCGAATTCCGGGGTGGACGGTGGCAACGACGGCGGCAAGGGGATCACCGACACGCCGCAGGGGTTGAAGCTTCAGGCGGAGGGGCATGACGTGCGGTTCCGGAACATCTGGATCAAGGAGTTGGAGCTGGAGAAGGCGGATACGGATTTTGCGGAGTGAGGGGGGCGATCTGATCGATCCAAGCCTCTGCTCTGATGTCCCGACGGGACTCCGTATCACAGCCCGGGGTTGCGAGGAACGAGCTACCCCGGGACTCCGCGTGGTGCATTCCTACGCCAAGGGCGTTGCGGACGAGCGGGTCCCGGCGGTGCGGCGGCAGCACCCCGGACGCAACCTCTTCAAGGTAGGTTTCCGCGGGCGGCTCACCCGGGGTAGTTCGTGCCTCGCAACCCCGGGCTTCGGGATGAAGTCCCGTTGGGACATCAATCGTATGAGTCGCCGCCCCTCACAGCGACTTCGCAATCTGCCTCGCCAGTCGCGCCAAGGCCTCATTCATCGCCTGAACTCTCCCGGTCTGCGAGCCCAGAGGATCAGCCGCGGCGGCCAGCGGCACCCGGGTGGTGAAGGCGCGGGTGGGGGCGACGGGGCCGTTGACGGGCTGGAGTTTCCAGGTGCATTCGAGGACGACGTTCCCCGAAGCGTCGGGCTCGAAGCGGGTGATGCGGAGTTCGAGCAGGGACTGGTAGTCGAGGGTGACGAAGCTCTTCACCGGCTGGATGTTGAGCGAGTTCTTGAGGCGGCCGAGGTTGGCGGCGGTGACGCGGGCGATGCCGGAGTCGAGCGGCTCGCCCCACAGGTGGTTCGGGTTCATCAGCAGCTCGCCGTCGCCGCTGCGGCTGACCAGTTGCTGGCGGTCGAGGTAGCCGGGCAGGGCGGGCGAGGCGATGGCGACGGCCGGGCTGGCGCCGGTGATCGAGCGCTCGGGCACGGCGGAGTCCAACAGGTAGTTGACCGACTTGTCCTCGACCGGCTGGAGCACGGTGCAGGAGACGAGGAGGAAGGGCAGGAGGAGGACGGAAAGAAAGGATTTCATTTGGGATCGGCGTTGCCGCGGAGCAGGCTGCTGGGGTTGCGCTTGAGATCGTTGGAGAGCTCTTTGAGGGCCTCCGAAGCGCGCTGGGTTTCGCGGAGGACGTCCTGCATTTGCAGGACGACCGGTGCGCGGGGATTGGAAAGCTGCGAGAGTTCGCGGGTCGCTTCCTCGATGCGGACGAGGTTGGCATCGGTCCGGGCGATGACCCCTTGGAGATCGGTGAGCAGCGGCTCGATGCCCTTGTTGGCTTTGGTGGCGAGCTCGTTGATTTGGACCAGCGAGGCATCCAGGTTCTCAACGGCGCGGGTGAGTTTTTCATCGCCGGTGATCACGCGGACGTCCTCGGTGATCTCGACGAGGTTGTCGTTGATCGCCTTCATGTTGAGGTTGGCGATCTGATCTTTGGCCCCGACCAGCACGTCGCGCAGTTCCTTCATCACGCCGTCGATGTCGAGGGCGTTGAACTTCGCGAGGCCGTCGGCGATGCCGGCGACGAGTTCGTCGATCTGGGTGCCGACGGTGGGGACGACGGGATGCTCCGAGGGGCGGCCGGGCTTGTAAACGAAGCGTTCGGCGTCGGGAAGAATGTCGAACTCGATGTAGAGTTGCCCGGTGACCAGGCTTTCCTGCTTCATGCCGGCGCAAAGACCACTGGCGACGGCTTTCTCAACGCCTTCGCGGGTGGTCAGGTCGATCCCGCCACCGGCCTCGGAGCCGATCAGGCTGAGGTCCTTCTCGCGGAGGTCGACGATCACGGGGATGACCTTGCGGTTCTCCTCGGGGTCAACCAGCACGTTGATCGAGCGGACGCTGCCGATGCGGACGCCGCCGAAGCGGACGCTGGAGCCGACCTGCAGGCCGTAGGCGCTTTTGTCGAAGTGGAGGAGGATCGGGTAGGTGTTCTCGAAGTATTTCCCGGCACCGAACAGCACCGCGGCGACCCCGGCGAGGATCAGGCCGATCAGGGTGAAGATGCCGATGACGGTGGGGCTGGCTTTCTTGCTCATGACGGGGAAATGGTGGCGGGGGATTCCTCCTCGCCGCGGCGGAGGAAGGTCCGGACGGCGGGGTTGTCGGAATGGTCCCGGAGTTGCTTCGGGTCGCCGGTGGCGCCCTGGGTGCGGGTGGCAGTATCGAGGAAGATCGAGTTGTTCGCGATGGCGAAAATGCTGGCGAGCTCGTGGGTGACGATGACGACGGTCGAGCCGAGGCTGTCGCGGAGGCGCAGGATGAGGTCGTCGAGCCGGCGCGAGCTGAGCGGGTCGAGGCCGGCGCCGGGCTCGTCGAGGAACAGGATGTCGGGATCGAGCGCCATGGCGCGGGCGATGCCGGCGCGCTTGTTCATGCCGCCGGAGATGTCGGCGGGGTAGTAGTCTTCGTAGCCCGAAAGGCCGACCAGCGAGAGTTTGTAGGAAACGAGATCGCGGACGGCTTTCGGGGAAAGGCTGGTGTTTTCCTCGATCGGCAGCGCGATGTTCTCGGCGAGGGTGAGGGACGACCAGAGCGCGCCGGATTGATACATCACGCCGAAGCGCTTGATGAAGTCGCCGCGCCCGGCGGGATCGGTGGCGGTGAAGTCCTTGCCTTCGTAGAGGATGCTGCCTTTGGCGGGTTCGCGGAGGCCGATGAGGTGGCGCAGCAGGGTGCTTTTGCCGCAGCCGGAGCCGCCCATGATGATGAAGATGTCCTTCTCCATGACCTCGAAATCGAGGTCCCGCATCACCACGAAATCGCCGTAGGCCATGGTCAGGCCGCGGACGGCGATCTTGGCCTCGGGTGACGGATTGTTCGAGTTTCCGGTCATGGGTCAGATGCCGAGGACGGTGAAGATGGCGGCGAAGGCGGAGTCGAGGACGATCACCGCGGTGATGGCGGCGACCACGGCGCGGGTGGTGGCCTGGCCGACCGCAGCTGAGGAATTTCCGGCGTGCATGCCCTGGAGACAGCCGCTGATGGCGATGGCGGCCCCGAAGAAGACGCTTTTGAAGACGCCGAGCGAGGCGGTGGTGAGGTCGACGGCGGTGAGGGTTTCGTTCCAATAGAGGACCGGCGGGATGCCGACGGCGGAGCCCACCAGCATGCCGCCGAGGATGCCGACGACATTGGCGTAGATGGTGAGCAGCGGCATCATCAGGACCAGGGCGATGATGCGCGGGAGGACGAGGAAGTCGAAGGGGTCGAAGCCGAAGGTCTTGAGGGCATCGATCTCCTCGTTGGCCTTCATGCTGCCGAGGTGGGCGGCGAAGGCGGCGCCGGTGCGGCCGCTGAGGATGATGGCGGTCATCACGACGCCCATCTCGCGGACCATGGCGATGCCGACCAGGTCCGCCACGTAGAGGCTGGCCCCGAAGCTGGCGAGCTGGACATTGCCGACGAAGGCGAGGATGAGGCCGATGAGGAAACTGATCAGCGTGACGATCGGCAGTGCCTGCGGGCCGCATTCCTGGAGGATCATCCAGAAATCCCGGCCGCGGAGACGGGCGCGGCCGGTCAGCAGGCGGCCGACGGAAAGCACGGAGAGGCCGATGAACTCGGCGAGCGTGAGAATGCTGCCCCAGATTTTGAGAGCCTTCTTGCCGAGCTTGCGGATGTCCGAGGGGGGCTTCGCCTTCTTGCCGGCTTCGATTTCCTCGGGGACCGCGAGGGCGAGCTCCATCAGGCCGTGGAGGTCGGGCGGGAGGCCATCGAGCGAAAAGGCGGAGCCGCCGGGCTTCTCGATGCTGCGGAGGTGGGCGAGCAGGAAGGCGGGAAGGGTGGAGTCGAAGGTGCCGAGGGAGTTGGCGGCGTAGCGGTCTGGAGCCTTTTCGGGCGGCTCGCCTTCGATCACCGGAGCGGGTCCGTCGCGCCGCCAATCGCCGGACAACTCAAGAACCACGCGGCCGCCTTCCTGCTTCCAGCAGGCGGTGGGGGGGCGAAGTTCGTCGGACGGCATGACCTAGCATCCCCGAAAAGGAGGCCGCGACAAGCGGACATCGAGACGGGGTGGCAGCGGATCACTCGGATTTCTCCACCGGTAGCCGGATGCAGGCGGCTTCCTGATCGGTCCGCACCAGCAAAAGGTCGCCGCTCAGGGCGGGCGGGTTCCACAATTTCGCGTCGAAGACGGGGAAGCGCGCGAGTTCGTTCGGGGCCGTGGGTCCCGGCTCTAACAAAACCAGCTCGCCGCTCTCCGCGGTGACCAGCAGCCGTCCTTTCACCCACAGCAACTGGCCGTGGCCGTAGCGGCCGGACTTCCAGCGGCGCTTGCCGTCGCGGGCGTCGACGCAGGTCAGCATGCCATCGTCGAGGCCGTAGAGAAATCCCTGATGCTCGATGAAGCTGGCCATCTTGGCTTTCAAGGCGATCGATTTCCAAACGGGCTTCGGGCTCAGCTTGCCCGCGCCGTCGCGCTCGATCTTCAACAGCTCCGCCCCGACGCCGTAGCCGCTGGAGAACACGATGAGGTCCGGGCCGATCGGCAGGGGCTGGGCGACCACCGGCTGGCGGTTTCCCCAGGGCCGTTCCCAAAGCACGGCTCCGCTGGCGGGATCGTGGGCGGTGATGAAGCGCAGGTTGAAGGCGATCAACTGCGGCACGCCGGACAGGGTGCAGAGCATTGGCGACGCGTAACCCGCCGGGTGGGAGCCGCCCTGCCAGACCGGCTCCCCGCTTTCGACCTGATAAGCCCGCAGCGACTTGCCGTCGCCCTGGCCGCTGCTGATGATCACCTTGCCGTCGTGCACCAGCGGCGACCCCGCGTAGCCCCACTCCGGCACGCAGCCAGGGGCCTCCTCGGCCATCCGGCGCTGCCAGAGGAGCTTGCCGGAGTCGAGGGCGAGGCAGTTCAGGATTCCGGTCGCGCCGAAGGTGAAGACCCGGCCGTCGAGGATCGTCGGCGTCGTCCGCGGGCCCTCGCCGCCGAGGGGCGACGCGTAGCGGGCCTCGTCGCCGTGCTCCCAGAGCAGGTCGCCGGTGAGAACGTCGAGGCAGACCACCATTTCGCGGGGGCCGCGTTGTTCCAGGGTGATCGCGCGGTTTCCCACGATGGCGAAGCCGGCCCAACCGGTTCCGACCGGCTGCCGCCACAGGACCTGCGGTGGCGTGCTCTGCCAATCGGTCGAGAGGGCCGGGCCCTCGCGGATCACGGCATCGCGGCCGGTTCCGAGATACTGGGGGAAATCCGGGCGGCCGCTGTCGTCGAGGTTGCTGGCGGCGGCGGCTTTTCGCTGCGGGGTGGTGCCGGAAGCGGCGGACTTGTTCCAGCGGGCTTCAAGGATCGG
This sequence comes from Haloferula sp., assembly GCA_044372775.1. Taxonomy (GTDB): domain Bacteria; phylum Verrucomicrobiota; class Verrucomicrobiia; order Verrucomicrobiales; family Akkermansiaceae; genus Haloferula. Next base: position 30,761 of record JBIPNO010000033.1, read on the forward strand.
CACCAGATCGCCGGTCACGCCGCGGAAGCGGAAGGTCGCGGCCAATCCACCGGCGAGCACCGCGAGCGTGGCGACGACCGTGAGCCGCAGCCGCCACGAGGCCCGGGATGCGAACAGCCACCAGCACCCTATGAGCAGCAGGGTGATGGCTCCCACCGAGAACAGGATCAGGTTGCGCACCTGGACTTGGGAGATCGGCCACAGCGAGGCCGCGAGAAAAGTCAACGCGGCGAGGGCCAGGATCCAACGGGCCGGCGACCAGCGGATGCGGGCGTTTCCAGGCGCGGAGTGAGCGGTATCCGGCTTATTCTCTTCCATGGCGATACTCGGAACCTGGGATCGCGATCCTCCGCTGCCAAGGGCGGAATCTATCCCTGCCTGCGGAGTTCACCCGTATCCAAAGCGGCGTCGTGTCCTGCCCGTTGCCCACAACTTTTGATTCAAGCCCCAAAGAGGCGTGATGAGATAGCCCGGGGCAAGGCTTTGCGCAGTCCCGGGTTGATGGAACCGGGACTGTGGTTAACGGACAAGTCGTGCTGCCGCACTCCGGATCATTGCCTGCGGACGTTCAAACCAAAGCGCCGAGTTCTTCCCAGCGATGGTAGAGCCGGGCGACTTCGGCTTTCGCGGCGTCGAGTTTGGCGACGAGGGCGGGGATTTCGGCGAAGTTCTTCGCTTGGAAGTCCGGGTCATTGAGCTGCTGCTCGAGCGCGGCGACGGCTTCTTCGGCGGCGAGGATGGTGTCTTCCATCGCGTCGAATTCCTTCTTCTCGGCCAAGGTGATCTTGCGGGCTTTCGCGGCGGCTTGAGGTGCGGCTTTCTGCCGGGCGGCGGCGTCGCGGGCGGCGGCTTGGGCGTGGAGGCGCTGGACCTGCTCGCGGGCCTGGCGCTTTTCGAGGTAGTAGGAGTAGTTGCCCGGCTGGACGACCACGCCGTTGTCCTCGAAGGCGATGACCTGGTCGCAGACGCGGTCGAGGAAGTAGCGGTCGTGGGAAACGACGAGCACGCAGCCGTCGAAGTCGGCGAGCGCTTCTTCGAGCATCCGCAGCGAGGGCAGGTCGAGGTCGTTGGTCGGTTCGTCGAGCACCAGCAGGTTGCCGCCGGTCTTGAGGACTTTGGCAAGCATCAGCCGCGCGCGCTCGCCGCCGGAGAGCAGGTCGACGCGTTCGTTGATCCGGCGGTCGTCGAAGAGGAAGCGGCGCAGGTAATTCCGCGCGCCGAGCATCTGGTTGCCGAACTGGACCTTCTCCTGGCCGTCGGAGATTTCGTCGAGCAGCGAGCCGGTGCCATCGAGCGCCATCCGGGTCTGGTCGATGTAGTTGACGCGGACCTTCTTGCCGACGACCGCGCTGCCCTCGCTCGGGTCGAGCTGGCCGAGGCAGACTTTGAGCAGCGTGGTCTTGCCCGCGCCGTTGCGGCCGACGATGCCGGTGCACTGGCCGGCTTCGAGCTTGAGGTCGAGGTGGCGGAACAGCCAGCGCGGGGAGGCGGCGCTGCCGATGTTGACGCCGGCTTGCTCGAGCTCGACGACGATGTTGCCGAGTTCCGGCGGCGGCGGGATGAGCAGGTCCATCTCGCGTTCCTCCGGCGGGGCTTCGAGGCCTTCGACGGCGTAGAACTGGTCGAGGCGGTGGCGCGATTTGGTGCCGCGGGCTTTGACGCCGGAGCGTACCCAGTCGAGCTCCTCGCGCAGGAAGCGCTGGCGGCGGCGTTCGGTCTGCTCGGCGATCTGGTTGCGGACGGCCTTCGACTCGAGGTATGCGGTGTAGTTGCCGGCGTGGGAGAAGGCCTTGCCGTAGTCGATCTCGATGATCCGGGTCGCGATGACATCGAGGAAGTAGCGGTCGTGGGTGACGAAGATGACCGCGCCGGAGTAGCTCTTCAGGAAATCCTCCAGCCAGCGGATCGACTCGGCGTCGAGGTGGTTGGTCGGCTCGTCCAACAGGAGAAGGTCGGGCTGCGAGGCGAGCGCGCGGCAGAGGGCGACGCGGCGTTTTTCGCCGCCGGACAGGGTGGCCACGGGTGCTTCGAGCGGTGGGGTGCCGAGGGCGGTGGCGGTGGCCTTGATGCGGGAGTCGAGGTTCCATCCGTCGGCGTGGTCGATCAGGTGGAGCAGGTCGGACAGCTCGGCATCGGAGCCGTCGCCGTTTTCATAACGGCGGATCGCCTCGACCACGTCGGCGGCACCGGCGGCGATGTTTTCGTGGACGCTCTTTTCCAGATCGAGTTCGAACTCCTGCGGCAGGTAGCCGACGCGGAGCGCGCGGCGGAGCGAGATTTCGCCGGAGTCGGCCTTCTGGGCGCCGGTCAGGATCTTGAGCAGGGAGGTCTTGCCGCAGCCGTTCTTGCCGACCATGCCGACCTTTTCCCCGGCGGAAACGGCGAGGGTCACGCCGTCGAGCAGCGTCTGGTAGCCGTAGGTCAGGCGGATTTCGTTGGCGGAGAGCAGGGCGGACACGGGGCGGACCATGTACGGCGGAGGGGGAACGTCCAATGCTGAAACCGAATGAAAGAAACGAACCGCAGAGGCGCAGAGGTCGCGAAGGTGAACGCGAAGAAAGGCAGGAGTTGGATGTTTCAAGCTCGGCGATCCCTCTGCGACCTCCGCGCCTCTGCGGTTCGTTCACGGATCAGAGAGAACGATTCAGCCCGTCACCGGCGCCTTCCCGCAATGATGCGCTCGTATTCGCCGTGCTGGCCGATCCAGAACCAAACCATGTCGGGACCATCCTCAACCGCCAGGGCACGGCAATTGAGTCCGACGCGGGCGGACCAGAGTCTGCCGACTTTCTTGAAGTGCAACGAAGGGTGCCGCGGGTCGGCTTTGAGCAGGGTGAAGTTCTCGTCGGCAAGCCGCTGGACGTCTTCGGGAAGCTGCTCGTAGGCCTGCCAGAATCTCGGCGTGGTGCGGTGCCTCACAGGTCCCGGCAGCGCCCCTCCCGCAGGTCGCGAATGGCCTCATCCGCAAGGTCGTCGAGATGCCCGGCGGCGGCATCCTCCTCGATTTGCTTGTCCCAGACCGCGGCATCGTATTCGGAGAACCAGGCGCGGAAGGCGGAAAGCTCGTGCCGTGACAGCTTGCAGATGGCGGTCTCGATTTCGCGAACGCTGCTCATGTGGGGAAAATAACGCGTCGGAAAATCAGGGCAAGCGGGGAAAACTCGATGTCGAGAAGGAGCGGGGCCACTCCTGTCCCGTCCGCAAAGGCTCACGATAGGAGTGTCGTGGCTCCTTAACGGGCGTCGCTCGGTCGCCCTTTGACAACGGGAAATTGCCCGCTATTTTCGCGCCCCCGACCCCGCAATCTCCCATGAGCGAAGCCACTCTCGAAACGCACTCCTTCCAGGCCGAAATCAAGCAACTGCTCGATCTCGTCGTCCACTCCCTCTACACCGACCGGGAGATTTTCCTGCGCGAGCTGATCTCGAACGCGTCGGACTCGATGGAGAAACTCCGCCACCTCCAGGGCACCGAGAAGGACATCCACGACGGCGCGCTGCCCTTGGAAATCCACATCAGTGCCGACACGGAAGCGAAGACCCTGACCATCGCCGACCACGGGATCGGGATGACCCGCGGCGAGCTGGTGGAGAACCTCGGCACGATCGCCCACTCCGGCACCAAGGCCTTCCTCACCGCGATGAAGGAAAGCGGGAACTCGCCGGCCAACATGATCGGCCAGTTCGGCGTCGGTTTCTACGCCGCCTTCATGGTGGCGGACAAGGTGGAGGTCTTCAGCCGTTCTTGGCGTGAGGACGGCGAGGAGCTGCTGTGGACCAGCGACGGGGTCAGCGGGTACTCGATCGAGGAGGCCAGCGGACTCCAGCGCGGGGTGAAAATCGTGCTGCATCTCAAGGAAGAGCACGCCGAATACTCCGAGGAGTCGCGGGTGAAGCACCTGATCGAGCGCTACAGCAATTTCGTCGGCTTCCCGATCCATCTCAACGGCGAGCGGATCAATCAGGTCGAGGCGCTGTGGTTGAAGAACAAGTCCGACGTGACCGAGGAGGAATACAAGGCCTTCTACGAGTTCACCTGCCACGCCTACGACGCGCCATCCTACCGGCTCCATTTCAGCGCCGACGCGCCGATCGCGATCAACGCCCTCATTTTCGTCCCGAACGAGAACATGGAGCGCTGGGGCATGAACAAGACCGAGCCGGCGGTCGCGCTCTACTGCAAGAAGGTGCTGATCGACCCCGCGCCGAAGGGCCTGCTGCCGGACTGGATGCGCTTCCTCAAGGGGGTCATCGACAGCGCCGACATCCCGCTGAACATCTCGCGCGAGACGATGCAGGACAGCGCGCTGGTCAAGAAGCTGGGCAGCGTGATCAGCAAGCGGGTGGTGAAGATGTTCGAGAAGGAAGCCGAGGCGGAGCCGGAGAAATTCCAGGCTTTCTACAAGAAGTTCGACCGCTTCTTCAAGGAGGGTGTGGCGATGGATTACGCCAACAAGGACGGCCTGGCGAAGCTACTGCGCTTCGAGTCGTCGATGACCGAAGACGGCAAGCTGTCGAGCTTCGCCGACTACCTGACCCGGGCGAAGGACGGGCAGGACAAGATTTACTACCTGGTCGGCGCGAGCCGCGCGCAGTTGGAGACGAGCCCCTATGTCGAGGCTTTCAAAGCGCGCGGGCTGGAGGTCGTGTTTTTCACCGACGCGGTCGATGAATACGTCGTCGAGACGCTCGGCGAGTTCGAGGGCAAGAAGCTGGTCAGCATCAGCCACGCCGGCGTGGAGCTCGACGACAGCGACGCGGAAGGCGAAGCGCTGGGCGCGGAGGAGACCGAAAAGCTCTGCGCGTTCCTCAAGGACGAGCTGGGCGACAAGGTCACCGCGGTGGCGAGCGGCAAGCGGCTGGTCGACAGCCCGGTGATCGCGCTGGTCCCGCAGGACGGCATGACCCCGCAGATGCGGCGGATGATGAAGGCGATGGACGAGAACTTCAAAGACGAGGTGAAGGTCGAGCTGGAGATCAACCCGCGGCATCCTTTGGTCAAGAAGCTCGCCGAGACCCGGGAATCGAACCCGGAGCTCGCGAAGATGGTCGCCAGCCAGCTTCTCGACAACGCCCTGATCGCCGCCGGCCTGCTCGACGATGCGCGCGACACCGTGAAGCGGATGAACGCGCTGATGGAGAAAGCGATGGGGAAGTAGAGCAACTTTGCAAGTTGCTCGCTTCTGGCGGCGGGCACTTCTGAAGGTTGCGAAGCTTTCGGGGTGCAGCGCCGCCCACCCGCACAACGTACAACGATGTGCTACTTCGCGGCGCTGCCGCGGGGAGGTAGAGCAACTTTGCAAGTTGCTCGCTTCTGGCGGCGGGCACTTCTGAAGGTTGCGAAACTCTCGGGGTGCAGCGCCGCCCACCCGCACAACGTGCAACGATGTGCTACTTCGCGGCGCTGCCGCGGGGAGGTAGAGCAACTTTGCAAGTTGCTCGCTTCTGGCGGCGGGCAGTTCTGAAGGTTGCGAAACTCTCGGGGAATAGCGCCGCCCACCCGCACAACGTGCAACGATGTGCTACTTCAGCTCCGGCGCGGTCCAGGGGCGGCCGCTGCGGTCCTTGGTGGCGTCGCGGACTTTCTTGACCTCATCGGCGCTGACGGCCGGGGCCTTGTTGCTCCACTCGTTGCGGACATAGGTGGCGATGTCGGCGAGCTTCTGGTCGGTGAACATCGGGTTCATCCCGAGCGCCGGCATGTCGGCGGTGGGGGTGTAGGTGATACCCGCGACGGTGACCGGGCCGGTCATGCCGTGGAGCATGATCTTGATCAGGACATCCGGTTTACCGGTGACCCACTCGGACTCGTCGAGCGGCGGGCCGAGGGCTTGGACGCCGGAGCCGTCGGGGCCGTGGCAACTGAAGCAGACGGCCTCCCCGGCGTAGAGCACCTTGCCGCGTTCCCATGAGGCGAGTTCGGCGCCTTTGAGCGAGGGGCCTTTGGGACCCTTGGCGGCGGCGTTCTTTTCGCCCTGGTCGAGCCAGGCGAGCATGGCCTTGTCCTTGGGATCGGCGAGCGACTTGAAGGCGGCTTCGTGACCGTGGAGGCCGGAGATCGCGGCTTCGCGGACGAAACGGGTCTTCGACTGGTCCTTCAGCAGGGTGGCGAGGGATTCCAGGGCGGCCGGGCTGCCGACGGTGCCGAGGGCGCGGGCGAGGTAGGGTGCGGCTTCCGGGGCAGCTGGCTTCAGGGCGGCGATCCCGCCCTGCAGCTTGGCCATTTCTTCCGGGGCGAGGCGCGTGCTGGCCCAGAGCGCGGACGATTGAACCTTGGCGTCCTTGTCTTTCAAGGCATCGACGAGGTGCTCGGCCTTGAGTGCGCCCATGCCTTCGAGCGACCAGATCGCGTGGACCCGGGCGACCGGCGAGCCGTTGGCGGCGAGCTTGGCGAGGAGAGGAATGGTGGCGGGATCCTTGCGATCCACGAGGACGCGCTGGGCGGTCTCGCGGTGCCAGGAATTCGCGTGCATCAGCATCTTCACCAGGTCGAGCCCCTGCAGCGCGCCGATGTCGATCTTCGGCTCGAGCTTCCCGGAAGTACTACGGACGCGGTAGATGCGGCCGTGGCCGAAGCCCGGCTTGTCGAGCCCGCGGGCGAGATGCTGCTCGCGGAGGTAGCTGGTCTGGTAGGTCTTGTGCTGGATGATGCCGTGATACATGTCCACCACGTAGAGCGATCCATCGGGCGCGGTGTAGGCGTTGACCGGGCGGAAGCGCTCGTCGGTAGAGGCGAGGAATTCCTTTTCGCCAAGCGGGTGGCTGCCGGACTGCTTGCCGTCCTTCTCGTCGATCTTGATCGCCTTGACGAGGTTCGCGACGGACTCGGTGGCGAATCCCATGCCATACCAGTCTTTCGGGAAATTGGTGCCGCGGTAGATCGTCGGGCCGGCGACGGCGGTGCAGTTGATCAGCTTGTGGGTCTTCGGATCGAGTGTCTGCTCGTTGTAGCCGTTCGACTTCGCCATGTAGGCACGGTTGACGGCGGGGGTGACGCGGATCGGCCAGGTGCGATTGTTGCCGAGGGTATTCTGGTCGTTGTACTTCGGCTTCACCGCGGGATTGGCGGTCAGCAGGTTCGGCGCGAGGCTTTCGCCGAAGAGGAAGGCGGAGTTGTGGTTGTGGTAGAGGCGGCCCCAGTCGTCGCGGGCGATGCCCCATTGGCCGCGGAAGAAGGTCGGCTCGATCTGCCACTTGCCGTTGACGCGGCGGATGCGCTTGTCGGACTTGGCGAGGTAAAGCCAGTTGTCGAGGTTCGGCATCAAGCCGTTCGGCTTGTGCTCGACGTTGCCGCCGCCGTTGAATTTGCCGTCGATGACCTCCGGCTCGCCGACCGCCTTGAGGCCGTCGCGCTTCGCCCACAGCAGCCGATGCTCGTCGAGAAAGAGGATGCCGTCGTCGAAGACCGTGACCGCGCGAGGCAAAAGGACCTTGTCGAGGAAGACCGTTTTCTTGTCCATTTTCCCGTCGCCATCGCTGTCTTCCAGCACGCTGATGCGGCCTTCGGGGATGTCCTCGCCCTTGCCGTCGATGTCCGGCATGTAGCCGCGCATTTCGCAGACCCAGATGCGGCCGGCGGGGTCGAAGTCGAGGCAGACCGGCTTGTCGACCAGCGGTTCGGTGGCGACCGGTTCGATGACGAAGCCGGGGGCGAGTTTGAAGCTCTTGAGGGCGTCTTCGACCGGCAGGACGGGCGAAGGCGGGATCTCGCTCTCGGGGACGACCGGCCCCATGTTGTCGTGACCTTTGCGATCACCTTGTTGGGCGGCAAGGGGCAGGGTGCCGATCAGGGCGGCGAGGACGGTGTGCGGGCGCATGGGATTTTCGATTACGGGTGGAGCGGGCGGACTCTTCCTGCTTGGGAGGGGAAAGTCAAAATCTGTATGACAGGAGCAGGTTCGTCCCCGACGCAAGAATGGACGGGAATGCCGGAATTCAAGGGGAATCTCGCACTCGCCAAATCTCCGGGGCGGTGCATGTTGGGGTCGTGAAAAAACTCCATTTCCTGCTGCCCGCGCTCGTCGTGCTCGCTTCCTGCGACAAGAATTCCACGGCTGAGGCCCCCAAGGCGGTCGAGGTGAAAGAGGAGCTTGTCCTGGTCCCGCCGCCGGAAGATCCGAAAACGCCGGGCGAGCATCTCGATCAAGCGCTCCAAAAGACCGGTCAGGGCCTTCAGGTGGCGGGCGAGAAGACCGAAGAGGGCCTCAAGACGGCGAAGGAGAAGACCGAAGCCGGTCTGGACAAGGCGGCGGAGGCAACCGGGAAGTTCCTCCAGCGGGTGGGCGAGAAGATCGAGGAGCAGGCGGAGCCGGAGGAAAGGTGATGATACCCGGTTCCGCAGGCCTGCCGGGTTTCCAGGTCGGGTCCGTCAGGAGTCCAGATGAAGGGCCCGAGATCGAGGTTGACGGGCGTTTTTGCAAGAAGCGGCGCGAGCTTGCCATCGCCGTGGCCGACGGGTCCGTGGCAGGTCGCGCAATGGCGATGGTAGAGCGCCGTGCCGTCGGGGATGGCGGCGGTAGCCGTCGGCTTCCAGGCCAGCGCGGCGACGGCCCGGGATTGATGGGCCTCCGCGGGGACGTCGCGGAGGAAGGCGATCAGGTCATCGCCGCGGATGTCGCGGAAGAGGTGGGCATAGGAAGGCATCGGCGATCCTGCTGAAAAATCGCGGGGCTGGAAGAAGTGGAGCTTCAGCCAGGCTTTCGAGCGGCGGGCACCGACGTTTGCGAGATCGGGACCCTGGCGGCGGTTGCCGATCAGCACGGGCTTTTCCTTGAGCACCTCGGCGGGGTCCGAGGCGGGGCCCCACATTTCGACATCGGGCGAGCCGGGCCGGACATAGCGTGAATGGCAATGGATGCAGCCTTCCGCGAGATAGACCGCGCGGCCGCGCTCGACCGCGGTGGCTTCCGATCTTGGAGAGGCAGTCGTTGCGCTTGCCAGCGCGACTACCGAACCCAGCGCGACGGCGGAGGGCCAGCGGCGTCGGCCGAAATACAGGGCAACCGCGAGGGCGGTGCCGACGGCGAGCGCCGCGGCCCCGGAGAGCTCCTGCCAGCCGATGTTCGGCTCGATGTATCCCTGAAGCTGCGGAATCGTCTGGAGCAGGCGCAGCCCGCCCATGCTCAGCAGCCAGCCGCCGAGGATGCCGAAGGCGCAGACGGCGAGCGATTCCCCGAAAATCATGCCCGCCACCTGGGCGCGGGAGAAGCCGCAGACCCGCGCGATGGCGATCTCCTTGATGCGGCTGAAGACCGAAAGGATCATCGTGTTGGTGACGCTCAGCCCGCCTAACAGGAAGGCGCAGCCGCCGACCACCCATGCGGTGGTCTTGATGATCTTGAACTGCGAGTAGCTGCGGCTGAACTCCTCGTTCTCAAGCGCGGTCATCTTCGGGTGCTCGCTGTTGATCCACTTCTTCACCTCGGACGAGTCGTGCCCGTCCGCGAGCGTTACGGTGACCACCGACGAGAAGCCCTCCTTGTGGAAAGCCTTCTGGCACGACGCGAGGGGCATGAAGACGCCGCCGTTCTCAAAGCCGTTTTCCATCCGCACCACGCCGGCCACCTTGTGCTTGCCCTGGCCGAGCTCGACTTCATCGCCGGCCTTCGCCTTGAGGAAATCCGCCGCGCGCTCGCCGAGCACCACGTCCTCGCCGTCGTCGCGGAACGATGCCGCCGAACCGGACAGCCACCCGGCTTTCTTCAGTCGGCCGTCTTCCGCGCGGATGCCGAAGCAGGTCACCACCGGCCGGTCCGGCGCGGTGACGATCGCGAACAGCACCGGCTGCGCTTCCTTGACGAAGGGCTGCTTCTCCAGCTCGTCGACCAGGGTGACCGGGACGTTGCTGAAGAACAGGTCGTAGGCCTGGCCACCGATCACACCGTTCATGCCGAGGCACTCGTCGACCAAGTGGCCGGCTTCCTCGCGGCGGGCCAGCGGTGCCCCGCGCATGCCTTGCCAGAGCAGGGAATAGCCGCGGTTCACCAAGGCAAGGCCGGCGAGCATCGCCATGGCCTCGCCGTGGACCACGTGGAGGCAAGGCGCACCACGGCGGGTCCGGGCGTCGTCCATCGCCGGCAGGTCGTCGAAGACCAGCGAGGCGGTGTGAAGGTATTCGATCCCGCAGGCCACGGCCCGTGCGGACTCCTCGAGCATGCCCATTTCGATGCCGACCAGGTAGGCGACCACCGCGCGGACCAGCGATCCCGGCCGGGCGAGCAGATCGCCCATGGCCGCCGCCAGTCGCGGCTCCCCGACGCCCGGCATGCCTTGCCGAAAGCCCGCCGCCAGCACCTCGCGGGCACACCCTGCCCGCCTTTTCCACCATGCCTCCTGATTCATAACCATGTGAAAATCACTTCGCCTCGCCCACCAGATGAAAGCTCACCGTGAGTTTCGGGTTCACCGTCATCACCGCCATCGCCCGGATGAGCGGAAGTCCGAAGTCCTGGTAATCGAGCGCCGCACTACCGTCGATGGTCACCACCTTGCCTTCCTTCTTCGCGGTGTAGGCAAAGCCGATGGTCTTCGACACGCCACGGATCTTGAGCGTGCCCTGGGCGTAGGTCTGGCCCTTGTCGGTCCAGGTCTTGATGAACTTGAAGCTACCCTCCGGATTGCCGCCGCCCAGCCACTTGATCATCTCCTTGTCGCGCTTCTCGTCCTGGGTCTTGAGGTCGGCGAACTTCCAACTCAGATCGACCGCGGTCGGCGCGAGGGTCCCATCGTCGCCGGTGACCTTGGCGGTGAAGGCGGAGAGCGTGCCGGCGAACGAGTGGCCGGTGGCCTTGGCGTCGACCTTGATGTGGCTCTTGGCCTTGTCGATCGCCAGCGTCCCCGCGGTGGCGGAGGTGATCAAGGCGAGCAGGCAGCAAGCGGCGGAGCGTAGGGTTCGGTTCATGATGTTACGGAGAAGTCCTTGTGCGAACATCCTCCCGTCACCACCCTCTGTCGCGGCCAAACCTCCGCCACCGCCCTCTCTTTCGTAACCATCCCGTTACCGATGAAAACCCGTCTCAACAAAACCTCGTCCGCCGTCTTGTTAGCCCTCGGTCTGGGCATGCTGTCCATCAACGCCGAGCCTTATGCGAAAGGCAGTACGGTGAAGGTGTTCTCGGCCAAGGACCAGCACGAGCAGGCCTACACCTTCGATGCGAAGACCACCCGCTACCTGCTGGTCAGCCACGACATGGAGACCGGCAAGAAGGCCAACGCCGCGCTCACCGCGCTGGGCAAGGATCACCTCTCCGACAAGAAGGCCGTTTACATCGCCAATATCCACGGCATGCCGGGCATCGGCCGCATGTTCGCCTTGCCGAAGATGAAGAAATACAATCATCGCATCATCCTCGGCGACGACGCCGCGCTGATCGCCGACTTTCCCGAGCAAACGGGGAAGGTCACGGTGCTCGGTCTTTCGAACGGCAAGGTGACCTCGGTGGGTTACTGGGATCCCGCTGCCGAAGGCGTGAACAATTTCCTGAAGTGATCCACGACGAAGGGGCGCGGCTTTCGCCGCGCCCCTTGGTTTTTGTCTGCCCCTGACAGGGAGAATTTTCTCAATCGTGGTGTAGGCGGAAGAAGCTCTGCTGCTGGCCGGGCACGGGGGCGATGCACAGGCCGGCAAGCAGCGACCTGAAGGCGGAGGTTTTCATGGCAATGGGTCGGGAGGTACTTCGGAAGGCTCCCGGCCCGTTGCGGGCTGTGGAAACGGCCTTTCGAATACGACACCAGGAAAGCGCGGAAGAACGGTCGGTCTCAAGCGTCTCGTCGCAACGGAATGGTCGGGTAACCCATCGGTTACGAAGGCGCCACGGCAGTCACGTGCCATGATTCGCCGATGCTTCCGGCGACGAAGGAAGTCGCGGGGATGCCCTGTTTTCCAAGCTCCGCGGCAAGGCGCAGGGGAGGCTCGCCCAAGGGTTCGTCGGTGAGGCGGAAGGTGCCCCAGTGCATCGCAACGGCGCGGCGGCAGCGGGTTTCCCGGAAGACCTGAACGGCTTCCTCCGGGTTCATGTGCATCGGCTTCATGAACCAGCGAGGCGAGTAGGCACCGATCGGGATCATGCCGAGGTCGATGGGACCGAACCGTTCGCCGATCTCGCGGAAAGCCGGGCACCAGGCGCTGTCGCCGGCGTGCCAAAGCTTCACGCCACCACCCTCCAACAGCCAGCCGCACCAGTGGGCGCGGTTGCGGTCGAAAGGAGTCCGTGCGGTGAAGTGCTGGGCCGGGGTGGCGGTGGCGCGGATGCCGGGAAGGATCTCGGCGGAGGCGAACCACGGTAACTCTCGTACTTCGGAGAAGCCTTTCCCGCCGAGCCAGTCGGCATGGCCTTCGGGAACCAGCAGCGGTATGTGTTTTCCAAGGGCGCGGAGGGTCGGCAGGTCGAGGTGATCGTAGTGCGAGTGGCTGAGCAGGACCGCGTCGATCACCGGCAATTCTTCCAGGCGGCAGGGCACCGGGACCTGGCGCTTGAGTGAGGGAAAGGGCAAGGGCGCGCAATGATCGGAGAAGACGGGGTCGACCAGCAGGTTCTTCCCGCAGCCCTGGAGGAGAAACGACGAGTGGCCCAGCCAGGTGACGCGCCAGCCTTCGGCGGGAGGACCATCCAACATAATCGGCACCGCGGGAGCCGGGGTGTCGGGCGCGGATGACGGCGGGTCCTTCGGCGCGATCCCGGATTTCCAGCGCAGCACGTCGCGGATGCGGTGCTCGTCGTGGAACCAAGGATTGGTGAAGCGGCGCATCGGGGAAGGGCGGGGGAAGCATCGCCGGGATCGCGACCCTGACAAGGGCCCGGGTTCGCCCTTAACAAAAAGCGCTCCGGCCCTTGCGGACCGGAGCGTTGCCGGCGGACCACCGCGAAGGCGGTCCATGGCGGTTTTAAGGCAAGGTCATCCCCCCCCGGGAACCGTGCCTGAAAAGAAGAGGGTCGTGCCCTGGGTGATGGTCACCGGCAGGCCGATCACCGGGAAATTCAGCAGCAGGTCGTCGCCTTCGGGCTCGGTTTCGTAGCGGATCTCGCCGCGGGTGCGGTCGGGATAGGCGACCACCGTGATGGTTCCCCGCGGGATGCCGCCGACGGTGACGTCGTAGCTGCCGGCCGCGATGCCTTCGAGTTCCACTTCGAACACGATCACGCCAGCCACTCCGACGTCGATCTCGGCTTCGGCCTTGGCCTCCGCCGGCACGCCTGCGGCGCGGGTGAGGATCTGGATGAAGGTGTGGTCGTGGTGATCGTCGTCATTCGGCACGGGCGGGGCGGGCGGCGTGGGAATGATCCCGCTGAACCAAGTGTTGCCGTTCTTCACGATGCTCACGGCCTCCCCGGCCACCGGGAAGTTCAAGGGCAGCTCGTCATCATCGATACTGCCGGTCTCGAACTCGGTCTTGCCGCGGATCTCGTCGTCATCCTGCCGCATCTTCAGAGTGCCGCGGACCACGCCGCCGATGACGATGTTGTAGTCGCCGACCGGGAGATCGTTGCCGCGGATCTTGAGTTCCATCTTGCCGGTGGCCATGGACTGGAGCTCGATTCTTGCGGAACTTCCCGAGGTGGCGGCAGGGCCGGGCGTGAGGTTGACCTTTTGTTCGATCTCGTCGTCCTCGTTGTGGTGATCGTCGTCGTCGTGGTCATCCACGCCGTCGTTGTTGTCGTCGTCGTCGTCCCGGTCGTGCACGCCGTCGCCGTCATCGTCTTCCTCGTCGTCGTCGTCGTTCAGTTTGCCGTCGCCGTCGATATCGTCGTCGTCGGTGACGCGGTTGCCGCGGGAGTCGCCGTCGATGTCTTCGTCAAGAGAGTCGGAGGAATTGTCGCCGTCGATGTCGTGTTCGGCGAGGTCGTCGTCATCCAGCGAATCGCCGTCGATGTCGTCTTCGGAATCGTCATCGTCCAGCCGGCCGTCGCCGTCCATGTCGCGCTCGGCGGGTGCGGAGTCCTGGCGGCCATCACCGTCGGTGTCGCTTTCCCAAGGGCTGGAGTCGATCTTGGTATCGCCGTCGATGTCGGTCTCGCCGAGGGAGTCGTCGGCCAGGCCGTCGTCGTCGATGTCGTTCTCGGCCGGGTTGTCGTTGTTGACGTGGTCGCCGACGTATTGGCCGGCGTAGGGGCCGTTCTTGGCGATGCCGCCGTCGACGTTCTCATCGAGCGCATTCGGGATGCCATCGCCGTCCACGTCGGGATCGACGATGTTCGGCACGCCGTCGCCATCGAGGTCGGGAGCGGTGCCGCCGGCACGGGCATTGATGGCCGACAGGCCAAGGGTGGCGGCGGCGAGCAACCTCAGGGCCGCGGGGACGCGGATGAAGGATTTCAGTTTCATCGTCTTGGGGGATTCCAAAGGTTCGGTGCTGCGCTCGGGGATGAATTAGCCGCGGAAGGGGTGAAGCTGCAAAGGGATTGAGGTAACAGACTGGTAAGGAAGTCAGCGCGTGACCCGCAGGCGGAGGAAGCGTCGCGGGGTGGCGGCGATGGCGACGAGGTCGCGAACCAGCACGGATTTGAGGCTGGCGTCGGGAGTTTCGCCGGAAAGGTAGCCGGCGCCGCTGAAAGGCGCGCCGGTCACGCTGGTGGCCAGCGGGGTCCAGAGGCCGGCGAGGTCGGCGGTGGCCTCGACGGTCAGGGTGACGTCGTTGCGGGCGGGATCCCGCGGAACGGTGAGCTGAAGGAAGCCGCCGCCGGTGCTGGCCGGGGGCGGCGAGGCATCGGGCACGGTGGGGATGCTGCCGAGGGCGTATTCGAGGAGGTTCACGTGGCCGTCGTGGTCCGGGTCGCCGTCGTCGGGCGCGGCGGGGTCGCCGAGGTAGGTCATTTTCCAAGCGGCCAGCGGGGTGACAGCGGTGAAGCCGGAGAGGACGCGCAGGCGGAGGAAGCGGCGGGCGGCGGTGGTGACCGGCACGAGGTCGCGGACGACGACGCTTTTCAATCCGCCGCCGGGGACTTCGCCGGACAGGTAGCCGGGGCCGGTGAAAGCGCTGCCGTTGATGCTGGTGGCGAGCGGGGTCCAATCGGTGAGGTTGGCGGTGGCCTCGACGATCATCACGACGTCGTTGCGGGCGGGGTCGCGGGGGACGGTGAGGCGGAGGGAATTCGCGGCGATCGAGGCGACCGTGGATCCCGCGGCATCGGGCAGCGTGGGGATTCTACCGAGAGCGTATTCCACCACGTTCGCCAGGCCGTCGTGGTCGGGGTCGCCGTCATCGGGGGCGGTGGGAGAGCCGAGTTGCTGGGATTTCTAGGCGGCGAGCGGGGAATCCGCGGAGATGAGGAAGAGCACGCCGCCGCCCGCTGGTCCGCCGCCCGGGGCGCTGCCGAAGATCGTGCCGTCCGGGGCGGTGGCGAGGCCGCCGGTGAAGACGAGGCCCGCGCCGTTGTCGGCGGTCGCCCGGCCGTTGATGCCATCGAACGCGGCCATGACCTGGAGACCCGCGGCCGCGCTGTAGCGGAACACCGCGCCATTTCCCGGTGCGGTGGCGAAGCCGAGGAGGGAGCCGTCGGCCGCGGCGTGGAGTTCGCCGGCGGGGCTGGCGGCGGTGGTGCCGTCGAAGGACGCGACGACCGACCAGGCATCGTTCGAGGGGTCCAGCCGGAACAGCGCGCCGGCATCGGCGGTGCCGCCGCTACTACAGGTGCCGTAGATGAAGCCGTCGCCGCCCTTCACCAGGCCGCCCGCCGGCAGTCGCGGGCCGGTGGTGGTGAAATGGGCGAGCACGGTGTAGGTGCCGAGCGGCGAGATCTTGAACAGCACGCCGCGGTCGCTGCTGCCGCCGAGGGTGGTGACGCCGTAGTAGTTCTGGTTCGCGGCCAGCACCAGCGGGCCGCGCGGGGTGTTGCCGGGGGCGGCGCCCCCCGTGCCGGTGAAGGAAACGATCCGGGTGCGGACGCCGGCGGTGGTGACCTTGTAGAGGGTGCCGCGGGCGCTGGTGCCGCCTTCTCGGCCGACGCCGTAGAGTGCGCCGTCGGAGCCATCGATCAAGGCCCCTTCCGGCAGCGCGCCGCCGGTCGAGGTGAAGGCGTTCACCAGCGAAAGCCCGGAGCCAGGCTGATAGCGGAAGGCCGCGCCGCGGCCGGAGGCGGCACCCTGGCTGGCGACGCCGTAGTAGGAGCCGGCTTTCAAAATCAGGCCGCCATCGGGTGCCGAGCCGAAGGTCCCGCCGAGCGCCGCCGCGACCGACAAGCCGCCGGCCTGGCTCCAGCTTGCAAGTGTGCCGCCGCCCTGCGTTCCCCCTGCGGCCAGCGGGAAGAGCCAGCCGCCGGTGCCATCGGCCACAGGCGCGCCGGAGGGCATCCAGCCGGCGGGCGGGGAGAGATGGGCGGTGACCGAGTAAGTTCCCGCCGCGTTGATTTTGAAGACTGTGCCGAGATTTCCCGGGCCGCCGGCCGAGGTCACGCCGTGGAAAAAGCCGCCACCGTCCGCCACCAGTCCGGCGCGCGGCGAAGCACCGGGGACGATCCCGCTTTCGCCGGTGAACGAGGCGAGCATGGTGAACACCCCGCCGGTGGTGAGCTGGTAGATCCCGCCGAAGCCCGAGGTCCCGCCGGTCGCGACCGCGCCGAGCAGGGTGGTCGCGTCCGCCGCGACCAGTTCGCCGACCGGTTGCGATCCGACGAGGTCGGCGAAGCTGCGGATCGAGGTGAAGACGGGCACGGCCGCGGTGCTGAGGCTGAAGGCCGTGCCGAAGCCCTCCGTCCCGCCGAACTCGGTGGTGCCGTAAAGCAGGCCGTTCGAGTGGAGGAAGAGGCCGCCGGCGGGCCGTGCGCCGTTGGGGCCGGTGAAGTCGTGCAGCGAGGTGAAGCTGCCGGCGGTGGTGATCCGGAAGATCGTGCCGAGATTCACGTTCGCTGCCCCGCCGATCCGGGTGACGCCGTAGAGCGTGGTGCCGCTGATCGCCAGGGCACCGGTCGGCTCGCTGCCTTTGGTGGTGCCGGTGGTCCCGGTGAATTCGGTGAGGGTGGTCACGGCGCCGCCGGGCGTCATCTTGAAGACGGTGCCGAAGCCGCCGGCCCCGCCCGCCGCCGTGGTGCCGTAGAAATTGCCGTCCGGATGGAGCACCAGCGGCCCCGGGACCGAGCCCTTGGCCGCGCCGCTGGTGCCGGTGAAATCGACCAGCTTGGTGAACGCGCCGGCGGTCGTGAGCTTGAAGGCGGTGCCGAAGCCGCCGGCCCCGCCGCCCGTGGTCGTGCCGTAGAGGCTTCCATCCGCCCCCAGCGCCAGACCAGTGGTCGGACCTCGGCCGGGGGCGCTGCCAGCCGTGCCGGTGAAGGACAGCACCGTCTCGACCGCTCCCGCGGGGGTGACCCGGAACACGCTGCCAAAGCCCTCCGCCCCGCCGCTGCTGGCCGTGCCGTAGAGTTCGCCACCAGCCAGTCGCAGAAGCTTGGCCGTGGCCTGGGTGCCGGGTTTCTGGAACGAGGCCACCACCTCGTAGCCGGCAAAGACCGGGAGGATCAGGAAAAGCAGGCACGCCAAAGCGGCCGCGCGTTTCCGACGGTGACAGGGGGAACTCATGGGGTTGCGCTCGTCGCGCCCGGAATTGAGTTCTTCCCGCGCGCGACCTGTCGAGTAGCATCACCGCCAGCCGCGACGATCCCGACACGGTAACCGATCGGTTACGGAGATCCGGTTGCGGCGTCCGCACCCTTCCTCCTAGCGTCATTCCGGTCATGAGATTCCCGCGAAACGGCTCCCCCGTTGCCAACACCCTCTGGGTGCTGTGCGGGGTCGCCATGGGCACCGCCTTCACCGGCTGGATCGCCCCACGGGAAAACCCGCGAATTTCCGGATCGTACGCTCCTGCAAGCGGTCCGGATTCAAAGCCGTCGGTCCGGAATGCTGCGCTCCAGAGCCGGGCCGGCGGCCGAGCGATGTCGGTCGACGATGTCCCCGCCAGCAAACTTTCCGACGCCCTCGCGCGGGGCGACCACTTCCGCAAGGCCGGGGCCGAGGCCGCCCGCCACGACATTGCCGCGGCCCTCCAGCAGGCGTATTCGATCTCCAACCGCCAGGACCAGCTCGACTTCTACCGGGGCCTCTACAGCGTGTGGTCCGAGGAAGATCCGGTCGCCGCTCTCGACAACGCGCAGGCCAGCTTTCCCGCCGGCCAACTCCAGTCGGACACCATCGGCATCGCGATGAACCGCTGGGCCGAGCAGAATCCGCGTGAGGCCTGGCTGTGGGCCGAGCAGAATCTAACAGGCCCGCTGAAGGACCGCGCGCTGACCGACCTGATGATCGGCTGGTCGCGCCGCTCGCCCGAGCAGGCCGCCGAGTGGCTGCAAAGCACCGGCATGACCTCGCAGCCGCTTTTCAACGCGATCGGCGGCACCTGGGCCGACAACGATCCGGTGGCCGCGGCCGACTGGGCGAAGTCGCTGCCCGACGGCCAGGCGAAGGAGACCGCCACCGTGGCCGTGGCCGGCAGCATCGCCGCCCAGGACCCGCAGCAGGCGGCGGAGATTTTCAAGGACGAGATCGCCTCCGGAGAGCAGCTCAATCTGGTCATCGCCATCGCCGATGTCTGGGCCACCACCAACCCGGCCGAGACCGCGGGCTGGATCACCAAGATGGCGGAAGGTCCGGCGAAGGACGAGGCCGCCGCCACGCTCGCCACCATCTGGGCCGCCAGCGACATCAACGCCGCGGTGGAGTGGAGCCGGTCGATTTCATCGGGAGAAACCCGGCGCGAGGTGGTCGCCCACATCGGCACCACCTGGGGCGCGATCGAACCGCAGGCCGCGCTCGAATGGCTCGGCACGCTGCCCGCCGCGGAGGCCAGCGAGGGCATTTCCGGCGCGCTTTATTCCTGGGCCGGAACCGATCCGGTGGGGATGCGCGATTGGCTGGTGAATACCCCGGCCAGCCCTTTCGGCGACCAGGCCCGCCGCAGCCTCGGCGACGTGCTGAGTGAAACCAACCTGCCGGACACGATGGATCTCGCGCTCGGCATGACTTCGGAAAAAGCCCGCAACGAGGCGCTTTCCCGCTATTTCCGCGAATGGCGCAAGCAGGACGACGAAGGCGCGCAGGACTGGCTCCAGACGAACTGGGACAGCCTTCCGGAAAGCTCGCGCAACGAATTGGCGGCGGAGCAGTCGCGTGCGGTCGTGCCGCGGTAAGACCACCCTCGCCGACTGAAGTCAGCGCTCCGCCTCCGGCAGCCGGAATTCGAATTCGATCCAGCCTTCGTCCGCCCGCACCAGCCGCAAGTCGCCGCCGTGGGCGCGGATCAGTTCGCGGGCGATGTTCAGCCCCAGGCCGTGGCCGCGGACGTTCTCGCCGACCGCCGGGCCGCGGCGGAAGCGTTCGAAGATTTCCTCCCGCACTTCCTCGGGAATCGCCGCGCCGCTGTTCGCCACGCTGACCACCGCCGAGTCGTCTTCGTAACGCGCACCGACTTTCACCCAGCCACCGTCCGGCGTGTACTTCGCGGCGTTCTCCACCAGATTCTGCAAGACCAGCATCACCCGCCGCCGGTCGGCCTTCGCGATCAGCGATGCCGGCAAATCGTGCTCCACCCGGATCCCTCGGTCGTGCACCAGCGCCTGCAAGTCGTCCTCCGCCGCGGCGATCAGCGGGACCACGTCGATCTCCTCCGCCTCCAAGGCCAGCCGCCCGGCATCCGCCTGGGCCAGCAGCAGCAGGTCATCGATCAGCGCGGTCAGCCGCCGCGTCTGCTGCCGCAGCACCGCGACCTCCGCCGCCTGCGGACCTGTTAGACCGGTCTCCCGCGAAAGGTGGTCCAGTCCCGCGCGCAGCACCGCCACCGGGGTCTTGAGCTGGTGGGAGGCGTCGGCCGAAAATCGCGTCGCGGATTCATACGACGACTGCAGGCGGTCGAAGCTGCGGTTCAGCACTTCCGTCAGCCGCGCGATCTCGTCGTTGGTCGCCGGCATCGGCAGACGCTCTTGCGGGGCCGCGGCACTGATCCGTTCCGCCGCCGCGCTGAGGTCCGCGACCGGCGCGACCGCCCGCCGGCCGAGCCAGTGGCCGCCGAAGAACACCACCAGCCCGACCACCGGCAGCGCGAACAGCAAGCCGCGCCGCAGGTCGCGCTGGAAGCCTTCGATCGTCCCAAGGCGGGTGCCGATGCGGACCAGGTAATTGCCCTCCTGCCAGGCACCGATCCGGCAATTCCGCCCGAACATTTCGACCGTCCGCGTCTGCCCGGGCTCTCCTTCGAGATCCGCCCCGCGCAGGTTGTTCGAGCGGTAGAGGATCTGCCCCTCGGGTCCTTCGACCACCAGATAGCGGGTCTGCAAGGAGATCGGGATGAATCTCTTGGCCAGCGGCCGCCGCGGGTCCACCGGCGCGCCCTTGAAATACTTGAGGTCCCGCAGGAACTCGTCGGCATCGTTCTTCAGTGTCTCGTCGAGCTGCGCGATCTGGTGGAAATACAGCACCGGCATCAGCACCGCCGCGCCCGCGACCAGGGCCACCATGGTGAGCAGCGCGGCATAGACGCCGACTTTCACCTTGAGGGACCATTTCTTCATCGGGGTGGCTGCATCACATAGCCGACGCCGCGCACCGTGCCAATCACCGACTCGGTTCCCGGGCGATCGAGCTTCTTGCGCAGCCGCATGATGAAGATCTCCACGGTCCGCGTGTCATACTCATGCTCGCGTTCCCAGATCCGTTCGCAGATCTCGTCGCGGGAGAAGGTCCGGCCGGGTTCGCGCATGAAGACGGTCAGCACCTCGTACTCCCGCGGCGAAAGCTCCACCCGCTCGTCGCCCCGCGTCACCCGCCGCTTGGCCACGTCCATCGAGATCGCGCCGACGCGCAACACCGGTTCCGGCACTTCAGGCGCGCTGCCGTTCCGTCGGCCGAGCACTTCCACCCGGGCCAGCAGTTCCTCCAGCGCGAAGGGCTTGGTCAGATAATCGTCCGCCCCGGCTTTCAAGCCGGCCACCCGGTCGCCGACCTCCGACCGTGCGGTCAGCATCAGCACCCGCACCGGCAGGCCGGCCTGGCGGATTTTCCCCAGCAGCTCGAAGCCGTCGAAGCCCGGCAGGTTGACGTCCAGCAGGGCCAGGTCGAAGTGTTTTCCCGTCACGGCTTCCAACGCCGAGGGCCCGTCGCCGGCATGGGTCACGGCATGTCCGTCACGCACCAGGGCCCGGCTCACCTGTCCGGCGAGCTGGGGTTCGTCTTCAACCAGTAGGATGTCCATTTGAAACGGGGAGGCTCCGGAGAAAACCCGTAAGCCCTCATGACGGCAAGACCGCCCCGCGTAACCAAATGGTTAGAAACCGGATGGAGGCTTTGTCGCTCTGTTTCAGAGCATGGCCTTGAAGGCGGCGAGCGCGTCGGCGTAGGTCGATGCAAGCGAGGTGTCGGGCTCCAACCGGGATCCTGCGGCGGGCTTGCAGAAGTCGGCGCTCAGGCGGGCCAAGTCATGGCCGCAGGCGTGGGCGGCGCGCAGGGCGGCACCGAGGCCGGCACCGTTGGCGATGGCGAAGCGCTCGACCGGGGCTTGGAAGATGTTCGCGACCAGTTGTGCGATGCCGTCGTTCTGCGAGGCACCGCCGGTCAGCCGGATCAAGCCGGCCTTTTCGCCGATCCACTGGCTGTGGAGGCGCATGTTGAGGAACTGGCCTTCGAGCAGGGCTCGGACCTGGACCGGCGCGGGGGCATCGGCGGGGAAGTTTCTCACCGGGCCGTCGAAGTCGCGGCGCGGGGTGATTTCGGGACCGAAGAAGGGCAGCATCAATTGGCCACCGTTGCCGGCCGGGGTGAGGGCCAGGCCGTCCTTGTCGAAGGCGGACCAGTCGAGGCCGAAGGCGTCGCGCAGCGCCTCGCGGGCGAGCGAGCCGTTGCGGAAACAGATCAGCGACATGAAGCCGCCGGCCGGATTGCCGAACACGTGGCCGAAGCCCTGCGGGTCGGTGACCGGCTTTTCCATCGCGGCGAAGAAGGTGTCCGAGGTGCCGAGCGAGATGACGATGGTGCCCGGCGCGGTCGCGCCCATGCCGACCAGCGACGAGGGGTTGTCGCCGGTGGAAAGGACGACCTGGCAGTCGGGCGACATGCCGAATTTCTCGACGAAGTATTCCGACACGAAGCCGGCGAGGGTGGTGCCGGCAGCGGCGGGCGGGAGCTTGGCGCGGAGACCGGGCGCGGTGGCGTCGAGCAGGGCGTCGTCCCAGTCGAGCGTCTGCAAGTTCAGCAGGTTCATGCCCGCGCCATCGCCGTGGTCGATGGCGATCGACTTGCCGGCCATCACGGACCCGACGAAAGAGCTGACGAGGTGGATGACGGCGGTCTTTTCGTAGGCGGCGGGGTCCTGCTTGAAGAAGCGGCGGATCTGCGGGCCGGTGAAGCGCTCGACGGCGATCGAGCCGGACTTTCGGCAGACCTCGGCATTGCCGCCGACCGCCGCGGCGATCTCGGCGCACTCGGCACCGGTGGAAGTGTCCATCCAGATCGGCGCGGTGGCGCGGGTGAGGGCACCGGAAAGCTGGCCTTCTAGGGATTCGGCGGCTTTCAGCGAAGCGAGCCGCGACTCAAAGGTGTCGTCGAAGTAGAGCGAGCCGTGCTGCTGGCCGGAGCAGGCGAGGGCGGTGATCTGCGAGAGGTCGAAGCCGTCGGCGAGCTGCGCGAAGACGAGGTCGATCGCTTCCATCCACATCCGCGGGTCGGCGTGGACTTCGCCGTCCTTGCCGCCGGGGATGAAGCCGCTGGGAGAACAGTAGGCGGGCAGGGCGCTGCCGAAGTTCACCGAGACCTCGCGGACGATCGCGCCGCTGGCGGGGTCGATGACGAGGGCGGAAAGCGACTGGGTGGAGGAATCGAGGCCGAGGAACATGGGCTTTAGAAACCAGAGACAAGAGGCTGGAGACCAGAAGGAAAAGCGGCATGATCGAGGGGACCGCGGTGGTGACCCTGGCCAGGCTGACTGAAGTCGGCGCTCCCCCTGCGGGGCCTAATGCTCGAGGCGGTTGGGGACCTTGGTCCACTCGGAGGCGGGCTTGATCGGCCAGCCGGGGTTGTTGGGGGTCCAGACGCGCTTGTCGGCATTGCGGCGCAGCCAGGCGGCCCACCAACTGAAGGAGCTGTTGGCGACGATGGCGTGGCGGCAGGCGGCCATCAGGCGGAAGTCGCGGAGTTCGTCGGCGCTGCCGTCGGAGACGTAGCGGACCGGCGCGCCGTGGAAGTCGAGGTACTGCTGCGCCCATTCCAGATCGTCGCCGAAGACGAAGAACTGGCAGCCGCCGAGCATCGAGAGCGCGGAGGTGATACTGGAGTCGTAGTAGCCGGAGCCGAGGCGCGGCGAGTAGCGGTCGCGACGGATGTGGATGAAGACCGAGGGGGTGGATGACAGCTCGGCCTCGAGGTCGGCGTCGGCGCTGCCTTCGGCGAAGGGCGGCGGTTGGAGCTCGGTGCGGATCGTGGACGCGCGTTCGGCAAAGTATTTCTCGCTCTGCCAGTAGCCGTTGAGGCGGACGATCTGGCGGTTGCTGATGAAGCCGGTGAGCTGGTCTTCCGGCTTGTCGCTTTCCTCGGCGAGGTAGGAGCGGAGCGGGTTCGGCAGGATCTTGTTGAAGGAGCGGATCGCCTTGTGCTTGAGGCCCTTCGGGTCGCCGAGGCGCCAGCGGGGCTGGGCGAGCTGGGCGGCGACGGGGAACTGGCCCAGTTTGAAGGAGCGGCCGTAGCCGTCGCGGGTGAAGCCGGACACGTCATCGAGCCACAGCTCGCGGCGGGTGCGGATGGCGTAGGCGCGGGCGGCCGCGTAGGCGAAGAGCTGGTTTCCCAGCCCTCCTTTGATCATGGCGACGACGGCGCGGGTCACTTCAGCGGTGCGGATTGGAATTTGGCGAGGGACTTCTTCAGGAACGCGAGGTCGTCCGGGTGGCGGGTGGCGTAGGCTTCGAGTTGCGCGCGGACTTGCTCCACGCGGGCATCGATGGTCTCCGGGGTGAGCCGTTCGCCGTAGGAGCCCGGGCCCTTGAGGCGGTCGAGCATCAGGCGGCCGATGTCGGGGGTGGCATGGAAGAGATCGATCCATCCGTCAAGGTGCGATCCGGGATCTTCGGCCGGCGGGAGAGGCGGGGAATTGAGCGGATGGCCGTCGAGGAAGTCCCAGACCTCCACCGGCGGGGCTCCGGGGGCGGCGGCATTGGCCCTCGCGGCCAGCTCGGCGAGGGCGCGGCGGTCTTTCTCAAAATAGGCATCCGGGTCGCCGAGTTCGCGGAAGGCGAGTTGGAATAGGGCGTGGTTCGGCGTGAAAAAGATGACCAGCCGGGTGTTCTCCTCGCGGCAGCGGGCGACGATTTCTTCGAGCATCGCGATCTTTTCCGCCGTGATCCGGCCGTGGCGGATGTGGCTGCGGGCCATTTGCACGGTGGTCGAAAGGTAGAGCGAGGCGATCAGTTGCCGCTGGTTCTCCGGGAAGGCCGCCTCGCGCCGGAAGCCTTCCGGCGTGTGCTCCGCCGGGGTGCCGCGGAGGGCGCGGCCGAGCACGCCGAAGGTGGCGGCGGTGGTGGAGATGCCGAGCCGGTGGCGCAGCGCGCGCTCGACCGGATCGGCGTCGGGGGCCAGTGGGGAGATCGCGAAGTCGGTGACATTGAGCCGGGGCAAAGGCGTGCTGAGGTCGGCGGCATCGATCGCCAGCACCAGCAAGCGCGGCGACTGCTGCTCCATGAAATAGCGGAACATCGGGTGGTTCTGGTCGAGCAGCCCGGCGTTCAGGCCGAGGTTGACGCAGCGCATGCCCTCGAAGGCCGGGTGGCGGGGATCAAGGGCGATGTCGACCCGCGACGAGCCGAGCAGCGCGGCGTCCCAGGGGCCGGAGGCGGCGAGGCCGGCCTTGGCGGTGCGGGTCCAGTCCTTGTCGATCGCGCGGTAAGGCTCCAACCGTTGCGCCGACCAGGGCGCACGGATCACCCGCCACGGGTCGGCCCAAGAGTTCAGCAAAGCACCGGCTGCCAGGACCGCGGCGATCAGCAGCAGGAAGCCTCGTTGGTATCGGCGGAGCGCGCGCACGGGTCAGAATTGGAAGTAGATGAACTCGCTGACCTTGTCGAACTCCAGGCCGATGACGACGAGCAGCAGGACGGTGGCGAGGGCGAAGGGCCAGGTCGGCCGCCAGTGGTAGCGGCGATTCGGCGAGCGGGGCGGCATCTCGCGGCGGTCGGGAAACTGCGCGGGACGATAGCGGCGGAAGATTTCCTGGGTGTTGGGCAGCAGCCAGCAGGCGAGCAGGGCGGGCAGCAGCTTGAGCGGCTCCGCGGTGGCCACGATGCGGTTGGCCTTGGCGGGCCAGCCTTCGAAGCCGGCGAAGCCGAACATCGGGCCGAGGATCGAGCGGGTGGCCGCCCAGGCGTCGGCCGCGGAGCCGCCGGGAGCGAGTTCGAAGTTCCCGGCGCGGAAGGGGACCCAGGCGACGATCACCGCGACGAAGGTCAGCGCCACGCCGAGCGGTTTCGGGATCGCCGGGGCTGCCAGGTTCTGCCGCAGCCAGCGCCAGCCGTGGTTGAGGCAGAGATAGATCCCGTGGAGGCCGCCCCACAGCAGGAAGGTCCAGCCGGCGCCGTGCCAGAAGCCGCCGAGCAGCATGGTGAGGAGGAGGTTGCCGTAGCGGCGGACCTTGCCGCAGCGGCTGCCGCCGAGCGGGATGTACAGGTAGTCGCGGAGAAAGCGGGACAGTGTGATGTGCCAGCGCCGCCAGAAGTCGATCACCGACGTGGCCTTGTAGGGCGAGTTGAAATTGACCGGCAGGCGGATCCCGAATAGCCGCGCCGCGCCGATGGCCATGTCGGAGTAGCCGGAGAAATCGAAGTAGATCTGCAAGCCGTAACTCGTCGCCGCGATCCAGGCCTCGACGATTGTTAGAGACCGGTCGCCATGGGCGGCGAAATGGAAGAGCGGGTTGGCGACGAGGGCGGCATTGTCGGCGATGACGACTTTCTTGAAGAGCCCGATGGCCAGGAAACCGATGGCCACCGGCAGATGGCGGTGCCAGCCGGTCCACGGCTGGCGGAACTGCGGCATCATCTCGCGATGGTGGACGATGGGGCCGGCGACGAGCTGAGGGAAAAAGGTGACGAAGAGCAGGTAGTCGGTGAAGTGGTATTCCTCCGTCTCGCCGCGGAAGGCGTCCACCAGGTAGGCGATCTGTTGGAAGGTGAAGAAGGACAGGCCGAGTGGCAGCGCGAGCGAGACGAAGGAACCGGGATCACCACCGAGCGCGGCGAGGGTTTTGGCGAAGAGGCCGGAGTACTTGAACCAGCCGAGCAGTGCCAGGTTGGCGGTCACGCCGAGGGTGAGCATCGCCTTTCCCGCGGCGGAGCGGCGGTGGCCGGCGAGGTGGCGGCCGAAGAAGAAATTGGCGACGCAGGACGCGCCGATGATCCACAGGTCGGCCGGATTCCACCAGCCGTAGTACACCAGGCTGGCGAGGACCAGCCAGCACACTCCGGCCCGGTACGGCGCTTGCCGTAGCAGGAGAAAGCCCGCCACCACGAGGGGCAGAAAGGCGATCAGGAAGGTGTAGGAATTGAAGAGCAAGGGTCGGGCAGGGAAGTTAAGGAGCGACGACACTCTTGTCGTCAGGGCCGGGCTCGGCTGGGGACAGGAGTGTCCCCGCTCCTTAAGGAAGGTTGCTTCATGGCTGGAGGAGGACGCCGGCTTTCTATAGCTCTGTTAGGGCGCCGGGCTCGGCGGGGGACAGGAGTGTCCCCGCTCCTTAGGGAAGGTGGCTTCATGGCTGGAGGATTACTCCGGCATTCTGCAGCTCGGTGAGTGCCAGCGGCATCAGGCGTTGGGAGAGGTGGGTGCTGTCGTGGAAGAGCTTGATGTCGGCCTTTTCCGCGGGCGGATGGTAGAGGCCGGCGAGGGCGATCATCGGGATGCCGGCCTTTTCGCAATGCTCGCGGAGCCTGGCGGTGTAGGCGTAGGTGATGTCGCGGCGGAGTTCCCAGGAACCGATGAAGGGGAAGGTCGGGCTGGTGAGGCTTTCGTCCTTCGGGATGATCTGCGGCGGGCCCCAGACGACGGGCCGGAAGCCGCGGGCAGCGATGGCTTGCGGGAGCTGGACGAATTTCGCGGCGGTCTTTTCGACGACCTCATCGATCCGGCCGCCGGCGATCACCGCCTTGGCCATGTGGATGCGGCAGTCGATCTCGCCGAAGGAAAGCAGCACGCGGCTGCCGGGCTTGAGGTCCTTCTTGAGCAGGATCTCGATTTTCTCGCGCGAACGGGTCGACGAGCCGGGATCGCCGGCTTTCCACGCGGTGGCGGGGCCGACGTGGAAGACGCGGAAGCAGGGCAGCAGGTCGAGGCCGCGGTTGATCCAGTGCGGTTTCCAGAAGGCGCTGCGGCGGTAGCGGACGAAGCGCAGGCGCTCGGCTCCGGCGAAGAACATCGTGTTGCTGTCGCCGATGCAGGTGAGCGGCTCGACGGGGACCTTGAGCGGATGGCCGAGGTGCCTTTCTAACAGGGCGTGGCGGCGCTCGTCGAAAGGGGTGCCCTTGGTCCGCGGTTTGCGGGTCAGCAGCGCGTCGAGGTCGTCGGCCAGCGAAAGGACTTCCGCCAGGGTGTCAGCGGGGAGTTCGGGGATCACGCGGCACCTGCTTTGGATTCAACGATCGACCACTCCGGGGCGAGCCAGTTGTCGGGTGACTGCTTGCCGACGAGGACGAGGTCGGTGTGGACGCGGTTCGGGTCGCCGTGGAGCTTCGGCAGGTCGGCGAAGCCTTCCACCTTCTTGAGCGTCTTGGCCTTGATGCTGGCGACGCGGTAGGTGTGGAAGCGCTGCTGGAGCCAGCCGAGGTATTCGGGCGGCGATTGGCCGGCCCAGGTGATGTATTGGGCGTCGAACTCGATGAAGCCTACCGAGCGGGCGACCGAGGCGAGGGTCTCGACGAAGCCGCGGAGGGCTTTGCTTTCGTAGCCCTCGATGTCCATTTTGAAGAGGAGGGTCTTGCCGCGGGCGGCATCGAGCGGGACGACCGAGTCGATCGGGCGGGCGGGAAGCTTGAACTCGAGGGTCTGCGGGCGCGTGTTCATTTCGCGGACGGCGGAGGAGCTGCCGCTCCAGTCGGGATTGACGAAGAAGGGGATGTCATCGGCCGGAGCGTCGGCGACCAGGCAGTTGGTGATCGTCATCCGCGGGCCGGCGGGGTGGTCGGCCTTGCTCTTCTCAAGGTGCGGGATGAGGCGCGGGTTGGCTTCGAAGCCGTAGAGGGTGGCGTTCGACTCGTAGTCGGTGCCGAACAGGCACTCGCCGTAGTTCAAGCCGACGTCGACGATCAGGTCGGGATTGAGGTGGCGGTTGAAGTCGCGCCAGAAGATCAGGTTGTCGGAGACTTTGCCGCGGAGGGGTTCCTCGATGACCTTTTTGCGGGCGCAGGGGTCGGCGGCATCGATATAGATCCAGTGCTCGCAGCCATGGAGCTTGGCGCGTTCCGGGCGGAGCGTGCCGTAGCGGAGGAGGATGAGCGGCTTGAGGTAGGCGCGTTTGAAGGCTTTCTCGAAACGCTTGTAGGGGCTGACATTCATGGTGCGGCGCGGCCGTAGTGTGGGCGGAGCCGGGGTGGGGGGCAAGACGGGAGAAATGTCCCGCTTCCCATCAGGGACCGGCTAGAGGCGCAGGTCTTCGAGGAGTTTTTTCAGATCCGGGTTCGCGATGATGTGGTCGAGGCGGGGGTCGCGGAGGATGTCGGCGTAGCGGCCGGCCTTGGCGAGGGCGCGGAGCTCGGGGTCGTGCAGGATGAGGGTCCGGAGTTCGGGCTCTTCGAGCACGGGGATGGCCTTGGGTGGGGTGGTGCTGTCACCGAGCGCGATGAGTTTCGCGAGGGTGACGCGGGCTTCGCCGGCGAGGGGGTCGAGCCGGGCGAACCAGTCGGCGGGCAGGGCGCGGTCGATCGATGCCTTCAGCTCGGCAAGGAAGGCGGAGCGGGCGGGCGCGGCGTCGGGGCCGTCGACGTAGCGGCGGATCTCGGCGACCGAGCCGACGTTGCGCAGGGCGGTGGCGCCGGTGAACCAGAGCAGCGAGGCGGGGACGAGGCTGAAGAGGAGTGTGAAGGCCCAGCGGACGGGGGACTTGCGGTTTTTTTCGGCGACTTCGGGGTCGGGCTTGCCGAAGGGGCGGGTGGCGAAGCGCAGCAGCAGGCGCAGCAGGAGGAAGGTGACGAGGGCGGTGAAGGCGGGCGCGGCGAGGGAAAGCCATGGCATTTCCCGGCCGGTGAGGCCGCTGGCCATGGCCGGGGCGTGGCGCCAGGCGAAGAAGCCGGCGAAGCCGCTGGCGCAGAGGACGAGCGAGCCGAAGAGGATCCGCAGCAGGCCGCGGAGGACGGCGAGGCTGGCGCAGGCACCGAAAATCAACAGCGCCGCGGTCCCGAGGCTGATCTGCGGGATGCTCTGGAGGTCGAGCGCGGCGAGGAGGTCTTTCATGGGGTCGGGACGAGCGAACCGGTAGGCTCACGAAAAGGCGTGAACCGCGAAAAGACGCGAAAGGGCGCGAAATTTGAAGAAGCTGAAGAAACGGAAGCCGCCGGCGCTTTGGCTGTTAGATTTTGCGTCGTTTCGCGTGGTTTCGCGGTGAGATCAGTCTGCCGCGAACCACCGGACTGGCTATAATTCTCTCTCATGCCTCCGGGGCCGGGAAGCCGCCGACCTGGCCGCGCTGGCGCAGGAGGTGGTCGCAGACGACGAGGACGGCCATCGCCTCGACCATCGGGACGGCGCGCGGCAGCACGCAGGCGTCGTGGCGGCCGCGGCCGGCGAGATCGGTGTTTTCGCCGCCGCTGGTGACCGTTTCCTGGGAGGTCATGATGGTGGCGGTCGGCTTGAAAGCGACGCGGAACACGATGTCCTCGCCGTTGGAAATGCCGCCCTGGATGCCGCCGGAGCGGTTGCTGGTGGTGCGGACCTTGCCATCGACCATGCGGAAGGGGTCGTTGTGTTCGCGGCCGGTGAGAAGGGTGCCCGCGAAGCCGGAGCCGATCTCGAAGCCCTTGGTGGCGGGGAGGGAAAGCATGGCCTTGGCGAGTTCGGCTTCCAGTTTGTCAAAGACCGGTTCGCCGAGGCCGGGCGGGCAGTTGCGGATGACGCACTCGACGACGCCGCCGATCGAGTTGCCCTCGCCGCGGACTTGTTTGATGCGCTCGATCATCGGCTCGACCATCGCCGGGTCGGCGGTGCGGACGATGTTGCCCTCGATGTCGCTGCGGGTGACGGTGGACGGATCGACGTTCGCATTGAGGTCGTGGATCGACTTGACCCAGGCGAGGACTTCGATGCCCGGCGTGAGGTGCTGGAGGACTTTCATGGCGACCGCGGCACCGGCGACGCGGCCGATGGTTTCGCGGGCCGAGGCACGGCCGCCGCCGGAGAGGGCGCGGATGCCGTATTTCGCGTCGTAGGTGTAGTCGGCATGGGACGGCCGGTATTTCACGGCCATCTCGTCGTAGGCGCCGGGCCGCTGGTCCTCGTTGCGGACGACCACGGCGATCGGGGTGCCGAGGGTCATGCCTTCGATCAGGCCGGAGAGGATCTCGGCTTTGTCGGCCTCCTTGCGCGGGGTGACGATCTCGCTCTGGCCGGGGCGGCGGCGGTCGAGTTCGTGCTGGATTTCTTCCACGGTGAGCGGAACGCGGGGCGGGACGCCGTCGATGATCACGCCCACGCCGCCGCCGTGCGATTCGCCGAAAGTATGGATGCGGAAGGCGTGGCCGAAAGTCGATGACATGGGCGGACTGTAGGCGGCCCGAGCCCCACGCCAAGAGCGGAGGTGGGAGGAAATGCTGGAGACCTCGAAGCGCTGTAGCGGGTGACTCCCTTTGTCCGAGGCTTTCCAGTGAATCGATGTCCCAACGGGACTCCAGTAGCGAAGCCCGGGGTTGCGAGGAACGAGCTACCCCGGGTGGAACCGGCAGAGAATGGCTACCTCAAGGAGGTTGTGGACGGGGTGGTCCCGAGATGGCCTAGGAACCGCTCGCCCACAACACCTTCGGCGTAGGAATTCCAGACGCGGCGACCCAGGGTAGCTCGTTCCTCGCAACCCTGGGCTTTGAGCCGCAGTCCCGTTGGGACAAATGCTGGAGACTCAGCGGAGGAACAGGATGCAGATCGGGTTCGGGGCGCTGGTGGTGGCGGCGGGTGCGCCGAGTTTGCCGGTGGCGGGATCGAGCGGCAGGGAGGCGAGGGTGTTCGAGTCCTGGTGGGCGCAGAGCAGCCACTTGCCGTCGGGGGAGATCTTGAAATGGCGGGGGACTTTTCCGCCGCAGGGAGCGACTTGGACTTGGGTCAACTTGCCGGTGGCGGCGTCGCGGGAGAACACCGCGATGCTGTCGTGGCCGCGGTTGGAGGCGTAAACGAACTTGCCGTTCGGGTGGACTTCGATTTCGGCGGTGGAGTTCCTGCCCTCCCAGCCGGCGGGCAGGGTGGGGACGCTGTGGAGGGTTTTCAGGGTGCCGTCGGCGGCGTTGAAAGCGCAGGCGGTGACGGTGTTATCGAGTTCGTTGACGACGTAGGCGTGCTTGCCATCGGGCGAGAAATCCATGTGGCGCGGGCCGGCGCCGGGCGTGCCGGACCAGGCGGCGGGCTCGGGGGTGGTGGATTTGGCCGTGGCGGGATCGACGGTGAAGGTCAGCACCTTGTCGATGCCGAGGTCCGGGACGAGCAGGTGCTTGCCGCGGAAATACACGCCGTGGGCATGGGGGCCGTCCTGGCGGTCGGTGCGCGGACCCTTGCCGTCGACCTTGATCGAGAAGCCGGGAGTGGCGGGCAGGCCGGCATTGTCGAGTAGGACGGTGGAGGTGCTGCCGTCGCTGTAGTTCGCGGCGGCGAGGACCTTGCCGGTGGCGTCGATGGCGAGGTGGCACGGGTTGGCGCCTTGGGCGGAGGTTTCGGCGAGGAACTCCAGGGTCTCGCCGAGCTTGAAGACGGCGAGGCTGCCTTTCGGATGGGCTTCGGAGCGGCCGACCGAGTAGAGCAGGGGCTTGGTCGGATGGAGGGTGAGGAAGCCGGGGCCTTGATACTTCGCGCCGAGCTTCACTTCGCCGAACGCGCCGTTCTCGGGGTCGAAGGTCGACAGATAGATGCCTTCGCTCATGCCGCTGCCGCCGGTATTGGTGCCGATGGCGATGGGGAGCGGGGCGGCGAGGACCGGGAGGGCGGCGGCGAGGAGGAGCAGGGTGCTTTTCATCATGGGGCATGGCTACCGTGCTGGAGCGGCGATTCGATCACAAAGTCGTGCCGCTGCGTCATTGCGGAGCGGGCTTGGAAGGCTCATATCGGCCCCGTGAGCGCGCATGCCGAAGCCTTTGAAATCCGGACCCGGGGCAAGGGAACCTACGAGATCAGCGGGGACGTCGCGGGGATCGTCGAGCGGAGCGGGATCGCGACCGGGACGGTGACGGTTTTCGTCCGCCACACCTCGGCCAGCCTGGTGATCATGGAGAATGCCGATCCGAGCGCGCGGCGGGATTTGGAGGAATTCTTCGAGCGGCTGGTGCCGGAGAGCACGCCGTGGTTCGTCCATACCGACGAGGGGCCGGACGACATGCCGAGCCACATCCGGATGGCGCTGACACGGACCAGCGAGGTGATCCCGATCCTCCGCGGGCGGATGGCCTTGGGGACCTGGCAGGGGATTTTCCTGTTCGAGCACCGCCGCGCGCCGCACCGGCGGGAGATCGTGGTGAGCGTGGTCGGTGAGGCTCATGAATGATGGATTGCCCGGGCCGGTGGCAGCCGCTTAGCGTTGCGGCGTGGAAATGACCGTGGAGCGATTGATCGAGGCGGCCCTGGCGGAGGACATCGGGGCGGGGGACCTGACGTCCTTGTATTTCGTGCCGGCGGAGCGGCGTTCGACGGCGTTCATCGTGGCGCGGGAAGCCGGGGTGCTGTCGGGCGGCGAGGTGGCGCTGGAGGTTTTCCGCAAGGTGGACCCGGCGATCGAGGCGACGCTGCTGGTGAACGACGGCGACCGGATTTCCGCAGGAGCCTACGTGATGAAGATCGAAGGCCCGTCGAGATCGGTGCTGACGGCGGAGCGGACGGCGTTGAATTTCATGCAGCGGATGAGCGGGGTGGCCAGCGCGACGCGGCGCTATGTCGACGAAGTCCGCGGGACTTCCGCGGAGATCCTGGATACGCGGAAGACGATCCCCGGTTGGCGGCTGCTCGACAAACAAGCGGTGCTTCACGGCGGCGGGACGAATCACCGGATGGGGCTCTATGACCGGGTGATGGTGAAGGACAACCATCTCGTCGCGGAGGGGCGATTGGAGGAGCTTCAGGAAGCGATCCGGCGACTGAAGACGGATCATCCGGCGGTCGAGGTCGAGTTGGAGGCCGATCGATTGGAGCAGGTGAAGGCTTTTCTGGATCTGGATGGTGTCGATTACCTGCTGCTCGACAACATGAGTCTGGATGAGTTGCGGCTGGCGGTCGGGCTGCGTGGCGACCAGGCGAACCCGCGCTTGGAGGCGAGCGGCGGGGTGAACCTCGACACGGTGGCCGGCATTGCGGATACCGGCGTGGATTTCATCTCGGTCGGCGCGATCACCCACTCGGCGAAGGCGCTGGATCTGGCTCTGGATTTCGTGACGCACGAATGAAGAGCGAGTGGCAGGAGGTGGAGCTGCCGGAGGGCTACCGGCTGGATTTCCGCGAGGCGACGGGGTCGACCAACGACGACGTCCGCACCGCCGCGCGCGACGGGGCGGCGGCGGGCCTGGTGGTGGTGGCGGAGCGGCAGGATGCGGGCCGCGGCCGGCGCGGGGCGGCATGGGTTTGTCCTCCGGGCGAAGGGCTGGCGTTTTCGGTGCTACTACGACCGTCGGAGATGAAGGCGCTGTGGCCGCGGCTGTCGCTGGCGGCGGGGCTGGCGGTGTCCGAGGCGCTGGACCGCTTCGGGGTCTTCGCGGAGGTGAAATGGCCGAATGACCTGTGGATCCGCGGGCGCAAGGCCTGCGGGATTTTGGTCGAGGCGGGCGAGGATTTCGTGGTCGTGGGTGTCGGTATCAATGTCGGGGTGCGCGAGTTTCCCGCGGCGCTGGAAGATTGCGCGACTTCGCTGGCGATCGAACGCGGCGAGGCACCCGCGCGGGCGGCGGTGTTGGCAGCGGTGTTGGAGAGGCTGCAAGTCTGGGCTCCCTGCATTGGCGGCCGCTTCGAAGAGCTGCTGAGGAACTTGCGCGAGCGCTGCGCTCTGACCGGCAAGCGGGTGCGGATGACCTGTGCGGACCGGATTCTCACAGGAGAGATGGTGGGGATCGGCGAAGGGGGAGAGCTTTTGCTGCGCGACGAAAGCGGCGTGCGGAAGATCGTGCAGGCGGACGAGGTGAGGGTCGTCGGCTAGTGTCCTGCGCGCTAAGTCCATTTAAGAAAATGCCTCGGTGATTTTGTTGAAGATCTTCTCGGGTGTGGCAGTCCAGACGAACGGCTTGGGGTTCTTGTTGTGATTCTCGA